>DASRET010000001.1:0-35558 GCA_035651875.1 Xanthobacteraceae bacterium
GGCGAACGCGCCCGCATTATCGCAAAAACCGATAGTCTCGTTGGCACACCGGGACCGGCTTATGGCGCCTGATCACCCGCAGTGATCGGATGGTTTGACCGCGTTCAGTAACCTCAAGCCTTGTTCGGCGTGGGATTACCCTTGCCCATGGTCTTCCAGATCAGGCGGCAGATGTCGGAGTTGGGATTGTCCAGCGCGGCCCGCATGCTGAAATGATCGGTGTCCGGGATGATCGGCGCCACGAGGTGCGGCATGGCGGGCCGCCACACCGCGGCAAGATCGTTGTGCTGGCGGATATATTCGTCGCCTTCGCGCGATCCCATGGTCAGCAGGAGCCGCGGCGAGGTATCGCGGGGCGGCAGTTGCAGCGGGCTGAGCGCCGCAACGTCACGCTCGCTCAAGCCCAGCTTTTCATTGACGAAGCTCAGGCGCACCGGCTCGAGGTCATAGAGGCCGCTCAGGCTGGTGACGCCCTTGATGCGCCCCGGCACGATATCCGGATCGGTCAACTGACTGACGGAGAGATGGCCGCCGGCCGAATGCCCGGTGACATAAATCTGCTCCGGATCGCCACCGTATTCGCGAATGTGGGTATGGACCCAGGCAACCGCGGCGCGGCATTGGCGGACCTGCTCGGCCATCGCGACGCTCGGGATGAGATCGTAATTGATGACGACGGTGAGAAAGCCGGCGCCGCCGAAACCGAGCGCGACGTAGGAGCAGTCCTTCTTGTCGTTGCTGATCCAATAGCCGCCGTGGATATAAACCTGCACGGGCTTAAGCTCGGCTTCGCGCCGCCCGAAAATGTCGAGGCGTTCGCCGGCGGCGCTGCCATACGGCACATCGAGCACGCAGGGAATGGTTTCGCGCACCCGCGCGCTCTGCTCCACCCACCGTGCCCGATGCGCCTTCAAGGTCTCGGCGGCAAGCTTGGCGGCGTTATCGTATTGCCGGTCGAGCGCGGCCTGATCGTAGTGGCGGAAGATGACGTCACTCATGAGGGGCTCCAGAAACGGGCTACTGACTAGCGCATCAAGTTGACGGTGACGTTTTTCCGCTGCGTATAGCTCTCCAGCATGCCTTCCAGCGAGAACTCGCGGCCGATGCCGCTTTGCTTGTAGCCGCCGTAGGAGTGGCCGGGGCTCTGACCGAGTCCCTGGTTGACCTGGACCCAGCCGGCGTCGATGGCATGGGCGGTGCGCAAAGCGCGGCCGATGTCATGCGACCAGACGTAGGCGGCGAGACCGTAGTGGCTGTCGTTCGCCATGCGGATCGCGTCGGCCTCATCGGTCCACGGAATGGCGACCAGCACCGGACCGAAAATCTCCTCGCGCGCCAGGCGCCAATCGTTGGCGGCATTGGCGAAGATGGTCGGGATGGCATAGTAGCCTTCGCTGAGCGGTCCCTCCTTGGGCGGCAGTCCGCCAATCACCACGCGTCCCTCGCGTCGGCGGAGCCCATCTTCGACGTAACCGCACACCTTGGTGAACTGCTTTTCGTTGATGATGGCGCCGATGTCGTTCGTCTCATCGAGCGGATCGCCGATCTTGAGCGCCTTGACCTTGTGACCGAGCGCATCGAGGAACGAGTCGAAAATATCGCGGTGCAGAAACAGCCGCGAGCCGGCCGTGCAGGATTGGCTCTGCCGCGTGAAACGCATGGCTGCGATGATGCCGTCGATCACCCAGTCTTCATTGGCGTCGGGAAAGACGATCGAGGGACTCTTGCCGCCGAGCTCGAGCGAAACCGGCACAATGCGGTCGGCGGCGGCACGCATGATCAGCTTGCCGACCTCGGTCGAGCCGGTGAAGGACAATTTGCTCACCGTCGGATCGAGAGCCAGCGGCGCGCCGCATTCCTCGCCAAACCCGGTGAGGACGTTGAGCACACCGGGCGGCAAAAACTCCTGGCAAACTTCGGCAAGCAACAGCACGCCGAGCGGTGCATCTTCGGCCGCTTTCAGCACCATCGTGTTGCCGGCACAGAGCGCGGGGCCGATCTTGAGCGCGGCCAGCAGTACCGGCGCATTCCACGGAATAATGGCGCCGACGACGCCGAGCGGCTCGCGCCGGGTGTAGCTCAAGACCTGCTCGCCCAGCGGAATGGTCTCGCCCTTCAGTTCCCCGGCCAAGCCGCCGAAGTAACGCAGGATGTCGATCGTGGTCTTGGCTTCCGGGCGGGCCTGGGTGCGCAACGCGTTGCCGGTCTCGAGCGCAATGGTGCGGGCGAGCTCTTCGAGGCGCGCTTCGAGCGCATCGGCAATGCGCGCGAGAAGCCGTCCGCGGTCGCGCGGAACCGTGCGCGACCAGCTGGGGAAAGCGCCAGCCGCCGCCCGCACCGCGCGCGACACGTCCTCGGCGCGGCCGCGCGGCACCACCGCGATCGGACGGCGGTGCGCCGGATCCTCGACTTCCAGCACTTCGCCGCAAGCGCTGTCGACCCAGTCGCCGCCGATCAGCATGCGCGCCTGCCTGAGTGCCGCCTCGTCCGAGCGCATTTTCTTGACAGCGGTCATGATCGTCTCCGTCGCTTCATGTGTCTCCCTGCGGCAATGCTACGCTTTGGCGTGCGCGAAGGGAATCGCCGCCAAAGCGATTTTGCTCGTATGGAACGGATGAAATCAGCAAAGTATGCTGACCGCAAAACAGGTGCGCCGATGCAAAATGTGGTGAACCGCCGCTGGCTCCTGACCGGCTATCCGAAAGGGATGCCGTCCGCGGAAAACTGGACCATGGAGAACGCGGCCGTGCCCGATCCGGGGCCCGGTCAGATCCTGGTCAAAGCCAAGTGGTTGTCCGTCGATCCTTACATGCGAGGGCGAATGAGCCCGGCAGCCGGCTACACCAAGGGTGTCGGCCTGGGCGAGGTCATGCAGGGCGGCGGTGTCGGCGAGGTCGTGGTCTCGAACCATCCCGGCTGGAAAGTGGGCGACATTGCGGAGTCGATGAGCTTCGGTTGGCAGGAGTGGTCGGTGCTGACGCCGGACGTATTCGGCCCCGCCGGCGTGAACAAGATCGATGCCAAACTCGCGCCGATCGAGAGCTCGCTGTCGTGGCTCGGCATGCCGGGCGTCACCGCCTATTTCGGCCTTCTTGAAGTCGGCCGTCCGCGACCGGGTGAAACCGTGGTGGTTTCCGCCGCCTCAGGAGCGGTCGGCCAACTGGTCGGCCAAATCGCCAAGCTGGCGGGCTGCCGTGCGGTCGCCATCGCGGGTGACGACCAGAAACTGCAGTGGTGCCGCGAGATCGGGTTCGATGCGGCCGTCAACTATAAGACGGTCACCGACTTGACTGCGGCGGTGAGGGAGGCCTGCCCGCAAGGCGTCGATGTCTTTTTCGACAATACGGCCGGACCGATCCATGACGCGGTGATGAAGAATCTGAATCTTGCCGCGCGAGTGGTGATATGCGGCCGCGTGGCGCTGGCGGGGCGGTTCGGTGAGCCTGACATCGGCGAACGTTTCATGGGGCACCTGATCGTCACCCGCGCCAGCATCCACGGCTTTCTGGTTTTTGACTGGTGGCACCGGCGCGATGAAGCGCTGAAGCGCTTGGCCGCTTGGCAGCGGTCCGGAAAAATCCGTTACAAGGAAGACGTGCTCAATGGCATTGAGCGAATGCCCGAGGCATTTCTCCGGCTGTTGCATGGCAAAAATTTCGGCAAGCAAATCGTCAACATCAGCTAGGTCATAGACCGGGACCGATCCCCGCTTTCTGCAAAATCTGGCGTGCGCTCCACCGGCACCGCCAATAAGTTGACGGTCACGGGCTCACGCTCGGCGATCATAGCCGGCGATCCATCTGACGCGGAAAAATCCATTACGACATAACCGCGCTGGCGTAGCCACAAGATCGTTTCCGACTGCGTCGCACCGCGCAATGCCAGCGACTCTGGCTCGCCTTCGAACAGGATCACCGGCCGATCCTTTGCAAGCAGGGCTTCCGCCCCGCACAACGCGGCAAATTCCATTCCCTCAATGTCGAGCTTGATGATGTCGATGCTCGGCCAATCGCAGTTGCCCGCCAAGTCGTCGAGGGTCGTCAGCGGCACATCCACCTCGGACATAACTCGTACCCAAGGGGCGGCCGGCAAGCCCAGCGCGTTATGGCCGGCATGATCGTCCTCCGCCACATGCAGCCGCGCCACCCCGGTTTTGTCGCCAATTGCGGCAGCGTGAATTTCGACGTCGGCGAATGAGTTGAGCGCAAGATTTCGCTTGAGCTGCTCCAACTCCCGTGCACTCGGCTCGATTGCGACGACGTGCCCGCCTCTACCGACGCGCCGCCGCAAAAAAAGCGTGTACAATCCTTCATTGCAGCCGACGTCCAGCGCACACATGCCGGGCTTTAGAAAGCGGTCCAGGAAAGCGAACTCATTGGGATCGATCTCGCCGCCGACAAAAATCAGACGGCTGATATCGGTGCCGACACGCAGTTCGAGATGCAAGCCGTCATACCATTTTACCCGGACGGTTCGGCCATTGAGCGTTTCCCATATCTTCAGATAAAGCCGCCCATTCGCATCGAGCGGCGTCGACGTGGCATATCCCGACCACCAGCCGGGCACTCGCCGGATCGGTTTGGTTTTTACGGCACGCGATGCGATAAATGATAGATATGAAAGAAAAAGCCGGCGCGCGGCATGGCGTAGAGAGAAAGTTGCCAAGTCGCCTGCCCTTTCTTTATTGACTTGAGATTGCCCGCTCGGCGCGCACAAAATGGCCAATCACGTCGGTTAGACTTTGTGCCGGGCGAAACCCGATTGCCGACTCGAAACGGGTGCAATCATAATACGAGCGCGATTGCGGCAAGCGAAATTCGCCCGGACCGGGTGACGTATTCGCACGCACCGCGAATTTGGGCTTATGCCCGCATTGGCGGCCGAGTTCTTCGAGCAATTCGCGCCAAGTACAAAAGCCGCTTGCGACGTTGTAGGGTCCTGACTCATGAATGGAGCGTGCGTCAGCCAAGGCGCGACCCAGATCGGCTTCACCTATGAACACCGATCCGAAGGTCTCGAACCCTTGCTCGCTGCTGAAGAGAAACACCTTTCCGTCGTGCAGGGCGTCGTATAATTGCGGCAGGAATTGCCGGTCACGCCGCCGCGGGCCGGCTGCAAAAACCAGCGGCAGGCGCAAGCTTATGCCCGGGCCGCGACGGCCGGTTTTGGCAGTCATCTGGACTTGTTGTTCGTTGCAGATCTTTGCCAAATCATACCAGCCGCTGGCATTGACCGGAGCGGTCTCGCGCAGCACATCCGTCGGTATGCCGTAGACGGTCTGGCTGCTGGTCCAAATGAACGGGCCGCGCTGCCACAGGTCAAGCAGTTTGGCCGTTCCTTCGATATCTTCCTGCAAAACTCGCCGCCGGTCGTCAGTACGCGGGCTCGCACAATGAATGATCTCGTCGGCCTGCGCGATCTCGACCGCAGCGCCGCGAAGATCCGTCAAGTCGCCGAAAAACAGTCTGCAGCCTTTGACGGGCGGCAGAATTTTACGCACCAGGCAAACTACGTCCTCGCCGCGCCGCACGAGCTCGGAGCAGACTGCGGACCCGACGCTGCCCGATGCGCCGGTCAGGAATGTTCGGCGCGGCGCCATGGCGGTCAGCCGGCCGCCTGGAGCAGCGGATTGGCGAAAGGATTGTTGTTCTTGCTCGACTTGAAGATCGAGCCGTGGCCCGAGCCGAAATAGAGGGCCTGGGCGACCGGCCGCAGCGGCTCTTCGGCGATGGCATGCCAGCCTAATACTTCGTCCAGTTCCTCGCGCAGCCGCGGAATTTCGGCAGCGGCGTCAGCAGTGTGTTGCGCAATCTCAGGCGCCAGCTCGAACTTCAGCTCCTGCGCCAGATCGCCCTTCGCCGTCACACCGGTCAGACCGAAACGCTCGGGCGTCCTGGCCATCGGCGTATCAGGCAATAGCGCAAATGAATTGAGCACGTAGGTTGCACTGCGCAGCGCCGCGAGCTCGTGCGCCATAAACTCAGCTGAACGTCGCGTTTCCGCAACCGTGTCGCCCGGATAACCGCCAATCAGATTGACATGCACGGCAATGCCCGCCGCTTCCATCTCGCGAAACACTTGGGCCAAGTGAGGTTCGTCCAAACCGTCAACGTACTTGTCCATGAGCTTGAGAATGCGTGCGGACGTCGTCTCCAAGCCGTAAAGAATTTCATAGCAGCCCGACTTGCCGAGAAGCTTGAAAAGCTCGGCATCGTGCGCGCGCTCCAATTTGCAGCGGCACGCCCAGTGGAATTTGAGGTTGCGGGCCTCGATCTCGTGCGCCAACAGGCGCAACGTCGAAGGCGACAGCGCTTCGTCCGAGAAGATGAAATGTCGACAGCCCTGCTGGATAATCGATTCGAGCCGATCCAGGGTCTCCAGGATTTCCGTACGCGTCGGCGCCCGCTCGTTGGCATACTTGCTGTTCTGCGTGCAATACGTACAGCGGCTCCAATAGCAGCGCCGTTTACTCAGCCGCGTCCACAGAATCGGCTCCGGCGCAAACGTGCGGACTAGCGGCACCGCGGCAGCCGCCTCCTTTAGGACTTGATCGCCGAACAAAACATTATCGCGCGTCAGGTATTTCGGTATGGGCTGCTTCCGGCGCAGGAGATCTGCGAGTACGGGTACGATGTGGTCGCGATCGTCCTTCGACACGACGACCGAATCAAAGAACTCATCAAATACCCTGGTCGATTGCAGCCGTTCGATGTACATGTGCAGCGAAAAATTTTCATAACCATGATCGACGAGACAGATATGGGTTGCCGGATCGCGGTTACGCAGGATGGCGCATGCGATCAGTGCGCTCAGCAAGTCTTCGGGTGAGGTAATGCTGACCGTCACCAAGTCAACGCCGCGCGGCAAATCCTGCAGCGCCAGCTCAATCGTGCGGTACAGAAACGTCTCGGCGCGCGCATAGCGGGTCAGCGCCTGGCTGTCGGTATACTCGAGGTTCTTTACGCGCGGGCCGGCGTCGATGCTGACCGAAAGCTCGGATTGGACGGCATTCAAGGTGTGCAGAAACCTCGCAAGCGGTGCCAAGGCGTCCAGGTAAGCTTCACGAGATGAATAGGTCGAGCCATCCCGCAGGCTATCGAGTGCAGCCGTTGCGCCGCGGGCGAGTCCACCCAGGTCAACGCCCTTGGACAGCAAGGAAAGGCGACTGTGCCAGCGATCGAGTCGTGGCAAGGATGCGTGCAGTGCGCGCAAAACCTGCGCGCCGCACACCACGCGCCACCACGAATAGTTCAGGCTGAGTCGCTCGCAGTGGTATCCAGCCGCGCCCTTGAGCACGTCCCACCACCGACCTGGATCATGAATGACGGTCGGGAAGCGCCCAGGTGGAGTCAGGTGGACAATCTGCATGGAGACGCCCGGCGCGTCGATGTGCCCACCACGCAGCAACCGCTAGCTCACGCCAACCGATGGCACCCGGTCTTAGCCGCGCACGCCGCCGACCGCCGGCGGGGGCGGCGGGGGCGGGCTCCACTGCGCCATTTGCATCGGCTCGGTAGCTTGGCCGGATGCCAACGGACCTTGCTGCGAGCCGCCCTGCCCTGAAGTATTCGACGCACCGGGCAGAGCCGCTTGGCTTTGTGTGGAATGTCCGAGAAGTCCGAGCGCTACCAGTCCAACGCTCGCGCTCCAGCCCATCAATTTCGTCTTCAGTGCGTCGTTCATAGGAGCCCCTGTCCCTGGCAAAAAGAGGAGCGCAGGATAACAAATCAATCGTGCGTCGACAAGAAGACTGAGGCCGGGCAACCCGGGGCTGTGAAATTGGCCGCAGTTCACCCGCTCGTTTTGCGCAAATTCCAGCGATAGGCGGCCTTAACCGGCGCCAAACGTGATCGGTTGCGTCACCTCGGTTCTTCCCGAAGAGGACGGAAACTTCAGTTTCCTGAATCGCGTTACCAGGTCCTCAGCCAGGGCTTCCCAGCCGACGCTCGTCAGATCGTGCGCTATAACGCGGTCGACCAGCACATTGCACGTTTCGACGGTGCCGCCGGCGCCGATCACGAAGCGCAGGATCAGCGTGCCGCTGTAGAGCCTGATGCGCGACATCGCTCCGGCGGAGAACTCAAGCATCGTCTCCAACGTCACGGGCGTAATTGCTTCCGCCGGCAACGCGCCTTTCACGGCAAGCCCGGTATTGCGCAGATGTCCGTGCATCACCAGGCGGCCCTCCAGGGGATCCATCGGACCATCGACCTGATCGACCCCATGGAGAAGCCGATCATCGAACACGACGAGACGATTGAACCGGGGCTCGATGGCGGTGAAGAAATCCGAGCCCGCGGCCGCCGCGCGGAGGCCTTTTCGGAATAGATCGCCCTCGTGGAAAATGATGGTCTCGCCGCCGGTCGATTTTCGATCGTCCCGCGTCAGCGAATAGACGAAAGCAAACCGACCGTTTGTCGTGTCGTTATGCACGCCCTGGCGGCAGCCGTTGACGTAAAGACTGAGGTACGGCCAAGTAACCTCGTTCATGCCGAGCGTGAGCGCCGACCAGTGTCGCAGCGCGTCCATGAAACGCTCCACATGCTGCCGCTCCACGATCTTCTCCGGATTGGTGCGCAGATACGTGTATTGTTTGGGTACGAACCAGTAATTCCACACCTGGTGGGTATTTGGCCGATGCGTCTCGGGCGTTTCAAAGTGCGCTTCTATTCCCCGCCGCAGGTTTTCGGCGGCCGGCAACGGCAGGAAATCGTCGATCACCACATAGGGAGACCGGAACGTCCCTTGGAAAGACGATTGCTTCAGCTCCTTCATGACTCTCTTGCTCCGCCCACTGCCGGCATGTCTCTATGGCACTCAATGATGCGACGAACCGCCCGAGCGATGGGGTGATCTATGAAGCTCATCTGTTATCGGCTTTCTGACGATCTGCCGGCAATCGTACCCGCCCCCCTGGAGCGCGACTGGATGGAAGCGACGGGCGGCTTTGCCTACCGATGCCTGCCGCTCAATATCGCCAATGCCCACGGCTGGCTGATCTTAAATGATGCCCCCTTTCTCGCGCAATGGAGCGGCGGCAACGGCCTCGACGCCGTAACTATCGAACAGACGCAAGCTGACGGCGCGCGCCTCATGGCGTCCAGCCATTTCGGCTATGGAGTACTCACCTTCCAGATCGATTGCCTGTTTCGCACCGAGCCGGGCTACGACCTTTGGGTCACCGGGCCGACGAATACGATCAAGGACGGAATAGCCCCGCTTTCCGCGGTGGTCGAAACGGATTGGAGTCCATTCACCTTCACGATGAACTGGCGGTTCACCCGGAAATCCACTGCAGTCGCGTTTGAGCATCGCGAGCCGATTTGCATGATCTTTCCGGTGCAACGCGGCCTATTAGAGTCGGTCGAGCCGGAAGTGCGGCCCATTGGCGACGACAAGCGCACTGAAGAAGCCTATCAAGCCTGGGCAGACAGTCGGACCAGCTTCAACAAGGAGCTCACTGTCAAGGATTCGGCGGCGCAGCAGCAGAAGTGGCAAAAGGATTACGTCCGCGGAACGGCGCCAAACTGGGGCAACGCGCCGACGGACCATCGCACGAAGATCCAGGTCAAGCCGTTCAAATAGAGTAACCGCTTTGACGCCCGGCGAGTCGACCGCCATCGCAGGCGGCCGAGTGACCGACGATGAACACCCCCAACAACAAGGGCGCTCGACGGCGCTATTACTTCTCCGCCGAAAGATGCGCCTCCTTGGCGACCTTTTCCCAGCGCGCGCGATCGTCTTTCATGAATTGCAGGAACTCGGCCGGCTTGTCGCCGGCGGGCGTGGCGCCGAGGCTTTCGAGCTGCTTGCGGACCTCGGGCTCGTTGGCTGCCACCGCGAACGCGGTGGCGATCTTGTTGACGATCGCCGCGGGAGTCCCGGCCGGCGTCTCGACGCCGACCCAGGTCAGCGCCTCGAAGCCGGGCACGGTCTCGGCGATGGCGGGGACGTCCGGCGCGAGCGGCGTGCGTTGCAGGCTGGCGACGCCGAGCACGCGCAGCCGGCCCTGCTGAACCTGCGGCCACAGCGTCGCCATGTTGTCGAACGTGAGATCGACGGTGCCGGCGAGGAGATCGGCGAGCGCCGGGCCGCCGCCCTTGTAGGGCACGTGCGTCATCTGCGTGCCGGTCATCAGCTTGAACAGTTCGGCGGTGAAATGCACCGAGCCGCCGGCGCCGGTCGACGAGTAATTCAGCTGGCCCGGGTGCGCCTTCGCATAGGCGATCAGCTCGGCGACCGTGTGCACCGGCACCTTCTGCGGGTTGACCACCAGCATGTTGGGAAACGTCGCCACCAGCGTCGCCGGCGCGAAGCTCTTGATGGTGTCGTAGCTCAGATCGTGCCGATAGGCCGGCAGCACCGTGTGGGTCGACGCGGTCGACAGCAGCAGCGTGTAGCCGTCGGGCGCCGCGTGCGCCACGTATTCGGAGGCGACGGCGCCGGTGGCGCCGGGCTTGTCCTGCACCACGATGGGCTGCGGCCAATGCTGTGAGACCGCCTGCGCCACCATGCGGGCAATCACGTCGGCCGAGCCGCCGGCGGCGAACGGCACGACAAACTCGACCGGCCGGCTCGGATAGCGGGCCGCATCGTCCTGCGCGGCGGCGAACCTCGCCGGCAAGATCGCCGAGACCACAATGGCGGCCAGCAGAACGCGTCTGATCATACGGGGCTCCCTCATTTTCGCACGGAAGCCTACGGGATATGTGCGCAGCAGGGGAATAGGAATCTGTCGGCGCGCGGCAAAACGCGCGTCCTCCGCGCTTTGATCACTTCGAAATGGCCTCCGCCGTCTTCGTGATCAGGGCCTTCGGCATGGCGTACGCATCCGCCAGGAGCTTATCGATCACCGTGGCCGGCACGAAATCGACGTCGAGCTTGATGCGTTCGGCGTCGGCCTTGAACTGCGGATCTTGCGTGGTGCGTTCGAACGCCGCGACCAGGGCTGCTTTGCGGTCGGCGGGAACATCGGGCGGTGCCGCAAAAGGCCGTGACATGGCGAGCGTCGTGACGATGAGCCGGATGAGTTGCTCCTGATCCGGATTCTGCGCGACTTCCTGAAGCGTCGGCACGTCGGGCAGATCGCGATTCTTGCGCAGGCCGATCTGAACGAACACGTTGATCTTGTTGTCCCTGATATAGTCCGGGTGAACGCTGACGATCGTTCCGTAGGAAATGCCGCACGCGCCGTCGAGCTCGCCGCGCTCCATGGCGAGGAATATGTCGTTCGTGCCGCGATAGCCGCTGACCAGCTTTACCTTGGCGGCAAAGACGTTCTTCATGAAGCGTGCGTAAATATCGGGCTCTGCCCCGGCGCCCTCGCCGCCGAGCGATGACGGTTTTGCCAGAAAATCCTGCCAGGTCTTGATCGGCGACGAGCGCGCGGTGAAACACACGATGGTGTCCTGGGCGACGCTGCCGAGCCAGGTGAACTTCCTGCTGTCGAAATTTGCGCCGCTCAGCAACGGCGCCAGCGGCAACGTGCGCGAAAACGTGCCGATGACGGAGCCGTCCTTCGGCGCCACCCCATAAAGATACTCGGCCGCCCGCAGGCTGCCGGCGCCGGACATGTTTTCCGGAACGATCTTCGGATTGGCCGGCAGGTACTTCGGCATGTACCGGCTGACCAGCCGGCCATAGAGATCGTAGCCGCCGCCGACACCGAAGCCGATGATCATCGACAGCGAGCGGCCCTTGTAGAAATTCTCGACGTCATCGGCATGCGCCGGACCGCCAGCGCCGATAAGGAGCAGCAGACTCAGAACGAACGGTGTGATGCGGATAATGCTTCGGCGACAAACCACCTGCGACCCCTCGTTGCGAACTGCCACGATTGCTGCCTTGCCAGAAAACACTAGCTAGGCCATCGTCGCCGCGCAACCAAGCAGGCGAAGTCCGGAAGAGGCAATCAGATGAGACGCTTTATCGTCGCGATAGTCGGCCTCATTAGTCTTTGCGTTCCTGGCTTGGCTCATGCGCAATCGTTTACCTTGCGGGTTGCGTGTTACGGCGGCGTCTTTACCGCAGCGCAAGCGAAGTTCGCCGGCGCGCTCTTTACCGCGCGGACCGGCATCAAGATCCAGTGGATCGACGGCAATCCCACCGATCATCTGGCCAAGATGATTGCAAGCCGCGGCCGCGCCGCGCCGTTCGACGTCGTGTACTACGACGATCTGGTGCAGGACGCCGCCATCGGCGCCAACGTTGTGATGAAGATCGATCCGACGCTCGTGACGAATCTCGATCATCTCTACGATATCGCCAAACAGCGCGATGGCTACGGCCCGGCGATGAATTTCTATGCGGTGGGGCTCGTCTACAACACAAAGATATTCAAGGACAGCAATATCGCCGAGCCGACCTCATGGAACGACATGTGGAATCCGCAGTTCGCCGGCCACATTGCGCTTCCCGACATCACGCAGTCGACCGCCAAAGATATCGTGGTCGCCACCGCTCGCCTGCTCGGCGGCGACGAGCGCAACGCCGATGCGGCGTTTGCCAAGCTGGCTCAAATTCGTCCGCTTTACTATTACCAGTCATCGGCCGATCTGGAGGCCAAGATGTCCAGCGGCGACGCGTGGATCGTGCCGTGGAATAACGCGCGGCCGGCCGCGTTGATCGACAAGGGGGTTCCGCTGAAAGTCGTTTATCCGAAGGAAGGCGGCTTCGGCCACGAGACCGTGATCGATGTTGTTGCCGGCACGCCGCACATCAAGGAAGCCATGACGTTCGTCAATTACGTCATCGATCCGCTCAATCAGCTCGGACAGGCCTATGAGGTGCCTTACGGCCCGACCAACAAGTTGTTGGCGTCTGTCATCGGCGCCTATCCCGACCTGGCCAAGCGGTTTCCATCTTCGCCCGCCGACCTCGAGAAACTGTATCGCCCCGATCCCAAGGTCGTGAATGCCAACACTGCCAAATGGGTCGACATGTGGAATCGCGTCGTCAGGCATTAGTCCTGCGCGTTTCGGCCTAAACGCTGCGCAAGCGCTGCGCGGTATCGACCGTTACGGCGGGGCGGCCGGCACGATGCGCATCCTCGCGCAGCGCGCGCACATATTCGGCCGTCGTCACGTCTTCGTAGCGTGGCGGATTGTCCGGCCCCCGGCATGTGTCGAGGCAGCGCACGAGCGTCGTGGCATCCGGATAGACGAAGAATGCCGCCGAGATGCGCGGATCGTTGCCGACGTGCAGCGCGCGATGCAAGGTCGAGCTGTAGAGGTCGTTGGTCCAACGTGCCAACACATTGCCGACGTTGACCACGAAGGTGCCTTGCCGCGGCGTCACGTCGATCCACTGGCCGGCCGAGTTGCGCGCCTGCAAGCCGCCGCTTGCATCCTGCAGCAGCACGGTGAAGGCCGTGTAATCGGCATGCGGCGAAAAGCTCCACTGCGTGGCCTTGAGCTTGGACGGATCGACCGGCGGGTAGAAATTCATCGTCAAGGTCATGTCCGGGTGCTGATAAAGGCCATCGAAATAGTCTTCGGGTAGATCGAGGCTCAACGCGAAAGCGTGATTGAGCGCCGCGGTGACGCGCTGCAGGCGCGCGATGTAATCCTTCAGCGTGGCTTCGAACGCCGGAAGCAATTCGCGGGACGGCCACTGCGTCTTGCCGGTCCTGCTATCGGAGCGCGCCTGCTCGCCGGGCTTGAGCTCGCGCGTCAGCGAGAGGCGCTCCTTGATGTCGACGACCTTGTCGCGGTTCTTTTCCGGGTCCATGCCGCCGGTGCGCACGAAGCCCGGCATATCGACGCTGGGCGACAGCACCTTCATCTTGTCTTCGAGCGGCAAGGCGAAGAAGGCGAGCCCCTGCGCGAGCACCTCGTCGAGCTCCTGCGCCGTGAAGCCGTGGCCGGTCACATAGAAGAAGCCGATATTGATGCACGCGGCGCGAACGGCGCGCGCGATGCGCTGCCGGTCCTCGCGGGCGCCGGCGTCCATGAACGGCGCGAGATCGATGATCGGAAGATCGGACACCGCCACGCGCTGCGGATCGCGCGACAGGGCGCGGTTGTCATAGTCCGCATAGGCGCCACGTTGATCGGCGGCAATGACATCGACCATCGCGTCTCCTCCGTGTCGCGGCGCGCACAACCCGGGCGCATTCCCGGCCGCGATGGCGATTCTAATCCGCGCCCGCCAATGGGTGTCAAGCAAACGATGGCGGCGGACCGCCGACGCAGAGCGTCCCGGCGAGCATTGCATGGCGATTGCTTCAGGTGCAGATTCCACCGTCTCACGCCACGTCCGAAAGCCGCGCCGACGAGGGCTCCATGTTTCTGCGCAATTCCTGGTACGCCGCCGCCTGGTCGAAGGATTTAGGCGATAAGCCGCTGGCCAAGACGTTTCTCAACGACAAGGTCGTCTTGTTCCGTACGGCGAGCGGACAAGCCGCCGCCCTCGAGGACAAATGCTGTCACCGGGCCGCCCCGCTGTCGCACGGCGTGGTCAGCGGCGAGAATTTGGCCTGCGGCTATCACGGGCTGCAATTCGACGCGGCCGGCAAGTGTGTCCTGGTGCCCGGCCAGAAGCAGATTCCACCCGGTGCGAAGGTCCGCAGTTACCCCGTGCATGAGCGATGGAACGCCGTCTGGATTTGGATGGGCGACCCGGCTCTGGCCGATCCGTCGAAAGTTCCGGCGCTGACCTGGCTCAACGACAGCAAATGGGCAATCACGCCCGGCACCATCCAGGTCAAGGCGAACTACGAATTCATTGTCGACAATCTCTTGGACCTGACCCATGTGAGCTACGTGCATCAGAATACGCTGGCCGGCGATCCGCGCGAGGCGACCACGCCGACCAAGATCGAGCGGCTTGCCAACGGCGTGCGCGTCGGCCGCTGGATGCTCGATTTCGTTCCGCCGCCGCTGTTCGCCAGAGCCGGTAATTTCACGGGAAACGTCGATCGTTGGCAGTTCGTGACCTGGACGCCGCCCTCGACGGTCTTTCTGGACGTCGGCTGCGCCAAAGCGGGAACGGGCGCGCCGCAAGGCGATCGCAGCCAGGGTATCTCGATCTGGTCGACGCACCTGATCACGCCGGAAACGGAAGAAACCAGCCAGTACATGTTCTCCTATGCGCGCGATTTCGCCTTGGAGGACGCCGAGATGGCAAAACTGCTTTATGAAGGGTCGCGCGCCACATTCATGGAAGACGCCGACATTCTGGAGGCGGTGCAGACCAACTGCGATGGCGGCTCGCTCGCAGGACTGATCGACATCAGCGCCGATGCGGCGCAGCTTCAGGCCCGCCGCATGCTGCAAAGGCTGATTGCCGATGAGGCGCGCGGCATCGCCGCGGAGTAGGCCGTCGCGGCTAGCGGAACCCCGGCATGACACGGCTTCAAGGACGTTCGGCGATTGTGACCGGCGGAGCCCAGGGAATTGGTGCGGCCTATGCCGCCGCCCTCGCAGCGGAAGGCGCCGACGTCGTGATCGCCGACATCGTCGATACGCAACGCGCCGTCGACACGATCGGCAATACGACTGGCAGGATTATCGGCGTTCACTGCGACGTCGCCAGCGCGAAGTCATGCGACGACATGGCCGCGGCTGCAATCCGGGCCTTCGGCAAGATCGACATTCTCGTCAATAACGCGGCGATATTCGCTTCGATCACGCGAAAACCTTTTGAGGAGCTTTCCGTCGACGAATGGGATCAGGTCATGGCGGTGAATGTTCGCGGCACCTTTAACGCCGTGAAAGCTGTTTTCCCCGACATGAAAAAGAACAAGCGCGGCAAGATCATCAACGTGTCGTCCGCGACCGTCTTCTCAGGCACGCCCGGCATGCTGCACTACGTGACCTCCAAGGGCGCCGTTGTCGCCTTCACCCGGTCGCTGGCGCGCGAAGTGGCGGTTCACGGCATTACGGTCAATGGCATCGCGCCGGGCCTGACCATGAGCGAAGGCCTGCTCAATCAGAGAGACGTCCTCGAGCCCTTCGCCAAGGTCGCGATGGCGTCGCGCGCCATCAAGCGTGAACAGCTGCCGGAGGACCTTGTCGGCACGCTCCTCTATCTGGCGTCATCGGACAGCGATTTCATGACCGGCCAGACCATCACGGTCGATGGCGGCTACGTGATGCGATGAGCGCGTGTGGCCCGGACGAAGTGAGAGACGAGGCTACCTCATCTCGAACTCCCGCCGCGTCATTTCGAATAAGGTCTCGGCGTCGTTGAAGCCGCGTTCGGCTAATTCGATGATCGTTTTGGCGACCAGCCGCGTCGCCGGATCATCGACCAATTCCAGCCGCAGCGCCTCACAGGCGCGGACGAAGGCGGCTGACATCTGCGCAATGAGCTCGGGCTGGAATGCCTGGTCGGCGAGGAAGCGTCTGATCGGCAACTGTTTTTACTCCGTGCGGCCATCGCGGCCTGTCGCCCCCAGCCCGATGGCGGAGCGGCACCCTAGGGCCTTCCCGCGGGCGCCGTTTTATCAGTTGATAAATCGGTCGCCGCCCGCGTGAACGGATCGGTCGGGAGATCGTTAATGGACGATGGCCCGGCACAATGCTCATCCAACATCAGCCCAGGCCGTCGACCTCCTGGTGCGGACCTTGGGGCGGCATTCCACACTGTCGATCCGCGACGAACGCGCGATCCGAAAGCTGCACCCGCGCGTGACCTCGGCCGCTCGCGACGAGGACATTGTCTGCCAGGGCGATCATCCGAAGGTGGCCGTGATGGTGATCAGCGGCATGTTGGCCCGATACCACACGACCGAAGGCGGCGACCGCCAATATCTGTCGCTTCACATCGCCGGCGACCTGCCGGACCTGCAATCCCTGTTTCTTGGAGTCATGGATCATTCGCTGTGCGCGCTTGATGACGCAGTCATCGCAACGTTCCCGCACTCGCAGATCTTATCGCTGCTGAAACGCACGCCGACTGTGGCGATTGCGCTGTGGCGCCACACCTTGATCGATGCGGCTATTTTCCGTCAGGGCATCACCCGAAACAGCACCCGCAGCGCCGTTGCCCGTATCGCGAATTTGTTCTGCGAGCAGTTTACGCGCGCACGTATACTTGGACAGGCAGACGGCTGGTCGTGTCCTTTTCCTCTGAGCCAGACCCAGATCGGGCAGGTCGTCGGCCTCTCCATCGCGACGGTCAATCGCGCAACGCAGACGCTGCGTCACGAGAACTGCGCTCAGGTTCGCGCCGGCAAGCTCAACGTCCTGAACTGGCGGCGTCTCAGTCAGCACGCCGCGTTCGAGCCGGTCTATCTTCACGAAGACCTGTCCGGGCAAAGCTAGGCCGCCGGTCAGACGACGTTGCTTTCAGGGAAAGGAAATGTCTCGTCGGCGCGGCAATGGATGGGACAATATTTACCGTCGTCGGTATAAGCACGTTATTTGATCGATAAGAGCGTCCGGTAGGTCGCGGTTGCTCGTCCGCCGCGCGAAATTGAGGGTTTTTTCGAGGCTGGGGCATGGGCATGAGCACAGCGAAGAAGCTGGGTTTGATCGCCGCCGGTTACGTTCTCGCCATCGTTGCCGGCTTCGCCGCGGTCGCCGTCAATGAGCTGTTCATGCCGGCCGAAGTGGCGGCGGGCTCGCCCGGCATGGTCGCGTTCGGCGACATGATCCTGCTCGTGCTGGCCACCGGATTTGTCGGCCTGCTGCCGACGTGGTTCTTGCTCAAGCTGTTCGTCGACAAGGCGCCGCGGGCTTTGCTGGCCATCGTGCTGTTCATCGCCGCGCTTGGGCCGGTGAGCTGGCTCGCCGTGATCTACATGGCGGCTGGCGCCGAGCCTTCGAACCCGCACAACGCCGTGGGCCCGCTGCTCGGCCTCTTCATCGCCTTCGCCGCCATTCCCCGCATGGTCCTTGGCCCGGTCGTCCTGGTGCTCGAGGCCGTGACCTTCCTCCTGGTAGGGCGGAGCGTTGCGCGCGCGCTCTTGGCGGGCGCGATGCTGATGGACGTTATTCCACTGAGCCTGTTCGCGCTGCACATGGTGCGCGCCGTACGCTACTAGACGGCCGCAGTAGAGGGCGCGTCGATCTGGAATCGAGCCTACCGCCAGCTCGCAAAGCTCAACCCGGTGCCGGTGCCGGCGGGCGTGCGGTAGCCCGGCACGTATTCGAACCAGTCGAGGTCGAGATGCTCGCAGGCGCCGGCAATGCCGACCCAGTTCAGGATTTCCGAGCTGCCGGAATTGAGCTTGTTGCGCGGCAGGTTTTGTAGGAACGCGGCGTCCTTGTCGGCGCAGGCCTTGAGGATGGCGCGGTCGAAATCCTCGTCGACCAGAAAATGGCTCAGGCCGCCGGACGCGATGATGCCGACGCGGGCGTCGCCTGCAAAAGTCTCGACCGCCTTGCGGATAGCCTGGCCGAGCTCATAGCAGCGCCGCGGCCGCGGCTGGTTCGGCGCGAAATAGGTGTTGAGAAACACCGGCACGATTGGGATCGGCTTGCCCTCATCCATCAGGCGGCGGTGCACATAGGCCATGCCGTGGCCTTCGCCTTCGCCCTCGCGCATGCGCTTCGACGACGCCGGATCGAAGCCATGGTCCATCAGCCAGTCAATCAGATGCAGCGCGAGCTTGGCGTCGACCGGATAGGCGCGCGGCGCGTTGTCTTCGAAAAACGCCTGGCGGTTCTTGACGTACCACTCGGGAAAGCGGCGGTGATACTGCTCGTGCTGCTCGTTGCTGTTGAGGATCGTGTCACCGTAATAGATCGCGAAGGTCGGCCGCGCGTCTTCCAGATAGGCTTCGTCCTGGTCGTCGCTCATGACGATCAGGGCGTCGAGATCGGCGCCGTTGAGAATGCGGCCGAGATGCGCCGTCGCCTCGCGCGCCTTGTTCTGCCGCGCCGCGAGCTCGGCCGGCTGCACCATTTCGGCCATCTGCGGGTCGGCCTTTTCCAACAGCTCGGCGTAGGTGGTGGGCCGGCCCTCCTTGTCGCGGTGCTTGATCTTCTCGTCGGTCTCGCGAAACCGCAGCAGCGTCTCGTCCGAGGCGAGCAGCATCGGCGTGTGCGACGTTCCGAGCCCGAGCACGATCTTGGCCATCTGCAACTCCCTGAAGCCTTATATCCTCACCCTGAGGTGCTCGGCGCGTAGCGCCGAGCCTCGAAGGGCGAGGCCCCGGCGCCTCGGCCTGCATCCTTCGAGGCTCGCTTCGCTCGCACCTCAGGATGAGGACCAATGTTTCGGTCGACGGATCGTAGCATATCGCCGCGGCAGCGTGCGCCTGGACAAGCGCAAGCTGGAATGTGAGCCTTCACCCTCCCTTCAGGGGGGAGGGTGAAAGAAGGCCATGCTGACCATCCTGTTCGACGGAACCGCGTACGGCATGCTGCTGTTCGTGCTGGCCTGCGGGCTTTCGGTCACGCTCGGGCTGATGAATTTCATCAATCTGGCCCACGGCGCCTTCGCCATGGCGGGCGGCTATTGCACCGTGGTGCTGGTCAACCGCATGGGCGTGCCGTTCGCGCTCGGGCTGCCGCTCGCCTTCCTGGTGACGGCCGTGCTCGGCGGCTTGTTCGAGCGCACCCTCTACGTTCATGTCTATGCGCGGCCGCATCTCGACCAGGTGCTGTTCACCATCGGCCTTGTCTTCATGGCGGTGGCGGCGACCGATTACGTGATGGGCTCGTCGCAGCAATTCGTCCGCATTCCGGAGGCGCTCCAAGGCCAGTTCAACGTGTTCGGCATCGGCATGGGCAAATATCGCCTGCTCATCATCGTGGTGTGCGGCGTGCTCACCGTCGCGTTGCAGCTGATGCTGGCGAACACGCGGTTTGGCAGCCGGCTGCGCGCCGCCGTGGACGATCAGCGGGTGGCGCGCGGGCTCGGCATCAATGTGGGTGCGGTGTTCGGCATTACGTTCGCGTTCGGCTCCGGGCTGGCCGGGCTGGGCGGCGCACTCGGCGCCGAAATCCTCGGCCTCGATCCGACCTTTCCGCTCAAATACATGATCTACTTTTTGATCGTGGTGACAGTTGGCGGCACGTCGAGCATCACCGGGCCGTTCTTCGCCTCGATCCTGCTCGGCATCGGCGACGTCGCCGGCAAGTATTACGTGCCCAAGCTCGGCGCCTTTGTGATCTACGCCATCATGATCGTGGTGCTGATCCTGCGACCGCAGGGCCTGTTCGCCCGCGGCACGGCGCGGTGAGCCCGATGACGCCGCTCGTCGCCGACATCGCGCAAAAGCTCAAGCGCCGCGGACGCTGGTCGCCGCTCGAAATCGCGTTCTGGATCGTCGCCTTCGCCAGCATCTGGCTGCTGCCGCAGAAGCATCTGATCCTGACCGAGACCGCGATCCTGGCGCTGTTCGCGCTGTCGCTCGATCTCATCCTCGGCTACGCGGGCATCATCTCGCTCGGCCACGCCGCGTTCTTCGGCACCGCCGGCTATTTTGCCGGGCTGGCCGCCAAATACGGTTTCATCAACGAGCCGGTGCTGGCGCTGGTCTGCTCGGGCCTGGTCGCGGCCGTGCTTGGCTTCGTCACCAGCTTTCTGGTGCTGCGCGGCTCGGACTTGACCCGGCTGATGGTGACGCTCGGCGTTTCGCTGATGCTGGGCGAGCTCGCCAACCGCTACTCCGACATCACCGGCGGGGCGGACGGGCTGCAAGGCGTCACCGTGGCGCCGATCCTCGGCCGCTTTGAGTTCGATATGTTCGGTCACATCGGCTACACCTATTGCCTGATTGTGCTGTTTGTTTGCTTCCTGATTGCGCGGCGCCTGGTCTATTCGCCGTTCGGCCTGTCGCTGCGCGCCATCAAGGGCAATGCGCTGCGCTCGGGCGCCGTCGGCCTTCCGGTCAAATGGCGGCTGGTGGCAATCTATACGATGTCCGGCTTCTTTGCGGGGATCGCCGGCGCGCTGCTCACCCAGACCACCGCGTTCTGCTCGCTCGACGTGCTGTCGCTGCAGCGCTCGGCCGACCTGCTTTTGGTGCTGATCATCGGCGGCACCGGGTACCTCTATGGCGGCCTGATCGGTGCGGTGATCTACAAGTTCATGCAGGACTGGATCGCGACCTTGACGCCGCAATACTGGCAGTTCTGGATCGGGCTCCTGCTGGTCGCCATCGTGCTGGTCGGCCGCGAACGTATGGCGGCGTGGCACGAAGCGGCGCGCGCCGCGCTGGCGCGGCTTTTTACGCGCGCGACGACACGGCGACGGCAGCCGGCGCTCGGTGGCGCCGGCGCCGCGCCGGACGGGCATTGAGCGATGGCGATCCTCGAAACCATCAGACTGGCCAAACGCTTCGGCGGCATCGTCGCCGCATCCGACGTGACCCTCGCCATCCAGCAAGGCGCGCGTCACGCACTGATCGGGCCGAACGGCGCCGGCAAGACCACGGTGATCAACCTCCTGAGCGGCGTGCTCAAGCCGACCGCCGGACGCATCCTGCTCGAAGGCCGCGACATCACTGCGCTCGATCCGCATCAGCGCGTGCGGCTCGGCATGGCGCGCACGTTCCAGATCAATGCGCTGTTTCTCGACCTCACCCCGCTCGAAGCGATCGCGCTTTCGGTCTCCGAGCGGCTTGGTCTCGGCGCCGACTGCTGGCGGCTCCTTGGCGGCAAGGGCGCGGTTGCCGACGAGGCCGCCGAGATCGTCGAGCGCTTTCATCTCGGCGACGTCATGGACGCCCGCACCGCGATTCTGCCCTATGGCAAGCAGCGGCTGCTCGAGATCGCGCTCGCCTTCGCGTGCAGGCCGCGCGTGCTTCTGCTCGACGAGCCCGCTGCCGGCGTACCGGAGGCCGAGCGGCACGAGCTGCTCGCCACCATCGCCGCGCTGCCGGCCGACGTCACCGTGCTGCTGATCGAGCACGACATGGACCTGGTGTTCTCGTTCGCCGACCGCATTTCGGTGCTGGTCAATGGCGCATTGTTCGTGGACGGACCGCCCGATGAGGTGGCGCGCGATCCGCGCGTCAAGGCCGTGTATCTCGGCGAGGAGCTCGATGCCTGATCTTCTCGCCATCGCGCAGCTGTCCGCCGGCTACGGCGAAGCCGTCGTGCTGTCCGACGTGTCGCTGTCGCTCAGCGAAGGCGAGGCGCTGGCGCTGCTTGGCCGCAACGGCATGGGCAAGACCACGCTGATCAATTCGATCGTCGGCGTCACCCGCTATTTCGGCGGCACCATCGCGCTCGACGGCGCCGACATCACTGCGCTCCGCCCGGACCAGCGCGCCCATGTGGGCATCGGCTGGGTGCCGCAGGAGCGTAACATCTTCAAATCGCTCACCGTGCACGAGAACCTGACCGCGGTGGCGCGGCCGGGACGCTGGAGTACCGACAAGGTCTATGCGCTGTTTCCGCGGCTCGCCGAGCGCCGGCAAAATCTCGGCAATCAGCTGTCCGGTGGCGAGCAGCAAATGCTCGCGGTCGGCCGGGCGCTGGTTCTCAATCCGCGCGTCATGCTGCTCGACGAGCCGCTCGAAGGCTTGGCGCCGATCCTGGTCGATGAGCTGCTCGTGGCGCTGCGCCGCGTCATTCGCGACGAAGGCACCTCGGCCATTCTGGTCGAGCAGAACGCCAAAAAAATCCTCGGCGTCACTGACCGCGCCATCATCCTGGAGCGCGGCGCCATCGTGCATTCCGCCGCCAGCGCCGCGCTCGCCGCCGACCGCGCCGCGTTGGAGCGGTACCTCGGCGTCACCGATACCGGACCGCGCCGCGCGGGCCGCGGCCGCATCGGCACGGCAAACTAGATTTTAGCAGTGATGGCTTGCTTGATTTTTGCGATCTGCGCGTCATCGCGCTTGTAGAACGTCCACTGTTTGACGCGTTTGGATGTCACTAGGCCGCCCTGCGTCAGAATCTTCAGATGCTCACTGACGGTCGGCTGACTGACGCCGAGTTTTTCAGCGATCAGAACGCCGCATACACCGTCAATGACGAGATCGCCGTCGATCTGCCGCCGGAAATGCCGTTTCGGATCCCGCAGCCATTCCAGGATAAGACGCCGGCGGCTGTTCGCCAAAGCCCGCAGCGCGCTGTTGACGTCATCTTCATCCATCGTCATATTGCTAATTAGCCAAATCCCTAATTAAAGTCAATATAACCGCGTGTGACTACGGGAGGGTACGGTGATTTCGAAGGCGGCCGACGCTATCGAACCGGGTGCCATCGCGCGTACCGAAGCGCTGATCCGGCCGCACATCCGGCGCACGCCGGTGTTGGAGATCGATGCCGCCGACTTCGGCCTCGCGCCGCGTCCGCTCTGTTTGAAGCTCGAACTGTTTCAGCATTCCGGCTCGTTCAAGGTGCGCGGCGCGTTTGCCAATCTGTTGTTGCGCAAGGTGCCGGCGGTGGGCGTGGTGGCGGCCTCGGGCGGCAATCATGGCGTCGCCGTCGCCTATGCGGCGATGCGGCTCGGCGTAAAGGCCAAGATTTTCCTGCCCAGCGTGTCGTCGCCCGCCAAGATGGCGAGCATCCGCGACTGTGGCGCCGATCTCACGATCGCCGGCGACCGTTACGCCGATGCGCTGGCGGCGAGCGAAGCGTGGCTGGCGCAAAGCGGCGCCATGCCGGTGCATGCGTTCGACCAGGACGAAACCATGCTCGGCCAGGGCACGCTCGCCATGGAGCTCGAGCAGCAGGCGCCGGCGCTCGACACGCTGCTGGTTGCGGTCGGCGGCGGCGGACTGATCGGCGGCATTGCCGCCTGGTATCGCGGCCGCATCAAGGTGGTCGGCGTCGAGCCGGTCGCGGCGCCGACGCTCACCAAGGCGCTGGCCGCGGGCCGGCCGGTCGACGCCGAAGCCGGCGGCATCGCAGCGGATTCGCTGGCGCCGCGCCGGGTCGGCGAGCGCGGCTTTCCGATCGTCAAGGCGCATGTCGCGGCCGTCGTGCTCGTCACCGATGAGGCCATCGTGCAGGCGCAGAAGGCATTGTGGCAGGCCGCGCGCATCGTGGCGGAGCCGGGCGGCGTCGCAGCGCTCGCGGCGCTCCTCTCCGGCGCCTATCGGCCGGCGGCCGGCGAACGCGTCGGCATTGTCATCTGCGGCGGCAATTCGGCGGCGGTCGATTTCGACCGCTGAGGCCGCGCGTGTGGCGCGCGGCGCGGTCTTCAGCCGCGCGGCGCATGACATTGCACGCATTGCCGAAATCCCGTAAGGACCGCTTGAAGCGAAAACACCAGGGTTCGAGGCGCCGACGGGGCGCGCGATTCGGCAAATGGCCGCGATCGCAAGTGAAGGAGCATTTGCATGACCGGAATGCTGGAACAGGAACTGCCCGGGCTCGGCCACAACAAGCCGTCGCCCGAGGACGCCGACGAGATCAAGCACGGCCGCTGGGAGCGCTGGGCCAAGAAGCGCACCTTCGTGCGCGCGCTCGAAGGCACCTACAGCCATCTCTACAAGAAGCTGCTCGAAGAGCCGCGGGTCTATTCGTCCAAGGATCACGCCTGGAAGGGCGGCCCGGCCATGTACGGCAAGCACATCATCTCGCCGCAGGCCGTCAACATCGTGCAATCGATCGAATCGCACATCGAGTGCTACGCGCCGCTCAACGCCGGCCAAAAGCACGGCCATCTCAACAGCGCGGTGTTCTACGTGCTCAAGGGCCACGGCCACGATATACACGACGGCCGCTACATCAAATGGAAAGCCGGCGACGTGATGTTGGTGGAAAACGCCAGCGTCCACCAGCATTTCAACGACGACGACAAGGAATCCTGCATCCTGCTGGTGTTCAAGGCCAAGCCGCTGTTCCTGTTCATGCACCTTCTTTTCCAGAAGATGGTCGAGTGGCCGACCGACAAGCTGCCGCCCGGCGTTACCGAATTCCATCCGCCGACCGAAATCTAAAGTCCGAGAGACCAAACAATGTCGCTGTTCGAAGACAAAGCGCCGTCGCTGTCCGGCACCGCCCAGGCCGATTTCCTCGAGAAGGCCATCGCCGAGTCGGAGAACTTCCGCACCGACTACGCCACGCTGCCGAACGTCATCAAGGCCGAGGACATGCCGTGGGAGCGTTCGCCCGACGGTCTGATCAAGCATCTGGTCAACAAGAAGATGCACACCCGCGAGTGCTGCATGGAAGCCTACATGCAGTTTCTCAAGGACGGCGAACGCTCCGGCAAACACCGCCACATGTGGGAAGAGCTGTTCTTCGTGGTCGAAGGCTCCGGCTACGACCTGCACTGGGACCTGAAGTGGGATTGCCTCGACGCCTTCCAGTGGGAATGGGCCGACGAGCCGAAGAAATTCGAATGGACGGTCGGCGACTACGTCTACATCCCGCCGTTCACCATGCACCAGCACTTCGCCAAGCCCGGCGAGGAATGCCGCATCATCGTGATGTCGAATCGCATCGTCAAAGACATGGGCTTCGACTGGTACGACCAGGTCGAACGCGCGCCGGGATTTTAGGGCGCTAACGCGTAAAATAGCCGCCCGCTTGGCTGCTCAACGCCGAGCTGGGAACGAGCACGACAAGCTGCTGTCAGGTTCCGGGAGCGAGCCTATATTAGGGGCATGACTGCCGGCGCGCTTGATCTGAAAGCATTCTTGCTTGCAACACCCTTCTTCGGGGGCCTCTCCGATGGGAGCCTGGATCTCCTGATCTCAATGCTGGTCGAGCGCCGCTTTGACGCCGGCGCCACCGTGGTGGCGGAAGGCGAGCCGGGACGCTCCATGTTTATTGTTCACTCGGGCGAGCTTGCAGTGAGCAAGCTCGGGCAGTCGGGGCGCGCGATCCGTATGGCCAGTCTGGCGCCCGGCGATTTCTTCGGCGAAATGACGCTCATCGAAATGCAGAACCGATCGGCGACCGTCGTCGCGGAGCGGCCCACAGTGCTGTACGAGCTCGCGGCCCGAAGTCTTTACGCGTACTACAAGGCCGACATCCACGCCTACGTGATGGTGATGCAGAATATCAACCGCGAGCTCTGTCGGCGGCTCCGCCGCGCCGACAAGCGCATTGCCGAGCTCGCGGATGCGTCAGGCGATTCGATGACGCAGACGAGCGAGCCGACTCCCCCTGGCTGTTGACTGTTTTCGGCTTCGCCTCCGAGAAGGCGGTTTAGCCGCAAATACTAACGGATTCTTTAGGTGAATCTGGCTCGATAGGCCGAACCTCCCAAGCTCAGACGCTCAAGGTCCCGCCATGGCCAGTCCTGACGTTCCCGCCGCCCCCATTGCGTCGCGAGACGATGAGCCTGTCGGCCCGGAGACCGCGCTGGGCGTGCGCCGAGCCATATACACGCACGATCAGTTGACCGCATCGGACATGGATATTGTCTTTGGGGTTGCGCGAAGGGCCGGGCACCAGCCCTGCCCGGAGTGGACAGCGCTCTTCAGCGAGGCGTTGGCCGACTATATGGTCCACCAGAACGATCCTCCCGATTACATCCCGCAGAACAAGGCCGATTGGCTCACGGCGACGCTGGCCAAAAACGGCGGCGTCGGCACCAGGAGCGAGTTCGCGATGCTCATCGACGTGATGACGCACGCGCTTGGCGTTCCGACATCGCTTTCGGCGTTTGCTTTGAGCGAGATCAAGACAGCGATCATCAAAGGCCGGCGTGACGCGATCACCGGCGAAGATCACCCGCCCGGCGTCGTCACCAAGGCGGATGTCGAGGCGCTGCGTGCCGTCCTGTACGCGGCCAAAACCGGCACCCCCGGTCATGTGACGCGCGATGAGGCGGACGTCCTGTTCGACATCGCCCACGCTACGTCGCAAGCCGATCCGTCGTTCGACGATCTGTTCGCACGGGCGATCGGCAACTATCTCATGGCCATCAATCTTCACGTTCCCGATGCAGCCGAGGCGCTGCACTTCGAAAAGTGGCTCGACGACAAGGAGGATTTGCTCGGCTTTGTGTCGCGGATGTTCCATCGCGCCCCGGCGGCCAATTCCTTCGACGTTTTGGCATCACCGGCGCAGGCCTTCGAGGCCGACCTGGCCCGGCAGGATGTCGCCGACGAGGCCTTGCTCGACGCCAGAAAAAACATCAGCGACGCCGACGCTGCCTGGCTCATCGCGCATTTGACGCACGACGGCGAACTGTCGTCGGCGGAGAAGCGGTTGTTGCAATTCCTTGGCGCGGAAGCGCGCGCGATGGCCGCTCCGTTGCGTGCGCTGATCGACAAAGCCAACGCGGTTTCGCTTTCTTCCCGGCGCGCATGATCCAGAGAGGCACGTTGGTGCCCGTCAACACGCCCTGCAGCGCGCTGGCGCCGAAATTTTGCGACCCTTCGCGTGTCGCGGCGCGTGCTGGCGCGAAGCCTGGTGGTGGAGGCCGGTGTCGCATGCTATATTCTTGCTATGAGCCCGAGCGCCAAAAGGCTGCTTGAACAGGTAGAATCCTGGCCCGTGGAGGACCAGGAGGAGCTGGTGGAGTACGCCCGCGAAATCGAGGCCAGACGCACCGGCGTTTATACGATGAGCGACGATGAACGCGCGGCCGTACGCACAGGCCTCGCGGAAGCCGATCGCGGCGAATTTGTCCCTGATGATGTAGTTTCAGCCGCTGATAAACGCCACGATTTATGAGGGTTCGATATACCCCTCAAGCCTTTTCCGATCGCGAGCGTATTTTCGACTATTTGCATGAGCGCTCGCCTGGCGGTGCAGGCCGGGTCCTGACGAGCATTCGCGAGACCGTTCGATTGCTGGGCGAGCATCCGTACAGCGGATACAAAACGAACGATCCAGAAGTGCGGGTAAAATTTGTCGTCCGATATCCGTATAAGATCTTCTATCGAGTTCGCGATGATGTCGTCGAGATTGTGCATATCCGCCATACGTCGCGTCGGCCATGGCGAGCTGTAGAGTAAACCGGGTTTAAAGCGCCTTTCTCGGATAAGGAGTTGGCGAAGCAAGATCGCGCTCCCAGCCGAATACGCTGCGACCGCCATAATCAGGCGACGCTTCGCGCTCGTGCGCGATGAAAGCGTCGACGCTCGGCCCAGTCGCGGCGCGCTCCAGGCGCCGCGATTCGCGGTCGAGGCGCGCCAGCGCGGAGAGCTGCTCGTCCTGGCCGAGCTTGGCGGTCTGCACCGCCGATTTGAGCACGCGGATGGTCTCGTCATAGACCTTGAGTGGCACCGGAAATGGATGCCGGTCCTTGCCGCCGTGCGCCAGCGAGAAGCGCGCGGGATCGGAAAACCGGCACGGCGCGCCGTGCACCACTTCGGCGACCAGCGCCAGCGCCCGCACGGTGCGGGCGCCGACCCCGGGCGTGAGCAGAAGGTCGGGAAAATCGGCGGCGCCGCGCTCCGCCGCCGCGGCCAGATTGCCGTGCAGCCGGCGCAGATGGATGTCGCTTGCCCGCACGTCGTGGTGCGCCGGCATCACCAGAAACGGCAGCTCGGCTTGCGCCGACGGCGCGGCTTCCGGTGCCGACGGCGGCGTGTCGGCCGCCTCGATCGCCGCAAGCTCCCGCGTAATACCGTCCGGCCCGAGCGTGGCGAGGAGATCGAGTTGTTTGTTGCGCGATGCCGCGGCGCGCCGATCGGTCAGATTGACGATGTTGCCCTGGGTGCGGCCTTCGATGGCGGTGTGCGGCTCGTCGATGAAGCTCTTGAGGCCTTCGGACAGCCAGTGATAGCGCCGCGCCTGCTTCTTCGCGCCGTTCATGCCCTGCTGCACCACCACCCAGTGGCCGTCGTCGGCGACCACAAAACCATGCAGATAAAGATCGAAGCCGTCCTGCACCGCGGCGCTGTCGACCTTGGCGATCAGCCGGCTGGCGCGCGCGAGCTCCGCGCCATCGAAGCCGATGCGTTCGCCGGCTTCGGTCAGCTCGTCAGGCGTGCGCCGCGAATGCTTGCCGCGACCGCCGCACACGGTGAGGCCGAGCTCGCCGTGCAGCGGTTTCAGCCCGCGCTTGAGCGCGCCAAGCACGCTCGTTGTGATGCCGGAGGAATGCCAGTCCATCCCCATCACCGCGCCGAACGACTGAAACCAGAACGGATGCGACAGCCGGCGCAGAAATTCGTCGCGGCCGTAATGCAGGATGACGGCCTGCGTGATGACGACGCCGAGCCGCATCATGCGGTCGGCCAGCCATTTCGGCACGTAGCCGCCATGAAGCGGCAGATCGGCGCTGCCGGAGCGTCGGGTCATCGATCACCTGAATCGAGCGCGCGACTATTTGGTTCATATTTCGTTCTTTAGCAAGTGCCTGGTAGCGGCCTTATTCTGATGCCCTTGTCCTCATTTCCATTTTTGAGTGTCCTAAGTTCCTTATTCCGCGCAGGGGGAAACTCATGAAATATCTAATCTTGCTTGCGGTCGTGGTGACAATGACCGGTTCTGAATGCGCAATGGCGCCATCGGCGAGTGCTGGCATTCGCAACTGTCCCAATGGGGGATATTGTCCACCGGGGACTTGTGCAAAATTCAACGGCGTTCGATATGCCTGCAACGTGAAAAACTGCAGCGCGGCGAACTGTCGTCGCTAGTCAGCACGTATCCTTTTCCTTTGAGGTCGCCGCGCTGGCGGCCTCGTTGCCCTCAGATTTGCGCCGCCCCCGTTTCGCTGGAACGGCCGTGGAGCGTTCTTTTGGAAAGCGCCGATTTTGCTATTCCAGCGAAATGTGGCTCTCCCTGATGACGCGGCCCCACAGCTCGGTCTCTTCGCCGATGAATTTCTTGGCATCGGCGAGGCTGCCGCCCATCGGGTCGAGCTCGATGGCGCGCAGTTTTTGTACGATCTCGGGCTTGTGCAGCACCGCATCGGTGTCGCGGTTGATCTTTTCGGCGAGCGCCGGCGGCAGGCCGGGCGGAGCCGCCAGGCCGAACCAGGTGATCGAGCGGAAGCCGGGCAGGCCCTGCTCGGCGATGGTCGGCAAGTCCGGCACGGCGGGCGAGCGCTCCGGGCTGGCGACGCCCAACAGCTTGACCTTGCCGGCTTTGTACAGCGGCACCGACGTGGCGAGCGTGTCGAAGAAAATATCGACATTGCCGGCCATGACGTCGTGCAGCGCCGGCTGCGCGCCGTGATAGGGGACGTGCACCATCTTGATGCCGCCCAACACTTCGAGCTCGGCGCCGGACAATTGCGCGGTCGAGCCGACGCCCTGTGACGCGTAGGTCAGCTTGCCCGGATTGGCCTTGCCGTAGGCGATCAGGCCCTTGATGTCGTTGACCGGCAGTTTCGAGCTTGCGTCGAGCACGTTGGCGATCTTGGCCAGCATTGCCACGGTGACGAACTTGGTCGGGTCGTATTTGAGGTTGTGATAGAGCAACTGCTGGATCGCCAGCGGCGCCGGCGGGCACAGCAGGAGCGTGGTGCCGTCGGGCGCCGCGTGGGCGACGTACTCGGAGCCGAGGTTCATGGCAGCGCCCGGCATGTTCTCGACGATGACCGGCTTGCCCCATCTGTCCTGCAGCTGACTGGCCACGAGCCGCGCCAAGATGTCGGTGGTCGAGCCGGGCAGCGACGGCACCACCACCTTGACGACCTTCGATGGATAAGCCTCCTGCGCGCGACCGCTGGTCGCGGCCACGAGGGCGATCAACAGAGCAAGCAACCAAGACCGTGCGCTCGGCATGTCAGTTTCCCGGATTTACGCATTTGCCACGACGGCGCCCGCGACTATAGGAAAATCCACGCATGAGCCAAGGGCGCCAATGCCGCGGGTGGATTTGACCAAATGGTGACGAAATATCGGCTGGGCGTCGACGTCGGCGGCACCCATACGGATCTGGTGCTGCTCGACGTCGCGGCCGGCACCATCGCGGTCGAGAAGGTCGCCACCACGCCCAAGAATCCGGCGCTCGGCATCATGCGGGGCATCGAGAATTTCGCCGGGCGCGGCGTCGATCTTGCGGGGATCGAATTCTTCTCTCACGGCACCACCATCACCACCAACGCGCTGTTGGAAATGCGCGGCGCCAAGGTCGGGCTTTTGATCAACCGCGGCTTTCGTGCGGTCCAGGAAACGCAAGGACAGGCGCGCGACGGCAATCCGTTCGATTACTTTTTTCAAAAGCCGCAGCCGATCGCGCCGCAGAGCCTCACGCGCGAGATCGGTGGCCGCGTCGATTTTTCCGGCGCCGAGCTCGATCCGCTCGACGAAGCCGTGGTGCGCCAGGCCGCCGCCGAGCTGAAATCAGCCGGCGTGCGGTCGATCGCCGTGTGTTATCTGTTCGCGTTCATGAATCCGGCGCATGAGCGGCGCAGCGGCGAGCTGATCCGCGAGGTTTTTCCCGATGCCCATGTGTCGCTGTCGTCTGAAGTGCTGTCGCGGGTGCGCGAATGGCCGCGGCTGTCGGCAACGTTGCTCAACGCTTATCTGGCGCCGGTGCTGGTCACCTACATTGCCGATCTGGAAAAGCGGCTTGATCGCGATGGAGTGACAACGCGGCAGCGTTTTCTGATGCAGTCGAACGGCGGCGTCATGCCGTTTGCGGCGGCGGTGCTGGGCCACCAGACCGTGCACACGCTCCTCTCCGGCCCGGCAGCGGGCGCGCAGGCGAGCGCCTATCTGCCGCGCGAGGAGCATGTGAACGCGCGCGGCCTGGTCACGCTCGGTCTCGTGACGCTCGACATGGGCGGCACCAGCTGCGACATCGCCTTCATCGAAGGCGGCGCGCCGCTCGAAGTCACCGAAGGCGTGGTGGCGCGGCGCCAGCTCGACGTGCCGGCGCTCGACTTGACCACGATCTCGGCCGGCGGCGGCTCGATCGTCTGGATCGACCGCGCCGGCTTTCTCTCGGTCGGACCGCAAAGCGCCGGCGCCGAGCCCGGCCCGGTGTGCTACGGCCGCGGCGGCGACAACCCGACCGTGACCGACGCCGACGTCGTCTGCGGCTTTCTCAATCCGGATTATTTTCTCGGCGGCACGCAGAAGCTCGACGCCGGCGCGGCGCGCGCGGCACTCGACGCCCGCATCGCGACGCCATTGCGCATGACCTTGCCGCAGGCCGCCGCCGGCATCCGCCGCATCGTCGACATGCGCATGGCCGACGAGGTGCGGGTGTTCGCGGCGCGCCGCGGTGTCGATCTCTCCGCCTTTGCGCTGCTGCCGTTCGGCGGCGCCGGTGCCGTGCACGCCGCGGCGGTCGCCGCCGAGCTCGGCATGCGCCGCATCGTCGTGCCGCCGCGGCCGGGTGCGTTCTCTGCGCTCGGGCTCCTCTGCACCGACGTGCTGCACGACTACATTCGCTCCGAGCTTTGTCCGCTCGACCGCCTCGACCCCGCGCACGGCGAGACGATTTTCCATGAGCTGGAAGGGAAAGCCGCCGCCGAGCTTGCGGCCGAAGGGCTCGATCCGGGTGCGGCGGCTTTCGAGCGCGAGTTCGACATGCGCTATGCGGGGCAGGGCTATGAGCTGCGCGTCTCTTTGAGCGGGCTCGGGCAGGGCGCGCTCGACAGCAACACCTTGACGGGCGCCCGGGCGCGCTTCGATGCCGTGCACGAGCGCATCCACGGCCATGCCGCGAAAGAGAAGGGCGTGGAGCTCGTGAGTTACCGCTTGCGTGTGCGCGTGAGCGTGCCGAAGTTTTCGCCGCATGCGCTCGAGGTGCGGCCTGCATCGCTGCCGCCAGCCGACGCAATCAAAGGCAATCGCAATGTGTTCTTTGCAGCCGATGCGGCGGCCGACACGACGATCTACGATCGCGACCGCCTCGAAGTCGGTGCAACGTTCGCCGGCCCGGCGATCGTCGAACAGTTCGACGCTACGACGGTCGTCCCACCGGGTTGGCGCGCCTCGGTCGACCGCTATGGCAATCTGATTCTTGAACGTTCCGCCTAGCAAAATGCCCGGCACAAGGCCGGGCACCACGAACAAAAGAAACGTCGTGTCGGCTCAGCTCTGCCAGCCGTACGCGACCTTGTCGAGCACGCGGGTGCCGAATTTTTCCGAGGAGCGCGCCACCGCCTTGCCGCCGAGCGCGCGATAAAATTCCACCGCGTTCTCGTTTTCCGACAGCGCCCAGACGATCAGCGATTTGAGCGCGCTCTGGGCGAGGTCGCGCCGCGCCGCGGTGAACAGGCGGCGGCCGAAGCCGAGGCCCTGGAATTCGGGGCGCAGGTAAAGCTCGTAGATCTCGCCGTCGTAATAGAGGCTGCGCGCGCGGTTGCGGCCGTAATTGGCATAGCCCGCGACCTTGTCGCCGAATTGCAAGAGCGCGATGCGGCTGCCTTTGCGGATGGCGCTGTCCCACCAGGCCGGCCCGCGGCGGGTGATGAGCTTTTCGAGCTCGGTGCCCGGAATGATGCCCTGATAGGCCATCCGCCAGGCTTCGTCGTGGCATTCGGCGACCGCAGCGGCGTCGCTGGACTTGGCGCGGCGGATTTCGATGAGGACAGTGCTCATGGGGCGATCAAAGCAAGCGGCTGCGCGGGCTTCAAGAGCAGAGATTCACGGATCGTTAACGGTGTGGATTATTAGCGGAATCGCACGCGCCGCGCCATCGGCCCCAAGGCCAAAAAGGCAGGTCGGCTCGCAATCTGGCGGCCCTGTGGCATAGGCGCCACGGTCCGCGACATTTTGCGACAAAAAGGCTGCGCCGGTGGGCGCAAGACGCGGTGCGGATGCTAATCTTGCGGTGGCCTGATGCGGCCGCCGCGCAAACGGCGGCGCGCCAAGCGAATCATACGCGCCGATTAGACGCGCTGAATCAGACGCGCTCGACTTCCTTGCGCCGTTCGTCACGCTTGCGCTCGGTGGGATCGAGCAGCTTCTTGCGCAGCCGAATCGATTTCGGCGTGATCTCGACCAGTTCGTCGTCCTCGATATAGGCCAGCGCTTTTTCCAGCGTCATGCGAATCGGCGGGGTCAGCCGAATCGCTTCGTCCTTGGAATGGGTGCGAATGTTGGTGAGCTTCTTGCCCTTGAGTACGTTGACTTCAAGATCGTTGCCGCGGGTGTGCTCGCCGACGATCATGCCGCGATAGACCTTCCAGCCCGGCTCGATCATCATCGGGCCGCGGTCTTCCAGATTCCACATCGCGTAGGCGACGGCGTCGCCCTGGTCGGTCGAGATCAGGACGCCGTTGCGGCGGCCGGTGATCTCGCCGCGGTGCGGGCCGTAGGCGTGGAACAGCCGGTTCATCACCGCGGTGCCGCGCGTGTCGGTGAGGAGTTCGCCGTGATAGCCGATCAGGCCGCGCGTCGGTGCATAGAAGATGAGCCGCACCCGGCCGCCGCCCGACGGCCGCATCTCGATCATCTCGCCCTTACGCTCGGCGAGTTTCTGCACGACGATTCCGGCGTGCTGCTCGTCGACGTCGATGACGACTTCTTCGATGGGCTCGAGCGGTTCGCCCGATGGGCCGTTCTGGAACAGCACTTTCGGCCGCGACACCGAAAGCTCAAAGCCCTCGCGCCGCATGGTCTCGATCAGAATGCCGAGCTGCAGCTCGCCGCGGCCGGCGACTTCCATGGAATCCTTCTCGGTCGATTCGGAAATCCGCAGCGCCACGTTGCCTTCGGCTTCGCGCAACAGCCGGTCGCGAATGACGCGGCTCTGCACCTTGTCGCCCTCGGTGCCGGCGAGCGGCGAATCGTTGATGCGGAACGTCATGGTGAGGGTCGGCGGATCGATCGGCTGCGCCGGCAGCGGCTCGGTCACTTCGGGCGCGCATAGGGTGTGCGACACGAACGCCTCAGGCAGGCCGGCGATGGCGACGATGTCACCGGCGAAACCCTCATCGATTGGCGCACGCTCCAGGCCGCGGAACGCCAGCACCTTGGTGACGCGGCCGTCCTCGACCAGCGCGCCGTGGCGGTCGAGCACTTTGACGGTCTGATTCGGCTTCACGCTGCCCGACACGATGCGGCCGGTAACGATGCGGCCGAGATACGGATTGGCCTCGAGAATGGTGCCGAGCATGCGGAACGGCCCGTCCTCGACCTGCGGCGGCGGCACGTGGCGCAGCACCAGCTCGAACAGTGGTGCCATGCCCCGATCCTTGGGGCCCGCGGCGTCGCTCGCCATCCAGCCCTGCTTGGCGGAACCGTAGAGCAGCGGGAAATCGAGCTGCTCCTCCGTGGCGTCGAGCGCGGCGAACAGGTCGAACACTTCGTTGGCGACTTCGCTCGGCCGCGCGTCCGGGCGATCCACCTTGTTGATCACCACGATCGGCCTTAAGCCCACCTTGAGCGCCTTGGTGACCACGAACTTGGTCTGCGGCAGCGGACCCTCGGCCGCGTCGACCAGCACCAGCACGCCGTCCACCATGTTGAGGATGCGCTCGACCTCGCCGCCGAAATCGGCGTGGCCGGGCGTGTCGACGATGTTGATGCGGTCGTCGCGCCAGACGAGCGACGTCACCTTGGACAGGATGGTGATGCCGCGTTCCCGCTCCAGGTCGTTGGAATCGAGCGCGCGCTCGGCGACGCGCTGATTCTCGCGGAACGCGCCGGATTGCTGCAGCAGCCGGTCCACCAGAGTGGTCTTGCCGTGGTCGACATGCGCAATGATGGCGATATTGCGAAGTTTCATCGGGGCAGTTTCATCCGGCGGTTTATGGCGCAGGTCGTTGGCGATGGTGCTAAATTGCTGCGGGCCCGAAAGGGCCCGCACTATGGGCGGAATATAGGGGGCGGCGGACGGTTCGCAATGCGGCGACAGAATGCCTGATGCCGCGACTCGTGCTAGCATCCCACT
>DASRET010000002.1:0-50504 GCA_035651875.1 Xanthobacteraceae bacterium
GTGCTGCGCCGCGCCGAATCAAAAAGGTGCATCGCCGGCGACGGCAGTGCGCTCCATGCGCCGCCGCTCCGGATAATAGTCGTTGGCCGCGTAGTGCTGCGTCGAGCGGTTGTCCCAGAACACGATCGTGCCGGGGGCCCAGCGCAGCCGGAACTGATATTCCGGCACCTGCGCCTGCGCGAACAGCACGTCGAGCAACGCACGGCTCTCCATCGGTTCGAGTCCCTCGATGCGCAAGGTGAACTGCGGATTGACGTAGAGACTCTTGCGCCCGCTCACCGGATGCGTGCGCACCACCGGGTGCGAGGGGTTGGGGAACAGCTCTTCCATCCTGCGCAGCTTGGCGCGGTCCTCGTCGGTGTTCTTGAACAACACGCGGAAATTCTGAAAGTCGTGCACGGCGCGCAAGCCGTCGATCATGCGCCGGAACGGCTCGCTCAAGCCTCCGTAGGCCGCTTCCATGTCAGCCCACAGCGTGTCGCCGCCGAGCTTCGGCATGATCTGGCAGCGCAGGATCGTGTATTTGGTCGGGTTTTTGCGGAACGTCGTGTCGCTGTGCCAGACGTCGGTCGACAGCACCGGATTGTCCTTGTGATTGTCGAGCACCAGAATTTCGGGAAATTCGCCCTGCGGCCGCATCGGATGCACTTCGAGCTCGCCGAACTGCCGGCTCAGCGCCACGTGCTGAGCCGTCGTCATGTGCTGCTCGCGCAGCACCAGCACCTTGTGCTCGACCAGGGCGGCTTCGAACGCCGCGAACGTGGCGCTATCCATCGGTTGGCGCAGATCGAGCCCGCGCACCTCGGCGCCGAGTTTTACGCCCAGGCGCTCGACCTCGAACGGCGGCGCAACTGCGTGTGGCTTTGTTTCGGGGGCGACGTTGACGTTCATCGCGGGCCTCGTGCGCTATCCGGCATGCATTGACTATGGCACGGCGAGCGACCTAATCAAAAGCCGGATTGCGCACCACGTGCGCCACAGAGGGGCAAACCCGGATGACCGATATCGCGACCGCTGATTACCTCGAAATCGATCCGGCGCAGGCCGAGCGGCGGCAGGTCTATCGCATGCTGGTCGGCTCGGTGGTGCCGCGGCCGATCGGCTGGGCCTCGACGGTCAGCGCCGACGGCCGCACCAACCTGGCGCCGTTCAGCTTCTTCACCGTGGTCTGCGTCGTGCCGCCGATGATCTCGCTCACTATCGCGCGCAATCCCGACGGCAGCGAGAAGCACACCCTGAAAAACGTGCGGCAGACCGGCGAGTTCTGCTTCAACATCGTCACCGAGCCGGTGTGGAAGGAGATGGTCGATTCCGCCAACGGCTTTCCGGAAGGCGATTCCGAATTCGACAAGACGGGGCTCACCCCGATCCCATGCGTCAAGATCAAGCCGCCGCGGGTTGCCGAAGTGCCGATCCACTTCGAGTGCAAGCTGCACCAGGTCATCGAGCTCGGGCCGAACCGCCATCCGTTGGTGATCGGCGAGGTGGTGTACATGCATGTCGATCCGGCGTGCATGACCAACGGCTATATCGACATGCGCAAGCTCAATCCGGTCGGCCGCCTCAACGGCTTCTTCTATTCGACGCTCGGCGAGATCTTGGAGCGCAAGTTCGACGACGGCCAGGCGCGGTGACGGACCCGCCGCGTGGCTTCGCTTCCGCCGTCGCAAGCGATAAGCTCGCCGCTACGCAATCGACGAGCACCTGCGAGGTGATCCGATGAGCCACGTCACATACAAGATCGTGCGGCACGAGGACGGCTGGGCCTATACGGTCGACGGCGCCTTTTCCGAAAGCTTTCCGACCCACGCGGAAGCGCTCGAAGCGGCGCGCCGCGCCGCCGCAGAGCAGCGCGTCCCCGGCCAGACCGAGACCATCGAATACGAGGACGCCAACGGCCGCTGGCACACCGAGCTTGCGGCGGGCCGCGACCGGCCCGAGACCGACGTTGAAGACAGCGCCTGACGACTTTCGCTTTCCGGATGCGGTGCAGCTAAAGCGCGTTCACGCGGGGAAACAGCGTCAACCGCCCGATCGGTCGCCCTTCACATGAAGGCGAAGATCAGGGAGCCGACGGCGATGATCACCGCCATGAGCAGAAGCGGCGTCAAAAGCTGTCCGTCGTTGTGCCCGTCGAGGTCGTCTTGGTTCGGCATTGGCTTACGCCCGTTTGGCCTTGCAGGCTAAACCGGGGCGCTGCCCTTGGAGTTCCGGTCTACTTGCGGCGAAAGACCTCAAGCCGCAGCGGCAGCACGGCGCCGAACCAGAGCGCATGGGCGCTGTGGTCGGTGTAATTGTCGCCGGTCTCGGGATGAAGCAACACCGTGAGCCCGCCGCGGTTGAGCATCAGCCACGGCACGAACTCGGCCAGCATCTCGCGGGCAAACGCGATCTGATACATCGATTGCGGATGCGGCCCGACCGTTTCGTCGTGCCAGCGTCCGAGCTTGGCTTGCGGGAATTTTTCTCCGACGCGCTCGCGCAGGCGCTCGGCGCGGCCGCGCGTCTTGGCCGGGTCGTAATAGACGTGCGCGTGATACGCCGTGATGGCGCGCGGGTCTTTTTCAGATGACGTTGGCGCTGGTGTCTCTGGCATCGCGAACCGATTTTCCGCTCGGGAATGAGCCGGCGAATTGTACTCGGATGCGCAGGCCGGCGAAACCGGCCGACAAGCGGCACGCCGAAGCGCATCCGCAAGCCGGCGTCACGGATGCGGCGCCGCCGTGCGGACCTTGCTGAAATGATTGGCAAGCCACAGCGCGATCAACAGCGCGCCGAGCGCCAGGACGACCAGATCGACGAGCGGGGTCAGCAGCACGGGGAAGACCAGGCGCAACAATATCCCGGCGATGAGGAGGTTCAGCCAGCCCCAGATCACGTTCACGATGGCCGAGGATTCGCCGATGCCGGGCGGCGAAGCAAACGGTGTCTGAAAACGGTTGCCGCAAATGCCCTGCACGAAGTGCGGTACGCCATTGGCCAAGAACACGCCGGCGACGAAATGCAAGAGATAATAATACCACGGCATGGCACGATCCTTTGCGTCGCCTCCCGCAAACAAATCCGTGTCGGCGCGACCGGGTTCCGCGCCGTACCGCTCACGGCGCCTGCATGGCGTGGCGGCGCGGGTGGTAGAGGCTCGCCAGCAGCACGGCCAAAATGCCGATGAGAAAAATGGCGTCGAAGTTGCCGGCGCCGCCGAGCGAGGCGACCGGCGCGCCCAGCCCGCGCACCTTGTCGAGATTGGTAAGGTCGGCGCCGATCAGCGTGCCCATGCTGCCGGCGATATAGGCGAGCGGTGCCGCGTGGTCGCGGGCCAGCACCAAGGCGACGATTGCGGTGATCACCACCGGCCAGAAGATCGGGATGGCGATGCCGACGCCGGGCACCGGAGTGGCGAGCCAGTGCAGCAGCACCGCGACGATCGCGGTCGCGATCGTGCCGCGTACCCACAGCGTGTGCTTGAACAACAAATAGATCGACACCAGCGTCGGAATGAGCGCGCCGCCGACATTCACGGCGATCTCGGTGCCGCCCCAATCGGTGACTTGCGGGATCACATAGTACATGCCGAAAAACTCGCGCACCTCGTTGGAGACCACCCGCTCCGGCGGCAATTGCGCCACCGGGATGTTAAAATAGCTGCCGATCAGCGAGGCGAGTAAGACGAACAAGGCCATGCCCGAACTCATGCCGAGGCTCAAATAGGCGTAGCGCAAGGTCGCCAGGAGCGCGACGACGAGCAGGAAAAACCCGATCAGGATGGCGAAATAGGCCGGCGTCAGCGGCAAATAATGCATTTGGTCCATATGCATAGCTGCCGTACTCCTCATTAAGCAGCCGAACATCGCTGCCTTGCCACTTCAACGCCCAGCCCTATAATTCGCCGCTTCCTCCGGTCAGGGAATTTTGCCGTGGCGCCGCTGGGAGCCAAATCCGTCGCCGTCATCATGGGCAGCCAGTCGGACTGGCAGACCATGAAGCACGCCGCCGAGACGCTGGACGCACTGGGCGTGTCCTACGAGGCGCGCATCGTCTCGGCGCACCGCACGCCGGAGCGGCTCTATGCCTTCGCCAAGGGCGCCAAGTCGGCCGGCTTCAAGGTGATCATCGCCGGCGCCGGCGGTGCCGCGCACCTGCCGGGCATGACGGCCGCGCTCACCACCCTGCCGGTCTTCGGCGTGCCCGTGGAGTCGAAGGCGCTGTCGGGGCTCGATTCGCTTTATTCGATCGTGCAGATGCCGCCCGGCGTCCCGGTCGGCACCCTCGCCATCGGCCGCGCCGGGGCCATCAACGCCGCGCTGCTTGCCGCCGGCGTATTGGCGCTGAGCGATCCGGCGCTGAGCGGCCGGCTCGAGACTTGGCGGGCGAGCCAGACCGACGGCGTCGCCGATACACCAAAGGATAGCGCGTGAGCGGCGCCGCGCTCGAGCCGCAAGCCACCATCGGCATTTTGGGCGGCGGTCAGCTCGGCCGCATGCTGGCGCTTGCCGCGGCCCGGCTCGGCTTCAAGTGCCACGTCCTGGCGCCGAGCCCGGACTCGCCGGCGTTCGACGTGGTGCATCGCGTCACCTGCGCCGATTACAATGACACCGAGGCGCTCGACCGCTTCGCCGCCGACGTCGACGTGGTGACCTACGAGTTCGAGAATGTGCCGGCCGACACCGCGACGTTTCTCTCCGCGCGGGTGCCGGTGCTGCCCGACCCGAAAATTCTGGCGACCACGCAGGACCGGCTGGCGGAAAAGACCTTCGTCAGCGGGCTCGGCATCGGCACGGCCGCCTTTGCGCCGGTCGGCGGACCGCAGGAGCTTGCCGCGGCGCTGGAACGGATCGGCCGCCCGGCGGTCCTCAAAACCCGCCGTTACGGCTACGACGGCAAGGGCCAGGCGGCCATCCGCAACGGCACCGACCCGGCGGCCGCCTGGCGCGAGGTCGGCGCCCAGCCCTGCATCCTCGAAGCCTTCGTGCCGTTCGAGCGCGAGGTCTCGGTGGTGGCGGCGCGCGGGGCGGACGGCAGCGTCGAATGCTTCGACGTCACCGAGAACGAGCACCGCGACCATATCCTCAAAGTCTCGCGCGCGCCGGCGACGCTCTCCGCGGCCGCGGCGGCTGAGGCGCGGCGGATCGCCGAAACGATCGCCCAAAAGTTCGGCTATGTGGGCGTGCTGGCGGTCGAGATGTTCGTGCTGGCAGGGGGCGGCGAGATCCTGATCAACGAGATCGCGCCGCGGGTGCACAATTCCGGCCACTGGACTTTGGACGGGGCCTCGGTGTCCCAGTTCGAGCAGCACATCCGGGCGGTGGCCGGCTGGCCGCTCGGCAAGCCGGTCCGCCACGGCCGGGTCGAAATGACCAACCTGATCGGCGACGAGGTGGCGGATTACCGCCGCTGGCTTGCTGTGCCGGGTGCCTCGGTCCACCTCTATGGCAAGGCGGCAGTCCGCCCCGGCCGCAAGATGGGCCACGTCACCCGGGTGTTTCGCGAATAGCCGGAATTTGCGCCCAACCGCCGGAACGCCGGCGGCTTGTGGACTTTGTAAGTCTGTTCTGCTACATGCCGCGACAAGGCGGCGCAGGCGATCGCCGTGCCGCCACCCCATTCACGCACCCACTGCAAAGGAGCACGCGTGCAGGTTCTCGTTCGTGACAACAACGTCGATCAGGCCCTCAAGGCGCTCAAGAAGAAGATGCAGCGCGAGGGCATTTTCCGCGAGATGAAGCTTCGCGGTCATTACGAAAAGCCATCGGAGCGGAAAGCCCGCGAGCGCGCGGAAGCGATCCGCCGCGCCCGCAAGCTCGCCCGCAAGCGCTTGCAGCGCGAGGGTTTGCTGCCGATGAAGCCGAAGCCGGCCCATCCGGGTGCGGCCGGCCGAGGCGGTCCGCCGCGCGCGCCCCGTTTCGGCTAAGGCGCATCGGTTACAGCGCGGGCCTCTGGCCCGCGTTGTTCGTTTCGGCGCCGGCTCATGATCTGCGGAGCGGCGCCGTGAGTTGAGGGAGCGAGTGGATTTAGGGAGCGGGCTATGGGCATCGTTCTCAACCACACCATCGTGCCGGCCCGCGACAAGGCCGCGGCGGCAAAATTCTTTGCCGAGATTTTCGGGCTCAAGCGCGGCCGCACCGGCCACTTCGCGCCGGTCAAGATCAACAAGACGCTGACGCTGCTGTTCGACGACGACTCGGACTTCGAAAGTCACCACTACGCGTTTCACGTCAGCAACCGCGACTTCGACGCCATCTTCGGCCGCATTCAGAAAGCCAAAATTTCCTACGGCAGCGCGCCGTGGAGCCTGGACGACGGCAAGCTCAACGACTGGGGCGGCGGCCGCGGCGTCTACTTCCGCGACCCCAACGGCCACGTGCTCGAGCTGATGACGGTGCCGCAGTAACGAGGCGTCCGCCGCGCGGGCGGCAAGCCCTGCGTCAATTCTTCCTGTCCGATCCCCATGTAAGGCGGCTCGCCCCGGCGGCAAGTTATGGCACAATGTCTGCCACCTTGCCGCAGGGAGCGCTGAATGAAGATTTCGAGCAGGTTCCTGTTTCTGCCGCTGCTGGCCGCTCTGCCGGTTGTTGTCATGGGCGCGACGCAGCCCGCCGGCGCGCAGCCTTATCCGTCGCGTCCGATTTCCATCATCGTGCCGTATCCGGCCGGCGGCGTGACCGACACGCTGGTGCGTCTCGTTGCCGAACGCATGCGGGAAAAACTCGGCCAGCCGGTGCTGACCGAAAACCAGGGCGGTGCCTCCGGCACCATCGGCGCCGCCCGTGTTTCGCGCGCGGCGCCCGATGGCTACACGCTGCTGCTCGGCAATTCCGAAGCGTTCGTGCTGACGCCCGCGACCATGTCGTCGCTACCGTACGATCCGCTGAAAGCGTTTGCGCCGATCGCGATGCTGCCGAGCTATCCGTTCATTCTGGTGACGACCAACAATGTGCCGGCGAGCAATCTCAAAGAGCTCATCGGCTGGATGAAAGGCAAGAGCGACAAGGTCCTGCAAGGCACCGTCGGCACCGGCACCATGCAGCAGCTCTGCGGTATCGAGATCCAGAACAAGATCGGCGCCAAATGGCAGCTCATCCCCTATCGCGGCGGCACGCCGGCGATCCAGGACATGCTGGCCGGGCAGATCAACTTCATGTGCACGGCGACCGGCAGTTTCCTGCCGCTGGTGCATGCCGGACAGATCAAGGCCTATGCGGTCACCGCGCCGAAGCGGATCGCGGCGGCGCCGGAAATTCCGACCGTCGATGAAGCAGGCCTGCCGGGCTTTTACGTCGGCGTCTGGAATGCGCTGTGGGTCCCGGCCGGAACGCCGAAGGAGATCGTCGACAAGCTGAATGCCGCCGTAAATGCCGCGCTGTCCGATCCGGCGTTCCAGAAGAAAATGGTCGAGCTCGGTCTCGACATGCCGCCGGACGCGGAACGGACGCCCGAAGGGCTCGCCGCCAAGCGCGATGCCGACGATGCGAAATGGTGGCCGGTGATCAAGGCGGCCGGCCTGAAGGCCGAATAAAGCCGTCAGCGGGCGGGGAGCTTGTCTGTTCCCCGCTCGGCCCTAGTCCAAATCCCCGGCGAGGAAGCGCCCGACCGCGTGCAGCGCGCCGTTGGCGTCGAGGTTCTCGTGGTCGCCGTCGAGGAAGCGCACGATGTGCTTGGGCTCGTTGGCGAGCGCGAACAGCCGGTCGCCCATCGTGTACGGCACCACGTGATCGTGCACGCCGTGCAGGATGAGGAGCGGCGCCTTGACCTTGGCGATGCGCGCGTCGGAACGGAACTGATCCTTCATCAGGAGCCGCACCGGCATGTACCAATAGTGCAGTGCGGCGACCGCGGCCGCCGAGGTAAACGGCGCTTCGAGAATGACGCGGCCGACCGGCTTCTCCGCCGCCAGCGCCACGGCGACCCCGGTGCCGAGCGATTCGCCCCAGGCGACGATCTGCTGCGCTGGATAATGGGCGGCGGCGAACGCGTAGGCGGCTTCGGCATCGGCGATCAGGCCGCGCTCGCTCGGGCTGCCCGCATTGCCGCCATAGCCGCGGTACTCCAGCGCGACGAGGCCGATGCCGTCGGCGACCAGTTTCTTGAAGCGCTCGACGCGGTACCGCAGCGACCCGCCATTGCCGTGGAAGTAAAGAATGACCGGCTTGCCGTCCTTGGCGGCGACATGCCAGGCGCTGATATGCACGCCGTCGGCGGCAACGAGCGGCACTTCTTCGGCCTGTGGCAGGCCGGCCTCCGCCGGCGTCGTGTGCGCCGTCTCGGGAAAATACATCAGCGAGCGCTGCGTGGCATAAAGCACGAGGGCGGCGCCGGCATAGACGCAGAGACAGATGATGGCGATCCACATCAGCATTTTGGCGTAGGCCGGCGGCAGACGGCGCCGGCTGCGGTTGCGCCATGCGGCTAAGAGGCGTTCGCGCCCCAGCGCAAACGCCGCGAACAGCGGCCGCGCCGCCTCGGCCAATTTATCAACGTTGCTCATCTCACCCGCGCTGCAAAAGACGGCGCGCTTAGCCCCTGAACAGATTGCCCGCATCATTGCGGGCAATAAATGTCGAAACTGCGCCGCGCATTCCAGAGCGAAGCTTTCCTCAAAGGGGGGCCATCGAGTTCAGCCGCAGTGGACGGCAATTGCCGGTTTGCCCTCCCTGTGGGATACTACCACGCGGACGAGCGTGCTGTGGGGATGGGGGGCGTCGTCATGCGAATTGCCGCAACAGCTTTTGTCATGTCGGCCGCCATGCTGGCCGCCGGGGCGGCGGCCGCCGAGGGCGGCGGTCTCGCCACCGGCTCGGGCATCGCGGTTTCGGCCGGCGGCGAGGTTCTCACCAACGCTCATGTCGTGGAAGCCTGCCAGAGCATCAAGCTGACCTTTGCGGACGGCAGCTCCGAACCGGGCCAGCTGGTCGCGCGCGACGCGCGTAACGATCTGGCATTGGTGCGGATCAAACGGAAATTCGATCCGGCGCGCATTGCCGTGTTCCGCGACACGCCACCGCTCCGCCCCGGCGATTCGATCGTGGCGCTGGGCTATCCGCTGTCCGGCGTGTTGGCGACCGGCCCGAATCTGACGGTCGGCAACGTCAGCGCGCTGGCCGGCCTTGGCGACGATACGCGCTACATTCAGATCAGCGCTCCGGTGCAGCCCGGCAACAGCGGCGGACCGTTGCTCGATATGAGCGGCCACGTGGTCGGCATCGTGACGTCAAAGCTCAATGCGGTGCGCGTTGCGGAAGCGATCGGCGACATTCCGCAGAACGTCAATTTCGCGCTCAAGGCTCAGCTCGCGCGCGAGTTCCTGGACAGCAAGCTGATCAGCTACAAGACCGACAAATCAGCCGGCAAGCTGACGCCAGCCGACGTGGGCGATGTCGCCCGGCCATTCACCGTCTTCATCGCCTGCACCAAAAGCGAGCAGGTGGCAGCGGCGCCGGCGCCGCAGCGTGCATCAGCTCCGGCTCCCGAAGCGGAAGTCCCGAACGGCGAACTGAAGGGCCCGGTCCGCGAAGCGTTCATCAAGAAAGTGCACAGGTCCTGCGTCAGGAAGGTCCACAAGGATTATCCGGACGTGGAGCGCAAGAGCGTAGGGGGTTTTTGTACGTGCCTGGCGAACGCTCAAGCCGACGCCATTACGCCGGCCGACATCGCCTACATGAACGAGCACCATAAGCCGAGCGAGGATTACAAGGACCGTTTCGCCAAGCTCGCCGCGGCGTGCGTCAAAAGAGCCGCGCTGAAGTAGGGCGCGCGCGATTCTCAATTGTGGATCGACTGACTCTACTTGAATCCGTCGCGCGACGCCGTCGGTCGCAATGGCCGGCGAAATCACGGACGACCATTGCGATCGACGGCTCCCTCTGATCGATAAAACAATCAATGATCAAACAAAAACGGCCGGCTGTTTACGGCCGGCCGTTTGTTCAGCAATTTTTGATCGCGGTGCTTACGGGCAGATCCGCACCGAGCGTACCCGGTAGCCGTTGACCTCCTCGACCCAGACGCGCCGCTTCTCGAAATGGCAGGGCGGCGGGCCGCCGGCGTAAGCGGGCGGCGGGCCATAGGCCCCGGGGGGCGGCGGGCCGTAGCCGTAGGGCGGCGGAGGCGGCGGATAGCCGTAGTACTCCGGCGGCGGAGGCGGCGGCGGGTTGTTGGCGTTGGCGATCGCGGTGCCGAGGATGACGCCGCCGAGCACGCCGCCGGCGACGGCGCAGCCGAAGCAGCGGGCGTCGGCGGTGCCGGGCGCGGCAATCGTCGCCAGACCGAGGCTCGCCGCGGCGGCAAGCCCGAGCAGGGATTTGCGCATGTGTTCTCCATGAGCGCGATCGGTCCGGGCACCGATCCGAGTAAGGCTTGAGGCGGAAGTCCCCCGAAATACCCCCGAGGCCGCAACGCGGCCCAAATGCCGACCGCCATAGAGGTCAAGTCTTTGGCGGAAGTTGGATGCGCGGTGTCCGCCGCGCCCGGTTTTACGCACGAAAACCACCGCTGGCGTCCCACCGAAGGGGCGTCAGCGGTATTGGCGTCAGCTCTTTTGCGGCGTCAAAGCCTTAGTAGCAGGCACGGACCCAGCGGTATCCATTCCAGTAGGTCCGCCACGCGCAGGGACCATATGGATAGGGCCCGGGGCCGTAGTAGCCCGGGTAGTAGTACGGCGACGCGAGCGCGCTGCCGATCAGAGCACCGGCCACAAAGCCACCGAACACCGGACCGGGGCCCCAGTGGCGGCCGCCCCAGCGGCCCCAACGCGCTTCCGCGGAGCCCGTGGTCGCGATGGCCGCGGCGGTCAGCGCCACAATGGCGACGAGAGCAGTCACAACCCTTTTCATGGCATTACCTCGACGTGTTTCCTCGCTGAATTCCCAGTCGCCCCGATGGCCTAGAGTTGGCATTGAGAGGTGAACGAGCACTGAACGATCCCGCCCGATTGTGGCCAACATTGGGACGGTTCTCAGAAACCCACGCAGAGGCAGGCAATGCCGCTCACTTACGCGGTCGGCGACGTCCACGGCTCGCTCGACATGCTGAAAGTCCTGGTCGACGCCTGCCGGCAGCACGCCGAGGGCCGCGCGCTGCAATTCGTGTTTCTCGGCGATTACATCGACCGCGGTCCCGACTCCGCAGGCGTGGTCCGCTTCATGATGCGCTTGGCGGACGAGCTGGGGGACCGTTTGATCGCGCTGCGCGGCAACCACGAGGCGTTCGTGCTGGGGCTGCTCGATGGCGTGGTATCGCTCGAAGTCTGGTTGGCGAACGGCGGGGTCGCGACGCTCGGCAGCTACGGGGTGCGGGAGGTTGCCGATCTGCCGCGCGCACATCTCGATTGGATGCGGTCGCTGCGCCTGAGCCACGACGACGGCCGCCGCTTTTTCGTTCATGCCGGCATCGATCCGCACACAGCGCTCGACGCCCAGGACGAGCGCGACCTGCTGTGGATCAGGGAGCCGTTTCTGAGCGACCGCCGTGACTATGGCCGGCTCATCGTCCACGGCCACACCCCGGTCCTGACCGCCGTGCCGGACTTGCGCGGCAATCGGCTCAATCTCGATACCGCGGCGGTGTATGGCGGCGTGCTTACCGCAGCGGTGTTCGACGATGCCCAAGCCAAGCCGCTGGCTTTCCTGCAAGCCTGTCCGGCGAAGCCACTGCCACGGGTGCGCTTTCTTCCTCTGCCATGATGCGACAATCCGCCGCATCTCTGCGCTACGAGGCGGCCTGCCGCGGCGCCGTTCGGGCCAACGCGCCAACAGGCTATCTTGCCTGCCGATTCGCTGGGGAGCGGGAAGGTTGACCAAGCATCGCGGTGCCGGCTTGCCGAAGCGGCGGGTTGCGCTCGGGCATCCATCGCCGGCGAAGCGCATGCCGGTCCGCCTGGAAAAGGAACGGCCGGCTGGACCGCATCGAGCCGGCAAGGCCCCGACGCGCTCGCTGGCGATGCGCCTTGCCGCCGAGGTGGAGCGCTTGGCCGCGCAACTCGAGCAGTCGCGCGCCCGGGTGAGCGATCTCGAAGCCATGATCGAGATCGATCCGCTCACCGAATTGCTCAATCGCCGCGGTTTCGAGCGCGAGCTCAAGCGGGCGCTCGCTTATGTCGGGCGTTATGGCGCCAGCGCCGCCCTGCTGTTCATCGATCTCGATGCGTTCAAGCCGGTCAACGACCGCCACGGCCATGCCGCCGGCGACGCCGTGCTCAAGGCCGTGGCGGCAACGCTGAATCGGCACGTGCGCGCTTCCGACGTGGTGGCCCGGCATGGCGGCGACGAGTTCGTCGTGCTGTTGTGGAACGTCACCGCGGCGGCGGCCGCCGCCAAGGCGGCGGTGCTGGAGACCATGATCGCGGCCGCGCCGGTGCGCTGGGGCGCCGCCACGCTCACCGTCGGCGCTTCGGCCGGCGTGGCACCGATCGGCGTGGCCGACACGGCCGCCGACCTGCTCGCCCGCGCCGATGCCGCAATGTACGCGCGCAAGCGCGAAAGACGCGCCTCGCCCCGCCCGCCGGAACAGCAAGCCGCTACGCGATAATATCCGGCGTCAGCTGGTCTTCGATGAAGGTGATGCGGTCGCGCAGCTGCAGCTTGCGCTTCTTCAGCCGCTGCACCTGGATGATGTCGAAGCCGGGCGAGTCCTGCAGCGCCGTGATCGCGGCGTCGAGGTCGCGATGCTCCTGCTGCAGCCGCGCCAGCTGCGCGCGAAGCTCGCGTTCTTCGTCCTTGGTCATGTCGCCTTGGTGGCGCCGATAGATTGCGGCTTCGCTGCCGGGCACCATTGCGGGCCGGCCGGGCGGAAACCGATTATCGCGTCTTGGTTAATGCCGGACAAGTCCGGAACCGTGCATTTGCCGTGGGGGAGAGCGCCGACAGGGGCCTTCCGCTGCGCCGGAAACGGAGTATCATGGCGGCGTCATAAATCGTGAAGGCGTTCTGATCGGGTGAGGCGGCATCCATTAACGCAAGGAGACATGCCACATGGCGATCGAATCGCATCTTGCGGAACTCGAGCGACGGCACCACGCCCTTGAACTGGAAATCACCGAAGCGTTGGCGCATCCGTCGATCGACGGCCTCAAAATTGCGGAATTGAAGCGTAAAAAATTGTACGTGAAGGACGAAATCGCCCGGCTCAAGCAGCACACGTTCGTGCATTAAAGCGCAGACGTCGCGGCACTCATGCGGTTGCGGTCGCTCCCGCAAGGGAGTGAAAGGGGTTGAGTTTTCCGTCATGCCCGGCCTTGTGCCGGGCATTGCCGTTTTTGGGCAATGATAAAGGGGCGTAGACGGCCGAATGAGCCCGGCCATGACGACGGACACGCCCTGCAAATCACAGTGTTTCAAACAGTCTTCGCCACTTCGCGCAGCTTGAATTTCTGCAGCTTGCCGGTGCTCGTCTTCGGAATCTCCGCGAACACCACGTAGCGCGGGCACTTGTAGGCGGCGAGGTTTTGCCGGCACCAGGCGATCAACTCCTCGGCGGTGGCGCTGGCGCCGGGTTTGAGCTCGACGAACGCGCACGGCGTTTCGCCCCACTTGTCGTCGGGCTTGGCCACCACCGCGACCGCCTGCACGGCCGGGTGCTTGTAGAGCGCATCCTCGACCTCGATCGACGAAATGTTCTCGCCGCCGGAGATGATGATGTCCTTGGAGCGGTCCTTGAGCTGGATATAGCCGTCCGGATGCATGACGCCGAGATCGCCGGAATGAAACCAGCCGCCGGAAAATTCCTTCTGCGTCGCCGTCTTGTTCTTCAAATAGCCCTTCATCACCACGTTGCCGCGGAACATCACTTCGCCCAGCGTCTCACCGTCGCGCGGCACCGGATGCATGGTTTCGGGATTGCGTACGTCGAGCGCTTCCAGCACCGGATAGCACACGCCCTGGCGCGCCTTCTTGGCGGCCTGCTCGGACGGCGACAGCGTGTCCCACTCGCGGTGCCAGTCGTTGATCGCGGCCGGCCCGTAGGTCTCGGTCAGGCCGTACAGATGCGTGACGTTGAAGCCGGCGGCCTTCATCGCTGCAAGCACCGCCTCGGGCGGCGGCGCCGCCGCGGTCATGAATTCCACGACGTGCGGCAGCGGCTTCTTCTCGTGCGCCGGCGCGTTCAGCAACGTCGCCATGACGATCGGCGCGCCGCACAGATGCGTGACCTTATGGGTGGCGATGGCGTCATACATGGACGGCGCCCGCACCGCGCGCAGGCAGACATGGGTGCCGGCGACCACCGACAGCGTCCACGGAAAGCACCAGCCGTTGCAGTGAAACATCGGCAGGGTCCACAGATAGACCGGATGCTTGCCCATGCCGCAGGTGATGACGTTTGCGAGTGCGAGCAGATAGGCGCCGCGGTGATGATAGACCACGCCCTTCGGATCGCCGGTGGTGCCTGAGGTGTAATTGAGCGAGATCGCATCCCACTCGTCGTCCGGCATCAGCCACCAGAAATCCGGATTGCCCTCGCGCAAAAAGTCTTCGTATTCGATGGTGCCGAGCCGCTCGCCTGAGCCGGAGAATTCTGCGTCGTCGTAATCGATGACCAGCGGCTTTGACTTGCACCGCGTCAGCGCGTCTTTCACGACCTTGGAATACTCGCGGTCGACGATCAGCACCTTGGCTTCGCCGTGGTCGAGGATGAAGGCGATGATCGCCGCATCGAGCCGCGTGTTGATGGTGTTGAGGACGGCGCCCGCCATGGGCACGCCGTAGTGGGCTTCGAGCATCGCCGGCGTGTTGGCGAGCACCGCGGCGACCGTGTCGCCGCGCTTGATGCCGCGCCGCGCCAATGCCGAAGCAAGCCGCCGGGCGCGGGCAAAAAACGCGCGATAGGTCCAGGACCGCGCGCCATGCACGATCGCGATCGCGTCCGGAAACACCGCGGCCGCTCGATCCAAAAACGACAGCGGGGTCAGCGGCTGAAAATTCGCCGGATTGCGGTCGAGATCGGTGTCGTAGGGCGTCGCCATATGTCCTCCGGGCAGCGAGTGTAGCGGAAAGCGGAGAGACGGCGAATAGCGAATGGCGATAGCGAATAGGGCGACAGGGCCTCTTTCCCTACTCGCCATTCGCTATTCGCCATTCGCCTTTCACAACCCGCGCCAGCCCTGCCAGATCAGCGCCAGCGAGATGCCGAACATCAAAAGATACGTGATCTTGTAGAACGGCTCGGTCGGCGTGCGACGCACCAGCCAGATGCCCAAAAAATTGCTCGCAATGGCGAGCGGCAGCAAGGCCAGCGAGGTACCGAAGTTGCGCAGCGAGAACTGGCCGAGCAGGAAATACGGGCCGATCTTCATCAGGTTCATGAAGGCGAAGAACAGCACCGTGGTGCCGACAAAGGCGAGCTTGTCGAGCCGCTGCGGCAGGATGTGGATCTGGTAGGGCGGGGTGCCGACATTGACCAGAAGCGACATGAAGCCGGCGAGCGCGCCCCAGAACACGCCCAGCGCTGCGTGCGGACGGTGCGCTTTGTTGGCGGTTCGCAGCAGGTGCGGCCACAGCCAGCGGCCGAGCCAGCGGTAGAGCACGAACGACAGCCCGATCAGGCCGCCGGCCACTTCGATCGCGGCGTTGGAGACGTGGCTCGCGAACAGCGTGCCGGCGCTCATGCCGATGATCGCGCCCGGAATCAGCACCTTCAGATTCCAGGCGCTCCAGGTGCGCCGGTAGGTCCACACCGAGATGGCGTCCTGGATGACCAGGAGCGGCAGGATGATGGTGGCGCCTTGCAGGATCGGCACCCGCAAGGTCAACAGCGGCACCGCGATCATGCCGAGCCCGGCAAAGCCGCCCTTGCCGAGGCCGAGCAGGATCACCGCCGGAACGGCGACGAGATAGAACAGCGGATCGGTGATCACGGCGGGCGGAACCCATAAATTGTTTCCCGGATACGGTGCAGCGCCATAAGCGCGTTTACGCGCGTCTTCGACGCGCTATGGCGGTGCACCGCCGATCCGGGATCGCGGCAGACTCGACGTGTGTAACGATCCCGGGTCTGCAGCGCACCACTTCGTGCTGCGCTGCGCCCGGGAAACGCAGCATGTTAGGGTGACATAAATCAAAGCAGATCGCGCAGTGCCAGCGGCATTGTCGCGGCTTGCCAAGGCGGCAAACGAGCCGAAAAATGACTGATCGCCCCACGCGGGATACGGAGGAAAAGGCCATGGACGCCCGCTCGAGCCGCTACCACGAGGTCTATGCGCGCTGGCAGCGCGATCCGGTCGGCTTCTGGGGCGAAGCGGCGCAGGACATCACCTGGTTCGAACAGCCGAAGACGGTGTTCGATCCAGACGGCGGCATTTACGGCCGTTGGTTCGTCGGCGGCGTCTGCAACACCTGCTTCAATGCCGTCGACCGCCATGTCGACGCCGGCCGCGGCGACCATGCAGCGATCATCTATGATTCACCGCTCGCCCGCGTGAAGCGCAGCATCACCTATCATCGGCTGCTCACCGAGACGCAGGTGCTGGCCGGCATGCTGCGCGACCTCGGCGTGCAGAAGGGCGACCGCGTCATTCTCTACATGCCGATGGTGCCCGAGGCGGTGATCGGCATGCTGGCATGCGCCCGCATCGGCGCGGTGCATTCGGTGGTGTTCGGCGGCTTCGCGGCGCGCGAATTGGCGACGCGCATTGACGACGCCAAGCCGAAGGCCATTCTCTCGGCAAGCTGCGGCCTCGAGCCGGGCCGCACCGTCGCCTACAAGCCGCTGCTCGACGAGGCGATCGCGCTCGCTCAGCACAAGCCCGACGCCTGTCTGATCCTGCAGCGGCCGCAACTGCAAGCGGCGCTGGTCGAAGGTCGCGACCGCGATTGGGCGCAGATGCGCGATCACGCGCTCATCCACGCCCGCTCGGTCTACGATTGCGTGCCAGTCGCCGCGACCGATCCGCTCTACATTCTCTACACCTCCGGCACCACCGGTCGGCCCAAGGGCGTGGTGCGCGACAACGGCGGCCACATGGTCGCGCTGAAATGGTCGATGACCAATCTGTACGGCGTCGCGCCCGGCGAAGTGTATTGGGCCGCCTCCGATGTCGGCTGGGTGGTCGGCCACAGCTACATCGTCTATGCGCCGCTCCTGCACGGCTGCACCACCATCCTCTACGAAGGCAAGCCGGTCGGCACGCCGGACGCCGGCGCGTTCTGGCGCGTCATCGCCGAGCACGGCTGCGCGGCGATGTTCACGGCGCCGACCGCGTTCCGCGCCATCAAGAAAGAAGACCCGAACGGCAAATTTCTGGCGCAATACGATCTCCGCAAATTCCGCACGCTGTTCCTGGCCGGCGAGCGCGCCGATCCCGACACCGTGATCTGGGCGGAAAATCTGCTCAAGGTGCCGGTGCTCGATCATTGGTGGCAGACCGAGACTGGCTGGTGCATCGCCGGCAATCCGGTCGGACTCGGCACCTTGCCGGTCAAATACGGCTCGGCCACGGTGCCGATGCCGGGCTACGACGTGCGCGTGGTCGACGAGGCCGGCAAGGATGTCGCGCCCGGCAAGATGGGCTCGATCGTGATAAAACTGCCGCTGCCGCCCGGCTGCCTGCCGACGCTCTGGGAGGCCGACGACCGCTTCGGCGAAAGTTATCTGACCGAATTTCCCGGCAACTACAAAACCGCCGACGCCGGCTACAAGGACGACGACGGCTACGTCTTCGTCATGGGCCGCACCGACGACATCATCAACGTCGCCGGCCACCGCCTCTCCACCGGCGGCATGGAGGAGGTGCTGGCGGCGCATCCCGACGTCGCCGAATGCGCTGTGCTCGGCATCGCCGACGCGCTCAAGGGCGAAGTGCCATGCGGCTTCATCGTGCTCAAATCCGGCGTCAACCGGCCGCCCGCCGAGATCGAGAAGGAATGCGTCGCGCTCATTCGCGAAAAAATCGGCCCGGTCGCCTCGTTCCGATTGGCGATCACGGTGGCGCGCCTGCCCAAAACCCGCTCCGGCAAAATCTTGCGCGGCACCATCAAAAAAATCGCCGACGGCGAACCCTGGACCATGCCGGCGACGATCGACGATCCGGCGATCTTGGATGAGATCGGGGGCGCGCTGAAGGGGAAGGGCGTAGGCGCGCCACAATAATTGTTCACCTCATCATCCTGAGGCGACCGCGAAGCGGCCCTCGAAGAATGCAGGCCGCGGCGCCGGGGCCTCGCCCTGAGAGCGGCTGCGTCACTGCGCTCGATTGACTTGCCCCTCCGCTATGAAAACCTCCGCGCCCACGAGCGGCGCAATGAAAGCCGCAGCAGGGGGAAGCATGTCCAGCGCATACCGCGCCGCTATCGGAATGATTGCAGCTTTGGCGGCTGCCAGCACGGTTCTCAGCGCCTCGCCGGCCGCGGCCGAGGGCGTCGCCGACTTCTACAAGGGCAAGACCGTCACCATCCTGATGGGCACCGGGCCGGGCGGCAGTTTTGATCTTTACGGCCGCACCATCGCCGAGCATTTGGCCCGGCACATTCCCGGCAATCCCAACATCATCATGGGCCACATGCCGGGCGCCGGCGGCGTGATCGCCGCCAACAACGTCTACAACACCGCGCCGCAGGACGGCACCGTGATCCTGGAATCGCACGCCATTGCGACGTCGCAGATGCTGACCCCGGCCGGCGTGCGCTTCAAGTCGGAAAAATTCAACTGGCTCGGCGCCTACGATGCCATCGTGCACACGATGGCGGTGTGGCACACCGCGCCGGTCAAAACCATCGACGATCTGCGCACCGCCAACATCGTGGTCGGCGGGTTTGCCAAATCGCACCTGACCTATCAGTTCGCCTCGCTGCTCAAGGATGCACTCGGCGCCAAATACAAGATCGTGCCGGGCTATCCGAGCGGCAACGACTGCAATCTCGCCATGGAACGCGGCGAGATCGCCGGCTGGGCGGCGTCGTGGGAAAATCTCGAAGGCACGCGGCCGCAATGGCTCGCCGACAAGACCGTGCGGCTCCTTGCCCAGTTCACGCTGCAACGCGAGTCGTACCTCAAGGACGTGCCGACGCTGATCGAGATCGCGCCGCCCGACAAGAAGGACGTGGCCGAGTTCGCCATCTCGGGCACGCCGATCGCCCGCGCGCTCGCGGTCGGTCCCGGCGTGTCGGCCGACCGCGTCGCCGCGCTGCGCCAGGCGTTCGACGAGCTGATGAAGGACGAGGAGTTTCTGGCCGCCGCCGAGTCGCGCCGGCTGACGATCTCGCCGCGCAACGCCGCCGCGGTCCAGGCGCTGGTGAACAAGATCGTGTCGGCGTCGCCCGAGCTGGTCGAGCGGGTGAAGGTCGCCATCGGCCAGACCGAATAAGGGGCCGTTCAACCCCACGATGGCACCGAATTCCGCTTGGCGCGTTAAGCGGAATCATGGGTCATTGGGGAAAGTGGCTCGCCGCAGCTTTGATCGTCTGGAGCGCGCCGGTCGCGGCGCAGCCCGCGGCACCGTCTGTCAGCGAACAGATGGGTCCCGATGCAGGCGCGGCGGCCGCGTATCCGCCCAGCGCCGACGATATTTGCCATGCGATCGAGCAATCGGCCGGGGAATACGGTCTGCCGGTCGAGTTTTTCGCCCGCGTGATCTGGCAGGAGAGCCGCTTCAAGGCGCGGGCCGTCAGCCCGAAAGGCGCTGAGGGCATTGCGCAGTTCATGCCGGCCACCGCGGAGTTCCGCGGACTGGCCGATCCGTTCGATGCCATCGCGGCGCTGCAAAAAGCCGCGGGATATCTGGCCGACTTGCGCAAAGAGTTCGGCAATCTCGGGCTCGCCGCCGCCGGCTATAACGCCGGGCCCGGCCGGGTCAGCGCCTGGCGCGCCGGCACGGGCACCTTGCCGGGTGAGACCCGCAATTACGTGGCGATCACCACCGGCCACTCTGCCGACGAATGGAAGTCATCGTCGCCGCCCAAGGACGCCGAAACCGCGCTGCCGCACGGCTTGCCCTGCAACGCGCTCGCCCACCTGATCCTGCCAAAGCCGCGGCAGGAGGAGGAGGCCGGGCCGCCGCCGCTGCCGCGCTGGGGCCTGCAGCTCGCCGCGAACTGGTCGGAGAGCGTCGCCTGGGCGAGCTACCGTCGGGTCGAGAAGCAGTACGCGGCCGTGCTCGGCGGCCACGAAGCGGCCGTGGTGAAGACCCGCGCCTATGGCCGCGGCGGTGCCATGCAGTATGCCATCCGGATTTCCGGCAACGATTTTGCGACGCTGCAGAAGCTGTGCAACAAGCTCATCATGGCCGGCGGCGCCTGCGTCGTGCTGCCGAACCGGCATGGGGGCGGTGCGGTGGCGAGCCGGAAGTGAACGCGATGCCCGTCGATCGCCAAGCAGCCGGTTGTGTCCCAGTACAAGACGACGCGGATCACGCCAGCCATGGCGGCCGGTGGTGTGGATCGGCTATGGTCGCTGAAGCAATTGGCGGGGCGGACGTCAAAGTAAGGAGCAGCGCGATGGTATGGCGCGTCACCACAATTCGCGACGGTACGGAACGCCATGACGCTCTCGCCTACATCACGAAAGACGACGCTCTCAAGGTCATTAAATCATCGCTCGACAAGGGCGAGATCGACTCGGCTTACATCGTCGACCCTTACAGCAAGGTGGAAGATTGGGCCGCCGTCAAAAAGGCCCTCGGACTGACCTGATGGGTAAATTGGAGCACCGCCCGTTCACCCAGCCGGCGCCGTGATACGCACGCCGCGCGTCAATTCCTTCTGCTCGCCGTAAAGCCATTCCATCCCGCTCATGGCGTCTTCGGGCGTGCGCGACGACAGCATCATATTGCGCAGCTCCTTGGCGACGCCTGAGGCGTGATAGAACTCGCCGTAGACCCGCGCCATGATCTGCACGCGCCCGGTGCGCAGATAGCGCGCCTGCTGATAGGCGCGAAATGCCGCCGCATAGTCGCCGTTCGCCGCCACCACGCAATCGGCAAGGCAGACCGCGTCCTCGATCGACATGCCGGCGCCCTGTGCCAGATATTGCAGCATCGGATGCGCGGCATCGCCCAGAAGCGTGATGCGGCCGCGGCTCCAGTCCTTGATCGGTGGCCGGTCGCATAAGACCCACATGCGCCAGCTTTCGATCTTGTTCAGAAGCGTGCGCACCGGCTCGCAGGTTTTTGAGAACCGCTCATGCAGCTCGGTCGGATCGCCGTAGCTGTCCCAGCCTTCCTCGTAGCGGTTGGAATGAAACACCGCGACGAGGTTGAACAATTCGCCGGTGCGCAGCGGATAATGCACCAGATGCACCTTTTCGCCGGCCCACAGCACCATGTCGCGCCAGCGGAATTTTTCCGGCATCTCCGAGGTCGGCAGCACCGCCCGATAGGTGATGTGGCCGGCGACATTCGGCTTGCCGTCGCCGACCACCATCTGGCGGATGGTCGACCACAGCCCGTCGGCGCCGATCAGCGCCGCGCCGCGATACTCTTTGCCGCTTTCGCTGCGCGCGACGATGCCGTCGCCGGTGTCGTCGACCTTGACGATCTTCTCGGACGCATCGAGCCGGATCATATCCGATTGCCGGCAGGCTTCGAGCAGCACCTTGTGCAGGTCGGCACGATGGATGAGCGCGTAGGAGTGCTTGAATTTCTTGCGGAACGCGTCGCCGAGCGGAATGCGCGTGACCTCCTCGCCGCTGACCGAGTCCATCATGATCAGGTTGTTGGGAAACACCGCGAGCGCGCCGATCGGCGCGGTGAGGCCGAGCACGTCGAACATCCGGAACACGTTGGGTCCGAGCTGAATGCCGGCGCCGATCTCCTTGAACTCCGGCGCCTGCTCGATGACCTGCGACGAAATGCCTTGGCGCGCCAGCGCCAGTGCCGCCGCCAACCCGCCGATGCCGCCGCCGACGATGAGAACTTGGCGCTCTTTCCAATCCGTCATGCAATTACTCCTTCACGCATTGTAGAAGGCGAGGGCGTGCGGACAAGTGGCCGTGCCGTGCGCTATGTTGCCCGCTCATTGCAACGAGGCGCGTATGGCAGCGACAGACGCCGGCATGATCGACGTGCATTTTCACCTGATCCCGCAGTTCTATCGCGATGCGGTTTACGAGGCGGGCAGGGGACCGGCGATCGGGCGCTATCCGGACTGGTCGCCGCAACTGGCGCTCGAGCTGATGGACGCGCACGGTATCGCGCTCGCCATCACCTCGCTGGCGCAGCCGGGCGTCGGTTTCGTACCGACCGACCACGCTGCGGGCTTCGCGCGGCGCTGCAACGATTACGCGGCCGAGTTGATCGCGCGGCACCCGGGGCGGTTCGGCTGCTTCGCGCTGTTGCCCATGCACGACATGGACGCCGCCATCGCCGAGGCGCGCTATGGCCTGGAGACGCTGCGCTTCGAGGGCATCTCGCTGTTCGCCAGCTACGAGGAAAAATTTCTCGGCGATGCGGCGTTCGATCCGCTGCTGCGCTATCTCGATTCGTGCAGCGCAATCGTGCACATCCATCCCGGCCTGCACCCGTCGAGCCGCGCGCTGGCACTGCCGTGGCCGGGTTTTATGATCGAATATCCGTTCGATACCACGCGCGCGGCGGTCAACCTGTTGTTCTCCGGCGCGCTGGAGCGCTTTCCCAACATCCGTTTCATCCTCTCGCACGCCGGCGGCACGCTGCCCTATCTGGCCTGGCGGCTCTCGGTGGCGCCGATGATCGACAAGCGGCTGACGCAACACTCGCGCGCGGATATTTTCGCCGGCCTTAAATCGTTCTGGTACGACAACGCGCTCGCCTCCGGCCCGCAATCGATGGCCGCGCTCTCCCAGATCGCCGCTCCGGACCGCATCCTGTTCGGCAGCGACTGGCCGTTCTGCAACGCCGGCGTGGTGGCCGAAGAGGTGAAGGATTTTGCCTCACCCGGGTTTTTGTCGCCGGACACACACGCCGCGATCGCGCGGGAGAATGCGTTGAAGCTCTTGCATCCTTCCCCGCTAGCGCGGGGAAGGATGGCGTAGCGCCTCCAGCACGCATTCGGGCGTGATCGGCATCGCGGTGATCGGCGCGGCGCCGAGCGGGCGGAGCGCGTCGTTGACCGCGTTCATGACGCAGCCGGGCGCGCCCGCGGTGCCGGCTTCACCGGCGCCCTTGGCGCCGAGCTCGGAATCGGCGGTCGGCGTCACCACGTGGCCGATGTCGATGTCGGGCATCTCGCCCGCCATCGGCACAAGATAATCCATCATGTTGCCGTTCAGAAGCTGGCCGTCGCGGTCGTAGAGGCAGTGCTCCAACAACGCGGCGCCGATCCCCTGCACGATGCCGCCGCGGATCTGCTCGTCGACCAGCTGCGGATTGATCACGGTGCCGCAATCCTCCACGCACCAGTGCCGCAGCAATTTGATTGCGCCGGTGCGGATGTCGATTTCCAGATACGAGGCTTGCACGCCGTTGGTGAAGGCGAACGGGTAATTGCGCGGCACGTAATGGCGCGTCGCCACGAACTCGGCCTGAAAGCCGGGCGGCAAGGTGTCGGGTCGGAAGTAGACGATACGCGCTACTTCATCGAGGCCCATGCGCTCGCGCCCGGTGTCGGCGTCGACCACGATGCCGCCGCGGATGTCGAGCGCCTTCGGATCGGCCTGCAAAATGGAGGCTGCCGCGGCGAGTACATTCGCGCGTAAAGCTTTGCCGGCCTGCCAGGCGGCTTCGCCGCCGATGCCGGCGGCGCGCGACGCCCAGGTGCCGCCGCCATAGGGCGTGTTGTCGGTGTCGCCGGTGATGACGCGCACGCGCTCGAGCGGCACGCCGAACGAGGTGGCGACGCACTGCGCCAGCACCGCTTCGGCGCCCTGGCCCTGCTCGGTGACGCCGGAATGCACGAACACCGCGCCGGTCGCATCGAGCCGCACCGTGGCGCCGTCCTGCGAGGAGATGCGCGCGCCGCCGACGCCGTAAAACGCCGCCGACGGATTGGTCACCTCGATGAATGAGGCAAAGCCGATGCCGCGATGCATGCCGCGTTCGCGCAACTGTGCCTGCTCGGCGCGCAGCGTGGCGTAGTCCATCATCTGCAGAAGCTTGTCGAGCGAGGCGTGGTGCGACAGCCGCTCGAATTTAAGCCCGGCGGCGCTGGTCGCGGGATATTGGTCGTCGGCCAGCTGATTGCGCCGGCGGAGCTCGACCGGATCCATGCCGATCTTGGCGGCGGCGAGTTCGACCAGTCCCTCGGTCACCGCGGTCGCGATCGGGTGGCCGACGGCGCGGTACTGGCACATCACGTTCTTATTCTGAAACACCACGCGGGTGCGCGCGCGGTAGTTCGGGCACACGTACGGCCCGCCTACCAGATTGACGATCTGATTGGCCTCGATGCCGCTGGTGCGCGGATAGACCGAATAGGGGCCAATGCCGGTCAGGTCGTCGATGGCAAACGCCGTGATGGCGCCGTCGTGCGTCACCCCGATCTTGGCGTGAATGCGATGATCGCGGGCGTGAATGTCGGTGACGAAGCTTTCCAGGCGGTCGGCGACGAATTTGATCGGCCGCTTGAGCAATTTCGACAGCGCCACCGCCGCCATCTCGTCGGCATAGATGTGCACCTTGATGCCGAACGAGCCGCCGACGTCTTTGGTCACGACGCGCACCTGGTGCTCTTCGAGGCCGAGATGCTTGGCGAACAGGTTCTGCGTCATGTGGGGCGCTTGCGTGCCCTGATAGACGGTGAGCCGCTCGTCGCCCGGATTCCAGTCGGCCACGATGGCGCGCGGCTCGTTGGTGACGCCGGTGTGGCGGCCGAACACGAACGTGGTTTCCACCACCGCATCGGCCTCGGCGAAACCTTTGTCTGGATCGCCGGCATTGAGCGTGCGCTCGAAAGTCAGATTGTCGCCGAGCTCGGGATGGATGACCGGCGTTCCCGGATCGAGCGCGGTTTCGGCATCGGTGACGACCGGCAGTGGCTCGTAGTCCACGGCGACCAGAGCGCAGGCGTCTTCGGCCTCCGCCCGGGTGCGCGCCACCACCGCGCACACCGCCTCGCCCTGCCAACAGGCGCGCTCCACCGCGAGCGCGTGCTGCGGGGCCGACTTGATGCCCTTCAGATGCGTGAGCACGCCGACCCACGGCGTGATCACTTTCGATAGCTCGGCGCCGGTGACCACGGCGACGACGCCCGGCGCTGTCTCGGCCTGAGCAGCGTCGATATTTTTGATGCGCGCATGGGCGTGCGGCGAGCGCACGAACGCGACATGGCCCATGCGCGGCAGCGCCACGTCGCTGACATACTGGCCGCGTCCTTGCGTCAGCCGCGACAAATTCGGCCGCGGCACCGAGCGGCCGATATACGAATTCGGCCGGTCGAGTGCGGTGAGACCGGAGGGTTGATCGTCGGCGGCGGTCATGCCGATTAATCCTCCCCCTGAAAGGGGGAGGACGACCGCGAAGCGGTCGGGTGGGGGGCAAGCTCTTTGTGCCCCGTCGCCATTGACCCCTCCCTGGATTGCCTTCGGCAATCCGTCCCTCCCCTTTCAGGGGAGGGGAATTTTGCGGCCTACAAATACCGCGTCGGCCACATCAGCGTGCGCCACATGTGGGCGGACGGCGAATCGTCGAAGCCGAGGCCTTCCTCGGGCTGGCGGAAATTGCGGCCGACGAGGTCGACGAAGTCGTCGAGGTCGACCTTGGCGTTCGGGTCGAACGCGTAGATGTCGTTGACGCAGATCAGCCGCGCGCTCATGTACCATTTGTGATTCCGCGCGCGCTCGTAGTCGCGCGCGATGTACGGCTCGGGCTTATAGTCGGCGCCGAAATTGTTGATGTACATCTGCGGATATTCGTAGCCGACCGACGGATCGGGGAAGAAGCGCAGCGCCTGGTGCATGCGCACCGCCCAGCTCACCTCCTCGTCGACATAGGGCTCGATCATCTGCGCGCCCCAGTAGCCGTGGTCGCAGCGGATGAAGCTCGCCACCCCGATGTCGTGGAGCAGGCAGGCCAGCACGATCTTCTCGTTGTGGCCGTTCTTGAGCGCCAGGTTCGCACTTTGCAAGAGGTGATTGAGCGAGGCGAAGCGGTTCCTGAAGAAATCAAGCAAGGTCGGCTTCGCCGGCATCTGCGGCAGCCGCGGATCGGCATTCATCAAAAAGTATTTGTCCGGATTGTTCTTCTTGAAGTCGAAGCCGTTCATCATCTCGATCTTGCCGTCGGCCATGCCGAACAGCACCGACTTGGTGGCGACGCGCTCGGCAAGCTCGTGCATCATCTGCTCTTCGAGCTCGTCGGCGCGCTCGGAAATGGTCGCCGTATGGACATGCTCGTTCATCGTCAGGCTGCCTTTCCCGCCCGGTTCCGGGCGACGAATTCAATTGCGTCCACAATAGCATGGTATCCGGTGCAGCGGCAGTAGTTGCCGGACAAATGCTCGCGAATGGCGTCGCGGCTCGGCACCCCGGCGCCGCCGAGCAGCGCCTGCGCCCCGATCAGCATGCCGGGGGTGCAGAAGCCGCATTGCAGGGCGTTCCGGGCACGGAACGCCTCCTGCAGGTCGGCGATGGCGCCCGAATCCGACAGGCCCTCGATGGTCTCGACCTTCGCCCCGTCGCACTGCACCGCGAGCGTGAGGCAGCCGCGCACCACCGCCCCATCGAGCAGCACCGTGCAGGCGCCGCAGACCCCATGCTCGCAGCCGACATGGCTGCCGGTCAGACCGAGGTCCTCGCGCAGGAAATCGACCAGCGTTTTGCGCGCCTCGACGCGCTCGCGCACGTCCTCACCGTTAACGCGCAAGGTGATGTCGAAGAGGGGGGCGGGCATGGACGAACCTTTAGGGCCGGCCAAATTAGCATTGCGGCGCCAAGGGCGCTATCGCCGTCATTGCGAGCGAAGCGAAGCGAAGCGAAGCGAAGCGAAGCGAAGCAATCCAGCGCTGCGGCGCCGCCTGGATTGCTTCGTCGCTTACGCTCCTCGCAATGACGAACTGGTGATCTCCCGCACAATGTCGATGGCGCGGCGCAGCAGTGTCATCGAGGCCTCCAGGGTGCGGAAGCCGGCGTGGGCGGTCAGCGTGACATTCTCCATGGCGGCGAGCGGATGATCGGGCCGCAGCGGCTCGGCGTGAAAGACGTCGAGGCCGGCGTGGCGGATGTGGCCGCTGCGCAGTGCGTCGATGAGCGCGGTCTCGTCGACCAAGGCGGCGCGCGCGGTGTTGATCAGGATCACGCCCGGCTTTGTGCGCGCGATCTCTGCGGCGCCGAGAAAACCGCGCGTGTCGTCGTTGAGCGCAAGATGCACGCTGATGACGTCGGCGCGGGCGAGCAGCTCGTCGAGCGGCACGAGTGTCTCGCCGTCGCGAGCGCTGCGATTCCAGGCGATCACTTCCATGCCGAGGCCGCGGCCGATGCGCGCCGTCTCGTGGCCGATGCCGCCGAGCCCGATGACGCCGAGCGTCTTGCCGCGCAGCTGCACGCCCTCGCGCGTCGACCAGGTGCCGGCGCGGATGCCGCGATCCATGGCGGCAACGTCGCGGCTCGCCGCCAACATCAGCGCGACGGCGTGCTCGGCCACCGCGATGTCGCCATAGCCCTTGATGGTGTGGACCGTGACGCCGCGCGCTGCGAGCTCCGCGGGATTCATGTAGCTCGACGCGCCGGTGCCGAGAAACACGATGTGCTCGAGCGCGCCGCACTGCGCCACAAGCTCGGTCGGCATGTACGAATGATCGTCGATGCAGATGGCGCAGCCGTCGAGCAGGCGCGGCAGCTCGGCCGGCGCGAACGGTTTTCTGTTGACCTCGATCGGCGGATCGTCGGCGCGCAGCACGCGCTGCCACACCGACGCCAGCTGGTCGTTGCAATCGATAAAGAGCGATTTCATGCGCGAAAGCGCTTCATCCGCGATCCGGCCGCAATGCGCTTAAGCGCCCGGTATGGGCAGAACCGGCATGACCTCGACGGAATCGCCCGGGAAGATCGCAAAGTGCGGATGGTTCTCGAACATCTTGGCGGCGGCCTCATGGGACTCGGCGCGGACGACCGTGTAGGCGCTCATCTGGTTGCTGATGTCCTCGATGCCGCGCTCGCTTATCTTTTTGGTCTTGCCGAGCGGCCCGCCCATGCCGGCGATCGCGGCCTGATGCTTGTCGACCCATGCTTTCCAGCCTGCCATGCCCTCCTGCATTTTCGCGTTGCGCGCCTCCTCGGACAGCGCGTTCCATGCCGCCATGCGCGGGCTCGATTTGTTGGCGAGGAAGATGGCGAGAAACGTACCGGTGCTCATGTATTCTCCTTCTCTTTGGTAGCTTGAGTTCTGAACTCGGCGACCGGGTCTCATTCAACCTTGATGCCGGCGAACGCCACGACGTCCTTCCATTTGCGGACCTCGTCGCCGATGTATTTGGCGAAATCGGCCGACGAGCCGCCGGGCGCGACGCCGCCCATGGTGGCGATCTTGTTGCGGATCGCGGCCGTGGCGAGGGCGTCGTTGACCTGTTTGTTGAGCAGAGCGACGATCGCGGCAGACGTATTCTTGGGCGCGCACAGGCCGCTCCAGCCGCTCGCTTCGTAGCCGGGCAGAAACTCGGCCATGGCCGGCACATCGGGCAATTGCTCGATCCGCGACGTCGAGGTGACGGCGAGCGCGCGCACGGCGCCGGACTTCACGAATGCAATCGAGGAGCCCGACGTGGCGAACACCACTTGCGGCTGGCCGGCCAGCACGTCGGTCATCGCCACCGATTCGCCGCGGTACGGCACGTGGATCAGCTTGACCCCGGTCCGCATCATGAACAGTTCGCCGGCCAGATGGCCGGACGAACCGCTGCCGCCCGACGCCATGCTGATCTTGTTCGGGTTTGCCTTGGCGTAAGCGATGAACTCCGGCACCGTCTTGGCCGGCACCGCAGGGTGCACCATGAAGAGGATCGGCGACCGCATGAAGTGCACGATCGGAATGAAATCGGTCACGAAGTCGTAGCCGAGCTTCGTGTACAGCACGGCGTTGATCGAGTTCACCGAATTGGCCATGAACAGCGTATAGCCGTCCGCCGGCGCGTGCGCGGCATACTCGGTGCCGACATTGTTGTTGCCACCGGGGCGGTTTTCGACGACGAACGATTGGCCGAGTTTTTCGGTCAGCCATTGCGCGATGAGACGCGCCGCGATGTCGGTGCTGCCGCCGGCCGTGGTGGCGATGATGATCCGCACCGGCCGCGCCGGATAAGTCTGCGCGCCCGCGCTGGGACCGAACGCCGCTGCACAGGCTGCAGCCCCGGCGGTGAGCAGAAATCGGCGGTGCGGCATCGTCATGGGCCCGTGCTCCTTCTCGGCGGAGGGATCGGCGTCGCGATCCTAGCATCTGCAGGCGCCGACTGGAGACGATCATTTCGGCCTTTTTTGCGCGGCCACAGTCAATATAATCGGTCGCACAGCCACGGAGGGACACAGCCTTGGAACGGAAAAAGGCATCGGATTTTCCGCAGGAACTGCTCAACCTGTTCGATGGCTACGTGCACGGCGAGATTAGTCGCCGCGCCTTTTTCGACGGGGCGCAGAAATTCGCGGTCGGCGGCCTGACCGCGGCGGCGCTGTTCGAGATGCTCAAGCCGAACTACGCCTGGGCGATCCAGGTGCAGCCCAACGACGCGCGTATCAAATCTGAAAGCGCGACGGTGCCGTCGCCGCAGGGCAACGGCAGCATCAAGGGCTACCTGGTGCGGCCGGCGGCGGCGGCAAAACTGCCGGTGGTTCTCGTGGTTCACGAGAACCGCGGGCTCAATCCCTACATCGAGGACGTGGCGCGCCGCCTCGCCGTCGCCAATTTCATCGCGTTTGCGCCGGACAGCCTGACGTCCGTTGGCGGCTATCCGGGCGACGATGAGAAAGGCGCCAAGCTGTTCGCAGGGCTCGACCGGGGCAAGATGACCCAGGATTTTGTTGCCGCGGCGGCGTGGCTGAAAGCGCAGCCGTTCAGCACCGGCAAGCTCGGCGCCGTCGGTTTTTGCTTTGGCGGCGGCGTGGTCAATCAATTGGCGGTGCAGATGGGCGGCGATCTGGCCGCGGGCGTTCCGTTCTACGGCAGCCAACCTAGTGCCCAGGAAACCGCCAAAATCAAAGCGCCGCTCCTTGCGCATTACGGCGAACTCGACACCCGCATCACGTCGGGATGGCCGGCCTTCGATGCCGCGTTGACGGCAGCCCATGTGACCCACGAAGGCTACGTCTACAAAGGCGCCAATCACGGCTTCCACAACGACACCACGCCGCGCTACGACGAGGCTGCCGCGAAGCTGGCGTGGCAGCGCACGCTCGATTGGTTCAACAAATATCTGCGATCGACGAGTCCGTCCTGATGGGCAGCTAACAACGATTGTGCAAAGCCATGAGACTTCCGCGCCGCAAATTCTTGCATCTGGCGGTGGGCGCTGCCGCGCTTCCGGCTTTGCCCGGCAGCGCAGCCGCACTCGATTATCCGACGCATCCGGTGCGCTGGATCCTCAGCGCGGCGCCCGGCGGCGCCGCCGACATTCTGGCGCGCCTGATGGGCGCCTGGCTGTCGCAGCGGCTCGGCCGGCAGTTCGTCGTCGAGAGCCACCCGGGCGCCGGCGGTAATATCGGCACCGAAGCGGTGGTGCGGGCGGCGCCTGATGGCTACACGCTGCACCTGACCGCGACCTCGGACGCCATCAACGCGACGCTTTATCAGAACCTCGATTTCAGCCTGGAGCGCGATCTGGCACCGGTCGCAGGCCTCATCCGCGGCCCGTTCGTCATGGTGGTGACGCCGTCGTTTCCGGCCAAGACCGTTCCGGAATTCATCGCCTACGCCAAAGCCCATCCGGGCGTCATCAATTTCGGCTCGGGCGGCGTCGGCTTCGCCACGCATGTGGCCGGCGAATTGTTCAAGATGCTGGCCGGCGTCAACATGGTCCACGTGCCCTATCGCGGCCAGGGCCCGGCCATGACCGGTTTGCTCGGCGGTCAGATCCAAGTGCTGTTCGATCCGGTCGTGACGTCGCTTCCGCATATCCAGGGTGGCCGGTTGCGGCCGTTGGCGGTGACCACGGCGGCGCGCAGCGACGTTTTGCCGGATGTGCCGACGATGGCCGATTTCGTGCCAGGCTATGAGGCGAGCATCTGGTTCGGCACTCATGTGCCGAAAAACACGCCCGCCGAAGTCGTCGACATCCTCAACAAAGAAACCAATGCAGGCTTGGCCGATTCGGCCTTGAAGGCACGACTGGTTCAGATGGGCAGCACGCCGATGCCGATGAGCCCGGCCGAGTTCGGCAAATTCATCGCTGCCGAAGTCGACAAGTGGGCCAAGGTGGTCAAGTTCGCCAACATCAAGCTGAGCTGAACCGAATCCAAAAGGCTCGCGGCTACTTCGCCAGCCGATAGGCACCGGACAGCAGCTCGAACAGGCTGAGCAGGCGCGCGACGTAATGATCGCGCGCGACAAAGTCTCCGGTCGCGCTGGTGAAATGCCGCTCCAATGCATCGATGAGCCGAACGAGGCGGCGGCGATGCAGCCCGAGCCTGCGCTGCAGCGGATCGGCGACGATGCCGGAGAAGGCGGCAAGCACCGCGCTCGCGGCCATCAAGCCGCCGGTCATGCTCATGACCAGCGCCGGCGAGGCGCTGACCGGGAACGTCGTGTACCAGAGCGCGCCCAGGGTCTGTCCCAACGGGAACGAGGCAACGGCCGCGTCATAGGCGATGACACCGGCGAGCGCCGGTCCCAGCACCATGGCGCCGGGCGTCATCTGCTTGAGTACCGCAGCGCCCGCCGCCATGGCGATCATCGTCGTCGTGATCTCGGCGGCGGCGGCGCGGGTTTCCGTGTAGGTCGCGATCATGTGCTCCAAGCTGTCGCGAAAGTCGCGGTCGCTGCCGCGCACGCGAATGGCTTCGAGAAGTTCGGCGAAAGCGGATTGAACGTACGGTGACGCCAACACCGCCTCGGCCAAAGCGTCCTTACGCGAGCTGCGGCCGCCTTGCCGGAACGGCAGCTCCAACAAATCGGTCATCAGCAGCCACTCGATCTCGCGGGCAACCGCGGTCTTGAACAGAATGGACCGCGTGGCGAGAGTGCGCGACAGCCGCTCGGCGCCCAGTCGTCCGGCGATCCGCGCCGTCAGCTGCGCGCCGATATACGGCACCGCGAGGGCGATATTGGCCGGCGCCTTGAGGAGATCCCAGCCGAGCGCCTTGCGGTGCAAAGCGAGCGAGCCGGAAAGCGAAAAATGCCGGTCGACGAAATCCTCGATCCGAGCCCGGCGGTCGTCGAAATAGCGGTGCGCCGCTTCCGCCACGATGGTTTGCGCCTCGCTCACCGACAGCTGCAAGGCGGCATGCTCTTCGATCGGTTGCGCCATCGTCATGACAACACGGCCATGCCGGCCCGGGTCCTGCGACTTCTCATCCGCAGGATCGGTCTCGACCGGCCGGCAAGAAGCTATGCCGGAAGGTGCAACGCTCTCAACGGTGGGATCAGCAATGACTAGCCGGCGGCCGGCGTTTTGCCGCGGCTCGTCGTACCTGCGACGGTATCAGCGCCAGAAAAGGGCAAGCAGAATAATGATCGGCAGCGGGATGCCCAGCATCCACAGCAGCAGTCCTCGACCCAAACCCATGGCGTGTCTCCTTATTCCTTATAGGTGCATTCCTTACAGGGTGCGCGGGACCAGGACCCGCTCGTTCCAGCTGCCGTCGCGCAACATGCCGCCTTCGACCGCGGCGAGGCTCGCGGCGAACGCACCGAACAGCAATGCGGCGGCGAGCCAAAAGGACAGCTTGGCCGCACCGCGGCGCGCCTGGTCGAGCGCCGTCTTCTCTTCGGTCACGACCTGATCGACACGCTTTTGTGCGTCGTCTTGCGACAGGCCGGTCTGCGCCGCCACCAGGCGCGCCACATAGGCGCGGTCGTCGGGCGCGAGATCTTTGTTACGCGCAAAGCTTGCGGTCCACAGCCGCAGCACCTCGGCGCGCGGCGTTGCGCCATTCGGAGCGCTCTGCGGCGCCACCGACGTGGCAGCCGCGGGCGCGCTGGGATTGGAGCTGCGGAACAGCTTGTCGACATAGACCGCCTGCGGGTTGCTCTGGGGATCGGCCGTGGTCAGACCCGAAGCGGCGCCGTTGGCGATGTGGGTCAGCGCTGCGCCGAGCGCGGTTGCGGTCAAAACCGTGGCGAACGCCCAGGCGATGAAGCCATGGGCGCTATCGCGAAAATACACCTCGTTGTCGTGCAGGCCGATGAAACGGGTCCGCAAGCGCGCCGCCATGTAGCCGCCGATCGCCGACGCCATGATGCTGATGAGCACGAGATAAATGCCGGTCGCGGTCCTGAAACCGCCGGCCGACAGCCCGCTGTCGCTCCAGGGCGAGATCGCGGAGAAACCGAGCCCGGCGCCCAACGCGACCAGCAGCACGGTGAACGCAGCCGCCGCCACTGCGCCCGCCGCAACCGCATCCCATGCCACTCCGGTATTCGCTTCTTGTGCCACTACGGCAGTGTTCATGGGGGAATTCATAAAACATCTCCAATGTCGCCCTTCGCGCGACCTAAAAATTCGCTGCCCCCGCTGAAAGTTCCGCGGTGCGGTTGCTTTAATGCTGCATCGCGGCCTGCTTCGCGCCGCAGCATGAGCAACAATGAAGACGCCCGGCAAACGGCAACACCGCCACGATGACGGATACATCAGCGGGCATGGAACAAGAGTCGGTTATTGAACGTTATGTTTGGTCCGTTTTGCATCCCAAAGGAGGCAATGATGCAAAAACTGATTCTTTCGATTGCTGCGTTAGCGGCGCTTGCCGTGATCGTCCCGAATGTATCGCCCGCCAAGGCCGAAGAGACGGTCGTCATCAAAAAGCATCATCGGCATTTTATGCCGGTTGAGCGTCATCACCGGACGGTCATCATCAAGAGAGAGCGCCACGACAACGACTGATCTTCAGCGCTCACCGAAGCATTCACGGCGGCACTGCCCCACAGCGGGGCAGTGTCGTCTTTTTTGGCGCCTGATCGGACGGGCTCCTCAAGCCCCGAAAATCGGCAAGCGGCCGCGTCATGAAATGTATTAGACTGATCGGAGACCACGCACCCGGCATGGGTCGTTCCTGCGTCGCCGATGGGGGCCACAATGAAGCGCAGGCAATTGCTTCGGCTCGCCGCCGCGGCGGCGGGACTGCCGCTGCTCCATCGTCCGGCCTGGGCGCTGGATTATCCGACCAGGCCCGTTCACATCCTCGTCGGTTTCGCCGCCGGCGGGCCCAACGACATCTCGGCGCGGCTCATGGCGCAGTGGCTGTCGCAGCGCCTTGGCCAGCAGTTTATCGTCGAGAACCGCACCGGCGCCGGCGGCAACATTGCCACCGAAGCGGTGGTGCGGGCGCCCGCGGACGGTTACACGCTGCTGCTGGTCCCGGCGCCGGCTGCGATCAACGCGACGCTCTATCATAATCTCAGTTTCAATTTCATTCGCGACATTGCGCCGGTTGCCGGCATCGTGCGCGTACCCGAGGTCATGGTGATCAATCCTGGCGTGCCGGCCAAAACCGTTCCCGAGTTCATCGCCTACGCGAAGGCCAATCCCGGCAAGATCAACATGGCATCGGCGGGCAACGGCAGCGTGCCGCACGTCGCCGGCGAGCTGTTCAAGTTCATGACCGGCCTCGACCTTGTGCGCGTCGGCTACCGCGGCGGCGGCCCCGCGCTGGTCGATCTGCTCGGCGGCCAGGTGCAGATGATGTTCGAGCCGACGCTGTCGACGCTGCCGCATATCAGGGAAGGCAAGCTGCGTGCACTGGCGGTTACGTCGGCGGCGCGCTCCGATGCGCTGCCGGACGTTCCCGCCTTGGGCGAGTTCGTGCCGGGCTACGAGGCCACGGCGTGGTTCGGCATCGGCGCGCCGAAAAACGTGTCCGCCGAGATCGTCGACAAGCTCAATCGTGAAATCAACGCCGGCTTGGCCGATGCGAAGCTCAAGGAGCAGCTGGTCGGCTTGGGCGGCGCGCCCATGCCCATGTCGCCCGGCGAGTTCGCCACGTTTATCGCGGCCGAAACCGATAAATGGGCGAAGGTGATCAAGTTCGCCGGCATCACCGTGGAATGAAAAACCATCCCGCCAAAGCCGCGGTGCGAGGTCACACGAGAAGCCGTTGACCGCCGCGGCGATGACTCCTAACACAACGCCCGGAGCGCGGGCGGCGGATGGGGCCGCCGCTTGCGGCGAGAGCATCCCCGGGGAGACGCGACATGCGCCTTGCGACCTATAATTTCCGCGGCCGGCCGAGTTTCGGCGCCGTCATCGGCGACGGCATCGTCGACCTGCGCGGGCGCCTGAGCCGGTTCTCGAGCTTGCTCGAAGTTTTTCGCGCCCAGGCGCTCGGCGAGGCCAAGGCGGCTTCGGAGGGCGTGCGTCCGGACGTGCGGCTTGCCGACGTCGAGCTGTTGCCGCCGCTTTTGGCGCCGGAAAAGATCCTGTGCATCGGCATCAACTACGCCAACCGTGGCCAGGATTATAACGTCACCAACAATCCGAAATATCCGAGCATGTTCTACCGCGCTCCGAACTCGCTGGTCGGCTCCGGCCAAAATCTGGTGCGGCCGAAGATTTCCGAGCAGCTCGATTACGAGGGCGAGTTCGCCATCATCATCGGCCGCGAATGCAAGCACGTGCCGAAAGACAAGGCGCTGGAAACCATCGCCGGCGTCACGCTCGCCAACGAAGGCACGATCCGCGACTGGACCCGGCACGGCCAGTTCAACGTCACCCAGGGCAAGAATTTCGACGCCACCGGCGGCATCGGCCCGTGGATCGCGACCGATCTCGACGTGAGTAAACCGCTGCACCTTACGGTGCGCAAGAACGGCGAGGTCACGCAGGACGACACCACCGCCAGCATGATCTTCTCGTTCGCCGACATCATCGCCTACACGACGACGTTCATGACGCTCAAGCCGGGCGACGTCATCTGCACCGGCACGCCGATCAAAAAGGTCAAGGCCGATCCGCCGGTCTGGCTCAAGCCGGGCGACACCATCGAGGTTGAATGTCCGGACATCGGCCTGCTGCGCAACGCCGTGGCGGACGAGGCGTGAACGCGCGGCCTCGCGCCGCGTGTGTGATTGGCTGGCCGATTGCGCATTCGCGCTCGCCGCTCATCCATAATTATTGGCTCAAGCGCTACGGCATCGCCGGCGAATACCGGCGCGAGGCGGTGCCGCCGGACGAGTTTGCCGAGTTCGTGCGCACACTTGCGGCGCGCGGTTATGTGGGCGCCAATGTCACGGTGCCGCACAAGGAAGCGGCGCTCGCGCTGTCACAGCCGGACGAGCGCGCCCAAGCGGTCGGCGCCGCCAACACGCTGTGGCTCGACGGCGGCGTGCTGCGCTCGACCAATACCGACGTCGAAGGATTTTTGGACAATCTCGATGCCGCGGCGCCGCAATGGCATCGCGGGCTTGACAGCGCGGTGGTGCTCGGCGCCGGCGGCGGCGCGCACGGCGTGGTCTATGGCCTGATCGAGCGCGGCGTCGGCCGCGTCATTGTCGTCAACCGGACACGCAGCCGCGCCGAAGTTTTGCGCCGGCGCTTCGGCAGCCGCCTTCAGCTCGCCGATTGGGGCGATGAGAGCGTGCTGGCCGATGCCGGCCTGCTGGTGAATGCGACCACGCTCGGCATGGCCGGTCAGCCGCCATTGCCGATCGACGTGGGGCGCCTGCCCGGTCATGCAGTCGTCGCCGATCTCGTCTATGTGCCGTTATCGACGCCGCTGTTGCGCGCTGCCCGCGCGCGGGGCCTGCGCACCGCCGATGGGCTTGGCATGCTATTGCATCAGGCCGTGCGCGGCTTTGCGGTGTGGTTCGGCAAGACGGCCGAGGTGACGCCGGAATTGCGTGCCCTGGTCGAAGCCGACCTCGGCTCTTCCGCGGTCTAGGCGACTGGAATAACCTCCCCGCAGCGGGGTTAAGAGACTTGCGCGCCGACCGGCCGGACGTGCAACGCAGGCGTAGTTCCTGGGAGGATGCAATGATCACAATGACACGAAGAATGGCGAGCGCGACGGCGATTGCGCTCTTGATCGCGGCTTCGTCGGCGGTGGCACAGGCGCCGCAGGTGGTTCGGGTGCGGGCCACGATCGAGAGCGTCAACGGGTCGGTGCTCGACGTAAAAACCAAAGAGGGTACCGCGTATAAGATCCGGCTCGCCGACAACGCGCCGGTCAATCAAATCGTCAAGGCCCCACTGTCGGATATCAAAGACGGGTCGTACATCGCGGTCACCGCCATGCCGCAGCCGGACGGCAGTCAAAAAGCGACCGCAATTTACATCTTCCCACCGAACGTGCACCCGGGCGAAGGGTTTAGCCAGTGGGACTTTGCGCCCGGCAGCACGATGACCAATGCGACCGTGGCCAATCAGGTCACCGGCACCGATGGTCAGACTTTGACCGTCAAATACAAGGACGGCGAGAAGAAAATCATCGTGCCGCCGAATGCCGAGATCACGATGTCCAAAAAGGCCGGCGTTGGCGATCTGAAGGCCGGGCAAAAAATCTTCATCTTCGCTGCGAAGAAGCAGGCGGATGGGACGTTGCAAGCGCCGAACGTCTCTTTTGGCGATTACGGAGTTTGGCGTTAGCTACGGGTCCTCGTCCGGTCTCACGATCGGTCGCGACCAAGTGGGATTGGATCGCGTCTCCAGTCCCATCGCGCGACTCATGAAGGAGGACACAATGAACAGACTGCTGGCCGGCATTCTCGCCGTCGTGTCGCTTGTCGTAATGCCGGCGTTCGCGCTGGCACAGCAGCCGCCGGGCGGTCCGCCGCCGGTGCGCGTCCGCGGCACCATCGAAAAGGTCGAGGGCAATACCGTGACGGTGAAGGCCCGTGACGGCAAGACCGAAGTCGTCAAGCTCGCCGACAATCCGCGCATCATCGCGATGGAGAAGGCGACGCTCGCCGACATCAAGGTCGGCTCGTTCATCGGCGTCACCGCCATGCCGCAGCCGGACGGCAGCCAGAAGGCGATCGGCTTGCACATCTTCATGGATGCGCAGCGCGGCGTGGTGCCGGCGCGTTTCGGCCCCTGGGACCGCGAGCCCGGCAGTACCATGACCAACGCCGACGTCTCCTCGACGGTCGCGAGCGTCGACGGTCAGGTGATGACGGTGAAATACGCCGACGGCGAGAAGAAAGTCACCGTGCCGCCCAATACGCCGGTGGTGCGATTCGAACCGGGCAACATGGGCGACGTGAAGCCCGGCGCGCAGATGATCCTCTTTGCCGGCAAGCGCAATCCGGACGGCACGATCGCTGCGCCGGGAATCAATGTCGGCCGCGGCGGCGCCGCGCCGCCGATGTGAACGCCTCCGCTGCCTTTCCGCGAAAGCGGGAAACCAGCGTCTGATGAACAAGCCCCCGCGTCATCTTGCGCGGCGGGCGAACGCAAGCCGAACCGTATTCATGAATTCATGAGAGCGTAACATGATCAAAAAATCACTGGTCCTCGGAGTTGTCGCGGCGGCGTTCGCCGTTGCAACGGTCTTTGCCCAGGCGCCGCAAGGCGTGCGCCTGCGCGGCACGGTCGAGAACGTCGACGGCAAGACCGTGACCGCCAAATCGGACAAGGGCGCGCCGCTCAAGCTCAATCTTGCCGACAAGCTTATGGTCGTCGAAGTAGCAAAAGCCACTGTGGCCGACATCAAGGATGGCGCCTACATCGGCAGCGGGGCGATGCCGCAACCGGATGGGACGCAGAAGGCGGTCGAGGTTCATATCTTCGCCGACTCGATGCGTGGCACCGGCGAAGGTCATGGCCCATGGGATGGCGCGCCAAACGGCACCATGACCAACGGCACCGTCGGCGCTACCGTGACCAACGTGGCGGGACCGGTCGTCACCGTCAAATACAAGGACGGTGAGAAGAAGATTGTGGTCGGCCCGGACGTGCCGATCGTGCGCTACATCATCAGCGATCAAAGCGCGCTCAAGCCCGGCGTAGCGTTCGCGGCGCTGCGCGCGCAGAAGCAGCCGGATGGCAGCTACAACGTGAGCCGCATCAATGTCGGACGCGGCGGCGTCGTGCCGCGCTGAGGAAGATGCGGCGGTTTCCGACTCTCATGGCCGGGGCAAGCCCGGCCATGAGGTGATAAATTAAGCATGGGAGAAGCGAGAGGCGTTGGCACGGCACTTGCTTCCTGATGAGGCGCCGGCGTGCCAACGATGGGAGGGTGACATGACGCGAGCCGAACTCACCGAGAAGATACTCGGCATCAAACGCGACAAGGGTTGGACCTGGAAATACATCTGCGGCGAGATCGGCGGCATGTCGCCGATGCTGGTCACCGGCGCGCTGCTCGGCCAGATGAAGCTGACCAAGCCGCAGGTCGCCAAGGCGGCCGAGTTGTTCGGCCTGTCGAATGGCGAGCAGGCGCTGCTCAACGAGACGCCCTATCGCGGCACGGCGATGCCGCCGACCGATCCGCTGCTCTACCGCTTCTACGAGCTGGTCATGGTCCAGGGCCCGGCGCTCAAGGCGCTGATCGAGGAAGAGTTCGGTGACGGCATCATGTCGGCCATCGACTTCGACCTGCAGCTCGAGCGCCAGGCCGATCCGAAAGGCGACCGGGTCAAGATCACCATGTCGGGCAAATTCCTGCCCTACAAATACTACGGCGCCACCGGCAACGCCCAGGCGTACGGGTATAAGGAAGAGTAAGAAGCGTCCTATCCCGCTCGTCCCCGCGAAAGCGGGGACCCAGTCTGGACTCCCGCTTGCGCGGGAATGAGCGGAGCTTAACCAAGCCTCACATCACTAGTGAATCGCGGCCGATCTCGGCAACGCTCTTGGTCCCGGTCAGCGCCATCGTGACGTCGAGCTCGTTCTTGATGATCTCGATGGCGCGGGCGACGCCGGCCTGGCCGCCGGCGCCGAGCCCGTAGATGTAGGCGCGGCCCGACATGCAGGAGCGTGCGCCGAGCGCCAGCGCCCGAAATACGTCCTGGCCGGAGCGGATGCCGCCGTCGAACATCACCTCGATGTCGGAGCCGACCGCGTCGACGATCTTCGGCAGCATCGAGATCGTGGACGGCGCGCCGTCGAGCTGCCGGCCGCCGTGATTGGAGACGATCAGCGCCGACGCGCCGGTCTTGGTCGCGATGCGCGCGTCCTCGACGTCGAGGATGCCTTTGAGGATGAGCTTGCCGCCCCATAGTCCGGCGATCCACTCGACGTCTTTCCAGTTCAGCGCCGGATCGAATTGCCCGGAGATCCAGGTCGACAGCGAATTGACGTTCTCCATGCCGGCGACGTGGCCGGAAATGTTGCCGAACGTCTTGCGCTTGCCGCGCAGGATGCTCAGCGCCCAGGTCGGCTTGGTGGCGATGTCGAGCAAGGTGTCGATGCGTGTCAGCTCGGGCGGCACCGTCATGCCGTTCCGGATGTCCTTGTGCCGCTGGCCGAGCACCTGCAGATCGACGGTGAGCACCAGAGCGCTGCATTTGGCCGCTGCCGCGCGCTCGATCAGCGAGCGGATGAAGCCGCGGTCCTTCATGACGTAGAGCTGAAACCAGAACGGCTTTTCCACCGCGGCTGCGACATCCTCGATCGAGCAGATCGACATGGTCGACAGCGTGAACGGGATGCCGGCCTCCTGGGCGGCGCGGCAGGCCAGGATTTCGCCGTCGCCGTGCTGCATGCCGCATAGCCCGATCGGCGCCAGCATCAGCGGCAGCGCCGCCGGCTCGCCGAGAACTTGGGTCTTGGTGGTGCGCGCGGCGACGTCGACCAGGATGCGCTGGCGCAGCTTGATCTCTTGCAAGTCGGCGCTGTTGGCGCGCAGCGTCTGCTCGGCATAGGCCGCGCCATCGGCATAGTCGAAGAAGGCGCGAGGCACCTTGCGGCGGGCGGTCTGCCGCAAATCCTCGATGCAGGTCATGGCTTTCATGGCGGGTCCCCAGGCTCTCCCTCGCGCCTTGATAGCACAAAGCCGGTACGGCGGTCCGGCCGCCGCGGAACGGCGGAACACGGCGCCTTCCCGGCGGTTATCCGGCAGACCTCAGGCCGGCTCAGTTGGCGTCTGCCCGCGGCTTTTCGCTCGAAAACGCACAGGGAACCCGAACATGATCGACTCTCCGCACCGGCCGGACTCCCATTCGCCCCGCGGCGAGCATCCCGATCACCAGCGGCATGGCGAGGAACGCAAGGAGCGTGAGAGGAAGCGCAAAGAGGCGCTCGACGATGCGCTCGATCGCGGCCTGCAGGACAGCTTCCCCGGCTCGGATCCGGTCGCGGTGACGCAGCCGCCGCCGAGCAAGCGCGACAAGCACAAGCCGTAAAACTTAATGCCAAGAAACTTAATGCCCAGGCGCGGCACGCGGGCGCACTTGCCGCGCGGCAGGCCGTTGACGCGAGCGGGCCTTATTTGATCTATACTGAACGGAACGTTAGCGCATGCAGTAAGATTACTGCTGCCTTTTACAGCAACAGTCCGGGAAAAGCGGTTAGTATCCGCTTTCGAGAGGCGGGTGGCGGGGCATCCGAAAATGGCTCGTAAGTATTTCGGCACCGACGGCATTCGCGGCCGCGCCAACGGCGTGATCACGCCCGAATTGGCGCTCAAGACCGGCCAGGCGACGGGACTCGTGTTCCGGCGCGGCGAACATCGTCATCGCGTGGTGATCGGCAAGGACACGCGGCTGTCCGGCTACATGATCGAAACCGCTCTGGTCGCGGGCTTCACCTCGGTCGGCATGGACGTGCTGTTGCTCGGCCCGATACCGACGCCGGCGGTCGCCATGCTGACCCGCTCGATGCGCGCCGATCTCGGCGTCATGATCTCGGCCTCGCACAATCCGTTCGACGACAACGGCATCAAGCTGTTCGGTCCGGACGGCTACAAGCTGTCCGACGAGGCCGAGCACGAGATCGAGGCGCTGATCGATTCCGATCTCACCAAACGGCTTGCCCGCAGCCGCGATCTCGGCCGCGCCAAGCGCATCGACGGCGTGCACGACCGCTACATCGAATTCGCCAAGCGCACCTTGCCGCGTAACCTGTCGCTCGAAGGCCTGCGCATCGTCATCGACTGCGCCAACGGCGCCGCGTACCGCGTCGCGCCCGACGCGCTCTGGGAACTCGGCGCCGACGTGGTGCCGATCGGCGTCGAGCCGGACGGTTTCAACATCAATCACGAATGCGGCTCGACCGCGCCGGAAGCGTTCTGCCGCAAGGTCCGCGAGATGCGCGCCGACATCGGCATCGCGCTCGACGGCGACGCCGACCGCGTGCTGATCGCCGACGAGCACGGCCACCTGATCGACGGCGACCAGGTTCTGGCGGTGATCGCCGAAAGCTGGCGCGACGACGGCCGGCTCGCCAAGCCCGGCATCGTCGGCACGGTGATGTCGAATCTCGGCCTCGAGCGCCACCTGAGCGGCCTCGGCATCGAACTCGTGCGCACCCCGGTCGGCGACCGTTATGTGCTCGAGCACATGCGCGAGCACGGCTATAACGTCGGCGGCGAGCAATCCGGTCACATCATCCTGTCCGACTACACCACCACCGGCGACGGCTTCGTTGCCGCGCTGCAGGTGCTCGCGGTGGTGCAGAAGCAGGGCCAGCCGGTATCGCAGGTCTGCCGCCGCTTCGACGCGCTGCCGCAGGTGCTCAAGAACGTGCGCTACGAGAGCGGCAAGCCGCTCGAGCACGCCAACGTGCGCTCGGCGATCAAGAGCGCCGAAGCGCGGCTCAACGGCCACGGCCGCCTTTTGGTGCGGCCGTCCGGCACCGAGCCGGTCATCCGCGTCATGGGCGAGGGCGACGACAAGGCGATGATCGAGGAGATCGTCGACGGCATTGTCGACGCGCTCACCGCGAATGCGGTTTGAATTCTTAGGAACGCGCGCTGATCAGAAAACGTCCAAATCGTTGGCGGCAACGACGCGGCCTTTATAGCCGCTCCCGATCTCCTCTATCAGCACATCCTGGCCGGAGCTTGCGCCTTCTTCGCCGACGTTCGAGCGGTGATAGGTGATGAGTAGACGCGGCCTGACTTTGTTCGCGATGTCCGCCAGGTCAGCCGATGACGTGTGGTGCCGGCGACGAAACTCCGCCGATGGGCGCGCGACATTGCGAGCGGCCATTGTCGAATAGGCCTCGTGAATGAGAACGTCACAATCGCGGCTGTGGTCGATCAAGGCTTGGGTCGGCGCGGTGTCTCCCGAGATCACAATAGTGCGGTCAGGCGTGTCGAAACGATAGCCAAAGGAATCGACCATTTCCTCGTGACGCACAGGGAATGCCGTCACCGTGACGTTGCTGTCCCGATGCACGACGCCAGGCGTGATCTCTCGCGCCTCGACCTTGTATCCGGTCGGGTTGTGCTGGTTGAGACCACTGGTGCGTCCGTCGATGTCCACCTGCCACGCCTTCAACACGTGATCGGTCATCGCCTTAATTCCGTAGGGGCCGAAGACCGTGAGCGGGCTTCGCCGCCCCATCACCCACGGGGTGAAAATGAGATCGGGATAGCCGGCCGTGTGGTCCGAGTGGAGATGAGTGAGAAATACTGTCGTGATGTTGACGCCGCCATAACCGAACGCGGTGATGCCTTTCTCGAAGGCGGCGGTCACGCGCCGGACCACACCGGGCCCGAAATCGACGAGGTAGGGTGTATCGTTGACAACGATCGCTGTTGCCGGCCCCGACCGATCCGGCTCGGGACGCGGGTTGCCGGTCCCCAACATCACGATTTGCGTTGGCATTTCCGTCACCGCCGGTTTTCAGGGCGTTCACATGCAGCCGTGCATGCAACGCGCTTAATCGACGTGCATCCCGGTTGTTTTGACCACCTTGGCCCACAAGGCCGCTTCGGACTGCAGACGGGATTTGGCTTCAACACCGGTCGATGCGACGACCCTCATGTCCATCGGAAGCAGCCGCTCTTGAATATCCGGAGACGTGAGCGCGTTGTGGATCTCGCGCTCGAGCAGCGCCGCCACAGGTTCCGGAGTGCCGGCCGGCACCGCCAATGGAAATTTGGCCTCGAATTCGAAATTGGCATAACCGAGTTCTGCAATTGTCGGGAGGTCGGGGGCTAGCACCGAGCGTTGCGGGGCGGACGTCGCGAGCCCCTTCAATCGACCCGCGCGAATGTGCTGGATCACGCCACCGCCGCCCACGAAACCGAAATTGATCCGGCCAGCGACAAGATCGATCGACAATTGCGTGTTGCCGCGATAGGCCACCGGCACTGTCTGAAAACCCGCCAGGAGTGCGAAATACTCCATGCAGAGATGGCCGGGGGTGCCGGGGCCGCCATGGGCATAGCTGATCGGCTCTTTCTTCGCGTAGGCGACGAACTCCGCCACCGAATTGATGGGAACAGATGGATGCACGACCAATATGTTGGCGCCGCTCGCACTGAGCGTGAGGAATCTGAAGTCGACGTTTGGATCGAATGGAAGCTTTTTGTAGAGACTCGGGTTCACAGTGAAGGTCGTGCTGAGCGCGATCAGAAGCGTATATCCGTCGGCAGCGGATCGGGCGACGGCTTCGGCGCCAAGATTGCCGGCGGCGCCCGGCCGGTCCTCGACGATGACCGGCTGCTTGAGGCTTGCCGATAGTTTGTCGGCGACGGCGCGTGCGAGGATATCGAACGGGACGCCCGGCAGCCCCGCGACGATGATTTTGATCGGGCGCTGCGGATAAGATTGCGCCGACAGCGGGCGCGCGGCAACGAGACTGCAGCACGCGGCCGCGCCCGTCGTGATGAAATACCGTCGCGCAATCATCATGATCGCCTCCGTCTGCAGCGGTCCGCGCCTTGGCGCGGTCCACGTTGCTACTCCGATTCAGCGACGGCAACGTCGCCCATTCTCGCCTTAGCTGAAAAGTACTATTATCCTGCATCGGGTTAGCAGCTTTGCTAAGTGGACGATTCCCATGCGCTGGAACGACCGGATCGGCCGTCGCATCAAGCTGAGTGATTTGCATGTCCTCATTGCCGTGGCGCAGACCGGCAGCATGGCAAAGGCAGCGGCGCAGCTGGCCGTTTCCCATCCCGTCATCTCGCGCTCGATCAGCGATCTGGAGCACACCCTCGGCGTGCGGCTGCTGGAACGCAATCCGCGCGGTGTCGAAGTCACCGCCAGCGGCCGCGCGATCCTGGCGCGGAGCCACGCCGCCTTTGATGAATTGCGGCAAGGCGTGAGGGACATCGAGTTCCTGTCCGATCCGACGGTCGGCGAGGTACGCATCGGAACCACCCCACCGCTTGCCGCCAGTTTTGTGTTTACCGTCATCGATAGGTTGTCCCGGCATTACCCAGGGATCGTGTTTCGTATTGTTGCCGAGGGAGCCAACCAAGCGGCCCAGCGACAGAACCTGAACGAGCGCGTCGTCGACCTGCTCATTTTCCGAAAAGAATCCCGCATTGTGGACGACCAAGCCAGCTTTGAGTTTCTGTTCAAAAGCCCCTACGTGGTGGCTGCCGGCAGCAATAACCCCTGGACCAAGCGGCGCAAGATCGCGCTTGCCGAGCTGATAGATGAAAAGTGGACGATGCCGGCACCGGACGATGCATTCGGATCGTTTGTCACGGAGGCCTTTCGCGCCGGCGGGCTTGATTATCCGCGCGCCACCGTCGCCACCTCGGCCCTCGAAATTCGCGCCAATCTTCTGCGCACCGGCCGCTACCTTTCGATCATTCCAGAGTTTTGGCTGCAACTTCCCGGCCCGCATCCGTTCATCAGGAAATTGGCTGTGGACTTGCCGGTTACCGGGGCTCCGATCGGCATTGTCACGTTGAAAAACCGCAGACCGAGTCCGGTGGCGCAGCTTTTCATCGATTGCGCGCGCGAAGTCGCAAGACCGCTTGCGAAGAAAAACGCCTGATGGCGTGACGTTCGGCGTTCAAGGAAACAGCGCTTGTGATCACACATTCAGCCGGTGCATCTGCGCGACCGGATAGCGCGTGCCAGACGCGGCGCCGGGCGGCACCAGGCGATCGATCTCGGCGAGATCCTCGGCCGCGAGCACGATATCGGCGGCATGCACGTTTTCGTCGAGGTGCCGGCGCGATTTGGCGCCGGGGATGGGCACGATGAAGATGCCGTTGCGCGCGGCCTGCGCCATCGGCCAGGCGATGGCGAGCTGGGCGAGCGTGGCGTTCTTGCGCCGCGCCATCGCTTCGAGCGCGGCGCGTAGCGCGAGATTGCGCGCGACATGCTCGGCGTGGAAGCGCGGCAGCCGGAGGCGAATGTCGTCGGCGGCCATCCCGTCGAGCTCCGGCAGTTCGGCGCTGAGCATGCCGCGGCCGAGCACCGCGTAGGCCATCAGCGCCATGCCGCGCTCTTTGCAGGCGGCGATCTGGCCCTGGGTCTCGGCATCGCGTGAGAACAGCGAATACTCCATCTGCAGCGAGGCGAGCGGATGCACGGCGCTGCCGCGGCGCAGCGACTCGGCCGAACACTCCGACAGCGAGATGAAGCGGGTCTTGCCTTCCTTGACCAGCTCCGCCATGGCGGCGACGCTTTCCTCCACCGGCACGTTCGGATCGACCCGCGACATGCAGAACACGTCGAGCGTCTCGATGCCGAGATTTTGCAGGCTCTGCTCGCAGGTCTGTCGCAGATAACGCGGATCGCCGCCGCCGCGCACGCCGCCCGGCGCGCCGTCGCGGGGGCTGCCGCTCTTGGAGTGGATGACGGCGTCGTGGCGGCGGCCGCGCAGCGCCTGGCCGATCAGCCGGTGATTATGGCCTTGGCCGTAGCTCGCCGATGTGTCGAAGAAGTTCACGCCGAGATCGAGGGCGCGCTGGATGGTGGCGATCGACTCGGCGTCGTCGGCCGGACCATAGACGCCGGACATGCCGTAACAGCCGAGCCCGATGACCGACACCATGAAATCGGTATTGCCGAATTTGCGGCGCTGCATCGATCACCTGGCTTGCGTTTGGCCGCGCCGACGGGTCGCGGATGTTAGCTCTTCACCCGAGCGCCGACTTGCGACCACCGCGCAATTTCGCTGCGCAGGTAGGGCCCGAAACGATCGGGGCCGTCGCCGATCGGATCAAAACCCTGCTTCTTCAGTGTCTCGACGGCTTGCGGCGCGCGCATCGCTTTCTCGGCCGCCTGCGCCACGACATCGATCGCCGCTTGCGGCGTTCCGGCCGGCGCCATGAGGCCGAACCACAGGCTGGTATCGAAGTCGGGCATGCCGGCTTCCGCCATCGACGGCACATCGGGCAGCACGCTGGCCCGTTTGGCTGCCGCCGTCGCCAGTGCGATGACTTTGCCCGCCGCGATCTGGCCGATCACCGTCGAGGCCGGCGAGAAGAACATCGTCACCCGGCCGGCGATGAGATCGTTGACCGCCTGAGGGCTGCCCGGATAGGGCACGTTCACCAGTTTTATTCCGGCACGCTGGGCGAAGTATTCCGCCGCCATATGCGGCAGGCTGCCAACGCCCGCGTTGGCGCAGAGCATCTCGCCGGGCTTCGACTTGGCGAGCGCGATGAGCTCGGCCACGCTGTGCAGATTGGACTGCGGACTGACGACCAGAACGACGGCGCCGCTGGATAACAGAGAAACCGGTGCGAAATCCTTAGCCAGGTCGAAGGCCGTGTCGGGATTCATCACCTGGCTGGTAACAATCGATAGTGTGGACAAGAACAGCGTGTAGCCATCCTTGGGAGCGCGGGCGACATATTCCGCGGCCACGCTGGAGCCGGCGCCGGGCTTGTCCTCGACGACGACCTTTTGGCCGAGGATGCCTTCCGCGCCACTGCCGAAGGCGCGCGCGGTAATGTCGGCGGCTGTTCCCGGCGTAAAGCCGACGATGAGATGGATGGGGCGGGACGGAAAACTGTTTTGCGCCATTGCCATGCGCGGCACGAACGGCAAGATCGTGCCGCCGGCCGTCATTTGCAAAAGTACGCGACGGGAAAGCTGGCTCATTGGGTCTCCCCGATACTCACGTTTTTTCAGCGTTAGCTTATGCTGCTTTCCACGCGCAGGGAAGCAAAGCGCCGCCCCCACAACGCCGCCCTCATTGCATCTGAGAAGGCGCTAAACACCCGGTGGCCGATTGTCGGCTCGCACAGATCACGGCAGCTGCGCACCGCGAATGTGATCGACCACCGCGCCGGGATCGGCCGGCTCTTGATCGCCGCGCCAGGCGACGTGTCCGTCCGGTCGCACCAGAACCAACGCACGTTCATAGAGGGTGCTGATAGCGGGATCGGCGATGTTCACGATACTCAGCGGCACGTGCCGTTCGCCAAAAGCCCGCTCCAGCCCGGAGGGATGCGGGGGGTGCGCGCCAAGACGCAGCAGCGTAAAGCCCGTGCCGAATAAATCGATTGTCGAGCGTCCCTCGGACAGAAAAGCATGCGGGGCGCGGCTGCCGGGCGCAGTCGTCGGGCGATATTCGCTCGCAGAGCTTGGCGGCACGGCTTCACCGTCGCTCCAGACAATCGGCGACGGCGCATATCGGTAACCGAGCGCCAAGCCGTCGGTCACGACGCGGTTGATTTGGACACGAACAAGGTCCTCTCCCATCTTGCGCCGCGCTTCGGCGCCTGCGGCAGTCGGCATGGCGATCTCGGGATGGGTCGGCTGTGTTCGTTCGCTGGCGTGACTCATGTCGGCATGAGCAACGTTACGCTCACCGACCGGGCGCCGCTCCGCCTCGTAGCTGTCGAGGAGCCGTGCGCCGCCCCAGCCTTGCAGCACCGCGGCGAGCTTCCAGCCGAGATCGACCGCGTCGCCCAGCCCGGTGTTGAGCCCAAGGCCGGCCGCCGGATGATTGAGATGGGCCGCGTCGCCGGCCAGTAATATCCTTCCGTGGCGATAGCGATCGGCAACGACATTGCGTGCCATCCAGCGCCGTACCGACAGAATCCGGTGCGGCACGTCCTTGCCGACGGCATCGCGGAACAGCCCTTCGGCATCGACGCTCTCCGGCGCGTCGTAGAACGGCTTGCCGCTGACGCCCAAACGATAAAGCTCACGGCCATCGAGGCTGATGAGATTGCGCCACAGCCCTTTCGAGTCGACGAACGTCACCAGCGCCGCTTTGCCCATGGCGTGATGCGTCCACAATTCCGGCGCCCGCACGAAAATGCTGAGGAAGTATCCGCAATAGTCGGACCCGGTCATGCCGATGCCGAGCGACGGGCGAACGACGCTGCGCCCGCCACTGCAATCGATCAGGTAACGTGCGGCGATCTGAAAACGGCAGTCCTTGGCGCGATCGTGCACAACGGCCGTGACGTGGTCGGCCGCTTGCGCGACCGACTCGACGCGGCACCGGTAGCGTAGCCCGACATTTTTCAAGCTCGTCGCGAGCTCGGTCAGGATGGGATCGAGAAAGAGCTGGTTGCAGCGTTGCGGCCGTTCCGGGCTGTGCTTGAGTGGTGCGCGCCCGCCATGGGAGGGACGCTCAAGGCGTGCGATCTCGTAGCCCGTCAATGCGGTGCAATAGAGCGCAGTATGTGGAAAGTCGTCCGGCGCCGCGGCCGCATGCACCGCCTCGGCAATACCCCAGCGCCGCATGAACTCCATCGAGCGTGAATTGAGCGCGGTCGCGCGCGGGTGATCCGGCGGTCCTTCGCCTTGCTCGAGCACGACACAGGACGCGCCGCGCAGGCCGAGATCGCAGGCGAGCGCGAGTCCCACGGGCCCGCTGCCGACAATCAGCACAGGCGTTTCCAGTGTTGGGCCGGATAAGGACATCGCCGCCGCGCAGCTCTACCGCATCGCTTCGATGAGGAATCGATTGGTCCAGGTTCGCCCCTCGATCAGTTTCGCAGTCGTTGCGGCGTTCTCGCCGACGGCGTGGCGGAAGAGTTCCTGCGCGCGCTGCCAGTCGGCCGCGGAATCCTGGCGCGGCCGAAAGGTAAATCCGGTGACGTTGAGCGTCTCCTCGAGATCAACCAGATTGAATTGCGCATACGCGCCTTTTTTGAGCACTTCCGCCGCTTCCGAAGGGTGATCGGCAATCGCGTTGCCCGCCTCGATCAGGGTTTTTATGACGCGCTCAATCACGACTGGATGGGAGTCGATGAAGTCCTGGCGCGTTTGCAGGCCGGTAAACAATGCGCCTTTGAGCTCCGGCACCTCGCGAAAGTCGACCAGCACTTGGCCGATGCCGAGCCGCTTCACGGTGTAACCGGATGGCGGCGATTGCACGAAACCGTCGATCCGGCCGCCCTGCAGCGCGCCGATCAGGGGCGCCGTTCCGCCCACATTGACGGCGTCGAGATCGCGGTCCGGATCGAGCCCACCATATTTCATGAACCAGCGTGCAAATGCCGCATTGGTGCCGCCGACGGCGCTGTTGCCGACCTTGATATCCTTGAGCTTGGCAAGACGCAGTTTCGCCGGCGCCGACATATCGATGCCGCGCTGCCTGATAATGGCATTCGACGCCACGAAATCGAAGCTTACCGCGTGCACCAGCGTCAGGACGCGAATTTCGTGCCCGCTTTCTGCGACCTTGAGAAACTCATAAGGATCGGCGGCGAGGAATTGGGCGTCACCGGACAACAGGGCGGAATTGGCCGGCGGTCCGCCGCGAAACACTGGCAGGTCG
>DASRET010000003.1:0-15264 GCA_035651875.1 Xanthobacteraceae bacterium
CGCCTCGTACTCCGGGATCAGAAACCGCCACTTCTGCAGGTAATTGCGCTCGATCGTCCGGTCATAGCTGTTGTCGCGCATCGAATCGCCCCTCTCGGGTAGATTCGATCAGCGAATTAGTGAACATGCACAGCAATGACGGGTCTAAATTCCGGCCGCTCCGCCAAACACCCGGTGCTGCGCCCACCCGGCGAACAGCGTGAGGATGAGCGCGGCGGCGATGATCAGCGCCGCGAAACCGCGCGATCGCTCCGGTGGCGTGTGCGTCATCGGCGGCAGGCCGACGAGCAAAAGGTAGACTCCGTAGAGGCCGAGCAAGGTGAGAAAGCGCAGGCCGGGCAGCAGCAGAAATACGCCGGCGAGCCACACCGGCGTGTAGGAATAGGCCGCGAGCGCCAGCGCCGGCGCAAACCCTTTGCGGCCGCCAAACAGCGGCGCGGCGAAATGGATCAAAACGCCGAGCAGCAGCACCAGCACGAAATTTTCCAGATAGAAGAAGATGGCGCCGAAGATGCCGTCGAACAGCGAGGCACGGACCACGCCCGTGCCCGGCACGATCACGCCGATGATGCAGGCGCCGATGAAGCCGGCCAGCGCCGGAATGAGCGCCACCAGCGCCACATAGCGCGTCAACAGATCGAGCCAATCGGCCGGCTCCTTGGCGGCGCGCGGCCATGCGGCGGCCGGGTCGATCAGGATCGCTACTGCGCGGAAGATGATCTTCATCGCCGGGCGCGCTTCGCTCAGGCGGCGGCGCGGATCAGCGCCGCGCCCTTTTCGGCGATCATCATGGTGGGCGCGTTGGTGTTGCCCGACGTGATGGCCGGCATCACCGAGGCGTCGACTACGCGCAGCCGCTCCAGGCCGATGACGCGCAGCTTCTCGTCGACCACGCTGTGCGGATCGCTCGGCAGCCCCATCTTGGCGGTACCGACCGGGTGAAAGATCGTGGTGCCGATGTCGCCCGCGGCCTTGATCAGCGCCTGCTCGTCGTTCTCCGGCACCGACGGCCCCGGTAGAAACTCGGCCGGATGATACGGCGCCAGCGCCGGCTGACGCGCGATGCGGCGGGTCAGGCGGATGGCGCTCGCGGCGATGCGGCGGTCCTGATCGGTCGAGAGATAGTTCGGTTGGATGGCCGGCGCGTCGGCCGCATTGGGCGAGCGCAAGCGCAGGTGGCCGCGGCTCGTCGGCTGCAGGTTGGCGACGCTCGCGGTGAACGCCGGAAATTTGTGCAGCGGGTCGCCGAACTTGTCGAGCGACAGCGGCTGCACATGATACTGGAGATTGGCGCGCACCTGATCGGCATCGGAACGGGTGAACAGGCCGAGCTGCGACGGCGCCATGGTGAGCGGGCCGCGGCGGAACAGCGCGTATTCGGCCAGCATGCCGGCGAAGCCGAGCGGCGAATGATAGCGCTCGTTCAAGGTGGTGATGCCGTCGACCTTGTAAATCAGCCGCAGCTGCAAATGATCCTGCAGATTGCCGCCGACGCCCGGGCGGTCGAGCACGACCGCGATACCGCGCTCGCGCAAATGTTCGGCCGGGCCGACGCCGGACAACAGCAGAAGCTGCGGCGAGCCGATGGCGCCGGCCGCCAGGATCACTTCGCCGCGGCAACGCGCGGCGCGCGTCAGCCCGCCCTGCCGCCAGCGCACGCCGACGGCGCGGCGGCCGTCGAACAAAACGGCTTCGGCGAGACAACCGGTCTCGAGCCGCAGATTGGGGCGATTGAGCACCGGCTTGAGAAACGCCGTCGCGGACGACCAGCGCCGGCCGCGCTTCTGGTTGACATGAAAGGCGCAGCAGCCCTCGTTATCGCCGGTGTTGAAATCCGGGATCGATTTGATGCCGGCCTCTCCGGCGGCGGCGCGGAACGCTTCGAGCAATTTCCAGTGCACGCGCGGCGGCTCGATGCGCAATTCGCCGCCAGCGCCGTGCTTGTCAGTTTCACCAAGGAAATGGTTCTCGTGCTTCTTGAAGTACGGCAGCACGTCGTCCCAGCCCCAGCCGGTGAGGCCGAGCTGCCGCCAATGATCGTAATCCGCGGCCTGGCCGCGCATGTAGATCATGGCGTTGATCGCCGACGAGCCGCCGATCGCCTTGCCGCGCGGATAGTTGAGCACGCGGCCGTTGAGGCCAGCCTCCGGCTCGGTCTTGAAGCACCAGTCCGAGCGCGGATTGCCGATGGCGAACAGATAGCCGACTGGGATGTGGAACCAGATCCAGTTGTCCGGCCCGCCGGCTTCGAGCAGCAGAACGCGCTTTTGCGCATCGGCCGACAGCCGATTGGCCAACAGGCAGCCGGCCGAGCCGGCCCCGACGATGATGTAGTCGTATTCGCCTTCGACTGCCGCCGGCTCGCTCATTCCGATCCTCGTTTCTGGCCGCGACCATAACACATGCATCGGCGGCAAGGCTCAAGCCGGCCGCTTGCCTCGGTCCATCCGCAGAGGCATATTGTCCGGCACGACGCACAGCGCGCTGCGCGCGCGCTGTAAACGCCCGGAACGACGGTTCCCCAAGGCAGTCGCAATCTCGACATATCCGCCCGCCGGACGTGCGCGCCCCCGCGCGCGATCGTATTGGAGAACCGTCATGGTGCAGATAAAGGGCCGCGCCGCGGCTTTTGCCGCCTTGCTGGCGATGGCTTTCACCGCGCATTCCGCCACCGCCGAGCAAAAGTCCATCACCATCTTCGCCGCCGCCTCGATGAAGAACGCGCTCGACGACGCCGACGCGGCGTTCAGCAAGGCGAGCGGCGTCAAGGTGGTGGCGAGCTATGACGCCAGCTCGGCGCTGATCAAGCAGATCGAGGCCGGCGCGCCGGCCGACGCCTTCGTCTCCGCCGATCTGAAGTGGATGGACTATGGGGTGGAGAAAAAGGTCATCGACAACGCCAGCCGGGTCAATCTGCTCGGCAACACGCTGGTCCTGATCGCGCCCACGGATTCCAAGATCGGCAACGTGACCATCGCGCCCGGTTTCGATCTCGCCAAGCTCGCCGGCGACGGCCGCATCGCGACCGGCGACGTGAAAGCCGTTCCGGTCGGAATTTACGCCAAGGAGGCGCTCGAAATGCTCGGCGTCTGGGCTGCGGTCGAGCCGAAGATGGCCATGACCTCGAACGTGCGCGCCGCGCTTGTTCTGGTGGCGCGCGGCGAGGCGCCGCTCGGTATCGTTTATTCGACCGATGCCAAGGTCGAACCAGGCGTCAAGATCGTCGGCACGTTCCCAGAGGATTCGCACCCGGCGATCGTCTATCCGGTGGCAGCAACGGCGAATGCCAAGCCTGACACGGCCGCGTATTTGACGTTCCTGCGCTCGCCGGCGGCACGGGCGATCTTCGAGCGCTACGGTTTTGCCGTCCTGGCGCCGGCATCGTGAACGCTGTTCTCTATTCACGCCATGTTTGACCTTACTTCAGACGAGTGGACAGCGGTCGAGCTGTCGCTGCGCGTCTCTGTGGTCGCCACCGCCTTCGCGCTGCCGTTCGGGATCGCCATCGGCTGGCTGTTGGCGCGACGAAAATTCTGGGGCAAGGCGCTGCTCGACGGCGTGGTGCACCTGCCGCTGGTGCTGCCGCCGGTCGTGACCGGTTATCTGCTCCTGATCTCGTTCGGCCGGCGCGGGCCGATCGGCGCGTTTCTGTATGATTATTTCGGCATCGTGTTTTCGTTCCGCTGGACCGGCGCCGCGCTGTCGTGCGGCATCATGGGCTTTCCGCTGATGATCCGCCCGATCCGTTTGTCGCTCGAAGCCATCGACCGCCGCCTGGAAGATGCCGCCGCGACGCTCGGCGCCAGCCGGTTTCTGGTTTTTCTCACGGTCACGCTGCCGCTCGCGTTGCCGGGCGTGATCGCCGGCATGCTGTTGTGCTTCGCTCGCGCGCTCGGAGAGTTCGGCGCCACCATCACGTTCGTGTCGAACATCCCGGGTGAGACGCAGACGATCTCGGCCGCGATCTACACCTTGACCCAAGTGCCGGGCGGCGACGCCGCCGCCGGCCGGCTCGTCCTGGTCGCGATCGCGTTGTCGCTCGCCGCGCTGCTGCTGTCCGAATGGTTCGCGCGGCGTGCCGCCATCCGCTTGCACGGGGAATGACCGTGCTCACCGTCGAGGTCGAAAAAAAGCTCGACGCATTCAAGGTCGCGGTGCGCTTTCAGGCGGCCGGCGGCGCCACCGCGTTGTTCGGACCGTCGGGCGCCGGCAAGACGTCGGTGGTCAACATGATCGCCGGCCTGTTGCGGCCGGACCGCGGCCGCATCGCGCTCGACGACCTGGTGTTGTTCGATGCGGCGACGCGCATCGACGTGCCGCCGCATCGGCGCCGCATTGGCTACGTGTTTCAGGACGGCCGGCTGTTTCCGCATCTTTCGGTGCGCCAGAACCTCGATTACGGGCGGCGCATGAGCGGCCGCCCGCGCGATGCCGGCTCGCTGGACCACGTCGTCGATCTGCTCGACATCGGACATTTGCTCGAGCGGCGGCCGCGCATGCTGTCGGGCGGCGAGCGCCAGCGCATCGCCGTCGGCCGCGCCTTGCTGATGCGCCCTCGCCTGCTGCTGCTCGACGAGCCGCTCGCTTCTTTGGATGCGGCGCGCAAGCGCGAGATCTTGCCGTATCTGGTGCGGCTGCGCGACGAAGCCGCCGTGCCGATCGTCTATGTGAGTCATTCGGCGGCCGAATTGCGCCGCATCGCCACCCATGTGGTCTGCCTCGACGGCGGCCGCGTCGTCGCCACCAACGGCCTCGATCTTCTCAAAGACAGCGACGCCGACGCGCTGGCCTGAGCTTCGCCTGCCGCGAATCCAGCCGCAAATAATCGCCATTTGTCTGCCGCGGCGGCGGCGGATTATGATTCGCCATGGATTTTTCCTCGCCGCCGACCGGCCGGCGCACGATGTTGGTAGGCGCGCTGTGCGGCGCCGGCTCGGCGTTGTTCTGGGCCTTTGGCTTCGTCGCGGCGCGGCACGGCGTGCTTGCCGGGATGTCGCCGCTCGTCTTATCGCTGCACCGCTTCGTCTGGCCCGGGCTGGCGCTGCTGCCGCTGGTCGCGGCCGAAGGCGGCGGCGATCTCGGCGGGCTCGGCTGGCGCCGCGGCATCGCGCTGACAGTGTTCGGCGGCCTGCCGCTCGCGCTGTGGAGTTATGTCGGCTACGTCTACGTGCCGCTCGGCCACGGCAGCATCATTCAACCGTCGTGCGCGGCGGTCGGCGGCCTCATCCTGGCGCGGCTCTTCATCAAAGAGAGCTTGCCGCCGCGGCGCATCGCCGGCGCCGCGATCATCGTCGCCGGGCTTGCGGTGATCGGCGCCGAAGCGCTGCACACCATGGGCCGGCACGGCCTGTTGGGCGACCTGCTGTTCGTCGCGGCCGGCAGCTCGTTCGCGGTGTTCGGCATGCTGCTGCGACTGTGGTCGATCGCGCCGATGCGCGCCGCGGCGGTCACCAGCGTGCTGTCGCTCTGCGGGCTGCCGATCCTGTTCTTCACCTACGACAACATCGCCGCCGCGGGGTGGTGGGAAAACCTGCTGCAAGCCGTGGTGCAAGGCGTGTTCGCCGGGCCGGCCGCCATCTATCTGTTCACCCGCGCCGTGATCCTGCTCGGCGCCAGCCGCGCCGCGCTCTATCCGTCGCTGGTGCCGGTATTTTCGCTGCTGATCGGCTTTTTGGCGCTCGGCGAAGTGCCGAGCCTGTCGCAGCTCGCCGGGTTGGCGATCGTCGTGATCGGCTTTCGGCTGACGCAGTGACTATTCCGGCCCAGCGTATTTTCCCGCGGTGTGCGGGAACAGCGACTTGACGATCTTGAACCGCGAGACGTCGACGGTGGCGTCCATGTGCAGGAAGATCGCGGCATCGCGGAACAGCTTTTCCACGCCGAAATCAAGCATGGCGCCGTTGCCGCCGTGCAGCTCGAGCGCGTGCTGCGCCACTTTGAGAATTTCCTCCGAGGCAAACACCTTGGCCATATTGCACAGCGTGTCGGCTTCGGGCGCGTTGTCGTCGACGGCGCGCGCGGCGCGTTCGAGCAAGCCGCGCACCGCCTCTATGCGCGTCGCCATGTCGGCCAGCCGCAGCGCCACCGCCTGATGCTTGATCAGGATGCGGCCGCCCTGCACGTAATTCTGCACGTAGTCCGATGTGACCTCGAAGGCGCGCACGCCGACGCCGAGATTCTTGGCCGCCTGGATGATCTTGCCGGGCCGGAAGTAGACCGCGGCCTTGCCGAGCGCGTCGCTCTCGACCAGCAGATGGTCGGCCGGCACCCGCATGTCCTCGAACACCAGCTCGCCGTTGTTCATGAAGCGGCAGCCGATGGTCTCGTTGCAGCGCGCGATGGTGAGCCCCGGCGTGTCGCGCGGCACCAGAAAACTCGACGTGCCTTGCAGCATGCCGACCTGCGGGTTGGTGTTGGCATAGACCACGAAAAGGCCGGCATCGTAGCCGTTGGAGATGAACTGCTTGCGGCCGTTGATGATCCACTCGCCGTTCTTCTTCACAGCGCGGGTTTGCATGGCGGCTTCCGGCACGTTGTAAGGGAGCCAACGGTCCGAGGCGCCGCGCGGCTCGGTCAGGCAGTGCGCCAGCAGAAACTGCGGGTCCGCGAGCAACCGCTTGAACCATTTTTCTTGCAGATGGCGCGGCGCCAGATTGCGCAACAGCACCGCGACTTTCCAGTTTTGCACCAACTTGTCGGCCAGCCCGGAATCGCCGCGCGCGATCTCTTCGGCGATCAGCGCGAACGTCGCCACCTCGCTGCCGCGATCAAGCTCGATGCCGCCGAATTCTTCCGGCACGCCGAGCGTGCGGATGCCGACTTTTTCCGCGCCTTCGAGAATCTCCCGCGGCAGCCGGTCCTCCGGCGTCATCGACCATTCGCGCTGCCAGTTGCCGCGAATGAACGGGATGATGACCTCGTCGACGAAATCGCGGCAGCTCTGCCGCATGAGAATTTGCTCTTCGGACAGATGTGTGTTCATGCCGCGGTCCAGGCCTGTGCTCTGATTGGAGGTGAGCGCGTCTAAGCCCCTCCCCCTTGCGGGGAGGGGTTGGGGTGGGGGTAAGGAGCTTGCAATGCCTCGCGGATCGCGTACATCACCCCCTCGATGTTTCCCAGCACCTCGTTATTCCAAAAACGCAGCACGTTGAAACCTTGAAAATACAGATGTGCATCTCGCGCAGCATCCGTACGGAGCCCTTCATCCGTGTTGTGTTGCCCGCCATCAACCTCAATGACAAGCCGCGCAGAATAGCAGGCGAAATCAACTATCAAATCATCAATGGGGACTTGTCGACGAAAGTGAAATCCTTCCGCCTTCAGCGGGCGCAACTCGTACCAAAGCTTCCGCTCCGCGAGAGTCAGATTTTTACGCAGCTTGCGGGCAATCTGGTTTGCCATCTCGCAGACTGAGTTTGCGGCTTCACCCCACCCCGGCGGCCTGCGGCCGCCGACCCTCCCCGTCAAGGGGAGGGTTTATTTACGCGGCTTTTCTGTTGGCCAAAAACTCGCCCATGCGGTCGAGCGCCTTCAGAATGTTCTCGGTCGAGTTGGCGTAGGACACGCGCAGATAGCCTTCGCCAAGCACGCCGAAATCGGGGCCGCCGATCAGCGCCACGCCGGTTTCGTCGAGCAGCGCATTGGCGAGCGGTTTTGATTTCCAGCCGGTGCGCTTGATGTTGGGGAAGGCGTAGAACGCGCCCTTGGGCGTGTTGCAGGACATGCCGGGCAGCTTGTTCAATCCGGCGACCACGATTTTGCGGCGGCGGTCGAACTCGGCGACCATGTCGATGCATTCGTCCTGCGGTCCGGTGAGCGCGGCGAGGCCGGCGTACTGGGTGGCGGCGTTGACGCAGGAATAGAGATTGACCGCGAGCTTGCGGGCGTAGTCGTAGAGCTTGCCGGGCCAGATCGCGTAGCCGAGCCGCCAGCCGGTCATGGCATAAGTCTTCGACCAGCCATTGAGCAGGATCAGCCGGTCGCGGATCGACGGATACGACAGCAAACACACATGCGTCTCGCCGTCATAGACCATGTGATCGTAGATCTCGTCGGACATCAGCGTGACGTCGGGGAAGCGCTCCAAGCCGGCGACGAGCTTGTCGACTTCGGCCTTGGGCGTGACACCGCCGGTCGGATTGGCCGGCGAGTTGAGAATAAGCAACCTGGTCTGCGGCGTGATCAGCTTGAGCGTTTCGTCCGCCGAGAAGGCAAAGCCGTTCTCCTCGCGGATTGGCACCGGGATCGGCCGCGCGCCGGTGTATTCGATCATCGAGCGATAGATCGGGAATCCGGGATCGGGATAGAGAATGTCGGCGCCCGGCTCGCCGAACATCAGGATCGCCATGTACATGGTCGGCTTGCCGCCCGGCATGATCATGACTTCGTCGGGCGAGATGCTGACCGCAAAGCGCTTGCCGAGATCGGCGGCGACCGCCTCGCGCAGCGGCAGGATGCCGACCGCGGGCGTGTAGCCGTGATGGCCGTCGCGCAACGCCTTCACGGCCGCTTCGACGATGAAATCCGGGGTGCGGAAGTCGGGCTGGCCGATGCCGAGATTGATGATGTCGCGGCCGGCGGCGGCCAGCTGGGTGGCGCGCGCGAGCACGGCGAACGCGTTCTCTTCGCCGATACGGTCGAAAGCAGCGACGGTTTTGAGCATGGCTTCCCCGGCGGTCAGGATTGGGCGCGCCATTCAACCCAATCGTCCGGCAAATGCAAACCGGGGTCTTACGCGGCAAGCGTCTCGCAATACGAGGGGCTCCGCAACGGTGCGGAGCCCCTCGATGTTACGCAACCGACGCGACGCTACTCAGTAGCCGTTATCGACATTGAACGCGGCGCCGGACTGGATCGACTGCTCGCTGCCGCTGCGGGTGACCGGGTTCGGATAGGTGCCGACCGGATTGACCTGGGTCTGTTGCACGGGCGCCGGGCGGTGCGGCCGCTGCGCCAGAGCGGGCGTGGCGACGATCGCGACGGCCATCGCGGACAAGACAAGCTTGCTGGTGAACGATTTCATTGGTGCATCCTTTCCAAATTTCCGCCCCATGGTTCCGAAGTAACCCGATTCGTGCACTGCACAAGACACGAACGAGTCACGCCGGAGTCACAAAAAAGTTAGGGAATACAGCGTGTTAACGTGATTTTTATTCGCGAATTTACGGTCGATTGCTGCGTCGCACAATAAAGAATGTAACGTGCGGAACCGCGGCATTAGCACCGATGCGCCTGGGCAAAGCCGTCGCGCAGAATTGCATTCTGCGATGCTGTTGCGGCGGCCCGCGCCGGCATTAATTCGCTATATCTATCGCGCATTGCATGCGCATTCGAAGGCAAGTGCGAGAGCAACGCACGCAACACGGACGACGAAATGACAAACAGCAAAAGCTCCCGCGGGCCGCAGCAGCGCCGCCTGCGCTCGCAATTGTGGTTCGACAATCCGGACAATCCCGGCATGACCGCGCTCTATCTCGAGCGCTACCTCAATTACGGGCTGACGCGCGCCGAGCTCACGTCAGGCAAGCCGATCATCGGCATCGCCCAGACCGGCTCCGATCTGAGCCCGTGCAACCGCCATCATCTCGAACTGGCCAAGCGGGTGCGCGAAGGCATTCACGACGCCGGCGGGCTCGCGTTCGAATTCCCGGTGCATCCGATCCAGGAGACCGGCAAGCGGCCGACGGCGGCGCTCGACCGCAACCTCGCGTATCTGGGCCTGGTCGAAGTGCTGTACGGCTATCCGCTCGACGGCGTCGTGCTGATGACCGGCTGTGACAAGACCACGCCGGCCTGCCTGATGGCGGCCGCCACCGTCAACACGCCGGCCATCGTGCTGTCCGGCGGACCGATGCTCAACGGCTGGCACGAGGGCAAGCGCGCCGGCTCGGGCACCGTGGTGTGGCAGGCGCGCCAGGACCAGGCGGCCGGCAAGATCGACTACGACGAATTCATGCAGATCGTCGCCGACTCCGCGCCCTCGATCGGCCACTGCAACACCATGGGCACGGCGTCGACCATGAACGCCATGGCGGAAGCGCTCGGCATGTCGCTGCCCGGCTGCGCCGCAATCCCGGCGCCGTACCGGCAGCGCGGCCAGATCGCCTACCTGACCGGCGTGCGCGCCGTCGAGATCGTACGCGAGGATCTCAAACCCTCCGACATTCTCACGCGCGCCGCATTCGAGAACGCCATCACGGCGTGCTCAGCGATCGGCGGCTCGACCAACGCGCCGATCCATCTCAACGCCATCGCCCGCCACATCGGCGTGCCGCTCGATATCGATGATTGGGAGACGATCGGCTACGACGTACCGCTGCTGGTCAACGTGCAGCCGGCCGGCGAATTCTTGGGCGAGGAATATTTCCGCGCCGGCGGCCTGCCGGCGGTGATGCACGAATTGCTCAAGGCCGGGCGGCTCCATGGCGACGTGCGCACCATCAACGGCAAGAGCTATGCCGAGAACGTCGCCAAGACAGAGATTAGCGATCCGGAGGTGATCCGGCCTTACGACAAGCCGCTCAAGGCGCATGCCGGCTTCAAGGTGCTGCGCGGCAATCTGTTCGATTCGGCGATCATGAAGACGAGCGTGATCTCCGACGAATTCCGCCGACGCTATCTGTGCGATCCCAGAGACCCGAATGCGTTCGAGGGCCGCGCCGTGGTGTTCGACGGTCCGGAGGATTATCACCACCGCATCGAGGATCCGGCGCTCGGCATCGACGAGCACGCCATCCTGTTCATGCGCGGCGCCGGCCCGATCGGTTATCCGGGTTCGGCCGAAGTCGTGAACATGCAGCCGCCGGCGGCCTTGATCAAAAAGGGCGTGACCGCGCTCGCCTGCGTCGGCGACGGCCGGCAATCGGGCACGTCGGGCTCGCCGTCGATTCTCAACGCCTCGCCCGAAGCCGCGGCCGGCGGCGGGCTGGCCCTCCTGAAAACCGGCGACAAGGTGCGTATCGACCTCAACAAGGGCAGCGCCGACATTTTGATATCGGCCGAAGAGCTTGCCGCGCGCGCCGCGGCGCTGAAGAAGGACGGCGGCTACCATTATCCAGAGAGCCAGACGCCCTGGCAGGAAATCCAGCGCGCCATGGTGGATCAGCTCGGCAGCGGCATGGTGCTGGAGCCGGCGGTCAAATATCAGCGCGTCGCGCAAAAGTACGTGCCGCGCGACAACCACTGATGCCGATTGCGGCGATTGGCGGCTTGCAAGTATGACGTGACGGCACAGCGCCGCGGCAGACCGACCCGCGGAGCGTATTTGCGTTGCGTGGCAGCGCGGACATATAGGGAATCATGCGGACTCAAGTCGCCATCATCGGAGCCGGGCCGGCGGGGCTCCTGCTTTCTCATATTCTCGACCGCAACGGCATCGACTCCATCGTGCTGGAACGGCAGACCCGGGCGCACGTGCTGGAGCGGATTCGCGCCGGCGTGCTCGAGGCCGGCACGATCGCGCTCCTTCGCGAGGTCGGGCTTGGCGAGCGAATGGATCGCGACGGGCATCCCCATGACGGGGCGTGGATCGCCTGGGAGGGGCGGCCGCGCTTTCTGATCGACACCAGGAAACATACCGGCAAGCCTATGATGGCCTATGGGCAGACTGCCATCACGGAAGACTTGTTTGCCGCGCGCGACGCCGCCGGCGGCAAGATCGTCGACGAAGCCGCCGACGTGCGGCTGCACGATCTGACGTCGGCCCAACCTTACGTCACCTATGAAAAGGCCGGCAAACAGGTGCGCGTCGATTGCGACTATGTGGCCGGCTGCGACGGTTATCACGGCGTCAGCCGCGCCTCGATTCCGGGCGATGTGCTGAAAACCTACGAAAAGGGCTATCCGTTCGGCTGGCTTGGCATCATGTCGGAAACGCCGCCCTATCCGGACATCTGTTATTGCCAGCACAGCCGCGGTTTCGCGCTCGCCTCGCAGCGCGGTCCCATGCTCAGCCGCTACTACGTGCAGTGCGACCTCGACGACAAGATCGACGACTGGCCGGACGATCGCTTCTGGGAGGAGTTTCTGGCGCGCTGCCCGAAGGACATGGCTGAGAGCATCGTCACCGGTCCGTCGATCGAAAAATCAATTGCGCCGCTGCGCAGCTTCGTCGCCGAGCCGATGCGCTACGGCAGACTGCTCCTCGCCGGCGACGCCGCCCACATCGTGCCGCCGACCGGAGCGAAGGGGCTCAATCTCGCGGTATCCGACGTGTTCTACCTGTCGCGGGCGCTGATCGAGGCATATCGAAAAGGCAACGCCGCCTATCTCGACTCCTATTCGGAGACGGCGCTGCGCCGGGTGTGGGGCGCCGCGCGCATGTCGTGGTGGCTCACCACGCTGCTGCACCGGTTTCCCAACGAGACGCCGTTCGACGAGCAGATGCGGCTCAATCAGTTCGATTATCTGCACGCCTCCGAGCACGCCGCGGCGACGCTGGCCGAGCAGTATGTCGGGCTGCCGTACTAGCAGGGACCCCGCCGATCGCTTGCCATCTATAAGGCAATGCCTTATATGCGTTTTTCATGAGAGTCGTCGCGACGCGGGGTTACGACGGCGGGCTCGGAAGCTGTTCACAGCAGCGGAGCGGGCAGCAGCGGAACTGGAAATCGCGCTGCAGCCCACCGCGTGGCCAGTCATGGTCGGCACCGGCGGCGCCCGTAAAGCGCGAGCGGCACGCGGTGGCAGAGGAAAGAGCGGTGGCGCTCGAATTATCTACTACGTGGTCTCTCGGCGAGGCGTGGTTTATCTGCTGGATGTCTACGCCAAGAGCGCGAAGGAGGATTTGACAGATGCCGAGAAAAAGGAAATCCGCAAGCTTGTCGCGCCGATCGAAGCGCAAAACTAGTGTGTTGGGCCGTCGCCTCGTCGCCGGGCTCAATGATGCGCTTGCTCATGCTCGCGGCGAGCTTGCTTTGCCGACCTATACGGTGACTGTGCCGGAAAATTTGGATGTGGCCAGACTGCGCCGCGGTCTGGGGCTCTCACAATCGGCGTTCGCCCGCACATTCGGACTCGATGTAACGGCCCTGCACGCTTGGGAGCAAGGCCGCCGGCGGCCCGATCGTGCCGCACGCGTATTGCTTGCCGTTATAGCCAAAGAGCCCGAGGCAGTCCTGCGCGCACTCGCCGGCTAGAGGAACTGGCGCGCGTTACCCCGCCGCGCCATACGCCGCGGCGATCATTGCGGTGTCTTCGCTGCCGCGCCATTCGACGACCTTGCCGTTCTTGAACTTGAAGCGGTGCATGACGTTGTCGACGGCAAGCTTCTTGCCGTTGTGCCGGAACGTCGAGTCGAAGCTGATGGTGCAATAGACGTAGGCGCCGCCGGCGGCGAAATCGCGCGGCTCGAAGCGCGTGAAGTCGTTGGCCTGGGCGACGGCCTGGAAGAATTTCGGCACGTCCTGTTTCTTGGCGACCTGGATGTGCCAGGGCACGAGGTTTCGATCGCTGACGATGCCGAAATGTTCCAGCTCGTCGGAGATGTGCTGCATGATGCCATTGACGTCGCCGCGGACATAGGCGGCGTAGATGTCTTTGACGATGGCGATGTTGGCGTCGGACATGATCGTTTCTCCGATGAGCTTGCACCTGCGGCTCTGCCGCCCATCAAGCATAACGCAGGCGAGCCGCAACAGATACGCGCCGTGCGCCGCCGGGTTTCAGGCGCCACCGCGCTCCGCGGTGGCCTTTTTCCGCGCTTTGGCCTGCTCGGCCAGGAACCGCGACAGCCGCTCGCGCACCGCATCGGCGCTTTGCGGCGTCCATTGCCGCAGCCCCTCGCCGGTCTTCATGCCGAGCTTGCCGGCGGCAACCTTGTCGCGCAGGAATGGGTGCGGCCCGGGCGTGCGGTCGAGATCCGCATACAGCACCTCGGCGATGTCGAGCGTGAGGTTGAGGCCCACCAGATCGGATTGCTCCATCGGCCCGAGCACCGCGGTGCGCGCGCCAAATCCTTCGCGCACCACGATGTCGATGGTCTCGGCATCGCAGACGCCGGCGGCGACCAGCGCGACCGCCTCGCGCTTCATGGCGTGCTGCAGCCGGTTGCCGACGAAGCCCGGCACGTCGCGGCGCACATGCACCGGCGTCTTGCCGGCGTCGCGCAGCAAATCCATCGTGGCGCGCACCACCGCATCGGAGGTCTTGTCGTTCTGGATGACTTCGACCAGCGGCACCAGGTGAGGCGGATTCCAGAAGTGGGTGCCGACCACGCGTTCGCGATGTTTCAGATCGCAGCCGATTTCGGTGGTCGGGATCGCCGAGCTGTTGCTGGCCAGGATCGTATCCGGCGCGACCAGCCCTTCCAGCTCGGCAAAGATGCGCTGCTTCAGCGGCAGCTTTTCCGGCGCCGCCTCGAACACGAAGCGGGCGTCCGCAACGGCCGGCGCCATGGTGTCGTGCACCGCAATGCGCTTGAGCAGCATGCCGTTGTCGGTCAAGACGCCGAGGATATGGTTCAGGCGCTGCGGCAGCGAGGCACGGCTCGCTGCGTCCGGCTCGAATATGCCGACGTGGTGTCCGGCCGCGGCCAACAGATAGCCGATACCGTGGCCCATCAGGCCGCCGCCGATCACGCCGATTTTCTGCTTTGGTTGCTGCTGCATAGGGACCCTCGATGCCGCGCGGTGGAACTGGCGGCCGCGTCACACGTTGTTCAGATGAAAGCCAAGGTCATTTGCAAGGTCATGGTTTGCAAGGTCATGGTTTGCAAGATCCTGGCAAGTTCATCGGCAAGTTCATTGCCAGATCGTTGGCCGATCTAAGAAGGATAGTGGTCATGACACCTGCTCTCTGGTGGATCGCGTTCTGGTCGTTAGCGATGGGCGCGGCGGCGTGCTGGTGCGAACAACAACCCGAACCCGAACCGCTCCGTGTTCGCTCTTCCGCCAAGAGGCGACCAGAGTAAATTTCGCGATCATCCGGCGGTATAACCGCCGTCTACGTACATCACCTGCCCCGTGCAGAAATCTGACGCCGGCGACAACAGATAAATCGCCATCCCGATCAGATCCTCCACTTCGCCGAGCCGGCCCAGCGGAATGCGCGACAGCGACCGGGCGCGCGTCTGCTGGCCGAGCTCGTTGTCGCCGTACATCCACGCCGTCAGCTTGGAGCGAAACACGGTCGGCGCGATGGCGTTCACGGTGATGCCGTACTTGGCCCATTCGGTCGCCAGCACGCGGGTCAGCGAGTCGGTGGCGCCCTTCGAGGTGCAGTAGCCCGTATAGCCGGAAATATTGCCGTGGCGGCCGCGCACCGACG
>DASRET010000004.1:0-27221 GCA_035651875.1 Xanthobacteraceae bacterium
GGAATTGCGCGAGCTTCTCGATCTCGGCTTCCGACGGCGTCTCGGCCAGAATTTGCGCCCGCACTTGCGGATCGCGCAGCCGGCGGCGCTGCTCCTCGATCGGCAGGCTTTCGAGTTTCTTGTAGGTCGGCCGCACCGTGAACGGATTGAGCGCGGTGCCGATGCCCATCATGACGCCGATCGGCCGCCCCGCCATCTGCGCGGTGATCGGCAGGCCTTCGGCGCGCGCCTCGTGCACCGCCTTGATCAGCCGGCGCCAGCGCTGCGGGTCGCTGTAGCGGTCGGTGAGCAGGAACCAGACCGGCCGCCCGGTCTCGCGCGCCTGCTTGCGCATCCAGCGCAACTCGAATTCCTCGTCGTCGAAATCGCTGTTCATGCCGAACGCGCCGGTGCCGGTGATGCCGAGTGCCTGGCCGATGCCGAGCAACTCGTAATCGTCGGCGTCGCGCGACGGCACCATCTCGCCGTCCGGCGTCTTGTGCGAATCGGTGCGCGAGGTGGTGAAGCCGAACGCGCCGGCGCGCAGCGCCTCGACCGTGAGCCGTCGCATCTCGGCGATGTCGTCGGCGGTCGCCGGCTCGCGGCGGATGGCGCGGTCGCCCATCACATAGACGCGGGTCGGCAGGTGCGCGGCCTGCGCGCAAATGTCGATGGCGCGCGGATGGCGCTCCAGCGCGTCCATGAACTCGGGAAAGCTCTCCCAATCCCAGGCGAGGCCGGCGGACAGCACCGGATTGGGAATCTCCTCGACGCCCTCCATCAGGTCCATCAGTGCGCCGCGGTGCTCTTTCTTCACCGGCGCGAAGCCGACGCCGCAATTGCCGAACATCACCGTGGTGACCCCGTGCCAGGACGACGGCGTGATCAGCGGATCCCACATGGCCTGGCCGTCGTAATGGGTGTGCACGTCGACCCAGCCGGGCGTGACCAGAAGGCCGGTGGCGTCGATCTCACGCCGGCCCGGGCCCTGCTTGCCGCCGACGGCGGCGATGCGGCCGCCGGCGATCGCCACGTCGCCGGAAAACGGCGCCTTGCCGGTGCCGTCCACAATTGTGCCGCCGCGAATGACGATGTCGTGCATGGGGTCGCTCCCTATGATCGCGTCATAATAACGCATTCGGGCCGCGATTGCGCGCGCCGCCTTGACCAATCCATAACTTGTTAGTTATGGATTGTGCATGATCACCTCCGGCGAGTTGTTCAGCGGCCTCGGCGATCCGACCCGCCGCGCGATCTTCGAGCAGCTCTGCCGCGAGGGCGAGCAGACGGTGTGGATGCTGACCGAACAGGCCGGCGTGTCGCAGCCGGCGGTGTCCAAGCATCTCGCCGTGCTCAAGCATTGCGGGCTGGTGCACGACCGGCGGCAGGGCCGCGAGGTGCACTACAGCGCCAAGCCGCAAGCGCTCGCGCCGCTGGTCGACTGGATGAGCGTCTATGCCGGTTTCTGGCGCGAACGTTTCGATCGTCTCGAAGACCTTCTGAAAAGGATGGACCAATGACCAGTACTGCGTCGCAAACGCGCTCCGTCGTCGTCGAACGGGAAATGCCTTTCCCGCCGGAAAAGATCTGGCGCGCGCTCACCCAGGGGCCGCTGCTCGAAGAGTGGCTGATGAAAAACGATTTCCAGCCGAACGTCGGTCACAAGTTCAACTTCCGCGGCGACTGGGGCGCGGCCGACTGCGAAGTCCTGACGGTCGAGCCGAACAAAGCGCTGTCCTACACCTGGGCGGCCTTTGGTCTCGAAAGTGTCGTCACCTGGACTCTCACGCCGACCAGCAAGGGGACGCAGCTGCGTATGGAGCAATCGGGCTTCCGGGCGGATCAGCAGCAAGCCTACCAGGGCGCCACTTACGGCTGGCAGCAATTCTTCGCCAACCTCGAGCAGGTCTTGGCGCGGCTCGACTGAAGCTCTTTCCGACCGACGCAAAGCTTCAACAACGCAAAGCTTAGAGGTGCTGCCTTGAACGCCAAGAATATCGCCTATTGGTTCATCACCATCGTTCTCGCCTTCTGCATTCTCAGCGGCGGCGCCGCCGAGGCGCTGCATTATCAGGCCAATGTGGACGGCATCGTCATGCGCCTCGGCTATCCGCTCTACTTCCTCACGCTCATCGGCATCTGGAAGGTGCTTGGCGCGATCGTCATTCTCGTGCCGCGGCTGCCGCGACTCAAGGAATGGGCCTATGCCGGCATCTTCTTCAACGTGACCGGCGCGGCGTTCTCGCATGCCGCCGTCGGCGACTACGGTATCTATGCGTTCCACGTGCTGATCAATTTGTTCTTTGCGGCGCTGGTGATCGCATCCTGGGCACTGCGGCCGTCAGGCCGCGTGGTGGGCGAGGTTCTCGCCAGCGACACGCGCGCAGCGTCGCGCCGCCTCGCCGCGGCGTGAATTTGCAGGCGCGAAGGGGAAGCCGGCTACCGCGCCTGCAGACCGTTGAGCACCAGCTCGAGGTGGGCGTCGAAGTAGGCCTTCAGATCGAGCGGCTGGCGCTCGTCGAACAGCATCAGCCAGAGATCGACCAGCGCGATCGGCGCGATCACCACCTGCGGCGACTGGACGATGGCGGAGGCGCGGATTTCGCCACGGTCGACGCCGCGCTGGATCGCTTGGCGCAGCATGTCGAGGCAGGGACGCAGAATTTCCTGGTGATAACGGTCGGCGAGCTCGGGAAATCGCGAGGCTTCGGCGATCAGCATGCGCAACACTTCGCGGCGGCGCCGGTCCTCCACCAGGTGCTGGTAGATGAAGGCGAACTGAGCACGCAGGAGATCGGCAGTCGAACCGTCGTGGGTTTCGAACATCTCCTGCACGGTGTCCTGGGTCCCTTTGGTGCACTCCTGCACCATGGAGATGAACAGGTGTTCCTTGCTATCGAAATAGACGTAGATCGTGCCCTTGGTGACGCCGGCACGCTCGGCGATGCGCTCCAGCGTGGTGGTGGCGTAGCCGTTGCGGGAAAATTCGTGAAAGGCGGCGTCGAGGATTTCCTGCGGGCGTTCGGCCTTGCGGCGCCGCCGTACCTCGGGTCGGGGATCGAGCACATCTGTCATGGCGCCAGCTAGGCAGTTGTGCATAAAAAAGTCAAGTTATTGACTGACCGGATAGTAAATAACTAGTCTGTTCGTTTGAGGGTGGTTCAGGTGACTCGATCGATGCAGTCGAGAGGGCGTTGCGGCGCGCCGGTTTGGTGGCGGGTTGGTGCGGCGTGGTCCGCCCCGGCGCGGCGCGGCCGCGCGGGCATCGGCATCATGGCCATCCTGCTGCTGTCGGCCTGCGCGGTCGGCCCGGACTTTAAAGCGCCGGAGCCGCCGCCGGTGAGCGGCTACACGCCGGAGCCACACCCCGCCGCCACGGTGGCGAGCGGCGGCGCCGGCGGCCAAGCGCAAAAGTTCGTGGCCGGCCGCGACATTCCGGGCGAGTGGTGGAAGGTCTTTCATAATAAAGACCTCGATGGACTGATTGCCGTGGCGCTCGAAGCCAATCCGAATCTGCAGGCCGCGCAGGCCTCGCTCTGGCAGGCCAAGGAAAATCTCTACGCGGCGACCGGCAAGCTGTTGCCGACCGTCGATGCCAATGCGTCGGTGACGCGCCAGCAATTTTCGCCGGCTGAGTTCGGCGGGACTGGCGCGCCGTTCATCTTCAATTTGTTTCAGAGCACGGTGAACGTCGCCTATGCGCCCGACGTATTCGGCGGCACGCGCCGCCAGATCGAAGCGACGGCGGCGACGGCCGCGTATCAGCGCTTTCAGCTCGAGGCGACGTATCTGACGCTGACCTCGAACGTCGTCACCGCCGTGGTGCAGGAGGCCTCATTGCGCGGCCAGATCGCCGCGACGCGCGAGATTATCAAGACCGAAACCGATCAGCTCGGCCTGGTGCGTCAGCAGTTCGATGTCGGCGCCGCGACGCGGACCGATGTGCTGACCCAGGAATCCGAAGTGGCAACGCAACAGGCCACCTTGCCGCCGCTCCAGAAGCAGCTGGAGCAGCAGCACCATGTGCTGTTGGCGTTGACCGGCCAGTTCCCCGACGTGCGGCTGCGCGAGCGCGTCACCTTGGCGTCGCTGCACCTGCCGCGCGATCTGCCGCTGACCCTTCCGTCGCAGCTCGTGCAGCAGCGCCCGGACGTGCGCTCGGCCGAGGCGCAACTGCATCAGGCCAGCGCCCAGATCGGCGTCGCGGTGGCGGCGCGGCTGCCGCAATTCAATCTCACCGCCGACTACGGCAGCAACGCCGCGGCGCTGGCTTCGCTGTTCACCCCAAGCTCGATCGTCTGGAGCGTAGCCGCGAGCGGCACGCAGCCGATCTTTCACGGCTTCACGCTCCTTCATCAGGAACGCGCCGCGCGCGCGGCTTATGACGTGAGCGAGGCGCAGTATCGCAACACCGTGGTCACCGCGTTCCAGAACGTCGGCGACGCGCTGCGCGCGCTGCAATTCGACGCCGCGACCCTGAAAGCGCAGGCCGCGGCCCTGCACGCTGCCTCCGAGACGCTCGATCTCGCCCGCGGCCAATATAAGCTTGGCGCCATCGCCTATTTGACGCTGCTCAATTCGCAGCGCAGCTACGCCCAGGCGCGGCTCGCCGTGGTGCAGGCGCAGGCCGCGCGCTTTGCCGATACCGCGGCGCTGTTTGCGGCGCTCGGCGGCGGGTGGTGGAACAGGGTCGACGTGCTGACCAATCCGCTCAGCCCGGAAGATTCGGACGCCATCACCACGACCGATCTGGTCCAGGGCGCACACGGCATCGCGACGGAGGCGCGGCCATGATTAAACGCATGGTGATCATGCTGATCGCCGCCGCCATCGTGCTCGGCGGCGTGTTCGGCTTTCAGCTCTTCAAGGCCGCCATGATCAAAAAGTTCATGAGCACGATGAGCGCGCCGCCGCAGACCGTGTCGGCAGTTGCCGCCCATTCGTCGAGCTGGCAGCCGACCATCGAGGCGGTCGGCAGCTTGCGTGCCGTGCGCGGCGCCGACCTGTCGCTCGAGGTCGCCGGCGTGGTCGATTCGATCTCGTTCAATTCCGGCGACGACGTCAAAGAAGGCGCGGTACTGCTGAAACTGCGGTCCGACGACGATGCCGCCAGGCTCACCTCGCTGCAGGCCACGGCCGACCTGTCGCAGCTGACCCTCGACCGCGATCTCAAGCAATTGAAGATCCAGGCCGTCAGCCAGGCGACCATCGACACCGACCGCGCCAACCTGAAGAACGCGCAGGCCCAGGTCGACCAGCAGCAGGCGATCCTCGACAAGAAAACCTTGCGCGCGCCGTTTACCGGCCATCTCGGCATTCGCGCCGTCGATCTCGGCCAATATCTCGGCCCCGGCACCACGATCGTGACCCTGCAGGCGCTGGACCCGATCTACCTCGACTTTTTCGTGCCGCAGCAGGCCATCGATCAGGTGCAGCTTGGCCAGTCGCTCACGGTACGGATCGACGCCTTCAAGGAGCAGACGTTTACGGGCGAGGTTTCGGCCATCAATCCGAAGATCGATACCAATACCCGCAACGTTCAGGTGCGGGCCACCTTGAAAAATCCGGATCACAAATTGCTGCCCGGCATGTACGCGACGGTGGCGATCAACACCGGCGCGCCGGCGAACTACATCACGCTGCCGCAGACCGCGATCACCTACAATCCGTACGGCGATACGGTCTACGTCGTCGAGAGCAAGTCGGCGGAGGCGAACGGCAAGCCGCAGCAGATGACAGCCCGGCAGACCTTCGTCACCACCGGTCCGACGCGCGGCGATCAGGTGGCGATCCTCAAGGGCGTCAACGACGGCGAGATGATCGTGACCTCGGGCCAGATCAAGCTGCACAACGGCTCGCCGGTGCTGATCGATAATTCGGCCGCCCCGACCGCCGACGCCGCGCCGACGCTGCCGGCGGACAGGTAGGCCTAAGTCCGATGAACTTCACCGACATCTTCATCCGCCGGCCGGTGCTGGCTTCGATGGTCAGCCTCTTGATCCTGGTGCTCGGCATCCGCGCCTATTTCGTGCTGCCGATCCTGCAATATCCGCGCACCCAGAACGCGGTGGTCACCGTCACCACGATCTATTACGGCGCCGATCCCGACGTGGTCGCCGGCTTCATCACCACGCCGCTGGAAAACGCCATCGCCCAGGCCAACGGCATCGATTACATGAACTCGGTGAGCCAGAGCGGCGTGAGTACCATCACGGTGACGCTGCGGCTCAACTACGATGCCGACAAGGCGCTGACCGAGATCAACGCCAAGGTCAGTTCGGTGCTCAACCAGCTGCCGACCGGCACCCTGCAGCCGACGTTGATCGTCAAGATCGGCCAGACCTTCGACGCCATGTATATCGGCTTCAACAGCGACACCTTGGCGCCGAACCAGATCACCGACTACCTCACGCGCGTGGTGCAGCCGAAGCTGCAGGCGGTGCCGGGCGTGCAGACCGCCGAACTGCTCGGACAGAAAGTGTTCGCGCTGCGCGCCTGGCTCGATCCGCAAAAGCTCGCCGCGTTCGGGCTCACCGCGGCCGATGTCAGCCAGGCGCTCACCGCCAACGACTACATTTCCGGGATCGGCAGGACCAAGGGCCAGATGGTGCAGGTCGATCTCACGGCCTCGACCAGCCTGCATTCGGAGGCAGAGTTCCGCAATCTCGTCATCAAGCAAAGCGGCGGCGCCATCGTGCGCCTCAAAGACATAGCCAATGTCACGCTTGGCGCCGAGGACTACGATTCCGAAGTCGGGTTTGACGGCAAGCGGGCGGTTTATATCGGCATCCAGGTGGCGCCGTCGGCCAATTTGCTCGACGCCGTCGCCGGCGTGCACAAGGTGTTCCCCCAGATCCAGGCGCAGCTGCCGCACGGACTGAGCGGCGAGATCGTCTACGACTCCACCGAATTCGTGCACAGCTCGATCAACGAAGTGATCCGCAGCCTCGTCGAGGCGCTGTTGATCGTCACTGCCGTGGTGTTCCTGTTCCTCGGCTCGATACGCTCCGCGATCATTCCGACCGTCGCTATTCCGCTGTCGCTGGTCGGCACCTTGATCGTGCTGCTGGCGCTCGGTTTCTCGATCAATCTGTTGACGCTGCTGGCGCTCGTGCTCGCTATCGGTCTCGTGGTCGACGACGCCATCATCGTGGTCGAGAACGTCAGCCGCCATCTCGAGGAGGGCATCGCGCCGATGCCGGCTGCGATCCAGGCGGCGCGCGAGCTCGGCGGCCCGATCATCGCCATGACGGTGGTGCTCGCGGCCGTCTATGTGCCGATCGGACTGCAAGGCGGCCTGACCGGAGCGCTATTTTCGGAGTTCGCCTTCGCGCTGATCGGGGCGGTGACCATATCGGGCGTTGTTGCGTTGACGCTGTCGCCGATGTTGTGCTCGCGGCTTCTCAAGCTGCCGGATCGCGAGCATCGCGGCTGGGAAGCGCGGTTGACCGGCTTCATCGACCGCCAATTTCATCGGCTGCGCGGCGGTTACGAACGCTGGCTGCGCGGCAGCTTGAACACCTTGCCGGTGACGCTGGTCTTCGCCGCCATCGTGCTCGTCAGCAATGTCTTCCTGTTTCTCAGCGCCAAGAACGAGTTGGCGCCCATCGAAGACCAGGGCGTGCTGATCACGTCGTCGACGGCGGCGCCGAACTCGACCTTGCAGCAGCGGCAGGCCTATTCGAAGCAAATCTACGACGTGTTCGCGTCGCATCCGGAGACCGAGCATGTGTTCCAGCTCGACGTGCCCGGCCAATTGCTCGCCGGCATGGTGTTCACGCCTTGGGACCAGCGCAGCAAGACGACCAATCAACTGCAGCCGGTGGTGCAGCAGGAGGTGAGCAAGATCGCGGGTGTGCGGGTGGCGGTATTTCAGCCGCCGCCGCTGCCCGGCGCCTTCGGTTTGCCGGTGCAGTTCGTTCTCGTCACCACCGATCCCTATGAACGGCTGTATACGGTGTCGCAGGCCTTTCTGGAGGAAGCGCAGAAGAGCGGCATGTTCATCTTCCTGGATTCCGACCTCAAGTTCGACAATCCACAGTCGGACATCATCATCGACCGCGACAAGACCGCGCAACTCGGGCTGAAGATGAGCGACGTCGGCAGCTCGCTGTCCGCCATGCTCGGCGGTGGCTATGTCAATTACTTCAGCATGAGCGGCCGCTCCTACAAGGTGATCCCGCAGGTGCAGCAGCGCTTCCGTTTGAATCCGCAGCAGCTGCTCGATTATTACATCAAGACGTCAGACGGCTCGCTGGTGCCGCTCTCCACCGTCGCGCACGTTGCGACCAAGGCGGTGCCGGAAGCGCTCAATCATTTCCAGCAGCTCAACAGCGCGACGATCCAGGGAGTCACCATGCCGGGCGTGGCGCAGGGCGCCGCGCTGCAATATTTGCAGGACCTCGCCGTCCGTACGCTGCCCGAAGGCTACTCGGTCGATTATGCGGGCTTGAGCCGGCAATACATCCAGGAAAGCGGCGGCTTTCTCATCACGATCTCCTTTGCGGTGATCATGATCTTTCTGGTGCTCGCCGCATTGTTCGAGAGCTTCCGCGATCCCTGCATCATCCTGGTCTCGGTGCCGATGTCGATTGCCGGCGCGCTGATCTTCGTCGCGCTCGGTTTCGGCGAGATGTCCTTGAATATCTATACCAAGGTCGGGCTGGTCACCCTGATCGGGCTGATCAGCAAGCACGGCATCCTGATCGTGCAGTTCGCCAATCACCTGCAGCAGGAGCAGGGGCTGAGCAAGCGGGAGGCAATCGAGCAGGCCGCCGGCATCCGGCTGCGCCCGATCCTGATGACCACCGCCGCCATGGTGCTCGGCGTGGTGCCGCTGATCACCGCCAGCGGCGCCGGCGCGGTGTCGCGCTTCCAGATGGGCATCGTCATCGCCTCGGGCCTGTCGATCGGTACGCTGTTCACGCTGTTCGTGGTGCCGGCGGTCTATCTGCTGTTCGCCGCGGATCACCATCGGCATGCGGCGGTGGAGGGCGGCGAGCCGGCACCGATTGCTCCGCAAGCCTCCTGATCGGCGCCCCTTCATGCTGGAGCAAAATCTGCTCGATCAGAGAAAGCCGTCGATCACAATCGGAAGTTTTTGCAGACGTTGCGATCGACGGCGGCGCCCATCGACGGAAGCTAAGAATTTGCACGGTTGGTCTAATCGCCAAGGCGCGCTACAGCTAGGCCAGAACCGAATCGAACGTAGGCAGTCCCGCGATGGAAGACTGGAGCGCACGGCAATACCTCAAGTTCGAAGACGAGCGCACCCGGCCGCCGCGCGATCTGTTGGCGCAGGTGCCGCTGCAAAAGCCGCGGCTTGCCGTCGATCTCGGCTGCGGCCCGGGCAACTCGACCGAGCTTCTGGTCGAGCGCTATCCGCAATCCAAAGTAATCGGACTCGATTCCTCGCCCGACATGCTGCGCAAGGCGCGCGAGCGGCTGCCCAAGCACACGTTCGTCGAGGCCGATATCACCGCCTGGTCGCCGGCGCTGGAGACCGATCTGTTGTTCTCCAACGCGGTGATGCAATGGCTGCCCGACCACGCGACGGTGCTGCGGCGGCTGCTCGAGGCGCTGGCGCCGGGCGGCGTGCTGGCGGTGCAGATGCCGGACAATACGCGCGAGCCGGCGCTGGTGTTTCAAGGCGAGGTGGGAGCGAGCGGGCCATGGGCCGAGCATCCCGAGATCAAGGCCGCATCGCGTCCCGACCTGCCGAGCGTCGAAGCCTATTATGACCTGCTCAAGCCGGTCTGTTCGCACATCGACATCTGGCACAGCGTCTATAACCACGTCATGGCTTCGCCGGCCGCCATCGTCGAGTGGTTCAAAGGCTCGTCGCTGCAGCCGTTCCTGTCGCCACTCGACGCCGCGGCGCGCGAGCAATTCCTCGCCGCTTATGCGAAGAAGATCGTCGGCGCCTACAAGCCGCGCCACGACGGCAAAGTGCTGCTGAAATTTCCGCGCCTGTTTATCGTGGCGGTGCGATGAGGGTCGTCACCGGTATGACTCGGATTCTGTCCGCCATCGCGATCTATTTGCTGCTCGCGGCGGCGCCCGTATCCGCCGAGCCATCCTTCCAAGCCTTCCTGCAATCGCTGTGGCCGCAGGCGCATGAGATGGGAATTTCGCGCGCCACCTTCGACGCCGCGACCCGCGGGCTCGAGCCCGATCTGTCTCTGCCCGATCTCATTCTGCCGGGCCGGCCGCCGGCGCCGGAGCGCCAGGCCGAATTCGTCCAGACGCCGGCGGACTATCTCAAAGAGCCGGCGATCGCCCGGCTCGCCGCGCAGGGCAAAAAGCTCTACGACCAATATCGCCCGACGCTGAACGCCATCGCGCAGCGCTTCGGCGTCGATCCCACCATCGTGCTGGCGATCTGGGGCCGCGAATCCGATTACGGCCGGGCGCGCGACAGCCGCAACGCCATCCGCGTGCTGGCGACGCAGGCCTATCTGGGCAAGCGCAAAGACAAATTCCGCGACGAGTTTTTGGCCGCGCTGCAAATCGTCGACCAAGGCAAGGTCCGGCTCGCCGACATGAAAAGCTCATGGGCCGGCGCCATGGGGCTGACGCAGTTCATGCCGTCCGATTATCTGAAATATGCGGTCGATTTCGACGGCGACGGCCGCGCCGATCTGTGGAATTCGGTTCCGGACGCGCTCGCCTCCGCCGCCAAACAGCTGGTCGGCGAAGGCTGGCAACGTGGCGTGCGCTGGGCCTACGAGGTGCATCCGCCGGCCAATGTCGACTGCACCGCCGGCGTGCCGCAGGTGACGCGGTCGCTCGGCGAATGGCTCGAGCTCGGCTACGTGCCGGCCTATGGCCGCAAGCTGTCGGCGGCCGAGCGCGCCGAGACGGCGTCGCTCCTGCAGCCCGCCGGGCTCTACGGTCCGTCGTTCCTTGTCACCAAAAATTATTTCGCCATCAAGGAATACAATTTCTCCGACCTCTACGTGCTGTTCGTCGGCCATCTCGCCGACCGCATGCTCGATCCGCGGCCGTTCGAGACGCCGTGGGGTAAGGTAGCGCAATTGCCGACCGCCGATCTCGACCGCATGCAGCGCATCCTCACCGCGCGCGGGTTTTATCACGACAAGATCGACGGTAAGGCCGGCATGCTGACCCGCGCCGCGCTCGGCGAATATCAGAAGCGCAACGGCCTCAAGCTCGACTGCTGGCCGACCGCCGCGGTGTTGGCGCACATGCAGGCGAACGGGGGGAGGTGAAGGCGGCGAGCGGAAGCGACATGATCGATTTGACAGATCGCATCGAATAATTTTCTTGTAGATCAGAGAAAGCCGTCGATCGCAATGGCGGCCGTGTGTTTCGAAAGGATTGTTTTGTCAAGGGTCCCTGACCGCCGAAGGCGGCGCTTCGCGCCCTTGACAAAACAATCCTTTCGAAACTTTTTGCTGCCATTGCGATCGACGGCGCGAAGCGATCAGATGTAATTATTCTTCTGACAGGACGACGGACTGCGCGCATGCAAATTCAAGCCGCCATCGTCCGCGAACGGTCCGGGCCGTTCGTCATCGAGAGCGTCGAGTTATGCGCGCCGCGCGCCGACGAGGTCATCGTGCGCGTGGTGGCGAGCGGCCTGTGCCAGACCGATCTGCATGCCCGCGACGGTTATTACGAGAGCGCGTATCCGGCCGTGTATGGCCATGAAGGCGCCGGCGTGGTTCACGCCGTCGGCAGCGCGGTGCGCGCGCTCAAGTCTGGCGACCACGTCGTCATGTCGTATCCGTGGTGCGGCGATTGTCCTAATTGCGCCCGGCACATGCCTAATTATTGCGTGCACAGCCGCCGCCTGAAATCGGCCGGCACGCGGGCCGACGGCTCGACCCTGCTGGCCCATGATGGCGCGCCGGTCTACAGCGCGTTCTTTCAGCAATCCTCGTTCGGCACGTTCGCGCTGACGCAGGAACGCTACGCTGTGAAGGTGCGCAACGACGCGCCGCTGGAGCAACTTGGCCCGCTCGCCTGCAGCGGCCAGACCGGCGCCGGCGCTGTGCTCAATGTTCTAAAGCCCGCGGCGGGCGACAGCTTCGCGGTGTTCGGCGTCGGCGCGGTCGGGCTCTCTGCGTTGATGGCGGCGAAGATTGCCGGCTGCAATCCGATCGTTGCGATCGATATCCACGATCATCGGCTTGCGCTGGCGCGCGAGCTTGGCGCCACGCATACGATCAATCACCGCACCTGCGCCGACGTCATTGGCGAAATTCGCAAGGTCGCGAGCGGCGGCGTGCGCCACGCGGTGGAAACCTCGGCGGTGCCGGCGGTCTTGCGCGAGGCCGTCGAATCTCTGATGCCGGCCGCGACCTGCGTGCTGCTCGGCAGCGCCCGCAAGGGCACCGAAGTGGCACTGGAAATGCCGTTCATCCAGCAGGGCCGCATCGTGCGCGGCGTCGTTCAGGGCGACAGCGTGCCGCAACAGTTCATACCGAAGCTCGTCGACCTGATCATGGCCGGCAGATTTCCGATCGAGAAGATGATCACGTTCTACGACTTCGCCGACATCGAGCGCGCGGCCAAGGACTCTGCTGCCGGCATCGTCATCAAACCGGTGCTGCGCATGGCGTTCGGTTAAGCATCCTCCCCCGCTTGCGCGGGGGAGGAAAGATCAATCTTCCCCTGGCACCGCCTCAGGCAGCCGATCGTCGCCGCTGTAGCCGAGCGGATGCGGCGCGTTCTTTTTGTTGATCGAGCCGGTGTAGCGCGGCTCGCCGTGCTGCGCGGCGTAATGGGCGCGGGCGCGCGCGGCGACGACTTCGCCCGACACCGCGCCCGGCTCGCAGATGACGGGGCGGCGCGCGCGGCGCATCAGATCGACGTGAATGTGATTGTAGTGATAGACGTTGGCGCCGGGCGCCAGCACGGTGGTGAAATCCCGGCACGCGGCGCCCTGCACGTCGTGCAAAAAGCCCTGCTCCTCGGGCGTGCCGTGCCAGCCGTGCTGCACGCTGACCTTATGGCCGTCGGCGAGATCGAACTCGGCGATGTCGAGCGCGTTGCCGAAGGCGTGCTCGGAAATGTGGGCGTTCGGATTGCCGTTCATGCCGCGGCACGAATAGGCCGAGATTTGTCTGATCTCGACCACCGGCTGGCCAAACCATCGCAGCGCCGCCGGCTGCACCGCCTCGCTGATCCATTTGTCGAGCTCGGCGACCAGCGGACAGGCGAGCGTCGCCGCCGGCCGCACCGCGACCGGACCGACGCTGCCTGTGACGGCGGGCGGCCCAAGCGGCGGAATGGGCTCGTTGACGGCTGGCGCTTGCGCCGGCGGCAGCGCATTCGGCGCGCGGTAATTGGGCGTGCCGTAATTCGGCGCACCATAATGTGGCGCTCCGTAGTTCGGCGCACCCGAATCGGGTTGCGGCTCGCTCTCCTCAATTTCTTCTTCGTCGGGCGCGACGCCGGGCGGCGCCAGCGAGATCGGCGCGCCGGCTTGCGGCCCGGGCGGTGGCGCTCCGCCATACGGACGATACGACGGCGATGCGTATTGCGGCTCGCCATAACGCGGCGCGCCGTATTGTTGTTGACCATACGGCGGCTGGTTCGACTGCTGCGGCGGGTAGGGCGCCGGGGCTTGGCCATACGGCTGCGAACCATAAGGCCGCGCGCCGTAAGGCTGCGCACCATGAGTGTTCTGCGCGCCGTATGGCGGCTGTCCGTACGGCGCCGCGCCGTAGGGCTGCTGACCCGGCGGCGGATAGGGCGCCTGTGCTTGCGGCGGCGGCAGCGGTTTGGACTGGACGGCCGAGAATTGCGGCGGCATCGACGCATTGGGAATGCCGCCCGGCGGCCGCAGCGGCTCGTCGGTGTAGCCGAGCGGCGCGCTCTGGCCGAGCTCGGTCACCTTGATCGGATAGTCCATGCCGCAGATGCCCGGACCGCTGATCGCCGAAATGCGGACCCGGCCGGCCGACTCAGGGACCGTGCCGGAATTCAGGCAGGCCAGCTCCGCATCATGCCGCCACGGCTCGCGCTCGGCGAACATGTAATGGCTGCAGCCGGCGACGACGGCCAGCGCGGCGAGCACGGCGGAGCCTACGAGATACTGACGGACGCCACGCGACATGGTCCGGACAATGCCGGCATTTCCGTTAAGGCTTCTTTGACGCTTCACTCGCGCGCGGCGCAGGATCGCGTTAACTATGTGCATCAGGCATGAGGGAGCGGGCATCCATGCTTTCAGCGCTCGATCTCGCCCGCCGTGTTGAAGCCGGCGAGCTGACCCCGCGCGCAGTGTTCGCGCGCTGCGTCGAGGCGATTGCGGCGCGCGAGAAGGATATCGGCGCCTTCGTGGTCTATCTCGACGTCTGGGAACGGGCGGTCGGCGCGCTCGAGGATCCGGGGCTCACCGCGCCCGCGCTTGGCGGGCCGCTCGCGTCGTCTCGGCTGCGCGGCCTGGCGGTGGCGTTCAAGGACATTTTCGCCACCGCCGATCTGCCGACGCAGTACGGCTCGCCGATTTATGCCGACTATCGGCCGCGCGCCGATGCCGCCGCGGTGGCGCTGACGCGGCGCGCCGGCGGCGTCGTGATCGGCAAGACCGTGACCACCGAGATGGCCTCGATGGTGCCGGCCGGCACGCGCAATCCGCACAATCTCGCGCATACGCCGGGCGGCTCGTCGTCGGGCTCGGCCGCTGCGGTCGCTGCCGGCATGGTGCCGCTCGCCTTCGGCACGCAGACCGCGGGCTCGGTGATCCGTCCCGCCGCGTTCTGCGGCACGGCTGGCTTTAAACCGTCGTACCGGCTCATTCCCCTGGTCGGCGTCAAGGACGTGGCCTGGCATCTCGACACCGCCGGCCTGTTCGGCGCCGGTGTCGCCGACGTGGCGTTCGCTGCGGCGGAAATTCTGCAGCGCGATCTGCGCGTCGACCACGCCGCGCCGGCGGCGCCGCGCATCGCGCTCGTGCGCACACATCTGTGGCCGCAGGCCTCGCCCGCGATGCAGAACGCGCTCGAGACCGCGGCGCGCATCGCGCAAGCTGCCGGCGCCACGGTGAACGACGTGACGCTGCCCAAACCTCTGGAAGACGCGTACGCCGCGCAGTTCATCATCCAGGACTACGAGACGTTCCGCGCGCTCGCCTACGAGTACGACCGCCATCGCGATCTCATCGGCCACCAATTGCGCGAGCAGCTCGACCGCGGCGCCGCGATCTCCGCCGATACCTACGACGCCGCGCGCCGCACCGCGAGCCGCGCCCGCCAGGTGTTCGCCGACACCATGGCGGACCACGACGTGATGCTCACCCCCTCGACGCCCGGCGCCGCGCCGCGCGGTCTCGAAGCGACCGGCGATCCGGCCTTCAACCGGCTGTGGACCCTGCTCGGCACACCGTGCGTCAACGTGCCGGGCTTATTTGATAGCGAGGGCTTGCCGCTCGGCATCCAAATCGTCGGCCGTTTCGGCCGCGACAAAGCTACGCTCGAAGCGGCGCTGTTCGTGGAGGAGGCGATCAAGCGGAAGGTGGGCTCGTGAAAATTGCGCGATGGCAAGCACTATAATTCGTGCTGCGGCCGTGCCTCACACCTGCTGACTGTCAAACATGAAAATGTCGACTCCGCCAGTAGCAAAGGTCTGAACGTCGGCCACCGCGGCTTGGCCTTCGGCGCTGGCGAAAGCATTTTGGATGGCGGCGAGATCATCAAACTCAAGAATCGCGACCAGGTGATAGCTGGAGCCGCCCATCGGACTCGTCACCGCGCCCCGGCTGACTTCGTAATTGCGCAGCCCTGGTATCTTTTTGGCGATCGGAATGTGGTTTTCGAAGTAATGCTTATCGAACGCGGCCGTGTCTTGCGGCGTTTTGTACATCACGAGCAGTTGAGCCATTAACGCGCTCCCTTCGTCGATTGTCGCGCCCCGTCGAGCGCTATCATGGTTCGATGCGTCTCGCCAATCCGTCAGCGTGCTCGGCGCAACGCGCAGCTACTCCGCCGCCGTCCTTGCCCCCACCGGATCGTAATTGAGGATTGGGGCCAGCCATTTTTCGGCTTGGTCGATGGTCCAGCCTTTGCGCGCGGCGTAGTCCTCGACCTGGTCGCGTTCGATGCGGCCGACACCGAAGTAGTAGCTTTCGGGATGGCTGAAATAGAGGCCGCACACCGAGGCGCCGGGCCACATGGCGAAGCTTTCGGTGAGCTTGACGCCGATCCGGCGCTCGCCGTCGAGCAGTTCGAACAGCGTCGCCTTCTCGCTGTGGTCGGGCTGCGCCGGATAGCCGGGCGCCGGCCGGATGCCGCGGTATTTTTCGCCGATCAGGTCGGCGTTGCTCAAAGCTTCGTCGGGCGCGTAGGCCCAGAACTCGCGGCGCACGCGGGCGTGCAGGTGCTCGGCGAGCGCTTCGGCCAGCCGGTCGGCCAGCGCCTTGGCCATGATCGCCGAATAATCGTCGTTGGCGCGCTTGAAGCGCTCGACCACCGCCTCCTCGCCGATGCCGGCGGTGACCGCGAACGCGCCGATGTAATCGGCGAGCCCGCTGTCGCGCGGTGCGACGAAATCGGCGAGCGCGACGTTGGCGCGGCCTTCGCGGCGCGCCAGTTGTTGACGTAACGTGTGCAGCGCCGTGCGCGGCTCGCGCCGCGTCTCGTCGGCGTACACCAAGACGTCATCGCCGGCGCTGTTGGCGGGAAAGAAGCCGTACACCGCGGCGGCGCGGAACCAGTTTTCTTCCGCGGCGCGCGCCAGCATGGCCTGGGCATCGGCGAACAGATTGCGCGCCGCTTCGCCGACCTTGGCGTCATCGAGGATCGCCGGGTATTTGCCGGCGAGTTCCCAGGCGGCGAAGAACGGCGTCCAGTCGATGATGTCGAACAGTTCGGTGATCGCGATCTTGTCCAGGCTTTGCGCGCCGAGCACCGGCGGCACCGGCGGTGCATAAGACCCGGACCAGTTCAGCCGCAGCGCGTTATTGCGCGCGTCGGCGAGCGAGAGCCGGCGCTTGTTCTCCTCGCCGCGCGCGTGGGCGGCGGCGATGCGGGCGTATTCGGCGCGGACGTCCGAGATGACGCGCGTCTTCGTCTCGCGCGACAACAGCGAAGAAACGACGCCGACGGCGCGGCTGGCGTCATTCACATAAACCGCCTGGCCGTTGCGATAATGCGGATGGATCTTCACCGCGGTGTGGGTGCGGCTCGTGGTGGCGCCGCCGATCAACAGCGGCACCGAAAAGCCCTGCCGCTCCATCTCGGCGGCGACGTGGCACATCTCGTCGAGCGACGGCGTGATCAGGCCGGACAGCCCGACGATATCGGCCTGCTCGGTGATTGCGGCCTGCAAGATCTTCTCCGCCGGCACCATGACGCCGAGATCGACCACGTCGTAATTGTTGCACTGGAGCACGACGCCGACGATGTTCTTGCCGATGTCGTGCACGTCGCCCTTGACGGTGGCGAGCACGATCTTGCCGTTCGACGAGGTGTGGGCGCGGCCGTCGCGCTCGGCCTCCATGTACGGCATGAGATGGGCGACCGCCTGCTTCATCACCCGCGCCGACTTCACCACCTGCGGCAAAAACATGCGGCCGGAGCCGAACAGGTCGCCGACCACGTTCATGCCGTCCATCAGCGGCCCTTCGATCACCGCGAGCGGCCGCGGCGCCTTGAGGCGCGCCTCCTCGACGTCGTCGGCGATGAAATCGGTGATGCCGTTGATCAGCGCATGGGCGAGCCGCTTCTCCACCGGCAGCGCGCGCCAGGCGAGGTCGGCCTCTTTCTTCTCCTTGCCGTGGCCGCGATGCCGCTCGGCGAGCGCCAACAACCGCTCGGCGGCGTCGGCGCGGCGGTTGAGCACCACATCCTCGCAGGCTTCGCGCAATTCCGGATCGAGCTCGTCATAGACCGCGATCTGGCCGGCATTGACAATGCCCATGTCCATGCCGGCAGCGATGGCGTGATAGAGGAACACCGAATGCATCGCCTCGCGCACCGACTCGTTGCCGCGGAACGAGAACGACAGATTGGAGATGCCGCCGGAGACGTGGGCGTGCGGCAGGTTCTGTTTGATCCAGCGCGCGCCTTCGATGAAGGCGACGCCGTAGCCGTTGTGCTCCTCCATGCCGGTGGCGATGGCAAAGATATTTGGATCGATGATGATGTCCTGCGGCGGGAAGCCGACCTTGTTGATCAGAATGTCGTAGGCGCGCTTGGCGATCGCGGACTTGCGCTCGAGCGTGTCGGCCTGGCCGGACTCGTCGAACGCCATGACGACGACGGCGGCACCGTAGCGGCGCACGATGCGGGCGTGGCGGATGAAGGCGTCCTCGCCCTCCTTGAGCGAGATCGAGTTGACCACCGCCTTGCCCTGCACGCATTTCAGGCCGGCCTCGATCACCGAAAATTTCGATGAGTCGAGCATGATCGGCACGCGGGCGATGTCGGGCTCGGCGGCGACCAGATTCAAGAACGTCACCATCGCCTTTTCGGAATCGAGCAGGCCCTCGTCCATGTTGATGTCGATGATCTGAGCGCCGTTCTCGACCTGATCGCGCGCCACCGCGAGTGCGGCGGCAAAATCTCCGGCGGTGACGAGCTTGCGAAAGCGCGCCGAGCCGGTGACGTTGGTGCGCTCGCCCACATTGACGAATGGAATCTCGGACGTCAGCGTGAAGGCTTCGAGGCCGGAGAGGCGCAGCCGCGGCGCGATCGCCGGCACCGCGCGCGGCTTCTTGCCGGCGACCGCGGCGGCGATGGCGCGGATATGATCCGGGGTGGTGCCGCAGCAGCCGCCGGCGATGTTGACGAGGCCGGCGTCGGCGAATTCGCCGATCAGCGCCGCCATCGCCTCGGGCCCTTCGTCGTAATGGCCGAATTCGCTGGGCAGGCCGGCATTCGGATAGGCGCAGATGAGCGTGTCGGCGACGCGGCCGAGCTCGGCGATGTGGGCGCGCATCTGCCGGGCGCCGAGCGCGCAATTGAGCCCGATCGAAAACGGCGCCGCGTGCGCGATCGAATTCCAGAACGCTTCCGGCGTTTGCCCGGACAGAAGACGGCCGGAGCGGTCGGTAATGGTGCCGGAGATCATCACCGGCAAGCGGGTGCCGCGCTCCTGGAAAATCTCCTCGATGGCGTAGATCGCCGCCTTGGCGTTGAGCGTGTCGAAAATGGTCTCGATCAGCAGCAGATCGACGCCGCCGACGATGAGGCCGCGGATCTGCTCGCCGTAGGCGATGCGCAGCTCGTCGAAGGTGATGGCGCGGAAGCCCGGATTGGACACGTCGGGCGAGATCGAGGCGGTGCGATTGGTCGGGCCGATGGCGCCGGTGACAAAGCGCGGCTTACCGTCCTCGTGCTCGGCGAGGCGCGCCGCCTCGCGCGCGAGGCGGGCACCTTCGGCGTTGAGCTCATAGGCGATCTCCGCCATGCCGTAATCGGCTTGCGCGATGCGCGTGGAGGAGAACGTGTTGGTCGACACGATGTCGGCGCCGGCGCGGAAATAGGCGAGGTGGATGGCGCGCACCGCGTCGGGCCGGCTCAGGTTGAGGAGATCGTTGTTGCCGCGCACCTCGCGGTTCCAGGCGTCGAAGCGCGCGCCGCGAAAGCCTTCCTCGTCGAGCCCGAGGGCCTGGATCATGGTGCCCATGGCGCCGTCGAGCAGCAGCACGCGCTCCGCCGCTGCAGCGCGCAGCGTCGTTTCTGTCTTCGACATGGAGACAAACGCACTCACGGCTTACGCCCGCTGTTGTTGTTCGACTTCCAAACGGACACTGCTACCGCGCAGCTCGACCGGCCGTAGCCCGAGCAGATGGCAGATCGCGTAGACCAGGTCGGCGCGGTTCATGGTGTAGAAGTGAAAGTCGGTGACGCCGTGGTCGACCAGATCGAGCACCTGCTCGGCGGCAACCGCGGCGGCGATCAGCTTGCGAGTCGCGGCATCGTCGTCGAGGTTTTCGAAGCGCTCGGCGAGCCAGACCGGCACCGAGGCGCCGCAGCGCGCCGCGAAGTTTTTGGTGGTCTTGAAATTCTGCACCGGCAGAATGCCGGGCACGATCGGAATGTCGATGCCGCGGCCGCGCACCCGGTCGAGATAGCGGAAATAAAGATCGTTCTCGAAGAAGAACTGGGTGATGGCGCGGCCCGCGCCGGCATCGACCTTGGCCTTGAGCATGTCGATGTCGACGGCGACCGACGGACTGTCCGGATGTTTTTCCGGATACGCGCCGACCGACACTTCGAGGCCGCCGCATTTTTCACCGCAGCGCTTGATGCCGGCGACCAGATCGGCGGCGTTGCGATAGCCGCCCGGATGCGGCGCGTAGCGCTCGCCGGCGCCGCCGGGCGGATCGCCGCGCAGCGCCACGATGTGGCGGACGCCGGCTGCTGCGTAACCGGCGATCACCGCGTCGATTTCCACGCGCGTCGCCGCCACACAGGTGAGATGCGCCGCCGGCGTCAATGCTGTTTCACCGAGAATGCGTTTGACCGTGGCGTGGGTGCGTTCGCGGGTCGAGCCGCCGGCCCCGTAGGTCACCGAGACGAAATTCGGCGACAGCGGCGCGAGGCGGGCGATCGCCTCCCACAGCGACTGCTCCATCTCGGCGGTCTTGGGCGGAAAGAACTCGAACGAGACGCGGATCGCCCGCGGCGCGCTGCCGTGCACGAAGCGGCTGGCGCGCGGCACGGCGGCGTCCATCACGCCACCTCGCGCGCGGCCGGAGCCGCCAACAGAATGCGCGGATCGCGCGCCAGCCACAGCGACACCGCGATCTTGCCTTCGGGGCCCGGCGGCAAGGTCTGTTGCCGCACCGGCTCGAGGCCGGCGGCTTCAAACCATTGCGTCACCGTCTCGGCGGCAAAGCCGAGCCGCTGATGCGCATGCTGCTCGCGCAGGAATTCCAGATCGTGCGGGGCGAAATCGACCACCAGCATCCTGCCGCCCGGCCGCAGCACGCGCGCCGCCTCGCGAATGGCGCGCGGCCCATCGTCCAGATAGTGCAGCACCTGATGAATAATAACGGCGTCGAACGAGTCGCGCGGCAGCGCCAGATTGTAGATGTCGCCGTGGCGGACGCTGCAATGCTGCAGGCCAGCGCGGTCGAGCCGCGCCCGCGCCAGCGCCAGCATGTCGAGCGACAGATCGAGGCCGAGGCCGCGCTCGATGTCGGGCGCGAACAGTTCGAGCATGCGGCCGGTGCCGGTGCCGAGATCAAGGAGCGCGCGGATCGGTTTATCGGCAAGCGCCGAGCGCACCGCGTCTTCGACCGCGGCGTCGGCGACGTGCAGCTTGCGCAGGCGGTCCCACTCGGCGGCGTGGCGGCGGAAATAGGCCTGCGCCGCCGCGGCACGGGCGCTGCGCACCGCTGCGAGCCGCTCGCGGTCGCGCGCGATCACCGCATCCTCGGCATCGAGCCGCGCGATCAGGGCGCGCGCGATATCGGCGGCGCTGCCCCGCTCGCCGAGCCGGAAAAACGCCCAGGCGCCTTCGCGAAAGCGCTCGACCAGGCCGGCTTCGGTGAGGAGCCGCAGGTGCCGGGACAGCCGCGGCTGCGACTGGCGCAGAATCTCGGTGAGGTCGGAGACGGTGAGCTCGGTCTCGGCGAGCAGGGCCAGAATGCGCAGCCGGGTGGCTTCGCCGGCGGCCTTGAGCACCGCGGTGAGCACAGGAAACGTGATGGGCTGCGCGTCGTGCGACATAAAGATATCTTTATACGATTAAATGCGGCTAAGTCAATGGGCAGGATGGGAAGCAGCCCACAAAAGCAAGGTGCGTGGTCGGGCTGCTTGGCGGGCCGCCGCCTGCGTGCAAACCTCTGCGCATGACGGAAACTGCCAAAAGCCACGATCCCGGCGGCCTGCGCGAGGGCGAAGTCGCCGTGGCGCTGCCGGAACAATTCGACGCGTCGCTCTATTTCATCGGCCGCATCCGCACGCCGTGGCGCCGGCGCGACGAGTGCCCGAAGAATGCCCGCGAGTCGGAGGCCGAGTGCACCATCGTGCTCGATCCACGCTGGGCCGACGGTCTCAAAGCGCTGGAGAGCGCAAGCCACATCATCGTGCTGTATTGGATGCATGAGGCGCGGCGCGATCTGGTGCGCCAGGCGCCGCGGCACTACCGCGAGCAGCGCGGCACGTTCGCTTTGCGCTCGCCGGTGCGGCCCAATCCGATTGCGCTCTCGGTGGCGCGGCTGGTTCGGATCGACGCCAACCGCCTCACCGTCGTCGGCATCGATTGCCTCGACGACACGCCGCTCCTCGACATCAAGCCGTATTTCGCCACGACCGATGCGGTGCCGGACGCCGTGGTGGGATGGCACGCCGGGCGCAAACGCTGAGCGAGCCGGTGTCGGGGCGCGCTGAAACTAGCGGTGCCGCACGGCAGAACAGATTCAAAGGAAATTGCGCGAGCCCGACAGCTTCGGCAGCGGAGCTCGCGGCCGGCTGCCTGGCCGTCGCGGCAACAGCATCCGGGTGGTCTTGATCGACAGCGCGGCCAAGATCGCGAACCAGATCGAGTCGCCGAATTCCAGGATATTGCTGTTGTAGAAGCTGTAGATCGGATCCTGCAGGTAGTAATCGGCGGCCAACACGGCCATGCCGGCGCACACCAGCGCAAGCCGGCCGCTGAACACGATTGCAATCAGGATCACCGGCAGCAGATAAAAATAGACGAGCCGATGCGGTGCGGTCTGCGTCGTGTGCACGTAGAACAGAACAGCTGTGGTCGCCGCAATAAGCGCAAGAGACACAGCGATAGCGAAAATACGCTGCAGCATGGTTTTCTTTCAGCCCCCAGCTGAGTGCGACATTTTAGCAGAGCTGGAATGCCAGGAAAAGTGGCCGGAACCGGCCTCCTGCGACGCTAGCGGCCAATTGCCTTGCCGGCCGGGCCTCGCGTATAGCCGGCCCGCATGACGCATCAGGTAGGCATGGCATGAACGTTTCTCGACGGAAATTGCTGCATTTGGCCGCCGGCACGGTCGCATTGCCGACATTGGGCACAATTGCCAGGGCGGATCGCTATCCCTCCCGCCCGGTGCGGGCTCATCCTCGGCTATGCGCCGGGCGCCTCGCCCGACATCGTGTGCCGGCTGATGGGCCAGTGGCTGGCGGAACGCCTGGGCCAGCCGTTCGTGGTCGAGAACCGCCCGGGCGCCGGCAGCAATCTCGGCACCGAAATGGTGGTGCGCGCGCCCGCCGACGGCTACACGCTCCTCTACACGACCACCGCCAACGCCACCAATGCGACGCTCTACGAGCACCTGAACTTCAATTTCATTCGCGACATCGCGCCGATCTCCGGCGTCATCCGCGTGCCCAATCTGGTCACGGTCAATCCGTCGCTGCCGATCTCGAGCATCCCCCAGCTCATCGAGGTCGCCAAGGCGAAACCCGGAACGCTGAATTTCGGCGCCGCCAACGGCGGCACGGTTCAGCTGTCGGGCGAGCTGTTCAAGATGATGAGCGGCGTCAATATCGTGCACGTGCCGTATCGCAGCCAAGCCCAGGCCACCACGGACGTGATGGCCGGCCGCATGCAGGTCAGCTTCGACGTCATGCCGACGACGATCGGCTTCGTCCGCGACGGCAAGCTGCGCGCGCTCGGCGTGACCACGGCGGCGCGCTCGCCGGCGCTGCCCGACGTTCCCGCGGTGGCCGAATTCGTGCCCGGCTACGAAGCGAGCTCCTGGCACGGCATCTGCGCACCGAAAAACACGCCGCGCGAGATCGTCGATCTGGTCGGCACCGCCATCAAGGCGATTCTCCAAGAGCCGCAAAACAAGGCCCGGCTGGAGCAGATCGGCGGCACGCCCTTGCCGCTGTCGCCGGCCGAATTTGCCGAATTCATCTCTGCCGAGACCGACAAGTGGGCGAAGGTCATCAAGTTCGCCGGCGCCAAGATCGATTAGCCGGCACGCCGCGCGCCGCTAAAGCGCATTCGCCGCAAACGTATCGCAGGCGGAAACCTGGCCGGATTTGAAGCCGTTGAGGAACCAGCGCTTGCGCTGCGCCGAGCTGCCGTGGGTAAAGGAATCCGGCACCACGTAGCCTTGCGCCTGTTGTTCCAGGCGGTCGTCGCCGATGGCTGACGCGGTCTGCAGCGCCTGGTCGACATCGCCCGGGTCGAGAAAATTGTGCTTCGCCTGCGCACGATTGGCCCACGCGCCGGCGAGGCAATCGGCCTGCAGCTCGACGCGCACTTGCAGCCGGTTCGCTTCCGCCTTGCTCGAAGCGGCCTGTTGCGCCTGCGTCACGCGCGGCAGAATGCCGAGCTCGTTCTGCACGTGATGGCCGACTTCGTGGGCGATCACATAAGCTTCGGAGAACTGGCAGGCCTTGCTGTTGGAGCAGCCGCCGAACTTGTGCTGCAGGTCTTCGAAGAACGAGGTGTCGAGATAGATGCGCTGATCGCGCGGACAATAGAACGGCCCCATGGCGGAGCGGGCGAACGCACACGGGGTCGGCTCCGAGCGCGCGAACAGGCGCAGCTTCGGCGGATGATAGGTTTGCCCGCGCGCTGCGAAGATTTCCTTCCAGCGGTCTTCGGTATCGCCGAGCACCAGGGCGACGAACCGTCCGGTGGCGTCCTGGGGCGTGCCGGACCTGACCGGCGGAGCCTGGCCGGTTTGCTCCGATGGGGCGCCGCCGAGCAGCTGCTGGGCCTCGTTGAGCAACGTGCCCGGATCGACGCCCATGAACCAGCCGATCACCACGATGACGAAGACGGCTCCAAGGCCGAGACCGCCGCCACCGCCGGGCAGGCCGCCGCGGGATGCACTTGCTTCACGATCGTCTTCGACATTTTCGCTGGGGCGGAAATCGTCGGTGCGCATCGGTCAGGCTCCGTTCATGCCATTCCGCTTTAACGCTGAGCGGGCGTTCTGGTTTGCAAGCATGATGCCGATAATCGGCAACCCCGTGGCGGCGAAAAGCAAAAGGTGAGCCAAGCGCTTGATCCTGCCCGGGGCAGCGCCGGGCCGGGGAGTGGAGTGCGCGCCTTTGCGGATGGCCCACGACTTAGCTCAATTTGCTCGGATCGCCTTTACGGATGTGGAGTGGATAGCGGGTAATTTCCAGGCGTCGATACAGTGCCGGGGGGCCGCTATGGCTCGACTTTATGATCGTTTCTGCAAAGACCGGTCCGGGGCGACCGCCATCGAGTACAGTATCCTCGCCGCCGGCGTTGCTTTGGCCATTATCGTCACCGTTCAGGGGCTCGGCAGCAACGTGAACGGGATGTTCAACAGCGTGCTGACCGGTCTGAAGTAGCAATCCGCGCCGCGCGGCTGCGCGCGGGAGGACGGACGGCTCAGCAATCAAAATCTGTCGAGCACGTGGAGCTGGCTGCCAAGCGCGGATCGGCATGCCACTTGGCTGCCGATTTGTTATCCTTGGCGGCGGCGATTTATCGCCATCGGGGGCAATCATGAAAATCACGCTCGACCTGTCGAAGCTGGTCGAAGAGGGCAAGCTGTCGGCGGAGGAAGCCACGCGCCTGCGCGGCCTGGCGGCGCAGGATACCGGCTCGCTCGCCATCAACATTCTGGTCGGCTTCGGCGTCGTCGCCGTGAGCGGTGGCGCAATGGCGCTCGTGCCGACGCCGGCGACCGCGCTCGTGCTCGGGGTCGCGGTCTTTGCCATCGGACTCGGCTTCATCCTCCAGCGCAACGAACAATGGAGCCTGCTCGCGCAAATCTGCCTGGTGGTCGGCGCCCTGCTGACGTGCGGTGCGGTGCTCGCGCTCGGCCAGGGCGCGCTCGGCGCGATGCTGATCGTCACGGCCGCGCTTGCCGCGGCAGCGATCGTGGCGCGGTCGGGCCTGCTCATGGCGGCTGCGGTACTTGCGCTCGGCGCCTGTCTCGGTGCCCGCGCCGGCTATTGGCATGCGACCTACGCGCTGGCGATCTACGAGCCGGCGGTGACGGTGGTTCTGTTCAGCGCGCTGGCGCTCGTAACCTTTCATGTATCGAAGCGTCTGACCGCCGCTTACGAGCGCCTGGCGCTGGTGGCCGCGCGCACCTCGATCTTCATGGTCAACTTCGGCTTCTGGATCGGTTCGCTGTGGGGCGACAACCTGCGTCTGCCTCGCTCGCTCCTGCACAACGACCCGGCCCTTCTGCACGACACCGGGCCCCACATCATTCCGCCGGTCGCGTTTTCCGTCGCCTGGGCAATGGCGCTGCTCGGCGTCGGGCTCTGGGCCATGCAGGCGAACCGGCGCTGGGTGGTGAACGTCGCCGCCGTGTTTGGCGCGATCCATTTCTATACGCAATGGTTCGACAAGCTCGGGCGGGGGCCGCTGTCCTTCCTGCTCGGCGGCCTGCTCATGCTCGGCTTTGCGTTTGCGCTATGGGGCTTCAACAAACGCTACGCCGGAAAACCTTAATGAATGCGTGTTTCGCGCGACCAGATTGAATCGACGATGCGTAGCAAACTCGGCGCGCTCCCTTCCCCTTGCGGGGAGGGTTGGGGTGGGGGTCGGGAGTGTGGCGCAAGCGACGACAGAGGTGAGTCGCCTCACGACCCCCACCCCTAACCCCTCCCCGCAAGGGGGAGGGGGATCACGCCGCAGCGGCGCGTTTGCGCACGCTGTCCAGCAGCGAAGCGCGCATGAGATAGGCGCGGTGCGCTGCCGGGTCGGCGGCGGTGGCGGCGAGCTGATCGAAATTTTTGGCCCGCGCCGCCGGGTCCTTTTCTTCCATGCGCTTCTTGTTGGCGATGGTTTGTTGCTGCACGAACTCGATGTTGAGCGGCCGGCGATGGCGGTCGTATGCATCGAGAACGTCTTCCGGCGCCTCGCGGCACAGCACGCGGCCCAGGAGACCGGCGAGCTCGACGGCGTCGTGAATGCCGAAATTCAACCCGAGCCCGCCGAGCGGATTGTTGACGTGGGCGGCGTCGCCGGCCAGGAACACGCGGCCTTGGCAAAAACTCGCCGCCACCCGTTGATGGACGTTATAGAGATTGCGGTGGACGATGGCGTAGCGGCCGTCCTTCGGGATGAATTTCTGCAGCCGCCGTTCGACCGCGTCGTCGTCGAACAGATCGGCTTCGCTCTGCTCCAGCCGGGTCGACGACAGCACGCGCCATAACCCGGCGCCGTCGTCGCCCGACACCTTGAACAGCGCGCACCAGTCCTGCGGGTCGGACAGATAGTTGCGGGTGCAGCCGGGAAATTTGCTGCCGATGTCGAACGGCGTGGTCAGGATGAGGAAGCGTTCCGGGTGCGTGTAGCCGTCGAACGCGATGTCGAGCGCCTTGCGCACGGTCGAGCGGCCGCCATCGGCG
>DASRET010000005.1:0-18469 GCA_035651875.1 Xanthobacteraceae bacterium
CGCGACGCGGTTCGCGGCCTCGGGCGCCGACGTCGCCATCGTCGCGCGCGACAAAGAGGCGATCAACGAAGCGGTCGGGACTATCCGGAAGTCGAGCCAGGCGCGCATCATCGGCATTGCGGCCGATGTCAGCAGGGCGGCCGATATCCAGCGGGCCTACGACGAGGCGATGAAAGCCTTCGATAAAGTCGACATCATCGTCAACAATGCGGGCACCTCGCAGGCGATGCCGTTCGAGAAACTCACCGACGACATCCTCCGCGACGATCTCGAACTGAAGCTGTTCGCGGCGCTGCGGCTGATCCGGCTGGTCGCACCTCAGATGAAACAGCGGCGCTGGGGCCGTATCATCAACGTGCTCAACATCGGCGCCAAAGCGCCGCGGCCCAACAGCATGCCGACGTCGCTGTCGCGCGCGGCTGGCATGGCGATGACCAAGGCGCTGTCGCAAGAATTTGCGCCACACAACGTGCTGGTGAATGCCTTGCTGGTCGGCCTCATCCGCGCCGACCAGCATGTGCAGCGGGCGAAACGGACCAATGTGCCACTCGACGAATACTACAAGGCGCACGAAAAGGAGATTCCCATCGGGCGCATGGGCGAAGCCGAGGAGTTCGCCAATCTCGCCTGCTTCCTGGTGTCGGAGCAAGGCGGCTATATCACCGGTACGGCGGTCAATGTCGACGGCGGGCGTTCGCCTGTGGTGTGAGGAGGTTGTTGTGGCGCAGCGGAAGGACTTGCGGCGGATCGGTGTGCTGCTGCCATCATCGAGCACGGCTCAGGAGTGGGATATCGGCCGAGCCCTGCCGGACGACATCACGCTGCACGTGGCGCGCATGCGGTTGAACAACGTCGACGCGGACTCGACGCTTCGGGTCGTCCAGGAAATCGAAAGCGAGAGCCAAAAGCTGGCCGATGTCGACGTCGACGTGATCATTTTCCCGGCGACCGCCCCGTCGTCTCGCAATGGCCCGGGCTACGACCAGGAGCTGATCAAACGCATCAGCGCGGCAAGCGGCAAGCCGGCCACCACGGCCTCGACGGCGCTGCTTGAGGCATTGCGTGCGCTTTCCGTCAAACAAATCGCGCTCGGTGCGCCGTGGAGCGCGTCGGTCAACCAAAGTGTCGCGGCGTTTCTCGAGGCCAACGGCGTCAAAGTTCTGGCCCAAGAGGCGCTGGGGCTTGTCCGCAATCTCGAGATCGGGCTGCTCGACCCGCAAACCGCCTTCGACGTCGGGCGCCGCGTCGACAGGTCGGAAGCCGATGCGGTCATGCTGGCGTGCGGCAATTGGAGCACGTTCGGCATCGTCGATCGGCTGGAGCGCGACTTAAGAAAACCCGTCCTGACGACCAACCAGGTCACCCTGTGGCATGCGCTCAAGATAATGGGCACGAGGCCCCTCGATGGGCCCGGCGTCTTGCTGCGCCAGCATCTGGGCGACGACGCCGCACGACCTGCCGTGACCTAGCTATTATCAGCCGCGCCGCACCTGCATGCGTTGGCCGATGATCACTGTGGCGACCACCGCGGCGGCGTACGCCAACGTGGTCAGCCGTATCGGCTCGCCGTTCACCGGCGCGGCCAGAAGCACGATGACGAAGGGCTGCAGCAGCATGAGCTGGCCGACGCGCGCGACGCCGGCCATCGCCATGGCGGCGTTGAAGACGAAGAACGCGAAGAACTGGCTGACGAAGCTCACGTAACCGAGCCCGGCCCAGGCCCGCGCCGGCACTGTCGCGAGATCATGCGGCCACAGCAGCGCGGCGGCGAGCACCGAGAGCGGCAAGAACACCGTGACCTGCCAGCATATGACCTCCCAGCCCGGCATGCGCACGCTCAGGCGTCCCGACAGCGCGTAGCCGAACGCGCCGGCGATCACGGTGCCGATCAGATAAAGGTCGCCGATCGCGACCGTGCGCGTCTCGCGCTGCTCGAGCACGAACGCCACCACGATCGCGGCGCCGGCGACGCTCGCCAGCCAAAAGCCGAGGCTCGGCCGCTCCCGCGCCACGATGGCGGCGGCGCCCGCCGTGGCAAGCGGCACGATGCCGAGCACGACGCCGCCATGGGCGGCCGGCACGCTCACCATGGCGAGCGCGGTGAACACCGGAAAGCCCACGATGGTGCACAAGCCGCCGAACACGATCGTGCTCCACACTTCGCGCGGCGGCAGCGGCCGGCGCAGCAACAACAGCAGCGCCGCGCCGGCGCAGCCCGCAATCGCCGCCCGCGCCGCGGTCAGGAACAACGGATCGATTGTCGCCACGGTCAGCCGCGTCGCCGGCAGCGTGCCGCCGAACAGGCAGACGCCGATAATGCCGAGTGCGACGCCGAGGTTTTTGTGGGAGGGAGTCATCGTATGAGTGAGAGGCAAGCGCGAACGCAAGCTGCGCGATCAGAGAGAGCCGTCGAGCGCAATGGCAAGCGTTGCTTCCGAACAAATGGGCGTGTCAAGGGCGCGCCTTCGGCGCGCGCGAAGCGGTTTCACCCTTGACACGCCCATTGTTCGGAAGTTTTGGCAGCCATTGCGATCGACGGCGCCGTGCGCCCAACATAAAGCGAGTCACGGGCAGGCGAGCCTTCAGCCCCGCCGCTGCTCGTTATCCGGACTCGCCAGGATCAGCGACCAGAACACCTTGTATTTGGACTGCGGCGCGTAGACGGCGGCGATGCCCATTTTGGTGACCGTGCGGTTGAGCATGTTGGCGCGGTGCGGTGGCGAATCGCGCCAGCCGGAGAACGCTTCGGCCAGCGTGTGATAGCCGGCGCCGATATTCTCGACCGCGACGCTGGCGTCGAAATGCGATTGCCGGATGCGCTCCGTGAACGGCCGCCAGGCGTCGTGGTCGAGCTTGTCGCGCGTCGCCATGGCGCGGGCCTGCTCGCCGGCCATCCGCATCAGCTCGGGATCGATGACGACCGCGCCGAGGCCGTTGTTGGTGCGGTACCCCGAGATCATGGATTGCGCCGCGCCGGCGTCGAGCTTCGCGTCGGCAGTGGCGAGGTTCTGATAGAAGCTCGGCAGCCCGGCCGGCGGGCTGTTGTCGCCGGCGCAGCCGGCCAGCGCCGCCGCAGCAATGACAAAGCCGCAGCCGATTGCCGCGGCCGAAATGCGGATCATGGATCGGTCCCCCAGTCGGGAAAAGCTTTGCCGCCAAAAAAGTGTCGGAAGCATGAACGCAAGATTGGCGCACCACGTTGGCGCGCTGCGGGCACGAAACCGGCCCCATCCGGCAAGTTACGGCCCCTCCGGAATTTGCCCGCGAGCAATCGCCGATTGTCCGTCGTCTTGTTGGACCAATTGACAACACAAAGACTTGTTGTTATTTCCTCCAACGTGCGCGCCGAACTTCTGATCGACGAACGACACGTCCTTGATGCGCGGAGCTTTGTCGAGATCGTCATTTGGCGGTTGCCGCGGCCGCTACGGAACTCGCCGCACTCGTTCAAGTACCGATTGGCGCTGGTTGCCGACGGAGAATGCGTTTTGCGCTACGACAATGAAGCCGGCAAGGGCGATCACCGCCACATTGGCTCCAACGAGGAGCGCTACAGATTTACCGGGACGGATGCGTTGCTCGCCGACTTTTGGCGTGACGTCGAGGAATGGAGTTGAATGCAATGAAAACCGTGACGCTGCAGGTGGCAGACGCGGAGACGGTCAAGGCGCGCGCGCGTGATGCGTTCAGAGGGCAGAAGCAAGGCTCACGCATCAGCTTCGCCACGCCGGAGCTGCTGTTCCGGCTGTTGACGGCTAAACGCTGGCAATTGATCCGCGCGCTGACCGGCGCCGGGCCGGTGACCATTCGCGAGGCGGCGCGTCGGGTGAACCGTGACGTCAAAGCGGTGCATGGCGACGTGCACGCCTTGCTCAATGCCGGTGTCCTGCGAAAGACCCCCGAGGGGCATATCGTCTTTCCGTTCGAGGCAGTTCGCGTCGACGTGATGCTGCACGCTGCCTGAACGGTCCGGTTAGTCCTTGCCGGGCTCTGTTTCGTTCCGGCAGCTATGGGCTGCGGGCGAGGCTCCGCTCAGCTTTTGTTAAGGACTTTTTTATCGTTCCTTAACGACAAAACAACCGCTTGGTGGCTAGCGTGGCGCGGTTCAATTCGGTGCCGCGTCATGGCCGTTGCCGCCAAACGTTCCAAGCTCAGCCGCCATTGGGGACCGGTGCTCGGCGCCGGCGCTGCCGGTCTCGTGCTCGGCGCCGGCGCCATTATGGCATTCGGCCGCGATTGGGCCGTGCAGGTGCTGGCGCAGGGGTCGCCGGCCGCCGCCGCGCTCACGGTCGGCGTGGTTTGCGCCGTTTGCGGCATGGGTCTGGCGGCTGTTTTCGTGATCCTGCGCGTGCGCGCCCAGTACCGGCTGTTGCGCTCGGCGCTCAACACCATGACGCAGGGCCTGTGCATGTTCGATCCCGCGGCCCGGCTTATCCTCTGCAACGAGAGCTACATCGACATGTACCATCTGCCGGCCGCGGACGCCGAGCGCGGCACGCCGCTGCGCGACCTGCTGATCCATCGCGCCGCCGCCGGCACGTTCTCGGGCGATCCCGACGCCTACGTGGCCGCATGCCTGCGGCGGATGGGCGAGGGCCAGACCGAAACCAAAACCGTCGAGATCAAGGATGGCCGCGTCGTCGCGCTGATCAGCCAGCCGATGGCGGGCGGCGGCTGGCTTGCCACGCACACCGACGTCACCGATCAATTGTCGGCCGAGAAGGAGCGCGACACGCTGCGCCAGCGCGAGGAGCGGCGCCACGCCATCGACACGGCGATCTCATCGTTCCGCGCACGCGTCGAGAGCGTGCTCAAGAGCGTCGGTCAAAGCGCCACCGCGATGAAGGCGGCGGCGCGCTCGCTCTTGACCACGTCCGATCATACCTTGCAGCGCACCGAAGGCGCGGTGCACGGCTCCAACGAGGCTTCGGCCAACGTCGAGACGGCGGCCTCGGCCGCCGCCGAACTGAGTAGCTCGATCCGCGAGATCAGCCGGCAGTTGACGCAGACCAACGAAGTGGTGCGCGGCGCCGCCGCCGACGCCAACGCCACCAACGACGACATCGCGGCGCTCGCCCAGGTGGCGCAGAAGATCGGCGACGTGGTCAAGCTCATTGGCGACATCGCCGGCCAGACCAATCTGTTGGCGCTCAACGCCACCATCGAGGCGGCGCGCGCCGGCGAAGCCGGCCGCGGCTTTGCGGTGGTCGCCTCCGAGGTCAAATCGCTCGCGGTGCAGACCGCCAAGGCGACCGAGGAAATCACCCGCGAAATTCTCTCGGTGCAGAGCTGCACCACCAACGCGGTGAGCGCGATCCGCGCCATCACCCAGCGCATGCAGGACATCAGCTATTACACCACCGAGGTCGCCGGCTCGGTCGAGCAGCAGGAAGCCGCGACCGGCGAAATCTCGCACAACGTCGCCAGCGCCGCCTCCGGCGCCAAGGGCATCGTCGATGCGCTCACCGAGGTGGCAGGCGGCGTCACCCAGACGCGCAGCTCGGCGCAGACCATGCTGCAAGCCTCCGAGCAGGTCGAAGACGCCACCGAAAAACTGCGCGGCGAAGTTGAAGCGTTCTTGGCGACCGTAGCGGCATAGCGAGCGTCGCCGGAAGGCGCCATAGGCGACTTCGCCACTTGCGGCAAAGCCGGGTGAACGTGTTGCCTCCTCCTGCCGTTCGAGACATTATGACCGGTTGACGGGTGATCTGTGCCGAGCCGCCATCGTGCGCACTTTGTTATGACACTGACAAGTACACCATATTTTATCATTGATCAGACCGTAAAAACTTGGCGTCGGCCGCGCCGCGTCTTGTTCATCGTTGGCTGGCTGCTGCCAGCGCGAGCTGTTTATGCCGGCTCCTTCATCGCGCTCCTTGCAGCCTCATTTCTTGCGATGAGTGGACGAGCGCTGTTTGCCTCGCTCGCCGCCGTCGCGATTGCGCAAGGCGTAATCCAAGTTTCCCGATTGAAGCACAAGCACATGAATATGTATTTGCATGCTTACGATTTTGTCTTCTTTCTACGTCCTGCGTCGCTTCGCTTCGCGCTCGACAACGTGACCTCTGTGACGTTGCAATTTACGCTGGGCTTTGCCGCCCTTACCGTTCTGTTGGTGGCGGCTTATCTGCTCGATCCGACGCGTGTACCCCGATTGTATGCAGTCGTGGCGATGCCGGTGTATTCGCCGTCCTGGCCCTGGCAAAGCGCCGTATCCCGCCGCGTGAATTGTGGATGCAGTTCTACAATCCCCATCGTCTGGTCAATTTTCTCGATTCAATTCCTGAAACGTTCAACGCATGTCTGCGCGGTCGCATCCTTGCCGCCAAGAATTCCCCTGTGGACGATCACTTGGCGCCTGGCGCATTGAAGCTGCCGGTGGACAAGCCGCCGCCCACCATCATCGCAATCATGCATGAGTCATTGTTCCCGCCGTCGCTCTACTCGACCATTCGCTCCGACGGCGAATTTGACGGATTTTTCCGGTCAAGCGACGGCGTCGATCGGCTTCTGCGCGTCGAAACGTTCGGTGCCGGTACCTGGTTGAGCGAGTTCTCGTTCCTGACTGGCATACCGGCCCATAGCTATGGTGAATTTCGCGCCCACGTCTTTCACTGGGCAGCGGGACATATTCGGCACAGCCTCCCCCGATCTTTGCGCGAACTGGGCTATCACACCGCGGTTCATTATCCCCATCCTTTGGGCGTCATGTCGGCCGATCGTTTTTATCGCTCGATCGGTTTTGATGAAATACGCGATCGGCCGGCCATCGGCTTCGCCAGCGATAACGTGGAGGACAGGGTCCGCTACGATTATGCGCTCGGCTGGCTGGAGCGGCATTTCACCAACACCGAGGTGCCGGCGTTTTTGTTCTTACATTCCTCGACAAACCATTTCCCGCACGACGTCAAGTTTCGGCCGGAACGGCGGTGCCGACACGCCTTCGATGCAGCCAACAATTCCGAGGTCAACGAATATCTGCGGCGGCTCAGCTTTTCGGTCGAAGATTTCGCCAGCTTCCGCGCCGCACTTGCCGAGCGGTTTCCCGACAGGCCGTTCCTGCTCGTCCGTTTCGGCGATCATCAACCGCCGCTGTGCTGGAATTTGCTTGGCGAGCAACAAGAATGGCTGAACAGCCTGCAGCGGCTGCCTGCCGATAACAAAGGTTTTCTGACCTATTTTGCTCTGGAAGCCGTGAATCATACGCTGCAAACACCCGCCGACGTGCCCCGCACCATCGAAATCGCGTATTTGCCCACGGCTCTCCTTCTCGCCGCGGCCCTGCCCCTCGATGCCGTCCATCAGCGGCGTCGGGAACTCATGATCCGGCACCGCGGAATGCTCTACTTCAGCGATGATGGCATTGTGGCAGCGCAGTTGAACCAGCGGCTGATCGATGCTGGCCTCGTTCTCTCCCACTGAATCCTACGGTTCAATTGACAGGCGCAGACCACCGGCCGCAGCCATAGGCACTCACCGTCCCGCGGCGTAGTTCTGCATGCCGCGCGGATTGGCGGCGGCGCGGCGGCGGCGGCCGACACGCGAGGCGGCGGTGAGCCGGCCTTCCGACCAGTCCGGTCCGACTTCCACCTTGTGGCCGCGGCGCTCCAGCTCGGTGATAGTGGCCTTCGGCACGCGGCCTTCGAGCACGAGCACGCCGGGGCGCGCGGTGCGCGGCCAGAACGAGCTCGGGAAATGCTCGCTGTGCCAGGCCGGCGCGTCGATCGCCTCCTGCAAATTCATGCGGCAATGGACGTGGCGCATGAAGAACTGCGTGATCCACTGGTCCTGGCCGTCGCCGCCCGGCGAGCCCCAGGCGAGATACGGCTCGCCGTCGCGCAGCGCCATGGTGGGCGACAGCGTGGTGCGCGGCCGCCGGCCAGGGCCGAGCGCGGCCGGATGGTCCTCCTCGAGCCAGAACATTTGTGCGCGGGTGCCGAGGCAGAAGCCGAGCTCGGGAATGACCGGCGACGAATGCAGCCAGCCGCCCGACGGCGTCGCCGACACCATGTTGCCGGCCTGATCGACGATGTCGAAGTGCACGGTATCGCCGCGCGTCGCGCCCATGCGGCCGACGGTCGGCTCGCCGGCGCCGAGCCGGCCCACGGTCGGTTCGCCGGCGCCCGCGGCGGCCGCCACCTCGTCGGCGCGGCGCAGCTTGATCACCGCGCCAAACCCCTTGATCGAGCCGGGCTGCAATTCGAGCGAGGCGTGGTCGGTAACGAGCTTGCGGCGCTCGGCGTTGTAGGCGTCCGACAACAGCGTCGCCATCGGCACCTCGACGAAGTCGGGATCGCCGTAGAACACCTCGCGGTCCGCATAAGCGAGCTTCGAGGCTTCGACGATGAGATGAATGAAATCCGGACCGGTCGGATCGAGCCCGTCGAGATCGAATCCTTTGAGCAGCGCGAGCTGCTGCAATGTCACCGGACCCTGGCCCCACGGCCCGGTCTTGCACACCGTATAGCCGTGATAGTCGTAAGTGAGCGGCGCCTCGATGTGCGGCGTCCATTGTGCCATGTCGTCGGCGGTGAGCACGCCGCGATGACGCCGGCCGCTGGTGTCCATGATCTCCTGGGTGCGGCAGAACCGATCGATCGCCTCGGCAACAAAACCTTTCGACCACGATTGCCGCGCCCGCTCGATCTGGGCGACGCGGTCGCCGCCGACGCTCTCGGCTTCCTTGATGATGCGGCTATAGGTGGCGGCAAACGTCTTGTTGGCGAACAGCGAACCGGTTTCCGGCACCGCGTTGTCGGGCAGATAGACCGCCGCCGAAGTCGGCCAATGCTGGCGAAACAGATCGGCGACGGTGCGGATCGTGGCGTTGGTGCGCTCGAGCAGCGGATGGCCGTTCTGCGCGTAGCCGATCGCCGGCGCCAGCACGTCGGCAACCCGCATGGTGCCGTAGTCGCGCAGCAGCATCATCCAGGTCTCGAACGTGCCGGGCACGCAGGCGGCAAGAAGCCCGGTGCCGGGCACTAGATCGAGACCTTCGCTGCGATAATGCGCGATGGTGGCGCCGGCCGGCGCCACGCCCTGGCCGCAGATCACTTCCGGCTTGCCGCGCCGCACGTCGTAGAGAATGACCGGCACGTCGCCGCCCGGCCCGTTGAGATGCGGCTCGACCACCTGCAGGGTGAATGCCGTCGCCACTGCGGCATCGAACGCATTGCCGCCGCGCTCCAGGATGCCCATGCCGACCGCGGTCGCGATCCAATGGGTCGAGGCGACGACGCCGAACGTGCCTTCGATCTCCGGCCGTGTCGTAAAGGTGTTGGGATTGATGTTGGTCATGAATGATCTCGGCGTCTTGCTGGTCATGGTGTCGCGACAATTGGCTCCGTTGGCCGGACTGCGGCGCCGGCCTTGTTGCGCAACGCGCGGCCGCCGCCTAGAGACTTCATTGTATCGGGCGGACGTGGGGGCTGCCAGAGCAGGGGAGAAGCGTGGCGCGTGAACCGTTAAAGATCGGCTTGGCTGGGCTCGGCGCTGTCGGGCTCGACGTGGCGCGGCGCATCGAGGCCGGCATCCCGGGGCTTGCGCTCGCGGCCGTGTCGGTGCGCGATGTCGAGAAGGCCAAGCGCAACCTGGCGGCGGTAGGCAGCCGCATTCCGGTGATGGCGGCCGAGGAGCTGGTTCAGTCCTGCGATCTGGTGGTCGAATGCCTGCCGCCGGCGCTGTTCCGCAGTGTCGCCTTGTCGGTGATCGAACCCGGCAAACTGTTCATGCCGCTGTCGGTCGGCCAGCTTTTGGAAAACTGGGATCTGGTGGATCGGGCAAGAGAGACCGGCGCCCGCATCCTGGTGCCGACCGGCGCGCTGATCGGCCTCGACGCGGTGCGCGCCGCCGCCGAAGGCACCATCCACTCGGTCACCATGGTGACGCGCAAGCCGCCGAACGGACTGGACGGCGCGCCCTATCTGGTCGAGCGCGGCATTTCGCTCAAAGGTTTGAAGGAGCCGCTGAAAGTGTTTGACGGCAGCGCGCGCGACGGAGCCCACGGCTTTCCGGCGAACGTCAATGTCGCGGCGGCACTGAGCCTTGCCGGCATCGGCCCCGACCGCACGCGGCTCGAGATCTGGGCCGATCCGGCGCTCGACCGCAACACCCACCGCATCGAGGTCGACGCCGACACCGCGAAATTCTCGATGGCGATCGCCAATGTGCCGAGCGAAAACCCGCGCACCGGCCGCAACGTCGCGCTCTCTACCGTCGCGGCGCTGCGCGGGCTGGTGTCGGAGCTGAAGGTCGGGACGTAGAGGTTTAGCTCGCGCCTTGCGGCATCGGCTCGAACTTCAGCGCCACGCCGTTCATGCAGTAGCGCAGGCCGGTCGGCTTCGGGCCATCGGGAAAGACGTGGCCCAAATGGCCGCCGCAGCGATGGCACGACACCGCCGTGCGCACCATGAAGAATGAGCGGTCCTCGGCTTCGTCGACGGCGCCGGCCAGCGGCTGCCAAAAGCTCGGCCAACCGGTGCCGCTCTCGAATTTGGTCTTCGACGAGTACAGCGGCAGGTCGCAGCCGGCGCAGGCGAACGTTCCGTTGCGATGCTCGTCGAGCAGCGGGCTGGTGAACGGCCGCTCGGTCCCTTCGTGGCGCAGGATGTTGTACTGCTCGGGCGTCAGCAGCTTGCGCCATTCGGCGTCGCTGTGGGTCACTTCGTAAGAATGCGTGGCGGCATTGACCGGGCGCGGCCCGAACAACCGGTCGAGCGCAACGGCCGCAAGCCCCGCGGCGCCGGCATAGGCGAGACCTCTGCGTGAGAGCATGTTGCCTCCTTCTCGATCGCGTTCGCGGCACGATGGCCGCGCGGAATGCAGGTGTGCTTTCTTACATGAAATTGCGAGCCAGCGTCAGTCCGCTGCGACATTTGCTTTCACGTTTGATTGCAGAGTCGCCGAAATTCACGGATAGTTGATGACGGCGACGGCGAGGCGCAAGCCGGATTGAGGCGCGAGCGAAACCGCAATGGACGATCCGAACAGTGCACTGGCTGCCGGCGTTCAGCCGAAAGCGGGATTTTTGGCCAAGCTCTGGCGCTGGCTGCAGCGCACGCCGGTGCGCACCTTTGTGGTTTATCCGGCTGTGGTGATCGCCTTCGAAATGATCCGGCAAGGCGGCACGCTGCGGGTGATCCCGTGGGGCATACCGCTGTTGCTGTGGGGCTATCTGCAGTACCGCCTGACCGGCCGTTATCGCGGGCGGCAGGGCGGCGGCGGGCCGGGTCTCGAAGTGCCGCCGCAGCATCTCGTCACCGAGGGCCTGTACCGCTACACGCGCAATCCGATGTATCTCGGCCATCTCATCTTTATGGCGGGGCTGGCGCTGACGTTCCGGTCGTGGCTCGCGCTGGCAATCCTGTTGGCCAACATGATCTGGTTTCATCTGCGCGTGCGCGGCGACGAGGCGCACCTGCTGCAGCATTTCGGCGCGCCCTATGCGGACTATTGCCGGCGCGTCAAACGCTGGATTCCCGGACTGATCTGAAGGAGAGCGCGCGATGAGCGACGTGACGGTGCTGGCGACGACCGCGATGAAAACCTCGTTCGACGAGCTCGCGCCGCAATTCGAGCGATCGAGCGGCCATCGCCTGACGTTGACCTTCGGCCCGTCGCTGCAGCTGGAAAAGCGGCTCGGCGAAGGCGAGGGCGCTGACGTCGCCATCGTCAGCGCCGCCGGCAGCGACGATCTGGTGGCGCGCGGCAAGATCGCACGGGGCAGCATCACCACGATTGCGGGTTCGGCACTCGGCGTCGCCGTGCCGCGCGGCGCGGCGAAGCCCGATCTCTCCTCGGCGGACGCATTCAAGCGCGCGCTGCTCGCGGCCAAATCGGTCGCGGTCAGCAAGCCGGTCGGCGGCGGCCAGAGCGGCGTGCACATGGCGAAAGTGTTCGAGCGCCTCGGCATCGCCGACCAGATCGCCGCCAAGGCCAAGTACGGCCAGGGCGGGCCGGCCGGCCTCGTCGGCCTCATCATCGAACGCGGCGAAGCCGAGATCGGCGTGCAGCAGATCGCCGAGCTCTTGGCCGTGCCGGGTATCGATTTCGTCGGCCCGCTGCCCGCCGAATTGCAGAGCGTCACGCCGTTCGTCGCCGCCATTCCGGCGGCGGCGCAAAACGCCGATGCCGGGCGCGAACTGATCGCGTTTCTGACGACGCCGGAGGCCAAGCGCGTCATCAAGGCGAAGGGGCTGGAGCCGGCGTGATGCGGCGCCGTTGCCGGGAGAAGAAACACCACGCGATCAGAGAAAGCCGTTGATTGCGATCGACGGCAGGACGCGATCAACAAAAGATTTGAAATAGCAGAGCCGCTTTATTTCGCGTTCAGCACGTCCGGATTGACGACATTGATCGGCTTGCCGCCCGCGTAGGCGACGATCTGCTCGAAAATGTCGGTGAACTGCACCTCGTATTCCTCGCGCGTCACGTAGCCGAGATGCGGCGTGCAGACGACGTTCGGCATGGCGAGCAGCGGATGCGCGGTGTCGCGCACCGGCTCCTGCTCGTAGACGTCGATCGCCGCCATGCCGGGGCGGCCGGCGCGGAGCGCATTCACGAGCGCATCGGGCTCGATCAGCGGCGCGCGGCTGGTGTTGACCAGAAGCGCGGTCGGCTTCATGCGCGCCAGATCGGTCGCGGAGACGATGTGCCGGGTCGCCGGCACGAGCCGCATGTGCAGCGAGATCACGTCGCATTCGGCGAAGAACGCGTCCTTCGACGCCGCCGCCGCATAGCCGTCGCTGCGCGCCGCCGCGAGCGACGGCGGGCGCGCCCACACCAGCACGTTCATGCCGAAGGCGCGGCCGTAGCCGGCGACGACGCTGCCGATGCGGCCATAGCCGTAGATGCCGAGCGTCTTGCCGCGCAGCGTGGTGCCGACGCCGATCTGCCACGCGCCGGCCTTGAGCGAGGCCATCTGCTGCGGAATCTTGCGCATCGCGGCGAGCACGAGGCCCCAGGTCATCTCCGCGGTGGCGTAAGACGGCGTGCCGGCGTGCTGCGACGACGACACGACAACGCCGAGCCGCGTGCAGGCGTCGATGTCGATGTGCGGATAGACGCTGCGCTGGCTGATCAGCTTGAGCTTCGGCAGCCGCTCCAGCAGCGGCGCGCGAATCTGCGTGCGCTCGCGGATCAGCACCAGCGCCTCGGCATCGCGCAGCCGCTGCGCCAGCGCATCGACGTCCTGGACGTGATCGTTCCAGATCGTCACGTCATGGCCTGCCAGCGTGGCGAAGCAATCGAGCGTGCGCACCGTGTCGTGATAGTCGTCGAGGATGGAGATTTTCATGAATGGCGAATGGTGAGTGGCGAATGGCGAATGGCGAATAGTAATTGCTGCGCCTACCATTCGCTATTCCCCATTCGCCACTCGCGCCTTTTCACAAAGAAAAACCGGGCCATTACGGCCCGGTTGAGTTCGCCGGCGTGGGGGCGCCGACGACACCTTCCAGAGGGGAACAGCTGCCTGCATTATGGTTGCCATCTGGGAGGATGGGGCAACCGAATCGCCTCGCAGCGCCACGACTATGCGAGCGCGCTCCCGGCCGCACAACGCGATGCGCCACATGCCAGCCATGCGAAAAGCGGCAAGGTTTTCGCGTCGTTTATGCAACCGTCCGAAGCACGACACACTCCCGAGGCCGGGCAAGGCAGACTAAAAATTCCAACGCTGCGCCTTGGCGACCAGGAAATCGCGGAACGCCTGCACGCGCGCCACCGATTTCAGCTCTTCCGGATAGACAAAATAGGCGTCGAGCGCCTGTGCTTCGGCCTCGCCGAACAGCTGCACCAGCCCGCCGTTCTCCTCGACCAGGTAGTCGGGCAGCATGGCGATGCCGAGGCCGCGCTGGCAGGCGCGCAGGATGCCCAGGATGTTGTTGATGACGAGATGCGGCACGCGCGGACCCTTGCCGTCGCGCGCCACTTCGACGAGCCAGCGTGAGCGCTGCAGGTAGGGCGGGATGCTGCCGCCGAGCACCAGCACGCGGTGGCTGTCGAGATCCTCGAACGTGCGCGGCGTGCCGACCCGCTTGAGATATTCGGGCGAGGCGTAGACGTGAAAATGCACGGCGAACAGCTTGCGCTGGATCAGATCCGGCTGGGTCGGCAGCCGCAGCCTGATCGCCACGTCGGCTTCGCGCATGGCGAGGTCGAGCTCCTCGTCGGTGGTGAGAAGCGTGATGTGAATGTCGGGATAAAGATCGGCGAATTCGCCGAGCCGCGGCGTAAGCCAGTGCACGCCGATGCCGGGCGTCGTGGTCACGCGCAGGTCGCCGTTCGGCCGCTCGCGGCTGTCGGTAAGCTTGGCGCGCGCCGCTTCGAGCTTCATGAACACGTCGTGGGCGGTGCGAAACAACAGCTCGCCCTGCTCGGTGAGGATGAGGCCGCGGGCGTGGCGATGAAACAGCGAGACCGACAGCTCCTGCTCCAGCGCGCTGACCTGGCGCGACACCGCCGATTGCGACAGGCCGAGCTGCTCGCCCGCATGGGTGAAGCTGCCGGCCTCGGCGGCGGCATGAAACACTTTGAGCTTATCCCAATCCATTGCCGTGCTTTCTGCCTCTCCCCGCGTGCGGGGAGCGGCCAAAAAATCTCACTCCGCCGCGGCGCGGAATTGCTCGCGCGCGGCGAGAAAACGTTCGGCTTCCAGCGCCGCCATGCAGCCGAGCCCGGCGGCGGTGACGGCTTGCCGGTACACCTCGTCGGCCACGTCGCCGGCGGCGAACAGGCCGGGTACCGAGGTTGCGGTCGAGTGCGGCGCGGTCTTGACGTAGCCCGAAGGCTTCGTCTCGACCTGCCCGGCGACCAGCTCGGTCGCCGGCGAATGGCCGATGGCGATGAAAATGCCGTCGACCGGCCGTTCGCTCACGGCACCGGTCTTGATGTTCTTCAAGTGCGCATGCGTGACTTTCAGCGGGTTCTCGGTGCCGCCGATGTCGTCGAGCACGCTGTTCCAGACCACGTCGATCTTCGGATTCTTGAACAAGCGATCCTGCAAAATCTTCTCCGCGCGCAAACTGTCGCGGCGATGCACCAGCGTGACCTTGCTGGCGAAGTTGGTGAGAAAAAGCGCTTCCTCGACCGCGGTATTGCCGCCGCCGATCACCAGCACGTGCTTGTTGCGATAAAAGAAGCCGTCGCAGGTGGCGCAGGCGGAGACGCCGTAGCCGCGGAATTTCTGCTCGCACGGCAGATCGAGCCACCGCGCCTGGGCGCCGGTGGCGAGAACCAGCGCCTCGGCGAAGTAGACGTCGCCGGAATCGCAGTCGATGCGGAACGGCCGGTGCTGCAGATCGACTTTGCTGACGTGGTCGGCGACGAGCTTGGTGCCGACATGGGCCGCCTGCTTCTGCATCTGCTCCATCAGCCAGGGTCCCTGGATGACGTCGGCGAAGCCCGGGTAATTTTCCACGTCGGTGGTGACGGTGAGCTGGCCGCCGGGGGTGATGCCCTGGATCAGAATCGGTTCGAGCATGGCGCGCGCCGCATAGATTGCGGCGGTATAGCCGGCGGGTCCGGAGCCGATGATGACGACTTTGGCGTGGGTGGTTTGGCTCACCGGGCTCATTCCGCTCGTTATCGCGGGCGCGCGCGTAGCCCGCCAGAAAGCCCCGGCACGTCAGAGCGTTAGTCTCGTCCAGCCGGGAAAGGGTCGGCCCGCTTGCGCTGCGCGAGGCCGTGCCGTGGCCAATTTATGGATTTTTACGAGCTATGCAAGCCACGCAAGGGTCAGGCGGTGGACATCGCCGCCGCCACGGCCGCTACGCAAAGGGCCGCCCCGTGGCGGCCCTTGCATCCTTCGTCCACGCCGTCGGCTTATTTCCACTCGACCTTGATGACTTCGTAGGCCTTGGCGCCGCCGGGCGTGACGACCTCGACCTGCGCACCCTTCTTCTTGCCGACCAGCGCGCGGGCGAGCGGCGAAGTGACGGAAATCTTGCCCTTCTTGGCGTCGGCCTCGGGCTCGCCGACGATCTGCCACACCGACTTCTTCTCGGTGTCTTCGTCGATCAGCGTCACCGTGGCGCCGAACGTGATGGTGTCGCCGGACAGTTTTGAGACGTCGATCACCTCGGCGCGGGCGAGCTTGTCCTCGAGCTCGGCGATATGGCCTTCGTTGAGCGATTGCGCCTCCTTGGCGGCATGATACTCGGCGTTCTCCGAGAGGTCGCCGTGGGTGCGCGCGTCGGTGATTTGCTGAATGATGCGGGGCCGCTCCACCTGCTGGCATTCCCGCAGCTCGGTCTCCAGGGCGGCGTAACCCGCCGCGGTCATCGGAATCTTGTCCATCGCTCTCGCTCCAAAGGCCGCAGAGTCAAAGCTTTTATCGCGTTCCGGCATCTCGTCCGGCCGCGCGACAAAAGCTCTGTCTCTACCGTACTGCCGCCCCGGCCGACCCGACCCTAATTATTCGTCCCGGCCGCGAAATAGCTCTGCAGCGCGCACACTTCGAGGTCACCTTTGAGATAAGCCTTGATGCCCTGCGCTGCGGCGACAGCCCCTGAAAGAGTGGTGTAGTACGGGACTTTATGCAAGAGGGCAGCGCGCCGAAGCGAGCGGCTATCGGCCAGCGCCGTCGCCCCCTCTGTCGTATTGAAAACCAACTGGACCCCGCCGTTCTTGATGGCGTCGACGATATGGGGCCGGCCTTCGGCGACCTTATTGACCTTGACGGCGGCGACCCCGTTCTCGGCGAGGTAGCGCTGGGTGCCCGAGGTGGCGACGATGCCGAATCCCGACTCGGCCAGAAGCCGGATGGCCTCTAGGATTCGCGGCTTGTCGGCGTCCCGGACCGAGACGAACACCGTTCCGGTCTTCGGTAGCCGCGAACCGCCGCCGAGCTGGCTTTTGACGAAGGCGACGTTGTAGTCGCGGTCGATGCCCATGACCTCGCCGGTCGACTTCATCTCCGGGCCGAGCACGGTGTCGACCCCGGGGCCGAAACGCGCGAACGGGAACACCGCCTCCTTCACGCCGATATGGTGCACGGCGCCGGGCTCGAAGCATTGCGGCTTCAGCCCGAAGCTCTTGAGCGCTTCGCCCGCCATGACGCGCGCGGCGATCTTGGCGATCGGCACGCCGGTCACCTTGGCGACGAACGGCACCGTACGCGAGGCGCGCGGGTTGACCTCGAGCACGTAAATCTCGCCGCCCTTGATGGCGTATTGCACGTTCATCAGTCCGCCGACCTTGAGCGCGCGGGCGAGCTCGCGGGTCTGCCGCTCCAGCTCGGCAACCGTGGCGCGGTCGAGCGAATGCGGCGGCAGCGAGCAGGCCGAATCGCCGGAATGAATGCCGGCCTCCTCGATGTGCTCCATGATGCCGGCGATGTAGCTACCCTCGCCGTCGGCCAGACAATCGACGTCGACCTCGATGGCGTCGGTGAGATAGCGGTCGATCAACAGCGGCCGCTCGTCCGAAACAGCAAGCTCGGACGGCCGGTCGAGATCGGCGTTGAGCCGCGCCACGTAACGGTCGAGCTGATGGGTGTCGTGCACGATCTCCATGGCGCGGCCGCCGAGCACGTAGGACGGCCGGATCACGATCGGATAGCCGACCGCCTCGGCGATGGCGCGGGCCTTTTCCGGACTGGTGGCGATGCCACTGTCCGGCTGCCGCAGCCCGAGCCGCTGCAGCAATTGTTTGAAACGGTCGCGGTCTTCGGCAAGATCGATGGCGTCCGGCGAGGTGCCGAGGATCGGCGCGTGCGCGTCTTCCAACGGCTCGGCGAGCTTGAGCGGCGTCTGGCCGCCGAACTGCACGATGACGCCATGCAGCGTGCCGTTCGAGCGTTCGGTGTCGATGATCTCGATCACGTCCTCGGCGGTCAGCGGCTCGAAGTAGAGCCGGTCGGAGGTGTCGTAATCGGTCGACACCGTCTCCGGATTGCAATTGACCATGATGGTCTCGAAGCCGGCATCTTTCAGCGCAAAGGCGGCGTGGCAGCAGCAATAATCGAACTCGATGCCCTGCCCGATGCGGTTCGGACCGCCGCCGAGGATGACGACTTTCTGTTTGTCGGACGGCGCCGCTTCGTCGACGGCGCGGCCGGCAAACGGCGTCTCGTAGGTCGAGTACATGTAGGCGGTGGGCGACGCGAATTCGGCCGCGCAGGTGTCGATGCGCTTGAACACCGGCCGCACGCCGAGTTGCCGGCGTCGCGCCGCGACCGCATCGGCCGGCAGGCCGGTGAGCCGGGCGAGCCGCGCATCGGAAAAACCCATGGCCTTGAGCCGGCGCAGCGCCAGCGCGCCCTCCGGCAGGCCCTTTGTGCGGATCTCGTTTTCGGTGTCGACGATGCCGCGGAGCTGCGCCAGAAACCACGGATCGATGCGGCAGGCAGCGTGAATGTCGGCGTCGCTCATGCCGAGCCGCATCGCTTGTGCCACCGCGAGCACGCGGTCCTGCGTCGGCGTGCCGAGCGCGGCGCGGATCGCGTTCTTGTCGTCGCTGCGCCCGAGGC
>DASRET010000006.1:0-17100 GCA_035651875.1 Xanthobacteraceae bacterium
CGCTCGCCGCACTGGCCGCGGGTTCGGATGTGCTCATCCGAAGTGCCGGTGCGGATTCTACCCGTGCGCCGATCGGCGCTCCGCCTCCCTTCTTTTATTGGAGGCAAAGAACTTGGGAATGGCGTTGGCAAGGCTCGGGCGCAAAAGGCGTCGCGAGAGCAGTGAAGCTCGCCCCATGCTTACCCCCTCATCCTGAGGCGCGAGCGCAGCGAGCCTCGAAGGATGCAGGCCCCAGCGCCTCCGCCTGCATCCTTCGAGGCTCGCGCTGCGCGCGAGCACCTCAGGATGAGGTGTTGAGGCTCACGGCAGAGAGGTCCGCTTATGAGTGAACTGCTATGATTGCGCGATTTGATGCAGGAGGCCCCGCCCATGCGCATTCGCTTTGACTTCGGTGCGGTCACGCTCGATGCCGAACTCTTGGAGACGCCGACCGCCAAGGCGATTGCGGCGGCGCTGCCGATCAGCGGCTCGGCGCTGACCTGGGGCGAGGAGGTGTATTTCGATATTCCGGTGAAGGTGCCGCGCGAAAGCGACGCGCGTGCGGTCGTGACGCCGGGCGAGATCGCCTATTGGCCGGACGGCCACGCCATCGCCATCGGCTTCGGCCGCACGCCGATTTCCAAGGGCGACGAAACCCGGCTCGCCAGCCCCTGCAACATCTGGGCAAAGGCGCTCGGCGACGTAAAGACACTCGGCAAGGTGCGCGCCGGTGCGAAGATCAAGGTGACCAAATTGGATTAACGGCGAAACTCTGCTCGCGACTTATATCATGACCCTCATCCTGAGGCGCGAGCGGAGCGAGCCTCGAAGGATGCAGGCCGAGGCGCCGGGGCCTGCATCCTTCGAGGCTCGGCGCTTGGCGCCGAGCGCCTCAGGATGAGGGTCACTGCTAGACGCCGTTCGTATTATTCACCCCTGCGGCGGGCCGCCGGTGCGGCGTCGGGCGAAGGTGATGGTCAAGTCCCAGGCGTTGCGGATGTTGATCAGCAGCAACAGGACAAGCGCGCCGGCCAAAATGTTCGGGCCCGCAGTCGCATGAGCCCACAAAAAGCCGGCGGCAATCAGCGCGGCGACGTAAGCGGCGAGCGGGCCCGCGCCGTAGCCGAACCGGTCGGCGATATCGCTCGAAGCGCTGTGTGCAACACCGATCAGCACCGCGACGGAAAAGCCGAAGCCGGCCAGGGCGACCAGCGCGACGATCACGGCGAGCCGCCTTTCGGTCATGTCGGGCACGAGCACCATCAGGCTGACGAACAGCACGCAGGTGTAGTGAAAGATGATCGGAGACATGTAGGTGCGCGTCGCCGTCGACCGCGCCGGATCGATCAGCCCGGCGCCGATCGAGGCAGCGACGAACAACAGCGCCACCAGCGCGGCGGCGGCAGTACCGAGGAGCACGTAGAACTCATGCCATGGCGCAAGCATGAGGCTTGCTCAGCCGCGGCCGACGAACGGCATCTTGTTGGCCATCACGGTCATGAACAGCACGTTGGTGTCGAGCGGCAGGCCTGCCATGTAGACCACGGCGCGGCCGACGTCCTCGGCGGCCATGCGCGGCTCGATCATCTTGCGGCCGTCGGGCTGCAGCACGCCTTCGCCCTGCACCATGCGTTCGGTCAAAGGCGTGGCGGCATTGCCGATGTCGACCTGGCCGCAGCAGATCGCGTCGTTGCGGCAGTCGAGCGCGGTCTGTTTGGTGAGCCCGGTGACCGCGTGCTTGGTCGCCGTGTAGGCGGCGGAGCCGGGGCGCGGCGTGTGCGCCGAGATCGAGCCGTTGTTGATGATGCGGCCGCCGCGCGGGTTCTGCGCCTTCATGATCTTGATGGCTTCCTGGGTGCACAGGAACACGCCGGTCAGGTTGGTGGCGACCACGGCCTGCCACTTGTCGAGCGGCAGATCCTCGATCGGCATGGCCGGCGCGCCGATGCCGGCATTGTTGAACAGAAGATCGAGCCGGCCGTAGGTCTCCTTGGTCTTGGCGAACAGCGCCTTGACCGACGCCGGATCGGCGACGTCGGTCGGGACCGCCAGCGTAGGTCCGTTGGCTTCGCGCGCGACTTCATCGAGCTTGTCTTGCCGGCGGCCGGCCAGCACCACGGCGTAACCTTCGCGCAGCAAGGCGAGCGACACCGCACGCCCGACCCCCGTTCCCGCTCCCGTGACCAACGCGATTTTCTGTGCGGCCATCGGCGCCCCTCCTTGTTACGCGTCATCGTCCGCGCAGGCGGACGATCCAGTATCCTCGACTGTGCAACTTTACACGACGGCCGACGATTACTGGATGCCCGCTTACGCGGGCAAGACAAGTCTATGCGAGATGCGGAAAGGCCGCGCTGCTCAGCTTGCCAGCGCGACTTCCTGATCGGGGCGGCCGACGCGGTAATCGTCGGGCGAGGCGAGGCGCGCCGTGATTTCGCTCGCCGGACCGGGCCGGCCGAAGCGAAAACCCTGCATCGTGTGCACGCCCGCGGCGCGCAGGAACAGGTGCTGCTCGGGCGTCTCGACACCTTCGGCCGTCACCTTCATGCCCAGCCCGCGGCCGAGGCTGACCACGGCGTGGACGATGGCCGCGGCATCGGCCGCTGTCTCGATGGCGCGCACGAAGCTCGAGTCGATCTTGAGCTTGTCGAACGGGAAGCGCCGCAGATAGAGCAGGCTCGAATAGCCGGTGCCGAAGTCGTCGAGCGCAAAGCGCACGCCGATGGCCTTGAGCCGCAGCATCGACTGCTCGGCGCTTTCGAGATTGCCGAGGAGCGTGCTTTCCGTGATCTCGAGCTCGAGGCGACCGGCGTCGAATTCGGTCTCTTTGAGGATGCGCTCGACGATTTCGACGAAGTTGGAGCGGCGGAATTGCAGCGGCGAGACGTTGACCGCCACGGTCAGGCCCGGCCAGTTGCGGCCCTCGAGGCAGGCGCGGCGCAGCATCCATTCGCCGAGCTCGATGATCAGGCCGGAATGCTCGGCGATCGGAATGAATTGCGAGGGTGGAATTTCGCCGATTGTCGGATGGGTCCAGCGCGCCAGCGCTTCGACACCGACGACGGTATCGCCGGCGCCATTGACGATCGGCTGATAGGCGGCATTGAGGCCGTCGTTCTGGATCGCCTGCAGGAGATCGCCTTCGAGCAGCTTGCGGTTGGACAGGTCGGCATCCATCGCCGCGTCGTAGAGGCAGGCGCGGTTGCGGCCCTCGTTCTTGGCGCGGTAGAGCGCCATGTCGGCGTAGCGCAGGATGTCGGCGGCGGCGCCGGCGCGGCGATCGATCACGGCGATGCCGATGGACGCGCCGATGATGATGTTGTGGCCGCTGATCAAATAGGGTGCGCAGACCGCGGCGATGATGCGGCCGGCGATGGTCTGCAGCGAATAGGAATCCGACGGGCAGGTGGTGACGATGGCGAACTCGTCGCCGCCGAGCCGCGCCACCAGATCGTCGCCGCGCATGATGCGGCTCAGGCGCTGCGTCACGTTGAGGATGAGCGCGTCGCCGATCGGGTGGCCGAGCGTGTCGTTGACGTCCTTGAAGTGGTCGAGATCGATGTAGAACACCGCGGCCGACGGGCCGCCGGCGCGTACCTCGGCGATCACGGTCTCGAGCCGCTCGCCGAAATAGATGCGGTTGGGCAGGCCGCAGACCGGATCGTGCATGGCGAGATGCCGCAGCTGCGATTCGCCCGCGGCGATCGCCGCGGCGGTGCGGCGCATGTAGCGCATCACCAGCGCGACGAGGAGCGCAAAGCCGGCCAACGCGATGGCGATGAACGGCGCGACGCTGATGACGACCTGATGGCCGGGCGTCGTCGCCTTCCAGGCGAAGCGGGCGATTGCCGCGCCGCGCGCGTCGGTCAGCTCGACGTCGGCGTCGCCGCCGCGCTCGGTGGCGGCGCCGATATGATGCAGGTCGGAAATCTGCAGGTCGTTGCCGATGTCCGCCAGCATCGCTTGGTCGATATATTTGATCGAGACGACGATCGGCGCGCCTTGGTTGCCGGCGGCGAGATCGGCCTCGCTGCCGACCGCCACGGCGGCGACGATGGCCGGACGATCGAGAAAGCGCTGCAGCAAGGCGGTGCGGCGGCCGGGCGCCTGCGGGTTTTGTCCGGCAAAGACGTCGAGCGCGCGGTCGGGCAGGGCCTGCAGCCGGTGGCGCAACAGGTCGACGCTGGCGGCCAGATCGTGCCGCATGTCGGCACTGGCCTCGCCGCCGGTCGCGCGCAGGCGCGTGTATTTGATGTGGTCGGCGCCGTCGAGCACGACGACGATGTCGTGGGCGAAATAAGTTTGCAGCCAGTCGCCGACGTGGCGCTGCACCCAGCCCGGATCGTAGCTGGCGCGGATCGAGGTGGTGGCGCGCGGCGTTCCGGCCACGCTATCGAGCTGCTGCAGCACCTGTTCGCCGTGGTCGACGACGGCTTGGCGGATCAGGCCCTGTTCGTGCCGGATCGAAACCTCGTCGGCGCGCTGCGCCGAGGTCAGCACCGCCACCACGACGCAGACGATGGCGACGGCGACGATCACGCCGATAGGCACGACAAGGCTGACGCGGGCGCGCTCCCAGCGCGAGCCCTGGCTTTCCCCGACGGTGCGCTGCTGCGCCGACGGCGGCACGTTGTTATCCTTTGCTATGGCGTTCGCCGGAACCATAAAAAGCAAAGATTGCAAATCGCTTGCAATTTATTCGAGTGCTCAAAGGTATTGTCGCGGCCGATTCCGCGTGCAGACTTAATTTTCTGTAAAAGAGCGCGACGATGCGCCGGCTGGACGCTGCACTTCGTCTCTCTGCAGCCCTTATCGGGCAAAAAATTTCTTCGCCCGGTCCACGATCGGCCGCGGCGTTGCATAGATTTCGGAAACCAGCTTTTGCACGTCTTCGCCGCGGGTCGGCGCGATATCCGCGTGCATCGCCTTGGCCTCGGCGAGGAACTGCGGATCGGCGGCGGTGGCATCGAAGGCCCGGCGCATCACGGCCGCAGTGCCGGCGTCGAGTCCGGGCGGGGCGGCGAACGGCCGCGCCATGTCGGTCGGCGCCGACAGCAATTTCAGCATCTGCCGGTCGCTGTCGCTCTTGGCGAGATCGAGGAGGAGCGGCACGTCCGGCAGTTCGGCACTTTTCTTCAAGCCGACCTGGAGCAGGATGTTGACCTTCTTGCCGCTGAGCCAATCGGGCTTGGCGGTCTTGAGCGCCGAGAGGCTGATGATGCAGCGGCCGCTCGCTTCGCCGCGCTCGATGGCGAGGATAGTCTCCTGCGTGCCGAGATATCCGGTGACCACCTTGAATTTGGTGCCGAGCACCTCGTTGATGATCACCGGCCAGGTGTCGGTCTCCGAGCCGGCGCCGGTGCCGGCGACCACCATCGTCTTGCTGCGCACGTCGTCGATGGTCTTGAACGGGGAAGCGCCCCACGACAGGCACAGCCCGACGTCTTTGGTCAGTGCGCCGATCCAGGTGAACTGGCTCATGTCGTAACCCGGATTGCGCGGTCCGATCAGCGGCTCGAGCACCGGGCCGTTGGCGAACGTGGCCCACACCGTGCCGTCATGCGGCGCCTGCCGCGCCAAGAAATTGGCGGCGCGGATGCCGCCGGCGCCCGGCATGTCTTCGACGGTGACGTTGGGATGACCGGGAATATGCCCGCCGAGATGACGGCCGACCAGGCGCGCGAACAGGTCGATGCCGCCGCCTGCGGTGCCGGCGACATAGATGGTGATCGGCCCGGCGAAGGTCCGCGGCGTCTGGGCGACCGCCGGCGGCGCGAAGGCCAGTGCGGCGGCACAGACGGCGAGCAGGAAGGCGACGATAAAGCGCATAAAAAATCCGGCTGAGACTGACGTGAACGGCGGACCGACCATACCGGACACGCGCTTGAGCCGCCATCGCCGCCGCGCTACAGGAAGTCGCAGCACGGAGAGGCGCGCATGAGCGGCAGCGGGACGGACGACGACAGCGGCATCGTGACCGCCGCGCTGCTCGTGATCGGCGACGAGATCCTGTCCGGCCGCACCAAGGACAAGAACATCGGCTTCATCGCCGAGTATCTCACCAATATCGGCATCGATCTGAAGGAAGTCCGCGTCGTGCCCGACGAGGAGCCGGAGATCGTCACGGCGGTGAACGCGTTGCGCCCGCGCTATACGTATGTGTTCACCACCGGCGGCATCGGCCCGACCCATGACGACATCACCGCCGATTGCGTCGCCAAGGCGTTCGGCGTGCCGATCGGCCACGATCCGCGCGCGGTGAAGATCATGACCGAGCGGGTGGCGCAGACCGGCGGCGTCATGAACGAGGCGCGCATGCGCATGACCCGCGTTCCGCAGGGTGCCGAGCTCGTGCTCAACAAGATTTCGGCGGCGCCCGGCTTCTGGCTCGGCAATGTCATCGTCATGGCCGGCGTACCGCACATCATGCAGGCGATGCTGGAATACGTCACGCCGAACCTGAAAACTGGCGTCCGTATGCTCTCGGAATCGGTGCGCGCCGATTGTCGCGAGGGCGACATCGGCACCGAGCTCGGCGCCATCGCCAAGGCGCATCCCGACGTCGTGATCGGCTCGTATCCTTTCATGGATGAAAAGATCGGCGGCAACACCCACGTCGTGGTGCGCTCGCGCGATGCGCAAAAGCTCGCTGCCGCCAAGGACGCGGTCGAGGTCATGCTCAAGCGGGTCAGGGCGGAGCTTGCCGCCGGCAAGCGCTGACGCCGCGGCGGGCCGCGCGGTTTTGGATTTGTCGCCATGGCTCAGTCGAAGCAAAAACCGGAGCGCACCAGCGGCGCGCAGCAAGCAAGCCCGACGCGCGAGACGCCGCCGGCCAAGACCGTGACGCCGGAAAAGATCTTTCCGGTATCCTGGGATCAATTCCACCGCGACTCGCGCGCGCTGGCCTGGCGGCTCAACGGCGTCGGCCCGTTCGAGGCCATCGTCTGCATCACCCGCGGCGGCCTCGTCCCGGCGGCGATCGTGGCGCGCGAGCTCGGCATCCGCATCATCGAGACGGTGTGCGTGGTGAGCTACACGCACACCCAGCAGGGCGAAGTCTCCGTGGTCAAGGACATCGCCCCTGCGGTGGTCGCGCTCGGCGGCGGCGAGGGCGCCGGCGTCCTGATCGTCGACGACCTGGTCGACACCGGCCAGACCGCCAAGGTGGTGCGCGGGCTATTGCCGCGCGCGCATTTCGCCACCGTGTACGCCAAGCCGATGGGCCGGCCGATGGTCGATACCTTCATCACCGAAGTGTCGCAGGACACCTGGATCTATTTTCCCTGGGACACCGGGCTCGCGTTCCAGCCGCCGATCCGCGACGCTGGGCTGTAGCTCGTTACGTGGTTTTGGACTAATGCCGGATCGGCTATGATGGCGCAAAGCCGCCGCAAGCTTTGCGAACAGGAGGCCGCCTGATGGACGCCATAACGCCGAAAGCCAAGCACGACACGCTCGATACCCACTCGCACGTGGTGCGTCCCGCCGAGATGGAGTGGAAAAAGACCCGCTTCCCCGGCTGCGAGGTCAAAGGCCTGTTGTTCGACAAGGACAGCGGCCTCGTCACCGCGCTGATGCGCTTTGCACCGGGTGCCGTGCTGCCCGACCACGAGCACGTCAGGGTCGAGCAGACCTACGTGCTCGAAGGCAAGCTCTGCGACAAGGAAGGCCCGGCACAGGGGCTTACCGTCAACGCCGGCGAATTCGTCTGGCGCGAAGCCGGCAGCCGCCACGTCGCCTGGACGCCCGAAGGCGGCCTGATGCTCGCCATGTTCCAGGTGCCCAATAAGTTCCACGAGAAGGATGGCCGCGTCACCGATATTTCCGGAACCGATTGGGACACGTTATGGGCTCACATCTTCAAGGAGTAGGCCGGTCTCGCGGCTTGCACTGGTCTGGCCTCGCGCTCGCGGCCGGCGCCGCAGCGGTGCTGGCGCTGGCGCCTGTCGGCGCAGCGGCGCAACTGCCCATGAGCATGAGCCTCGCCCACGACAAGCCGGCGCCGACGCCCGAACAAGTCGAGAAGCAGAAAGCGCTCGAGAAAGCCTACAAGGCGGCGAAGGAAAAAATCCCGGAGCAGAATGCCGCCGCCGATCCGTGGGGCAACATCCGCCCGGCGCCCGGGGCCGGTGCAGGCACCAAGAGCGCCAAGAAGGGCAAGCCGTAACGGCCGTAGGTGGCTTGATGCGGCTTGCCGGCGGCCGGCTTCGGCGCGCCCGCCGCGCATGCTAAAAGCAGCACCGCGCGGACTTGCTCCTCGGCAAAGACTCCGCTCCGCGGACGTGGCGAAATGGTAGACGCAAGGGACTTAAAATCCCTTGGCCGTAAGGCTGTGTGGGTTCGAGTCCCACCGTCCGCACCAAAATGGCGGGCTTATTCAAAGCTGGACACCAGCATGCGTCTGCACGTCGCTGGCATGATTTGTTTACGCTGTTTCCCATTCCGTACGGACCGCTTCGGCACCAAGCGAAGGGCCGTCGTGCATCGACTTCCCATATCCTCTAGTCCAGTCGCTAACCCCCTGACAAATGTGCTATTTAGCCCCTGGCGGACCGCCGCCCGGCGTACCGGAATGGAACACCGGAACCGGCCCGCCGAGGCCCACTTTCCTCGGCCGCCTTTGAACCTTCCGCCCGTTCCGGGCGACCAACCGGATGAGCCGTAGCCTGCCGATGCAAACGACTTCGGATGAAGTTCTGATCGGGCGGATTGCAGGCGGCGACCGGCTTGCCATGCAGGTGCTGTTCGCGCGGCACCATGTCCGGGTCTACCGCTTCGTGTTGCGGCTGGTCCGCAACGAGGCCACCGCCGAGGACTTGATCAGCGAGGTCTTCCTCGACGTTTGGCGGCAGGCCCAAAAATTCGAGGGCCGGTCGGCGGTGTCGACCTGGATCCTGAGCATGGCGCGGTTCAAGGCGCTGTCGTCGCTGCGGCGGCGTACTGAGGACGAACTGGACGACGAGACGGCCGGCACCATCGAGGACCCGGAGGACAATCCGGAGACGGCGCTGGCCAAGAAGGACAAAGGTGCGGCGTTACGGCAATGCCTGGAGAAGCTTTCGGCCGAGCATCGCGAGATCGTCGATCTCGTGTACTACCACGAGAAATCCGTGGCCGAAGTTTCGAGCATCGTCGGCATCCCGGAAGCGACCGTGAAGACGCGTATGTTCTACGCGCGCAAGAAACTCTCTGAGCTCCTCAAGGAGCATGGGATCGATCGAGGTTGGCCATGAATGCGGCGGATAGAAACGAAGCGAGCGAGATCGAGTTGCTGCTGCCCTGGCACGCCGCGGGCACCTTGAGCGCGCGCGATGCGCAACGCGTCGAAGCGGCGCTGGCGGACGATCCCGAGCTGGCGGACCGCTACGAGGCGGTGCGCGAGGAACTCGGCCAGACCATCGAGCTCAACGAGACCTTGGGCGCGCCGTCGGCGCGGGTCATGGCCGAGTTGTTCGCCAAGATCGACGCCGAGCCGGTGCGCCGGCCACACCTGTCGGTGACGCTCGCAGCGCGGGTGCGCGAATTCTTCGCCAGCCGTTCGCCGCGTACGCTCGCCTGGTCGGCCAGCGCCGCGGCGCTTGCCATCATGCTGCAGGCCGGCGTGATCGGCGGCTTCCTGCTCAAGGATCACGGCGGCGGCCATACCGAGACGTTCGAGACCGCATCGGCGGTGATGAGCACTCCCGGCAACGGCTCTTACGCGATGATTCGCTTTCAGCCCAAGGCCAACATGGCCGACATCACGCAATTCCTGGAAGCCAACAAGCTGATGATCGTCGGCGGCCCTGCCGCCGGCGGGCTCTATCGGGTGATGGTCGCCACGACCAAGCTGCAGCGCGATGCCCTCGTCGACCGCATCAAGAAGCTGCAGGAAGACAAGGTCATCGGCTTCATCGCGGCGCAGACCGAATAACGTCGCCGAGCTCTGACTTCGCCATCGGATTTGGCTCGCCGCGCAGCGCGGCGGGTCCTGGAGTATCGTGATGCGGATCACGCAGGCGCGTCCCTTTTTCGTGGCGGCCATTGCTGCACTCGCGGTGAGTGCGGGTCTCATGGGCGCGTCGCGCCCTGCCGATGCGCAGTTCATGATGCGGATGACGCACATGCCGCTCGCGCGCGGGCCAATGACGCATGGACCGATAGCGGGTGCTCGTGTGAATCGCCGCCTGCCGGGCAATCTCGGCGGCGGCCGAACGGCGCGCATTCCGCCGAGCTATCATCCCAAGCTTCACGCTCATCCGATCGATAGGGATATCGTCACCAACGATTGCGGCGGCGACAGGCGCCATTATCGGCGCGACCGTTGCGGCGGCACGCGGCATCACGGCGGCGTCGGCGTTGTCGGCCTGCCGGCGAACAGTGGCGGCGGCGCGGCAGTCGTGCAGCAAGGCGGCGGGGGTGGCGGCGGCGCCGGTAACCGGGTGCAGCGCAGCCCGCAAGATTTCGTGCCTGACGAAGTGATCACCGAATTCAGGCCGAATACGTCGCGGCTTGCCATCGCGCAGCTGGCGCGCCGGTTCAATCTGACGCAACTGGAAACCCAGCGCTTCGACCTGATCGGCGGCACCTTCTATCGCTGGCGCATCGGCGGCAGGCGCACTGTGCCGGCGCTTACGAACGCGCTCCGCGGTCAAAACATCATCGCCGCGGTGCAGCCTAATCATCTGTTCGTGCTGCAAGACGAAATGGTGCCCAGCGCCACGGCCATGCACGGCGATCCGGCCCAATACGTCTTGAGCAAGCTGGAGGTCGAGCAGGCGCACCAGCTCGCCACCGGCAAAAACATTTTGCTCGCTGTCATCGACACGGCGATCGATGGCAACCACCCGGACTTGGCGCACTCGATCGTCAAGAATTTCAATGCGCTGGGCGGCAAAGCCGATCCGCAGCCGCACGGCACCGAAATGGCCGGCGCCATCGCCGCGCACGGCAAACTGTTGGGCATTGCACCGGGCGTAGAGCTTTTGGCGGCGCGCGCCTTCGACAATGCGCCTCGCAAGGCGCGGGGCACGTCGTTCGACATCTTCAAATGCCTGGAATGGGCCACCGACAACGGCGCGCGCGTCATCAATATGAGCTTCGCCGGTCCGGCCGATCCGACCTTGCACCGCATGGTGGCCGCGGCTTACGCCAAAGACATCGTGCTGATCGCCGCAGCCGGCAACAAGGGCCCCGACGCGGCGCCGGCTTATCCGGGAGCGGATCCCGACGTCATCGCGGTGACCGCGACCGACGCTGACGACCGGCCGTTCAAGTTGGCCAATCACGGCAAATACATCGCGGTCGCGGCGCCTGGCGTCGACATTCTCGCAGTGGCGCCCGATGCCAGCTATCAGACCACGACCGGCACCTCGGTCGCCGCCGCGCATGTGAGCGGCATCGCGGCGTTGTTGCTGCAGCGCGATCCGGCGCTCAAGCCGGCGCAAATCCGCGCCATCCTGACAGCGACGGCGAAGCCGCTCGGAATGGCGGCCCAGCACGATGAATTGGGCGCCGGCCTCGTCGACGCATATGCGGCCGTCATGGCGCCGCAGATCAAGGCCGCAGGCGGTGGCGAGGGGCGCGAGCAGGCGACGCGCTGACCTGATTAACCAAAACGAATAGCAAATCCGATAGGCAGCGCGCGTTGGCTGGCGTCGCCACCGTGCCTTATTTGCGCGGCAAGGTGCGCCGGTCGTTGGGGGTAGTGCATTGCGGGGCCGGGGCTGAGCGATGGTTGTCTCTGCGCGGGCGAAGCGTTGCGGCGCGCGTATGTCGGACGCAGTGCTGCTGGCGGCCTTGCTCGTCGCGGCTGCAGCGCTGGTGGGCTGCGGATTGAGCGACGGCGCCGGCGCGTTTTTTGTCGATCCCGGCCGCTACTCTGCCCTTCACTGCAAGGACTTGATCACCGAGTCGCAGAACCTCGCCAACCGTGAGCGCGACCTGCGCAATCTCATGGACAAGGCGAGCGAGGGCGGCGGCGGCTCTGTGATCGGCGCGTTCGCCTACCGCAGCGACTACGATTCGGTCCTGGAAATGCAGACACTGGTCAAGCGCGCGGCCGCCGCACAGAAATGCGAGCTGGCACCGAGCTACAACAGCGACCACATCATTCGCTAGCACGGTCGGACGGCGAAGCGAATTGCCCTAGACGGACACACGGCGCAGCCGCAGCGCATTGAACACGACGCTGACCGACGACAGCGCCATGGCGGCGGCGCCGAGCGCCGGCGTGAGCAAGATCCCGAACAGCGGATAAAGCACGCCGGCTGCGATCGGCACACCGGCAGCGTTATAGAGGAACGCAAAGAACAAATTCTGCCGGATGTTGCGCATCGTGGCGGCGGAGAGTTTGCGGGCGCGCAGGATGCCGGCGAGGTCGCCTTTGACCAGGGTCATGCCGGCACTGGCAATGGCCGCATCGGCGCCGCTGCCCATGGCGATGCCGACGTCGGCGGCGGCGAGCGCCGGCGCGTCGTTGACGCCGTCGCCCGCCATGGCGACGACGCGGCCTTGTCGGCGCAGCGCCTCGACTACCGCGCTCTTGCGGTCGGGCAGCACCTCGGCCTCGATCTCGGTGACGCCAAGCTTTTTTGCCACCGCACGCGCGGTGGCGCTGTTGTCGCCGGTCAGCATCACGATCCCAATGCCTTGCGCCTGCAACTGCGCCAGTGCGGCGGGTGTGGTGGCTTTGATCGGGTCGGCAATGCCGACCAATCCGGCAAGCCGATCGTCGATCGCTACAAACACCACGGTTGCGCCGTCGCCGCGTAACTGGTCGGCGGCTTGCCGCAAGGGGTCAACCGCGACCCCAAATTCGGTGAGGAACCGAGCGGTGCCGGCCGCAACGCGGCGGCCCTCGACCCGCCCGCGCACCCCCTTGCCGATGGCGGCGTCGAAGTCGGTGACTGGCGGCGTCGCGATACTACGCTCCGCGGCCGCTGCCGCGATGGCGGCGGCGAGCGGGTGCTCGCTGGCGCGCTCGAGACTGGCGGCGAAGCGGATCAGGGCGGCTTCGTCGAAACCCGAAGCCGGCGTGATAGCCACGACCTTGGGCTTGCCTTCGGTGAGCGTGCCGGTCTTGTCGACCACCAGCGTATCGACGCGCTCCATGCGCTCCAGCGCTTCGGCGTTTTTGATCAAAATGCCGAGCGAGGCGGCGCGGCCGACGCCGACCATGATCGACATCGGTGTGGCGAGGCCGAGCGCGCACGGGCAGGCGATGATCAGCACCGTGACGGCGGCGACCAGTCCGTACGCGAAGCGCGGCTGCGGTCCAAAGATCGCCCAGGCAGCGAACGCGATCAGCGCCACCGCGATCACCGCCGGCACGAACCACGAGGCGACGCGGTCGGCAAGCCGCGCAATCGGCGCGCGCGAGCGCTGTGCGGCGGCGACCATCTCGACGATGCGCGCCAAGAGCGTATCGCGGCCGACTTTTTCCGCCCGCATGATGAAGCTGCCGCTGCCGTTGAGCGTTCCGGCGATCGCCTTGCCGCCGGGCTCCTTGGCGACCGGCATGGATTCGCCGGTCACCATGGATTCGTCGACCGCGGACCGGCCGTCGATCAGCACGCCGTCGACCGGGACTTTTTCGCCGGGCCGCACGCGCAATCGATCGCCGACGTGCACGGAATCGAGCGGCACATCCTCGTCGCCGCCGTCGTCGCGCACGCGCCGCGCCTGATTGGGCTGAAGCGCGATCAGCGCCCGGATCGCGCTCATGGTCGAGGCGCGGGCGGACAGCTCCAGCACCTGGCCGAGCAGAACCAGGACGGTGATGACCGTAGCGGCTTCGAAGTAGAGCGCGATGGCGCCATGGGCGTCGCGGAAATCGGCGGGAAACAGTCCGGGCGCCAGCACCGCCACGACGCTGTAGAGATACGCGACGCCGGTGCCCATGGCGATCAGCGTGAACATGTTGAGGTGGCGCGTGACCAGCGACTGGGCGCCGCGCACCAGGAACGGCCAGCCGCCCCACAGCACGATCGGCGTGGTCAGCGCGAATTCAGTGAAGTCGCTCAGCGCGCCGGAGGCATGCCACAGGCCGAAATGGCCGCCCATGTCGAGCGCCACCACGATCGCGGCGAGCGGCGCGCAAATCCACAGCCGTCGCACCATGATGGCGCGCTCGCCGCCATCCTCCTCGGCTGCGGCGCCGGCTTCCGGCTCCAGCGCCATGCCGCAGATCGGGCAAGCGCCGGGGCCGACCTGCCGGACTTGTGGATGCATCGGGCAGGTGTAGATGGCGCCGCCCGGCTGCGGCTTTGTCTCGTTCGGCGGCGGCTTCACGGGCGCCGCGTCGCCGCCGAGATATTTTTCCGGGTCGGCGGCAAACTTGTTGCGGCAGCCGGCGCAGCAGAAGAAAAAATCCCGGTCGTGAAAAGTGAACCGATGCGGCGTCTTGGCCGGATCGACGCGCATGCCGCACACCGGATCGCGCGCGGCTGCTTCGGTGCCGGCAGGCGGATGCGTGCTGTGCGCGTGATCCATGGCGAAAAACCTTGAAACGGATACCCGGTAGGGGTATATAGCGGGCATGCAGCCCGTTGCCAAGACGTCGGTGCTCAAGCGGCTCAAACGCATCGAGGGCCAGGTGCGCGGACTGGCGCGCATGGTCGAAGACGACCGCTATTGCATCGATATCGTCACCCAGCTTTCGGCCGCGCGCGCTGCGCTGCGCCGCGCCGAAGAGGAAATCCTCGCCGATCACGTCGCCCATTGCGTCGAGCACGCCATCGCCTCGGGCACCAAGGCCGAGCAGCGGCGCAAGGTCAGCGAATTGATCGACGTGTTGTCGCGCAGCGACCGTTAGGTGGCGCCCGACCATGGCAAAGAAAGCGGTCAAAGCCGGTACTTCGCGCCGCGGCTCGCCGACGCACCGCATCGCCATCAAGCGCGCCTATGACAAGCCGTCCGCGGCGGACGGATTGCGCATCCTGATCGACCGCTTGTGGCCGCGGGGCATGACCAAGGCCGCACTCAAGCACGACGCCTGGCCGCGCGCGCTCACGCCGTCGAATGACTTACGCAAATGGTACGGGCACGATCCGGAGCGCTTTGCCGAGTTCCGCCGCCGCTATCGTGAGGAATTGGCCGCCCACCAGGATGAACTCGACGCCTTGCGTGCTTTGATCAAAGGACGCAAGGCGACGCTGGTCACGGCGACGCGTGAGCTCGACTTGAGTCACGGCGAGGTGTTGCGCGAAATTTTGGAAAAGCCGTAACCCGCAGTCGCCACTCTTTACAGGCTACTAACCAAGTTTCTGCCGCGCCAGCACCGCGCCTTTGCCGAGCGCCTGCAGCTTCTTTTCCGCGATGTCGCGGCGCATCGGCGCCATGCCGCAATTGGTGCAAGGGATCAGGTTCTCTTTGGCCACGACCTGCGTTGCCTCGCCGATCACCGCGGCGATTTCTTCGGGCGTTTCGATGGTATCGGTCGCAACGTCGATGACGCCGAGCAGCACGTCCTTGCCGTCGAGCAGCTTGAGCACGCTCATCGGCACGTGCGAGTGGATGCATTCGAGCGACACTTGATCGATGCGGCTGCGCGCCAGCGCCGGAAAGAACTCTTCGTACTGTCGCCATTCGGCGCCGAGGCCGGATTTCCAGGCGATATTGGCGGGAATGCCGTAGCCGTAGCAGATATGCACGGCGCTCTTGCAGGCAACGCCGTCGATGGCGCGATGCAGCGCGTCGATGCCCCAGCCGGCGGCTTCCTTCATGTAGACGTTGAACGCCGGCTCATCGAACTGGATGACGTCGACGCCGTCGGCGGCAAGGCCGCGTGCTTCCTCGTTCAACAATCCGGCGAACGCCATCGCCATCTTCACGCGGTCGCCGTAATGGGCGTCGGCGATGGTGTCGACGATAGTCATGGGACCGGGCAGGGTGAATTTCAGCGGCTTGGCGGTGTGGGCGCGCGCCAGCTGGGCTTCGCGCGCATGGACCCGGCGGCGCAGCTTCAATTCGCCGACCACCGTCGGGCACAGCGCTTTGTAACGGTCGGCACGAATTCCCATCTCGATTTTTTTGTCGAAGTCGATGCCCTCGACGGCTTCGAGAAAGCCATGCACGAAGTGCTGGCGCGATTGCTCGCCGTCGCAGACGATGTCGATGCCGGCGTCTTCCTGCAGCTTGATGGCGAGCACGGTGGCGTCGTCTATGGCGGACGCGAGTTCGTCGCCTTTGAGCCGCCATTGCGGCCACAGCCGGTTCGGCTCGGCGAGCCAGGCCGGCTTCGGCAAGCTGCCGGCCGTCGTGGTGGGAAACAGCGAAGGGGTGGATCGGCTTGGCATGGCGGCCTGCTGCAATGGAGGCGGGTAATCAGGACAGCGACAAGGCGCGCGGCGGGCGCCAGTCGTACAGCCAGTCATAATGGCGCAGCAGCCAACCGCCGCCAAGCGCGCGCATCGCCGCGTTGCGCAGCACGGCGGGCAGTCCGGTCAGGTGATAGCGCGCGCCGTTGCGCACAGCGAGGCGCTGCACCTTCGTGGCCCGCGCGCGGCGCACCGACGAATAGGTGCGCAGCGCCGCGGCCGTATCGTCCGGTCTGTGCGCCAGACATTGCGCCGCCACCGCCGCATCCTCGATCGCCATGGCGGCGCCTTGTGCCAGATAAGGCTGCATCGGATGGGCGGCATCGCCAAGCAGCGCCACCGGCCCTTGCGACCAGGAGAGCAGGGGTCGGCGATCGTACAGCGCCCATTTCAGCCAGGCGTCCGGCGCGTTGATGACGGCGAGCGCTTGCGGCGCCCAATGCTGCGGCGAAAACCGCTGCAGCAGATCGGTCCGCGCCGCCGGTTCGCTCCAGCCCGGCGCGTTCCAGGCATCCTCCATGATCGCGACCACGTTGATCAGGCTGCCGCCTCGCACCGGGTAGTGCACGAGATGGGCGTCTCGGCCGAGCCAGAGCTGGACCAGCGGTTCGCGATATTGCGGCGCCACGTCCTTGGCCGGCACCAAGGCGCGCCACGCTGTGCGCCCGGCGAAGCGCGGCGGCCCCCCATAACCGAGGCGCGTCCGTGTTGCCGACCACAGTCCGTCGGCGGCAATGAAGGCAATGCCGCGCTCGTCGATCGCTCCGGCAGGACCGTGGGCCGACACGGTGACGCCGTTGGCATGCGCGCCAAAGTCATCAGC
>DASRET010000007.1:0-8499 GCA_035651875.1 Xanthobacteraceae bacterium
CGTGGCAACAACGGTTCGATCCGCCGCCACTCCTCATTGCTCAGCCAATACAGTTGCTTCCTCATCAAGGCCTCCCCCGATTCGGAAGCCTTGAATCACAACTCTGTTCGCACTGGAATCCTTATTGAGTACAGACCCTAGTCAGCCGCGCAGCGCCACCGATTGGCCGCCGTCGGCGACCAGCGTGGCGCCATTGATGAAGCGTCCGGCATCGGACACCAGCAGCAACAACGGCCCGTCGAGATCGCGCTCCTGGCCGAAGCGGCCGAGCGGAATCTCGCGCGTCAGCGCCTTGCCTCGTTCGCTCTCCAGATAATCGCGGTTGAGCTCGGTGACGATCCAGCCGGGCGCGATGGCATTGACGCGAATGCCCTTGAAGCCGAGCTCGAGCGCCAGCGCCTTGGTAATCTGAATCACCCCGGCCTTGGCCGTCGCGTAGGCGATGACGCCCTTGTCGACGCCGAGCCCGAGCACCGAGGCGATGTTGACGATGGCGCCGCCCTTGCCGGCCGCAAGCATGCGGCGCGCGGCTTCCTGCGACCAGTAGAACACGGCATCGAGATCGGTCGACAGGATGCGCCGCCAATCCTCTTCGGCCATGTCGATCGCGCGCCCGGCATGGGCCACGCCGGCATTGTTGACCAGGATGGTGACGGTGCCGAATGCCTTTTCGGCGGCGTCGAATGCGCTGCGCATGGCCGGGCGCTCGCGCACGTCGGCCTCGACCGCCAGCGCGCGGCCGCCGGCCTGTCCGATGCGCGCTTTCAGCGCGGCGAGCCGCTCGGCGCGGCGCGCCACCAGCACCACCGCGGCGCCGTTCTCCGCCAGAACCTCGGCGAAGCGCGCGCCGAGCCCGCTCGACGCGCCGGTCACCAGCGCCACGGCGCCGCGCAGGTCGAAGATGTTCGGCGTCGCCATGCCGCGCCCTCATGCCGCGACGCGCCTCGTGACGCGCCATGCCATTGCGGAACCGAACAATTGCGGGAATTAATGCCGCGATCAAGTTTTGGCGGGCGTTTCGGCCGCCAATCGGCGAAGCGAGGGTGCAATGGGTTTCCTGGACCAGCGGCAGTGGATGGCGAGCCTGGAGCAGCAAGGCGAGCTGCGGCGCATCAAGGCCGAGGTCGATTGGGACCGTGAGATCGGCGCCCTGACCCGCCGCGTGCTGGAGAAAAAGGGCCCGGCGCTGCTATTCGAAAACATCAAGGGCTACGGCGACGGCCGCTGCACAAAACTGTTCGCCAGCGGGCTCGGCGCGCGCTCACGCCTTGCGCTGGCGCTCGGCTTTCCGCGCGAGACCCCAAACCGCGAACTGGTGCAGCACGTCATGCAGAAGAACCGCGAGACTCTTCCGCACGTGATGGTCGACAAGGGGCCGGTGAAGGATGTGATCCTCAAGGGCGATGCCATCGACCAGGCCGAATTTCCGGTGCCGAAATGGCATTACCTGGAAGGCGGCCGCTACATCCACACCTTCTCGTCCATTGTCACCCGGGACCCCGACACCGGCGTCATGAACGTCGGCATGTACCGCGGCATGATCGGCCAGAAGAAGAACACCGCGCCGTTTCTGCTGATCAAGGGCGGCCAGCACTGGGGCGCGCATTTCGTCAAATGGGCCGCCCGCAAGCAGCCGATGCCGGTCGCCTGCGTGATCGGCTGGGATCCGATCATGTCGTTTCTGTCCGGCTCGCCGCTGCCGGCCGGCCTCTGCGAATGGGACGTGATGGGCGCCTATCGGGGCGAGCCGGCGCAGCTCGTGCGCTGCGAGACCGTCGATCTCGCGGTGCCGGCCAGCGCCGAGATCGTCATCGAGGGCACCATCAGCGACGATCCGGCGACTTATGAGAACGAAGGTCCGTTCGGCGAATTCACTGGCTACGTCTCCGACCTGCCGACGCCGCGCCCGACCCTGCAGATCACGTGCATCACGCACCGCCGCGATCCGATCTTCTGCGGCTCGCTGGAAGGCACCCTGCCCGGCTCGTACAGCGAGAACAGCGTGATGTCGTCGGTGCAGCGCGCGGCGATCGCCTGGAATATTTTGAACGGCGCCGGCATTCCGGGCGTGCTCGATGTTTACGCGCCGCCGATTACCAACGGCGTCAATCTGCGCGTTCAAATAAAAAAGCACTATCAGGGCCAGCCCAAGCAGATCGCCGCCGCGTTATGGGGCAACAGCGCCGCGCAATACCGCTACAAGCACGTCACCGTGGTCGAGGAGGACATCGATCCGGCCGACGACGAGCAGGTCGAATGGGCGTTCGCGCATCGCGTCAATGCGGGCGAAGGCGGCGTGGTGATCTTTCCCGGCATTTTTGGCTCGCCAATCGATCCGTCGACCCCGATGGAGGACCGCGACGTCGCGCAGCTCGGCACCGGGCTGTGGAATCGCATGCTGATCGACGCCACGCGGTCATGGAAACATCAGCGCCGCGCCCAATGGGGCGGCGAACGCTTCCCGCCGACGGTGCGCCCCGCCGCCGAAGACGAGGCGCGCGTCAAGGCGCGCTGGACCGAGTACGGGTTGGACGACCTTTAGGTCTGTCATCATCCGCGCAGACGAACGATGACAATTATCCATAAAGCCTGTGCGGCAGCCACGTCGCCATTCCGGGCAAGAACCACAGCGCCAGCAGCATCGCCAGCTGGATGAGCACGAACGGGATGATGCCGAGATAGATGTGCCGGGTGGTGACTTCCGGCGGCGCGACGCCGCGCAAGTAAAACAATGTCGGGCCGAGCGGCGGATGCATGTAGGAGGTCTGCAGGTTCACCGCCATCATGATGCCGAGCCAGACCGGATCGACGCCGGGCATGCGCAACAGTACCGGCGCGACGATCGGCACCACGACGAAAATGATCTCGAAAGCGTCCATCACGAAGCCGAGCAGAAACAGCGCCAGCATGACGCTGAGAATGGCGCCGGCGACGCCGCCCGGCAGGTCGGTCAAGGCGCGCTCTACCATGGCGTCGCCGCCGAGGCCGCGGAACACCAGGCTGAACAAAGTGGCGCCGATCAGGATCAGAAAGATCATGCTGACGATCTGGGTGGTGCGCACCGCGACCGACAGCAGCAGATTTCTCAGCCCGGCTCTGACCGCGGCGAGCAGGATCGAGCCGACGGCGCCGACCGACGCGGCTTCGGTCGGCGTCGCAATGCCGCCCAGGATCGAGCCGAGCACGGCGAGGATGAGCGCGAGCGGCGCGATCATGACGGCGCCGATGTGAAGCAGCGTTCGCAGACCGCCGGACTTTCCGCCCTGCGCCACCGGCACAATCGCCGGCGATTTGTTCGGAGATACGATTGCAACGGCGATCAGATAAAGAATGTAAAGCAATACCAGCACCAGCCCGGGAACGAGCGCGCCGGCGAACAGGTCGGCCACCGAAACGGTCTGCGGCGCGAAATTGCCCTGCGCGAGCTGCGCGGCCTGGTACGAATTGCTGAGCTGATCGCCGAGCAGAACCAGCACCGTGGCGGGCGGAAAGATTTGCGCCAAGGTCGCGGTCGCCGCGATCGTGCCGGCGGCCAGCGCCTTGTCGTAACCGTGGCGCAGCATGGTCGGCAGCGCGATCAGCCCCATGGTCACCGCGGTGGCGCCGACGATGCCCTTGGCGGCGGCGAGCAGCACACCGACCACGATCACCGCAACGCCGAGGCCGCCCGGCAATCCGCCGAACAGCCGGCCCATCGCGCCCAACAAATCCTCGGCCACCTGCGAGCGCTCCAGCATCACGCCCATGAAGACGAACAGCGGAATGGCGAGCAGCACGTCGTTGCTCATGACGCCGAAAATCCGTTCCGGCAGTGCGCCGAGGAGTGCCAAGTGGAATACGCCCGCGGCGGCGCCGCCGATGGCGAAGATCAGCGACGTGCCGGCGAGCGTCAGCGCCACCGGATAGCCGGCGAGCAGCAGCACGCAGACGGCCGCGATCATTGCGACGGCGAGGAACTCCGCGGCCATGCCGGCGCGCCTTATCCGGCGCCGCGCTCGACCGCCGGCGATGCAGCCGACGATCCCGCCAGCACCAGCGCGGCGCGCAGCGCCTGCGCCACGCCTTGCAGGCCGATGAGCACGGCGAAAACCGGGATCAGCGTCTTGAGCAGATAAACGAACGGCAGGCCGCTCGCCTCGCGCGAGCGTTCCAGAATGCCCCAGGAGCGTTCCACGTAAGGCAGCGACAGCGCCGCGAGCCCGGCTGCAAACGGCAGCAGAAAGAACAGCGCGCCAAAAAGGTCGATCAGGGCCCGCGTGCGCGGCCGCGCCGACGCGTAGAAGACGTCGACGCGCACATGGCCGCCGATCTGCAGGGTCCAGGCCGCCGCCAGCATGAACAGGCCGGCATGGGCGTAGAGCACCGATTCCTGCAATTTGATCGAGCCGATGCCGAGCGCGTAGCGCATCAGCACCACGGCAAATTCGGCCAGCACCGCATAGAGGCAGCACCACACCGCCGCCCGGCCGACCGCCGCGGTGATGCGGTCGATGGCGTCGGCGATGCGGCCGGCCAACAATCCGTACGGGTTGCGCATGGCGCTCCTGCGGGCGTGCAGTGTGACAGGCTCGCTCGCGATGCACTATAATGCCCCACCAGCCCCGCCGCGAAGCGGGCGCCCCGAACAACACAATGCCGGAACGATCCCATGACGCACGATCATGACCACGAACACGGCTCGGAATTGTCCGAGATGCAGCTGCGCGTCCGTGCGCTGGAGACGGTGCTGGCCGAGAAGGGCTACATCGACCCCGCCGCGCTCGACGCGATCATCGAGGCCTACGAGACCAAGGTCGGCCCGCATACCGGCGCCCGCGTGGTCGCCAAGGCCTGGAGCGATCCGGCCTTCCGGGAAGCGCTGCTCGCCGACGCCAGCAAGGCGGTGGCCTCGTTCGGCCTGCTCAACCGGGTCGGCGATCACCTGCTCGCGGTCGAGAACACGCCCAAGCAGCACAATATGATCGTCTGCACCCTGTGCTCCTGCTATCCGTGGGAAGTGCTCGGCCTGCCGCCGGTCTGGTACAAATCGGCGCCGTATCGCTCGCGCGCGGTGAACGATCCGCGCGGCGTGCTCGCCGATTTCGGCGTCAAGCTGCCGGCGGACACGCAGATCCGGGTCTGGGATTCCACCGCGGAGACCCGCTTCATCGTGCTGCCGATGCGGCCGGCGGGCACCGAAGGCTGGAGCGAAGAGCGGCTCGCCTCCCTCGTCACCCGGGACTGCATGATCGGCACCGGACTGCCCAAAAATCCGAAGGAGGCCGCGTGATGGACGGCGTTCATGACATGGGCGGCATGCACGGCTTCGGCAAAGTCGAGCCGGAACAGGACGAGCCGGTCTTTCATGCGCCGTGGGAAGGCCGCACGCTCGCGCTCAATCGCGCCATGGGTTACACCGGCGTCTGGACCATCGACCAGACCCGCGCCGGCATCGAGCGGCTGCCGGCAGACTTTTATCTGTCGAGCTCCTATTACAAAAAATGGGAGACGCGGCTCGAGAACATGATCGTCGAGCTCGGTCTAGCAGGCCGCGACGAACTGGACGCCGGCCATGCGCTGCGTCCCGGCAAGCCGCTCAAGCGCAAGCTTACGCTGGCCGACGTGCCCAACACATTGTCGCGCGGCACGTTCGCCCGGCCGGCGCAGGCGCCGGCGCACTTCAAGGCCGGCGACAAGGTGCGCACCAAGAACATTCATCCGCCGACCCACACGCGGCTGCCGCGCTACGCGCGCGACAAGGTGGGAGTCGTCGAGGCGATACGCGGCTGCCACGTCTATCCCGACACGGTGGCGATCGGCGAGGGCGAGAACCCGCAATGGCTCTACACCGTGCTGTTCGACGGCAGCGAGTTGTGGGGCGAGGCGACGGACCCGACGCTGAAGGTTTCGATCGAGGCATTCGAGCCGTATCTGGAATTGGCGTAAGCCCATGAGCGCTGATCCGGCGACGCTGCGGGCAACGCAGTCGGTGCAAAGTATTCCACGCAACAACGAGGGCCCCGTGTTTCGCGAGCCGTGGGAAGCGCAGGCCTTTGCGCTGGCGCTGTCGCTGCAAGAACGCGGCGTTTTCACCTGGACCGAATGGGCGGCGACGCTCGGCGACGAGATCAAGAAGGCGCAGGCCGCCGGCGATCCGGATACCGGCGAGACCTATTACCACCATTGGCTCGCTACGCTCGAACGCATCGTCGCCGAAAAAGGCCTGACCGATCCGCGCACGCTCGCCCGCACCCGCCACGCCTGGGAGCACGCCTGCGAGCGCACGCCGCACGGCACGCCGATTGAGTTGCGGTCGACCGATTTCGAGGGCTGAAACGCTTTAAGAAAATTACTTTCGACTGCATTCCGTCGCAGTCCGCCGTCTCTGATCAACAAAAAATCAACCAGACATCTCCGCGAGGAGCTGCGCCACCAGCTCGGCCGCCGGCATCGCCCGCGAGCGCGCCACGCCCTGCCCGGCCCACAGCGACATGCAGCCGGCCACGCCCTGCGCGCCGGCGGCATTGCGCATCGGCCGGGTGAGATCGTTCTGCTGGCGGAACGGCAGGACCGCGTCGGGCTTGGCGTCGACCGTCTCGATGAATTTGTTTTTTATGCCGCGCGCCGGCCGGCCCGAGAAGGCGCGGGTGACGACGGTCATGTCGTTCTTGGCGTCGAGCAGCGCGCGCTTGTGCGCGGCCGGCGCGCCTGATTCCGGACACGGCAGAAACGCGGTGCCGAGCTGCACGGCCGCGGCGCCGAGCGCCAGTGCGGCGGCGATGTCGCGGCCGTCCATCAGGCCGCCGGAAGCGATGACCGGGATGTCGACGGCGCCGCAAATGTCGCGCACCAGCGCGGCGAGCGGCACCATCGAGTCTTCGAACGGCGCCGCAAAACTGCCGCGATGCGCGCCCGCTTCGGCGCCTTGCGCGACGATGGCGTCGACGCCGGCCTCGACCAATTGGCGCGCCTCGGCCACGGTCGTTGCGGTGCCGACCACCACAATGTCGCGCTGCTTCAGAGCTGCGATCTGATCGGCCGACGGCAGGCCGAATGTGAAGCTGAAGACCGGCGGCCGCTCTTCCAATATCGCCGCCAGCTGCTCGTCAAACGGGCTTTTCGGCACCGGCGGCAGAACCGGCGGCGGCAGGCCGAGCGCGGCATGCACCTCCGCAACGATCTCCAGCATCGGCTGCGGATCGATGGTGCTGGCCGCGGCGTAGCCGCCGGCGAACAGGTTGATGTTGAACGGCCGCGCGGTGAGCTGGCGAATGCGCCGGGTCGTGGCGGCCAGGTCCTCGGGCTTGGCGTAGGCGCCGCCCCACGCGCCGAGGCCGCCGGCATTCGACACCGCCGCGGCGAGTTCGGGCGTGCCGCCGCTGCCCGCCATCGGCGCCAGCAGGATCGGATGCTCGATGCCGAGCCGCCGCAGCAATGAATCCGACGCCATCGTGCACCTCCGTCTTTGTGCAAACAGATAAGGGCCGCGCGCTCAAGCCGGCAATGCGTACGGCCGTGCGGCAGCCGCCTTATTCGACGAAGCAGCGCTTCGCCCGGCGCGAAGATGTCTGTCGCATTTTTTACGCTCTGCGCTATAAAGCCGACATTAGCCATGGGAGGTTTTTCATGTCGGCTCAGGGCATTTCTGCAACGCGCGCAGGCAGCACCGTAAAAGTCCGCTCCAGCGGCGGCGGCGAGTTCGATTGCTATCTGACAGCGCCGAAGTCGAACGACGCCGCCCCGGCGATCGTGCTGGCCTGCGCGGTGCATGGCGTCGACGCCGACATTTGCGGCATCGCCGACGAATTCGCCTCCCATGGCTATTTGGCGGCAGCGCCCGATCTGTTCTGGCGCACCGTTCCCGGACCGCTGTCGCACGACGACGGGCGCGCGCAGCCGCGCTCGCAGCCGCGGCTCGAGCGCATCAAGGAAAACGAGCGCGACATGGCCGACACGCTGGCCTATCTGCGCACGATGCCGCAGTTCAACGGCCGCGCCGCCGCCATCGGCTTCTGCTACGGCGGCCCGTACGCGATCCTCGGGCCGAAGCGGCTCGGCTACGACGCAGGCATTTCCTGCCACGGCACGCAGATGCTGGACTACATCGGCGAACTCGACGGCGTCCACGCGCCGGTCTGCATCATCTGGGGCGACCAGGACCACCGCGCGCCGCCCGAAGTGCTGGATGCCTACCGGCCCGTCCCGGCACGCATGAAGAACGTCGAGGTGCACATCTTTCCGGGCATCAAGCACGGCTACATGATGCCGGGCATGCCGCAGGCGTTCGATCAGAAGACCCGGGATTTTTCCATGGCGCGCGCGCTCGCGATTCTCGAAACGCTGCGCAGCCCGGCGGGCATGCGCGCGGCGTCGTAGGCACCGTCATTGCTGTGCATGTTCACTAATTCGCTGATCGAGTTGGGTTGGCTTTGGTGTCAGCGAACGCCTTTGGGGTCAGTCCTGCGAGGGCCTGATGGGGCCTGTGGTTGTTGTAGTAGACGAGGTATTCGAACAGTTCAT
>DASRET010000008.1:0-3545 GCA_035651875.1 Xanthobacteraceae bacterium
TCCTCACGGTCCTGCGCCTGATCCAGGGCATCGGCGTCGGCGGCGAATGGGGCGGCTCGGTGCTGCTGGCGATGGAGTGGGCGCGCAGCAACAAGAACCGCGGCTTCCTGACCTCATGGCCGCAGTTCGGCGCGCCGGCCGGACTGTTCCTGGCCAATGTCGCGGTGCTGTTCTTCAGCTGGTACTCGGGCGATCAGTTCCTGGCCTGGGGCTGGCGCATCCCGTTCCTGATGAGCATCATCATGGTGGCCATCGGGCTGTGGATCCGGCTCGGAATCCTCGAAACCCCGGTGTTCCAGCGCCTCGTCGCCGAGAACAAGATCGAGCGCGCGCCGATCCTCGAGGTGCTCAAGCGCCAGCCGCGCGAAGTCATCCTGTCCGCACTGGTGCGGATGGCCGAGCAGGCCCCGGGATACATCTTCAACGCGTTCGTGCTCACCTACGGCACGCTGGTGGTGGGAGCCTCCCGCAATCTCCTGCTCTCGGGCCTGGTCGCCATGACATTCCTCGGCTTCATCACGGCGCCGATCGCCGGCTTCGTGTCCGACAAGGTCGGCCGCAGGAAGGTCTACATCGCCGGTTGCGTGATCGTCGCCGCCTTCACCTTCGTCTATTTCGCGATGCTCGATACCAAGGACCCGACGATCATCTTCATCGCCGTGGCGCTGTCGTTCATCCCTGTGATGATCATGTACGGTCCGGAAGCAGCCCTGATCGCGGAGGCGTTCACCCCGCGGCTGCGCTACAGCGGCGCCTCGATCGGCTACCAGCTCGCTTCGATCATCGCCGGCGGGCCGGCGCCGTTCATCTCGACCTGGCTGTTCTCGACCTACAAGTCGGCGACGCCGATCGGCATCTATGTCTGCGTCTGCGCGGCGATCAGCATCTGTGCGGCATTGCTGCTCCCGGATCAGACCAACAAGGAGATTTCGCACGAGGTGAATTACGGCAACGCATAAGGCTGAGGCGCGGCAGCGTGCCAACGCTGCCGCGCGACCAGCACGCCGATGACAAGCAGATTGAGACAATTGGCGGCGACGCCGGCCGCAAACGCCGGCGCGTAGGTTCCGTAGTGATCGTAGAGCAGACCGGCGAGCCAGCCGCCCGCGGCCATGCCGAATCCTCCGCTGCACAACAACAGCGTCGGAATGCGCCACGAGGCTTCCGAAGCCGGAAACAGTTCGCGCACGGCCAGCACATAGGCCGGGATGATGCCGGAAAAGCCGAGCCCGAACGCGGCCGCCACCGTAAACAGGCCGGTCTCGTTCTGGGTGAACAGGAACCCTGTCAGCGATGCGGCCTGCCAGGCCGACCCAACCAGCACAGTGGCCAGCCCGCCGATGCGGTCGGAGATCACGCCCCAGATTTGCCGGCTCAGGAAAGCGGTGCCGAGCAGCACCGTCAGCATCAGCGCGCCGATCGAGCGGCTGATGCCGAGATCGGTGCAGAACGCAACCAGATGGCCTTGCGGCATCGCCATCGGAATGCAGCACAGGATCCCGGCGACGCACATCATCGCGAAGACGACATTGCGCGGCAGGCCGAACAGGCGTGTTTGGCGGCCATCGGATCCCAACGCGGCGGCCGGATGGAAGTCCTCGGGCGGATGACGAAAATAGATCGCGGCAAGCGGCAGGATGATCGCGATCTCGGCAACGGCGTAGCAGAGCATGGTCTGGCGCCAGCCGAAGCCGGCAATGGCGCGCTCGAACAGCGGCGGCCACAGCGCGCCGGCGAGATAGCTGCCGCTCGAGATCAGCGCCAGCGCCGAGCCACGCCGCCGGTCGAACCAGCGGCTGACATAGATGTACATCGGCGCATTGATGCCGCCGAGCCCGATCAGGCCCATGAACAGGCCGTGGCCGATCCACAGCGCCCAAGGCGTGCCGATCGTCGAGATCGAAAGCCCGACGCCGACCATCAGCGCGCCGAAGATCACGGTCCAGCGCGTGCCGACGCGGTCGGCGATGCGGCCCATGATGATGCCGCCGGCGCCCTGCCCGAACCAGGCCAGCGAACTGGCAAGGGCGGGAATCGAGCGCGTGCCGCCGAGCTCGCCCGCGATGTCCTTGAGCGCGACCGCGATGATCCAGGCCGAGCCGAACGCCATCATCATGACGAGCAGCGCCACCGAGGCGACGACCCAGGATTCGCGGGTCTCAACCGTAGAAGTCGATTGCAGCATTCCGGTCAACTGTGCTTCGCGCGCACCAGGCGTCCCGGCATCGCGCCGGTATGCTCGCCGCGCTCGAAGATCGGAATGCCGGCCGCGATCGTCGCCTCGTAGCCTTCGACGCGTTGCACGAAACGCCGGCCATTGGCCGGCATGTCGTGCACCAGCTCCGGCTTGTGCAGCCGCAAGCCATCGAAGTCGATGAGGTTGACGTCGGCGCGCATCCCCGGCGCCAGCCGGCCGCGGTCGGACATGCCGAAGAAGTCGGCGGTCTCGCTGGTTTGCCGCTTGACCAGTTGCTCCAGCGGCAGGCGCGGCCCGCGATGGCGATCGCGGCCCCAATGCTGCAGCATGAAGCTCGGCAGACCGGAATCCACGATCGAGGTGCAGTGCGCGCCGCCGTCGGAGAGGCCGAGCAGGCAGGCGGGGTCGTTGAGCATCCGGTGGATCGGCTCGTGATCGCCGGTGACGTAGTTTACTACCGGGAAGAACAGATACTGGTTCTGTTCGACCATGTAGTCATAGGCGATTTCATCGGGCGTATGGTTGGTGCGCGCCGCGATCGCAGCAACGCTCTTTTCCGGACCCGGCTCGTAATCCGGCGGGTCGTCCATGGTGAAGAACTTGTCCCAGCGGGTGGTGACGAGCTGGCGGAACTGGGAGAGTTTTGCGACCTCGGCATCATCAGGCTTCTCGGCGAGGATTTTCCGCCGCAGCTCCGGATCGAGCAGCCGCCTGCGCTGCTCCTCGATCGGAAGGTGTTCGAGCGTCTTGTAGGTCGGACGAACAGTAAAAGGATTGAGCGCGGTGCCGATGCCCATCATCACGCCGATGGGCCGGCCGGCGATCTGCGCGGTGAGCGGCAAGCCGTCAGCGCGTGCGGCGTGCACCGCCTTCATCAGGCGCTGCCAGCGCTCGGGATCCTCGAAGCGGTCGGTGAGCAGGAACCAGACCGGACGGCCGGTCGCCCTCGCCTGCTTGCGCATCCAGCGCAGCTCATAATCCTCGTCGTCGAAGTCGCTGTTCATGCCGAAGGTGCCGCTGCCGAGCTCGCCCAGCGCCGAGCCGATGCCGAGCAGCTCGTGATCGTCCGCATCGCGGGAGGCGACCAGCTCGCCGTCGGGCGTCTTGTGCGAATCCGTGCGCGAGGTGGTGAAGCCGAACGCGCCGGACTTTAGCGCCTGCAGCGTGATTTTCCGCATCTCGGCGATGTCGTCGGCGGTGGCTTTTTCGCGGCGGACGGCGCGATCGCCCATCACATAGACGCGCATCGGCAAATGCGCGGCTTGGGCTGCGACGTCGATGACGCGCTCGCGCCGGTCCAGCGCGTCCATGAACTCGGGAAAAGTCTCCCACTCCCAGGTCAGCCCGG
>DASRET010000009.1:0-7163 GCA_035651875.1 Xanthobacteraceae bacterium
CATGCCGAGCCGGAGCGTGATGTGCACATTTTGCGCAGCCGCCGCTGCGAGCGCCGCCTGCAGGTCGCCGCGATGAATGAGCCAATAGGGTGCGCCGTAGCGTTGCGCGGCGCGCGTGCCGAGCGGCATGCGCAGAATTTCGCGGCCGCTCTTGCCGGCAAGGACGCGCAACCCCTCGGGCATGACGCCGCACCGCCTGAGCTCGTCGCCGAGCCCCAGCTCGTTGAGAATGTGCGTGGCGTTGGGCGAGAGCTGAATGCCGGCGCCCGTTTCCTCGAGCCGCTCCGCCTGCTCCAGCACCACCACGCGAAAGCCGTTGCGTGCCAGCGCCAATGCTGCGGTCAATCCGCCGATCCCGGCGCCGGCGATGATGACGCTACGCGCGGACGTCAGGGGCGGCTCCGCAAGGCGCGGCTCACGCGGCGACGTCGTGCAGGGCGCATTCCGCCGGCCGCGCGGCGCCGGGCGCCAAGGACGGATCGTACCGGTACAGCGTGGAGCAGTACGGGCAAACGTACTCGGCATCGTCGCCCATGTCGCAGAACACGTGCGGATGATCGTTCGGCGGCGTGGCGCCGACGCACATGAATTCCTTGGCGCCGATCTCGATCATCGGCACGCCCGGATCGTTATGAAAATGCGGAACAATGTCGTGAGCCATAAGCGTTCTGCTCGTCGTAACGGTATGAAGCTGAGCTTCGTGCACCATAGCCGGCTCGGGACCGGATTCATAGCAAGGCGTTGCCATTGCGGTAGTCATGATAGTCTAAGTTTGCGTGATGCCGAGTTTCAGCCACGACGGTGTGGAGATTGCGTTTCTCGATCAGGGCGAGGGCGACCCCATCGTCCTCGTCCACGGCTTTGCGTCCAATAAAGAAGTGAATTGGGCGATGCCCAGCTGGTTGGCGACGTTGACGAGTGCCGGGCGGCGCGCCATTGCGCTCGATAATCGCGGCCACGGCGCCTCGACCAAGCTGTACGATCCGGCGGCCTATCATTCGCGGCTCATGGCCGAGGACGTGCGGGCGCTGCTCGATCATCTCGGGCTGCCGCGCGCCGACGTGATGGGCTATTCGATGGGCGCGCGGATCACGGCCTACTTGGCCTTGGCGCATCCCGACAGGGTGCGCGCTGCCGTGCTCGGCGGTTTGGGCAGTCAGTTGGTCGACGGCGTCGGCCTTCCGGAAACACTGGCGGAGGGACTTGAGGCGCCGAACCTTGCCGCCGTCACCGACCCGACGGCGCGGACGTTCCGCAGCTTTGCCGAGCAGACCAGGTCCGATTTGCGGGCGCTGGCCGCCTGCTTGCGCGGTTCGCGTCAGACTTTGAGCCGGGCCGAGGTCGCGCGCATCGCCGTTCCGCTTTTGGTCGCGGTCGGCTCGAAGGACGCGGTTGCCGGCTCGCCCCAGGAGCTTGCCGCGCTCATTCCGGGCGCCCGAGCGCTCACCATCCCGAACCGCGACCATATGCTGGCGGTTGGAGACAAGGTCTATAAGGCCGGTGTGCTTGATTTTTTGGCGCAGCGACCCTGATTAAGTCTTTGGCCGAGCTTGATCCGTGGCGGTTGTGGCAGGCCAAATTGCCCCGCAGGCCTTGGTTTCGCCCGACCGGGTGCCGATGTATGCTAGACGGCCCGGGTTGAGGCCGCCAGGGGTTCGGGAGAGAGTCGAATGGCGCAGTATCAGGCAAAGCCGGCGCTCGATACGGTTGATCCGGTTTGGGCACGCATTCGGCGCGAGGCCGAGGAGATCGTCCGCCGCGAGCCCGAACTGGCGAGCTTCATCTACTCGACGGTCCTGCATCACGACACGCTCGAGGCCGCGGTAGTCTACCGGCTGGCGGAGCGGCTCAACCATGCGGCCCTGTCCAGCGGTCTGATCCGGCAGGCGTACATGGACGCGCTGCGGGACGAACCCTCGCTCGGCGAGATTTTCCGCGCCGACATCATGGCGACCTGCGACCGCGACCCGGCGACCCATCGGGTGATCGAGCCGGTGCTCTACTATAAAGGCTTCCATGCCATCGAGACCTATCGGCTGGCACACTGGCTCTGGAACAAGGGTCGGCGCGACTTCGCGCTCCACCTGCAGAGCCGCTCGTCGTCGGTCTTTCAATGCGACATCCATCCGGCGGCGCGGATCGGCCGCGGTATTTTCCTCGATCACGCCACCAGCCTGGTGGTCGGTGAAACCGCGGTGATCGAAGACGACGTTTCGCTCCTGCACGGCGTCACCCTGGGCGGCACCGGCAAGGAAGCCGGCGACCGCCATCCGAAGATCCGCTACGGCGTCATGATCGGCGCCGGCGCGAAGATCCTCGGCAATATCGAAGTCGGGCATTGCGCGCGCATCGCCGCCGGATCGGTGGTGATCCGGCCGGTGCCGAACAACGTCACCGTGGCGGGCGTCCCCGCCAAGGTCATCGGCGTCGCCGGCTGTCCGGAGCCGGCGCGCTCTATGGACCAGATGTTTCACGACGAGGCTTGAGGCAAAACGATTTTGGCCGAGCCGCGCCAGCCGCGGACGGTCGCACCAGATTTCAGGGGATGACGCGTGGACGTTCAGGAAGTCAGGAAGCTTGACGCGTATCTGAAGAAGCTGTTCGGCAATGCGCGCATCCGCGTCGTGCCGCGGCCGCGCAAGGACGATTCCGCGGAAGTCTATATCGGTGAAGAATTTGTCGGTGTGCTGTTCGTCGACGACGAGGACGACGAGCGCTCCTATAATTTCCAGATGGCCATCCTCGCCGCCGATCTGGAATAATCAGAAATCGGATATCAGCAATCAGGCATCAGATCGCGCCGGCGTTCTGTCTGATTACTGATTCCTGTTGGCTGATCCCTGTCCCAGCTGCGCCATCAGCCGATCGAATCCGGCGGCAACGCCGCGCCAGTCGTTCAGCCAATCCCGCGCAAAGCGCAGCGTGACCACTGCGCTGCCGATGTCGCGGTCGACAATGCAGTTGCCCGCAACGACGCCGGATTTCCGGGTGCAACGAGCAAAGAAACGCTCAGGGGTTTCGGCGAAATAGACCAAATCCTCGCCCCGGTACGGCGAGTCGGCGCGGAACGGCAGAATCGCGAGGCCGTCCGCGCCGGCGCTCGCTGCCGCCTCCACATAGCGCGGATAGATGCTGCGCAGCCGCTCTTTCGGCGGCAGCACTGGGCCGAGCGGCGCGATGGTCACGAACAAGCGTCCGGTCGCGTTCGCAGATTCGCTTGCTTCGGGCGGCTGTGCTTGCGGCGCGCCGTCCGGCGGCGGCGGCGTCAGCGAGGGCCATTCGAACGCGAGGTCGATGCGCTCATGCGGGCCGGGATGGCGCTGCACCGCGGCGCGGATCGCTCCGGGCGGCACCTCGAACAGCACGCCCTCGATGGTGATCGGAAGGGTCGGCGCATTCATTGGCGCCGGCGCGCCGGGCCAAGTCGGCCACAGCACATAGGCAATGAAGCTACCGCCGAACAGCGCGAGCCCAACCAAGAGCGCGAACGGCGGCAGCAAAAACCCGCGGCGCCTGCGCGCGATGTTTTGCGGCAAAGTGAGTTGCGCCATGCGGCGGCGTCCAAAAGCCCTGCGAATCACCGGCGAGTATCGCACGGTGAGCACAACGGCCGTGGAGATGAAACACGACGCGCGTTAACCTTTCTTTAATCATTCCGTGGCGGCGCGCGCCGGCCTCTGCGATGGCTTTGTGCCAAAGGAGGCGCCGCTCATGCTGGATTTGGCGTTGCCGGCCATCTCGCCGCAGGCAATCGATTCATTCTTTTCGCTCGCGCTCGGCTTTGCCGTCGCCGGTCTGTGCGCCAGCGGCTATCGGGTGTTCGCCAACCAGCCGCCCAGCTTCCGGCTCCTCGAGATCGGTCCAGCAATAGCCCGCTTCGCCTCGATTCCGCTTTTGATGTTCGCGGCGCCGTTCATCATCATGCGCAACACGCTGCGCGGCCGCCGCATTGAAGGCCGCCGCACAGAATTCGTGATGGTGGCAACCGTCATCGCCGGGTTGTGGAGCCTGATGTCAGGTACCGTCGTGGTGATGGCGCTGCAGGCACTGCTGAACACGTAACGAACAAGCAGCAACGGCGCGGGTGGCGCGAAGATGGCGCGCCGACCGTGAGCATCTGTCTGAAAAAGGTGCGGCCGGCTCTTGGGGGAGAGCCGGCCGCGCGCGAACCCGGTCTGGGGACGGGGAGGGGTGGGGACGTGACCGGGCTCGCGAAGCTCCTGTGCTATTCGTTTGCTGTCTGCGCGTGCGTGCTCAGCGTGGCGTTGCGGTGAGCGGCGCCGGCCGCGGCTCGCCGAGCGAGACCCACACGTTGGGATCGGATTGCGACTGGCGCTTCACGAAGCGGTAGCCGGTGTCAGACCACACCAGAATGTCGTCGCGTTGATTGTCGAGGATGAATTCGCCCTTATCGGTCTTCACGGTGAGGATGGCATGGCCGTCGCCATGCTGGTCGCGCACCACGGTGATCAGCAGCGCCTCGCGCGGCCAACCGGCCTGCAGCAGCATGCGGCGCTTCTCCAGCACGTAGTCTTCGCAATCGCCGTAACCGTCGTCCGGGTAATTCCAGCGCTCGACCACGCCCCAGTGCTCCTGGTCGGTCATCGGCTTGACGTGGCTGTTGACCCACTGATTGACGCGGACCAGATCTTTCCAGGCCGCGGTTGTCAGCACCACGTCGCGCGGCTGCGATGGCTTGGTCTTGCACTCCGGATCGTACTCGATGCAGAACTCGACCCAGCCGATCGGCGCTTTGGCCTCCGGGCCGACGGTCGCGAACAGCGGCCGGTTCTGCGCCGTGGTTGCGCTTGGGCAGCCAAGCAGCGCGCAGCCCATCAAGGCTGCCGCCGCCGCGCGCTTGAGGATCGCCGTCGAACTCATGTTGACCCCGTCCCGTCTTGTTGGGGTCACGTTTCGCACAAAGCTTTTGCGGCGCCGCTAAGTTGGTTCGTTCAATTTGAAGCAAACACAAGTCAAGAACGCCGGCAATTTGCCCGCAAGTTCCGGCATTTGTTATGTGAAATTCGAGATGATCGGATTTAGCTAAAAGTGTAACGATCGCGGCGAGGTACGCGACCCCCCGGTTTTTTGCGCCTGCCAGAAGCGTTTGATGGCGTCTATCGGGAGCACATTGCACGCGTGCGCAAAACTTAAGCTTCATCAATCGAAAATCGAACGGGAAAAATTCCGCGAATGCTTTTACCCACCGATTACCCTTGCGGAGAAAGCCGAACGGCAGACCTACTCGGCCGGGCTCTCCGGCACGGCAAAATCGCCAGGCGACACGGCGCGCCGGCCGAGCCAGCGGCTGAGCCGGTCGAGGTAGAGGTAAATGATCGGTGTCGTGTAGAGCGTGAGGAACTGCGACACCAAAAGACCGCCGACGATGGCGATGCCGAGCGGCCGGCGCAACTCGGAGCCGGCCCCCTGGCCGACCGCCAGCGGCAGGCCGGCGACGATGGCGCACATGGTCGTCATCATGATCGGGCGGAAGCGTAAGAGGCAAGCCTGACGGATCGCATCCTCCGGGCTTCGGCCCTCGTGCCGTTCGGCCTCGAGTGCAAAATCGATCATCATGATGGCGTTCTTCTTGACGATGCCGATCAGCAGAATAATGCCGATGAAGGCGATCAGGCTCAGTTCATAGCCGAACAGCATGAGCATCAGCAGCGCGCCGACGCCGGCCGACGGCAGCGACGACAGGATGGTGATCGGATGGATGAAGCTCTCGTACAGCATGCCGAGCACCACATAGACAACCACGATGGCGGCGAGGATCAGAAGCGGCGTCGAGGTGAGCGAGGCCTGAAATGCCTGCGCGGTGCCCTGGAACGAGCCGTGCAGCGTCGCCGGCGCGTGCAGCTGGGTGTCGAGCGCCGCGATGGCATCGACCGCCTGGCTCAGCGCAACCCCCGGCGCTAGGTTGAACGACAGCGTGACGGCGGGAAACACGCCCTGGTGATTGATGGTGAGCGGCTGCACCGACCTGGAAAAACGCGCTACCGCCGAGAGCGGCACCTGTGCGCCATTGGCGCCGGGCACATAGAGCCGCGACAGCGCTGTTGGGCCGATCTGAAATTTCGGCTGCACCTCGAGAATGACCTTGGTCTGCTGCGTTGCCGAATAGATGGTCGTGACCTGCTGCTGTCCGAATGCCGAGTAGAGCGTCGAGTCGATGGCGGACAGCGAAACGCCGAGCCGTGACGCGGCATCGCGGTCGATCTCGATCGGAATGTGCGGCGAAGCGATCTGCTGATCGGTGGCGACGTCGGTCAGGGTATTCATCGCCTGCATCTTGGCGAGCAGGATCGGCGCCCAGTGATTGAGCTCGTTCGAATCCGTGTCGGTCAGCGTATATTGGTACTGCGCCTGCGACAGGCGGCCGCCGATGGTGACGTCCTGGCCGGCTTGCATGAAGAATTTGGCGCCGATCACCTTGGCGACCTGCGGCCGCAGCCGCGCCATCACCTGCTGGATCGGCGGCCGTTCGCCGAACGGCTTGAGCTGGATGAACATGCGGGCGGTATTTTCACTGGAATTGCCGCCGGTCGCGCCGGCGAAGCTGACGACGGCCGCGACGGCGGGATCGGCGACGATGATCTTCGAGAACTGGTCGTTGAGCCGCGAGATGCCGGCGAACGAAATGTCCTGCCTGGCCTCGACCTCGCCGAACAGGAAGCCGGTATCCTGCTGCGGAAAAAAGCCCTTGGGAATGATGACGTAGAGGTACCCGGTCAGCGCGATGAGGCCGATGGTGCCGAGCAGCATCAACAGCCGATGGCCGAACACCCAGGTGAGGCCGCCTTCATATGCCGCCAACATGCCCTGGAAAAAGTTTTCGAATGCGCGGCTGACCCGGCCCTGCGGCCGCTCGCGCTCGCGCTCCAGAAACAACGAGCACATCATCGGCGTGAGCGTCAGGGCGACAAAGGCCGATGCCACCACGGCGATGCTCACCGTCATGGCGAATTCGTGAAACAGCCGCCCGACAATACCCGACATCAGCAGGAGCGGAATGAACACTGCGATCAGCGAAAACGTGATCGAGACGATGGTGAAACCGATCTGCCCCGCGCCGACCAGCGCGGCCTCGAAGGCGGGCCTGCCGGCTTCGATGTAGCGCACGATGTTCTCGATCATCACGATGGCATCGTCGACCACGA
>DASRET010000010.1:0-55692 GCA_035651875.1 Xanthobacteraceae bacterium
GGCTGGCACGACGACGTGCACACCTTCATCGACGCGATCGACACGCCCTACAAATGGGCGCTGCTGGCGCGCGGGCCGATGGAGCGCTGGGTGGAGGGGCGGATCACGCTGCTCGGCGATGCCTGCCATCCGACCCTGCCGTTTTTGGGCCAGGGCGCCGTCATGGCGATCGAGGATGCCTACGTGGTGGCCGCTTGTCTGGCGGCATACCCCGACGACCCGCGGCGCGCGTTCGTGCGCTACGAGGACATCCGCAAGGAGCGGACTTCGGCCGTGGTGCGCAAGTCGCACGACAACCGCCGCCACGTCTTCAGTCCCGCGCTCGCCGATGCCGGCGCGCTGGCCAGCGAAGTCGCGCAATACTGGCAGCAGGAGCACGTCAAGGAACGGCTCGACTGGCTGTACGATTACGACGCCACTGCAATCGCCGTGTGAGTTCCTCGTCAGTCATCCGCTTATTCCCGCGAAAGCGGGAATCCAGCGCATGCAAAGACCTGGGTCCCCGCTTCCGCGGGACGAGCGCATTGCGGGCCGATCGTGCTATACCGCGCCCGAAAGGGACCGCCGCCATGCCGCTCAGCAACCTTGCGACCCGCGACGTCGAAACGCTGGTGCACCCGTACATCAATCTGGCGGCGTTTCGCGACGCCGGCCCGCTGATCCTCGAGCGCGGCGAGGGCGTCACCGTCTACGACACCGACGGCAAGCCCTACATCGAAGGCATGGCCGGGCTGTGGTGCACGGCGCTCGGCTACGGCAACGAGGAGCTGATCGAGGCCGCGACCGCGCAGATGCGCAAGCTGTCGTTCGCCCATCTGTTCACCGGCAAGAGCCACGACCCGGCGATCGAGCTCGGCGAGAAGCTCAAGGAGATCGCGCCGGTGCCGATCTCCAAGGTGTTCTTCTGCAATTCCGGCTCGGAGGCGAACGACACCCAGGTCAAGCTGGTCTGGTATCTCAACAACGCGCTCGGCCGGCCGCAGAAGAAAAAAATCATCAGCCGGATGAAGGGCTATCACGGCGTGACCCTGGTGGCCGCCTCGCTCACCGGCCTTCTCGGCAATCACCGCGATTTCGACCTGCCGCTGCCGGGATTTTTGCACGCCGGCTGCCCGCATCATTACCGCTTCGCCCACGACGGCGAGAGCGAGGAGGAGTTTGCGACCCGGCTTGCCGACGAGCTCGACGCGCTGATCGTCAAGGAAGGACCCGATACTGTCGCCGCCTTCATCGCCGAGCCGGTGATGGGCGCCGGCGGCGTGATCGTGCCGCCGCAAACCTATTTCGAGAAGATCATGCGGGTGTGCGTCAAGCACGACGTGTTCATGATCGACGACGAGGTGATCTGCGGTTTTGGCCGGCTCGGCACCATGTGGGGCTGCGACAAGCTCGGCTACCGGCCGCAATCGCTGTCGATCGCCAAGATGATGTCGTCGGCCTATCTGCCGATCGCCGGCGTCATGATTCCGGAGGTCATGTACCAGGCGCTGCTCGTCGAGAGCAAAAAGATCGGCGTGTTCGGCCACGGCTTTACCTACGGCGGCCACCCGGTGTCCGCAGCGGTGGCGCTCAAGGCGATCGAGATCTATCAGCGCGACCGCATCGTCGACCAAGCCGCCGAACGCGGCGTGCAGTTCCAGGCGCGGCTTGCTGAGCTCAACGCCCACCCGCTGGTCGGCGAAGCACGCGGCCTCGGGCTCATCGGCGGCGTCGAGCTCGTCGCCGACAAGAAGACCAAGCGCGCGTTCGCCGCGCCGCACGGCGTCGGGGCGCGGGCGGTGGCGCTCGCCGAAGCCGAAAACCTGATCGTGCGCTCGGTGATCGGCGACGTCATCACGATCTCGCCGCCGCTCATCATCAGCGCCGCCGAAGTTGATGCGCTGTTCGACCGGCTCACGCGCGCCCTCGACAAGACCCTCGACTGGGTGACGCGCGAACGCCTCGCGCAGTCGTGATCGCGTCTTAACCTTCTGTCGCCACTGATCGGCTATCGAGGGCGCGCTGTGATAACCATGCGCGCTCGCAAAAGCTCATGAGGGCAATGCTTCCCGAAGATCCGGCACCGACCGACGCTCCGGCTGCGCCGCAAGGCGGCGCGCCGCCGCCAGCGGCCGCGCGCCTGACGCGGCGGCGAGTGCTGTTCGGCGCAGCGGGGATTTTGGGCGTCTCGAGCGCGAGTACGGCGGTGTATGCCGCCGCGGTCGAGCCGAAGGAACTCGTCGTCACCCGTTATGCGCCGGCGCCGCGCGGCTGGCCGGCGGGGCGCCCGCTCACCATTACGGTGATTGCCGATGTGCATGCCGGCGGTCCCGACATGTTGCTGCCGCACCTGCGCGAGGTGGTCGATACCGCCAACGCGCTGCAATCGGACTTGATCGTGCTGCTCGGCGATTACATCGCCCGCTACAAGTTCCCGACCGAGCGGGTGCCCGATCGGCTCTGGGCGGCCGAATTGGCGCGGCTCCAAGCGCCGCTCGGGGTCTGGGCGATCCTCGGCAATCACGATTGGTGGTACCACGTTGCGGCGGTGCGCAGCGCACTCGCCGGCGTCAAGATTCCCGTGCTCGAAAATCAGGCGGTGCTGCTCGACCGGGAAGGGCACAAATTCTGGCTTGCCGGCCTCGGCGATCAGCTCGCCCATCCGCTCGGCCATGGCCGCTTTCGCGGCGTCGACGATCTGCCCGGCACGCTCGAGCAAATCCGCACCGACGATCCGGTGGTGCTCTTGGTGCACGAGCCCGACATTTTTCCGCGCGTGCCCTCGCGCGTGGCGCTGACGCTCGCGGGCCACACGCACGGCGGACAGATCCGGCTGCCGCTCGTCTGGCCGCTGTTCGTGCCGTCGAAATTCGGCGCGCGCTACGCCTACGGCCACGTGGTCGAGGACGAGCGGCACATGGTCGTGTCGGGCGGGCTCGGCGCCAGCATCATTCCGGCGCGGCTCGGCGTGCCGCCGGAGATCGTGCACGTGCGGCTCGGGGCGTAAGCGGCGCGACCTATCTGCCGCGTATTTTTCATGCGCGATCAGAGAAAGCCGTCGATCGCAACGGCGTCCGTGTGTTTCTAAAGGATTTTGCCGTTCAACGGTCTTGCCCCGCCGAAGGCGGCGCTTGGTCGTGTCTCAGTTTGATTGTGGCCGCTTCGGGAACGCATTCCGCCAAGCAATTCCGGTAACCGCAACGACAATGCCGATACTGAGCGCGTGCTGCCAGCCTCCGGGGGCAATACCCAAACTCTTTTGGCAAAGTACGCAGCTACAGTGGCGGCAGCGAACACCACAGCCACAATCAAAAGTCTCAGCACGATGCTCATCGCCAGCCCCATAGCGAGACACGACCCGACACTTCACGCCAATTGAGACTTTGCGGCCGAACTTGTTCCGGTCTTTCAGGTGTTTGATTGGTATCCATTAAAACGTCGATGCCCGCGACGAGCGCGGGCATGACGGAATTCAGAAGCTTGTTGCCGCTATCAGTACGAACTTCCCGGGCTCGGTCCCGACGACGCCACGTGCGCAGCGAACGGCGCGGTGTTGTTGTGCGGGGCCAGCACCACCACGATGGTGCCCATCTTGACCCGGCTGTAGAGGTCCATGACGTCCTCGTTGGTCATGCGGATGCAACCGGACGAGATCGCCTGGCCGATATATTCCGGCTGATTGGTGCCGTGGATGCGGTACAGCGTGTCCTTGCCGCCGGAATACAGATACAGGCCGCGGGCGCCCATCGGATTATGCGGGCCGCCGGTGACAAAAGCCGGCAGCGGGCCGAGACGCTGCTGTTCGCTGGCGGTCGGCGTCCAACCCGGCCATTGCTCCATGCGGCCGACCTTGGCGATGCCGCTCCAGACCTGCGCGTCCTCGCCGACGGCGATGCCGTAGCGGATCGCCTTGTTGCCCGGCTCCACGTAGTACAGGAACTTGTTGTCGGGATCGATGACGATCGAGCCCGGCGCTTCCTTGCGATCGAACGAGACGATGTGGCGCCGGAACTGCTCGGGGATGGTGGCCTGCGCATAGGGCAGGTTCGACATCAACTGCTTGTCGCGCGCGGTCCAGCCGGCCTGACTGGTCGGGGCCAGCGTCTCTTCCATGCAGCCGCCCAGCATCAGGCCGATGATGACGAAGATAATTGCGCGCATGGTCATGGGTTTTGGCCCCTCGCCGCTACTACACCCGACTCCCGCAATGTCTAGCGAAATTGCCGCCGACTCACCAGCCGAGAAGAAGGTAAACGGTCACGTCCGGCCCAGGTGTTGCAGGAATGCCGCACTCTTGGCCGATGCCGTTGGATAACTGACGAAATCGGCCCGCAGCAGACCGCTTTTCCCGGGTGGTTTCGAGTGTCCCAGAGACTGATTAAGTGAGGGTTTACTACCAGCGGAAAGGAAGCGTCTACCACCGCCGGGCATTGCTGCGGGCGGCATCGGAAATGTCACGACGGTGGTCGATTTGCCGCCCATTTCCGCCGCACTCCGCCGATAGCCAAGCGGCCATCCAAACACGGGACATTGGGACGGGAACGGGAAATGAAAAACGCTGCTGCCGAAACGGCCAAAAAGACCGCACAAAGAGCTGAAGCCTCGAAGGAAACCGCGCTCGACCGCCGCTATGGCGACATCGGCATCTCGGCCGTGGCCGCCGCGGCGCGCTACCAGGGCGAGGCCAAGAATTCGGCCTACGCCCCGGTTGCGAACGCCTGGTACGAGCCGGCCGACGAGGCGGCGTGATCGGACGTTTGCCGCCAAAATCAGAAACGGCGCGAAGTCTGAAATGGCGACGGAATCGGAAGTCGGGACCCCGGCTTCCGATTTCTGATTTTAGGTCTCGGATTTGCTCTTAGGCTTCGAGTTCCGGCGCCTCGTCGCGCGCCAGCCAAGCCTCGAATGCGGCAAACGAGGCGACCGCGATGCCGATGGCCACGAAGATCGTTACGGCCTGACTGTCCTGGAAGCCGAGCAGCCAGGGCGCTACGATCAGCGCCAGCCCGGCGACCAGATTGAGCCATTCCTCCCAGACTGCGAACGCCGCCAGCGCTGCGATCGAGAGCACCGCGATGATGATGCCGACGACCGACGCCGTCTGCCATGGCGCGCCGCTGGAGAGGCCGAACAGCCAGGGCGAGAAGAACAGCACGACCGCGAGCGACAGGTTCGCCACGTCGCAGAGCCGCAGGCTCGACCATTCTTCCACGGCATCCTCCCGCGCAGAAAGGGCTGGCGCTGGGGAGAACCGCATGCGGCCGCAATGGTTCCCCGGGCCCGTCGGCGGCGGCTACGTGCGCCTGGCGCTTCTCCCATGAGCGGCGCCGGCGAGCCGGACAGCGGTTTCTCGGACGCGGAGATCGAGGCCGGCCGCCGCCTGTTTGCCGGCGATTGGCAGTTTGCGGCGGCGGCCGGTGCGCTGCCGGCGCTGCCGGCCATGGCCACGACGGAAATCGCGTTCGCCGGCCGCTCCAATGTGGGCAAGTCGAGCCTGATCAACGCGCTGACCGGGCGGCGGGCGCTGGCGCGCACCTCGTCGACGCCGGGCCGCACCCAGGAGCTGATTTTCTTCGAGAGCGCGCAGGGCGCGGCCGCGGCCGGCCTCGCGCTGGTCGATATGCCGGGCTACGGCTATGCGGCTGCGCCGAAGGCCAAGGTCGGTGCGTGGACCCGGCTCATTCACGATTACTTGCGCGGCCGCGCCACCCTGGCGCGGGTCTATCTGCTGGTCGACGCGCGGCGTGGCCTGATGCCTCCGGACGAAGACATTCTCGCTCGCCTCGACAAGGCTGCCGTCAGTTATCAGGTTGTGCTCACCAAATGCGATGCGCTGGCGGCGGCCGCGCTGGCCGAGCGTTTGGCAGAGCTCCGGACGCAGCTGGCACGGCGGCCGGCGGCGTACCCCATCGTGCTGGCAACCTCTGCGGAGACGGGAAGCGGCATTGCCGAACTGCGCGCCACCATCCACCGCCTGCTGAACGAGCGCCGCTGACGGTATCCGCAGCAGACACGATCCGCTCACGCCCCAAACAAAAAGAAGGCCCGCTGCGGAATTGCCGCAGCGGGTCTTGGTCTCGATTGGACCTCCGTTGGTCGGTCCGGTTAGCTGATCGGCCGGGCCTGGGCGGTCGTGGGATTCGACCGCATGAACCCGACCATCGTGCCGCTCAGCGTCCCGCCGGTGAGCAGGATCGAAGCGCCGGAGACCAGGATGGCGATCAAGGTCAACGGGACGGTGAAGGTGCCGGAGACGGCCAGGATGCCGAGCACGATGACGGCCAAGCCGCCCATCGCCTGCACCACCGCCGAACCCGCGGCGACCTCGGAGGCCATCACACGCAGCACCGGGCTGCGCGTCTCGAACCGCGAGGCCACCGCCCGCGAGGTCAGGAGCTGCCAAACCGCCGAGCTCGAGATGGCCAGCGCGCCGCCGAACGCGATCACGGACACCGCCGTCAGCATCGCCGCATGCACGCCGAGAAGCGCCAGCACGCCGAGCACGATGCCGGCGACGCCGACCAGGAACAGTGCCGAGAGACCGCCGCCGCCCATCGCCGAGCTGCCTTCCGGCGTCATGTCCGTGGCAAACTCGCTCAGCATGGTGCCGCCTTGGATCAGCAGCGCCGCGCCGAACACGATGGTCGCGATTGAGACCAGCACCTCGGGATGCACACCCGCTAACCCGATGATCGCCAGAACGATGGCGGCAATACCGCCAAGTGCATCGACAAAGCCGCCATATGTTGCGGCTTCGCCTGGTGACGTCGTAGAAGAATAGGTCACTGACATGTCAACCTCCTTTAATCGTACGGGGGAGGCGACGCCGGGCCATTTTTTCGGGAACTTGCACGCGGAACGGGGCTTGCTTGCGCCGCGGGTTCCGCTCTTGCTCTCGCACGCCCTTGGTCCGGTGCGCGCCTTGTAATCAAATAACGTGACCGAGCGTTGCAGCGTTCCCACACGCGGCGCCCCAAGGGCCTTTCGCCGCAGCCCGCCCGCGGCTAAATAGCCATTCCGCGCAAGGAGTTCCCGATGGAGGTGACACCGTTTCAGCAGGCCCAAATCCTGGCCGAAGCGCTGCCCTACATGCAGCGTTATGACGAGGCGATCGTCGTCGTCAAATACGGCGGCCATGCCATGGGGGAAGAGCAGCAGGCCCGCGCGTTTGCGCGCGATATCGTGCTGCTCGAGCAGACCGCGATCAATCCGGTGGTGGTCCACGGCGGCGGGCCGCAGATCGAGGCCATGCTCAAGAAGGTCGGCGTGCAGTCGCAATTCACCGACGGGCTGCGCATTACCGACGCCAAGACGCTCGAAATCGTCGAGATGGTGCTGGCCGGCTCGATCAACAAACAGATGGTCGGCTACATCAACGAGGCCGGCGGCAAGGCGGTCGGGCTGTGCGGCAAGGACGGCAACATGGTGGTGGCGCGCAAGCTGACCCGTAGCGTGATCGATCCGGGATCAGCCGTCGAGCGGGTGGTCGATCTCGGTTTTGTCGGCGAGCCCGACAAGGTCGATACCACGGTGCTGATGCAAATCCTCGGCCGCGAGCTCATTCCGGTGCTGGCGCCGGTCGCCGCGGCCGCCGATGGCGGCACCTTCAACGTCAATGCCGACACGTTTGCCGGGGCCATCGCCGGCGCGCTCAAGGCCAAGCGGTTCCTGCTGCTGACCGACGTGCCGGGCGTGCTCGACGAGTCGAAGCAACTCATCAAGGAGCTGTCGGTCGACGACGCGCGGCGGCTGATTGCCGACGGCACCATCGCGGGCGGCATGATCCCCAAGGTCGAAACCTGCATCGACGCGCTGGAACGCGGCGTCGAAGGCGTGGTGATTCTCGACGGCAAGGTGCCGCACGCGGTGCTGCTCGAATTGTTCACCGAGCTCGGCGCCGGAACGCTCATTCACAACTGACGCAATCGACGGCAATGAAATCGAGCGGCGCGCCCGAGCGGCTCCATGCACTGTGGCCCGGTCTGGTCGCGGCGACGGCGTTCGGCGTCTGCGACACGCTGGTCAAGCTCGTCCTTGCCGCCGGCATCGATGTGCTGACCTTGGCGCTGATCCGCGGCGTGGTCGGCGTCGTGATCCTGTTTGCATACCTGCGGCTGAGCGCGACACCGGCGCCCGCGAGTGCGCGGCAACGCGCGTTCGCGCTGGCGTTGGGCGTGCTGTTCGCCGGCATCGTCTACGGCCTGTTCGAGGCCATTGACCGCATCACCGTACCGGTCGCGGTGCTGACCTATTTCATTTATCCGCTGCTCACCGCGATCGGCGGCGCGCTGTTCGGCGTGGAGCGGATCGGCTGGCAAGGTATGGCCACGGCCGTGGTCGCGTTCTGCGGGCTCGCGCTGACGATCGAAGCCTACCCGCAACACCTTTCGCTCGCCGGGCTGAGCTTTGCGCTCGGCGCCGCCTTGTGCCGCGCGGCGTTCTTGCTGATCGCGCGCCGCGAGCTGCAGCAGCTCGATCCGCGGCTGACCACCTGGTATTCGCTCCTTTCCTCGACCGCGATTTTTGCCGTGGCGGCGATCGCGACCCTGAACTGGCCGGCGTCGCACGATGTCGGGGGCTGGCTGCTCGCGGGCGTGGTCGGCGTCGGCACGGCCATTGCGATCCTCACCCTCTACATGTCGACGATCCGCATCGGCCCGTTCCGCAGCGCGCTGATCATGAATCTCGAGCCGCTGCTGGCAACGGTGCTGAGCGTGCCGCTGCTCGGCCAGGTGATCACGCCCGTTCAGGCGCTGGGCGCCGCCATCATGCTGGCCGCTTTGGCGGCGTTTCAGTCCCGGCGCTGACGGTGCTAACCTCCGCCGCGGGGGTCGCGGAGGAAACGTCATATGAGCAGGGCAGGCGGCAAAGCCGGGCATCACCACCACACATCGCTTGATCACGGCGCGGCGTGCGGCTGCTGCGCGTCGCGGCGGGGCTTTCTCGCCGCCGTTGCGGCGTTCGGCGCCAGCGCGGCGCTGCCCGCCATGCCGGCGGCCGCGCAGTCTGGCTCGACAAAGCTGATCGACACCCATCACCACTTCTATCCGCCGCAATACCAGAAGGCCTGGGGCGACTGGGAGGACAAGCGCAAGATTCCGCATCTTGGCGTGCAGCTCGCCTGGACGCGCGACCACGCGTTCGAGGCCATGGACAAGGCCGGCATCACCACCGGCGTGCTGTCGCTGCCGTCGACGCCCGGCGTCTGGTTCGATGCCGGGCCGGAGGCGGCGCACGACATGGCGCGCCTGTGCTGCGAGTTCGGCGCCGAGATGGTGCGCGACCGGCCCGGCCGCTACGGCCTTTTCGCGCCGCTGTCGATGATGGACGTCGATACTACGCTGAAGGAAATCGAATACGCCTTCGATACGCTGAAAGCCGACGGCATCAACCTGCAGAGCAACTACGGCGACAAGTGGCTCGGCCATGCGTTCTACAAGCCGATCCTCGAGGAGCTCAATCGCCGCAAGGCCGTGATCTTCGTGCATCCGCTGGTCGCGAGCTGCTGCGACGCGCACTTGAGCGTCGGTACGTTCCCGGCGGTTATCGAGGTGCCGCACGACACGACGCGCACCGTGGTCAGCCTGTTGCTGTCGGGCTCGCTCACCCAGCTGCGCGACATCACATGGCTGTTCTCCCACGGTGGCGGCACCATTCCGTTCCTGGCCGGCCGCATCGAGGCGTTTTACGACAAGAAGGCGCGCAGCCCGGGCGGCTTTGCGCCTGATGGCATCGAGGCGGAATTCCGCCGCCTGCACTACGACACCGCCAACGCCACGCATCCGGCCGCCATGGCGGCACTGCAGAAGCTGGTGCCGATGTCGCAGATCACCTACGGCACCGATTATCCGTATTTCGCGCTGGATCAGATTGCCGAGTTGCGCCAGCTCGGCCTGGCGCCGGCCGATCTCGCGGCGATCGAGGGCGGTAATGCAGCGCGGCTGTTACCGCGGCTCAAGACCTGAGGCCCATTCGCATCGCGGGGGCGATAGGCGTGAGCAGAGCAGGGCAGGGTGGTTTAGGCTGGTGCGCGCGTTTATGTGCACTCGCCTTGCTGTTCGCGGGCAGTGCCGCGGTCGCACTTGCGCAGAATAAAACGCCGGCGCCGCAGCCCGCCGAAGCCGATGTCGCCGTTGCGCTGGTGCTCGCGGTCGACACGTCGGGCAGCGTCAGCATGGGACGCTTCGAGCTGCAGAAGCAGGGCTACGCGGCGGCGTTCCGCAATCCGCAAGTGCTCAACGCCATCCGCTCGCTCGCCACGCGGTCGATCCGCCGTCACCATGATGCAGTGGACCGGGCCGTTTCTGCATGTCGTGGTCGTCGACTGGTCGCCGATCAAGGATGAAGCGAGCGCCAACGCGTTCGCAGCGGCGATCGAAGCATCGCCGCGCCGGCTGTTCGGCGGCGGCACCTCGATCAGCGGCGCCATCGATTTTTCGCGGACGCTGTTGGCCGGTAGTCCGTTTCGTGCCATCCGCCAGATCATCGACGTTTCGGGCGACGGCTCCAACAACAGCGGCCGCGACGTGACGCAGGCGCGCGACGAAGCGGTGCGCGACGGCGTCGGTATCAACGGCCTGCCGATCCTCACCGTGGAACCCGGTCTCGACCGCTACTATCGCGACTATGTGATCGGCGGCCCGGGCGCGTTCATGATTCCGGTCAAGGATTATGACAATTTTGCCGATGCCGTTCTCAAGAAATTGATCAACGAGATCGCCGCGACGCAACCGCCCACATTCTCGCGAACGGCAAAGCGTTAGCCGCGGGGGGCGTCACAAACTCGGCATACTTTGCGCGGAGACTTCGTACGGCGGCGCGGTTGCATCGGCCGCCGCCATTTCGACCGCGACGAGGCCCTGATGCGCGGCTTTCACAGCAACGCCTTCGATCCCAAGACGCTGATCGTGCTGGAGACGGCGTTCGACGAGGCCTGGCTGACGCTGAAAGCGATCGGCAACACCTCGATCAAGCCGGACGAACTCGCCCGCTCGGTGCTGCGGCTCGCCATGGAAGGCGAGCGCGATCCGGTGCGCCTGCACGACGGCGCGCTCGAGTGCCTGGTTCCGCGAACCTCCTGGCGCGAGGCCGGGTAGCGGAGACTTCGCTCACGGATGCGCGGCGAGCAGGGCGGCGGCGCCGACCATTGCGGCCGCCAAGGTGCCGAGAAAGATCGCGACGAAAAACGGCAACGTCTTCCGCAACTTTTTGCGCATTACCCCAGAACCCTGACCCGACCTGACCCGAAGGGATTGCAACTGATTCGGCACCCTTTAAAAGCTTGTCACCATGAAAAGTGGCAAGAACGAGTCAGGCTTGATGAGCAAGCGCGCGCGCCGCGGATTTTCCGGGATCGAGACTTGGGTGTTCGATCTCGACAATACGCTTTATCCACATCACCTCAATTTGTGGCAGCAGGTCGACGAGCGCATCCGCAATTATGTCGCCGATTTCCTCCATGTCAGCCACGACGAGGCGTTCCGGCTGCAGAAGGACTATTACCGGCGCTACGGCACCACCATGCGCGGCCTGATGGCGGAGCATGGGCTCAAGCCCGACGAATTCCTCGAAATCGTGCACCGGATCGATCACTCGGCGCTGACGCCGAACCCGCAACTCGGCGCCGCCATCGCGGCGCTGCCAGGCCGCAAGCTCATCCTCACCAACGGCACGCGCGCCCATGCCGACGCGGTGATGAGCCGGCTCGAAATCGCCGAGCATTTCGAGGACGTGTTCGATATCCACGCCGCCGATCTCGAGCCGAAGCCGCAGCCGCAGGTCTATGCGCGTTTTCTCGTCCGCCACAACGTCGATCCGAAACGCGCCGTGATCTTCGAGGACCTCGCCCGCAATCTCGAAGTGCCGCACGCGCTCGGCATGATCACCGTGCTGGTGGTGCCCAAAGGCGCCGGCGTGGTCCTACGCGAGGACTGGGAGCTCGCCGGCCGCGACGCGCCGCACGTCGATCATGTGACCGACGATCTCGCGGAGTTTTTGCGCAAGCTGTTGCCGTCATCCTGAGGCGCGAGCGAAGGCTCGCCCTTCGAGGCTCGGCGCTACGCGCCGAGCAACCCAGGGGTGAGGTGAATAGTAAAGGGCGATCGTTGACTACGCTTGGCCGTATCCACCCGCCGTCGGCGTCCGGATGATGATCGCTTCGCCGGCGTCGAGCACCGTGGCGTCGCAACCCGCGAGTTTTTCTACGCGCCCGTCGTTGCGGCGCACCGCATTCTCGCCGACCTGGCCGTCGGTGCCGCCCTCGAGACCGAACGGCGGCACGCGCCGGTGGCCTGACAGGATCGTGCACTCCATCTTTTCCAGGAAGCGGATGGTGCGGACGACGCCGTCCCCAGCGACAAAGCGCCCGCTTCCGCCCGAGCCTTTGCGGATGTGAAAATCTTCCAGCAGCACCGGGTAGCGGAATTCCAGAATTTCCGGATCGGTGAGCCGGGTGTTGGTCATGTGGGTGTGCACGGCGTCGGTGCCGGGAAAGCCCGGCCCGGCCGGTGAGCCCGAGCAGATCGTCTCGTAATACTGATAGCGCGCATTGCCGAAATTCAGGTTGTTCATGGTGCCCTGCGCCGCCGCCATGGCGCCGAGCGCGCCGAACAGGCAATTGGTCACCTCCTGCGAGGTCTCGACGTTGCCGGCGACCACGGCGGCGGGAAATTCCGGCGACAGCATGGATTTTTTCGGCACGATGATGCGGATCGGGCGCAGGCAGCCGGCGTTCATCGGAATATCGTCGTCGACCATGACGCGGAACACGTAGAGCACCGCCGCGCGGGTCACCGGCTCGGGCGCGTTGAAGTTCGTGGTCTGCTGCGGGCTCGTTCCGGTGAAATCGACGGTCGCTTCGCGCTTCTTCCTGTCGACCGCGATGCGCACTTTGATGCGCGCGCCCTGATCGGTCTCGACCGCAAAGGCGCTGTCGTGCAGGCGGTCGAGCACGCGGCGCACGCTCTCGGCGGCGTTGTCCTGGACGTGGCGCATATAGGCGCGCACCACCGGCAAGGTGAAATAGCGCACCATCTTGCGCAGCTCCTGCACGCCCTTTTCGTTGGCGGCGATCTGCGCCTTGATGTCGTTGACGTTCTGCAGTGGATTGCGCGCCGGATATTTGGCGCCGGTGAGCAGCGCGTACAGCTCCTTCTCGCGGAAGCGGCCGCGGTCGACCAGCTTGAAATTGTCGATGTAGACGCCCTCTTGCTCGATCTCGGTGGCATTCGGCGTCATCGAGCCCGGCGACATGCCGCCGACATCGGCATGGTGGCCGCGCGACGCGACCCAGAACAATATCTCCCCTTTCTTCTTCTCCGTGTTGAACACCGGCGTGCACACCGTGATGTCCGGCAGGTGCGTGCCGCCGTTGTAGGGTGCGTTGATGGCGTACACGTCGCCCGGGCGGACGTTGCCTTTGTTCTCGCGAATGATGGTCTCGACCGCGCGGTCCATTGAACCGAGATGCACCGGCATGTGCGGCGCGTTGGCGACCAGCGAGCCGTCGGCCGAAAAAACCGCGCAGGAGAAATCGAGGCGTTCCTTGATGTTCACCGAATAGGCGGTGTTCTGCAGCGATACGCCCATCTGCTCGGCGATCGACATGAACAGGTTGTTGAACACTTCGAGCATCACCGGATCGGCCTTGGTGCCGATGGCGCGGGCGCGCACGAGCTTTTGCACCCGGCGCAGCACCAGGTGGTTCTTCGCTGTCAATTCGGCCTGCCAGCCGTGCTCGACCACGATGGTCTGATGCGGCTCGATGACGATCGCCGGCCCTTTCACCTTGTGGCCGGGCGTCAGCTGATCGCGCGTATGGACTGGCGCGCGCTGCCATTTGCCGCCGGAAAAGAACCGCGTGCGCCGCGCCGGTTTCGGCAGCTTTGTCCGCGTCGTCTTCAGCTTCGGCTCTTTGAACTGCGCGCCGCCGCCGACCGCTTCGACCGAAACCGCTTCGATGACCAGCTCCTTGGCGCGGTCGATGAAGCCGAACTGCGCTTTGTGAGCGCGCTCGAACGCGGATTTCATTTTGGCGAGCGGCGAGAGTGCAAGCTGCCGCCGCAGGGGAGGGCGAAGCTTGCCGGCCTCGACGATCAGCGGCGTGTCGGTGCCGGCGTAGCGGATGTGCGCCCGCACGTGCACCGTGATCTTGTTCGGCGCAACGCCCTGGCCGGCGACTTCCGCGATGGTGTCGCGCGCCAAGGTGGCGGCGATCTTCTGCACGATGGCGCGCGCCTTGTCGCCGAACGGCTCCTCGATCGCCTGCTGGCGCACGCTGCGGATGTCGGCAAGCCCCATGCCGTAGGCCGAGAGCAGCGACGACAGCGGATGGATGAGCACGCTTTCCATGCCGAGCGCGTCGGCAACCAGGCACGCATGCTGGCCGCCGGCGCCGCCGAAGCAGTTGAGCGCATAGCGGGTTACGTCGTAGCCGCGCTGCACCGAAATCTTCTTGATCGCGTTCGCCATGTTCTCGACCGCGATCCTGATGAAACCGTCGGCGACTTGTTCGGCGGAGCGGCCGTCGCCGATGTCTTTGGCGAGCGCCTCGAAGCCGGCGCGCACCGCCTCGGCATCGAGCGGCAGATTCTGTTGCGGTCCAAAGATTTTCGGAAAGAAATCCGGAAGAAGCTTGCCGACCATGACGTTGGCGTCGGTCAGCGCCAGCGGTCCGCCGCGCCGGTAGCATTTCGGCCCCGGATTGGCGCCGGCCGAATCCGGGCCGACGCGAAAGCGCGCGCCGTCGAAATGCAGGATCGAGCCGCCGCCGGCCGCTACCGTGTGGATGCGCATCATCGGCGCGCGCATGCGCACGCCGGCCACCTCGGTCTCGAACGCGCGCTCATACTCGCCGGCGTAGTGCGACACGTCAGTCGAGGTGCCGCCCATGTCGAAGCCGATCAGCCGGTCGAAGCCGGCTTGCCGGCCGGTCTCGGCCATGCCGACCACGCCGGCAGCCGGGCCGGACAGGATCGCGTCCTTGCCGCGAAACAATTCGGCCGCGGTGAGCCCGCCTGACGACATCATGAACATCAGGCGGGGCTCTTCTTTACCTCTCCCTGCAGGGGAGGGTGACGAATTCAACTCCTCGGCCACCTGCGCCACGTAGCGGCGCAGGATCGGCGACAGATAGGAGTCGACCACCGTGGTGTCGCCGCGGCCGACCAGCTTGATCAGCGGCGACACTTCGTGGCTGGCCGATACCTGGGCGAAGCCGAGCTCGCGCGCCAAGGCGGCGATGCGCTGCTCGTGGTCGCTGTAGCGGTAGGCGTGCATCAGCACGATCGCCACGGCGCCGATGCCGTCGGCCTTGGCGCGCATAAGTTCGGCGCGTACCGCCTCGAGGTCGAGTGCGCGCTCCACCGTGCCGTCGGCGCGCACGCGCTCGTCGACCTCGGCGACACGCTCGTACAGCATGTCGGGCTTGATGATGTGCTTGGCGAAAATTTTCGGCCGCGCCTGGTAGCCGATGCGCAGCGCGTCGCGAAAGCCTTTGGTGATGAGCAGCAGCGTGCGATCGCCCTTGCGCTCGAGCAGCGCGTTGGTGGCGACCGTGGTGCCCATCTTCACAGCGCCGATACGCGCGCTCGGGATCGCCGCGCCGGGCGCAAGGCCGAGCAGACGGCGAATGCCCTCGACCGCCGCGTCGCGATACGCCTCGGGGTTGTCGGACAGGAGCTTGTGGGTGACCAGCGCGCCGTCCGGCTGCCGGCCGATCACGTCGGTAAACGTGCCGCCGCGGTCGATCCAGAACTCCCAGCTATCGTTTGCGGGAATTGCCGAAGTGCCGGACATGCGCTCGATTCCGCCCGTCTTCTGTGTCACACTGGGCGCCAATGAGCCCGCCGAGACTTGTAGGGTGGGCACCGCGTTCGCTCAAGCGTCCGCGTGGGCAAAATCGTACCGGCGCGCTGCCCACGCGGAATTCACTGCACGATTTTGCCCACCCTACGGATGAGGAAACGAAATGCACAAGATCGCGATTAACAAAGCCAACGCCGAGCGCCTGCAGATGCGGCTAGGCAAGCTGCACCCGTTCGACGTGCTTGATCCGGCCAAGACGGCGCTGGTCGTGATCGACATGCAGAATTATTTCGTCAAGCAGGGGCATCAGAGCGAGGTGCCGGCGGCGCGCGAGATCGTGCCGAACATCAACCGGCTCGCCGCCGAGCTGCGCCGCCGCGGCGGTCACGTCGTCTGGGTGCGCAATGGCACGAACGACACGCGCGAGAGCTGGTCGAACTATCACAATTACCTGCAGAGCCGCGACCGCGCCGAGCGGCGGCTCAAATCCATGGAGATCGGCGAGGACGGCTACGAGTACTGGCACCTCAACGATATTCGGCCCGAGGACGCGCAGATCACCAAAAAACGCTACAGCGCCTTCATCCAGGGCTCGTCCGATCTCGAGCGCCATCTGTGCGACCGCGGCATCGATACGATTCTCGTGACCGGCACCGCCACCAACGTGTGCTGCGAGTCGACCGCGCGCGACGCCATGATGCTCAATTTCAAGGTCGTGATGGTGGCCGACGGGCTCGCTACCCACACCGACGAGGAGCACAACGCCACGCTGTCGAATTTCTACGGCCAGTTCGGCGACGTGCAGACGGTGGACGAGGCGGTCGAGTCGCTTAAGCGCGGGGCGAAGAAGGTGGCGGCTTAAATCTTGTTTCCCGGATGCGGTGCAGCGCGAAAGCGGTGCACCGCTGATCCGGGATCGTCCCAAACTCGGAGCCTTTAGCGATCCCGGGTCTGCAGCGCACCACTTCGTGCTGCGCTGCGCCCGGGAAACGCATTTCTCAAACATCCGGCCGCTTGTATTCCGCATTCGGCCCGCCCTTCTGCGATTGCAGGTACGACTCCACATGTTCCGTCGGGTCCATGACGCGGCGCATACGGGCGGCCACCAGTTGATCGAGCTGGATCGCCTGTGACAGCGACAGATCGCGGCCCATCTGCACGGTGATTTTCGCGTGCTCGAGCGGGGCAGCGTGGCGCGCGGCGATTTCGCGGGCGATGCCGGTCACGGTGCTTTCCAGCTCCGCCGCCGGCAGCGCCTGCGAGATAATGCCCCAGCGATCGGCTTCGGCGCCCGAGATGTTGCGTCCGACCAGCTGCATCAGCGCGACTTTTTTGATCGGGATGCCGCCGTGCACCAGGGTCGAGGTGACGAGCTGGCCGAAACTCCCGCGCAGGATTTCCGGCATGCCGAATTGCGCGTCGTCGGCGGCGAACACGAGATCGTGGCAGTTGACGATGCCGAGCGCGCCGCCGAGGCAGTAGCCGTGCACCTGGGCGATGACGACGCGCGGAAAGGCGCGCAGCGCCTCCGCCATGCGCACCGTCGGCGTCGGCCGGTCCCAGTCGCGCGGCGCCTCGCTCACCTGGCGCAGGAAATGCAGATCGAGGCCGGACGAGAAGCACACGCCGGCGCCCTTGGTGATGACCGCTTTCACGTCGGGCTCGTCGCGTATGAGATCGAGTGCCGTGAACCACGCCGTCACCAGCGCCTCGTTGAGGCAGTTGCGCTTGTCCGGCCGGTTGAGCACGATTCGCGCCACGCCGGCATCGTCGAGCCGTTCCAGAATGAGCTCAGGCCATTGTTTCCAGGTGCGCCAGGTGTCGGGCATTGCGGTCTCCTGAATGGACAGTGCAGGCGTTAGGTCTTCGGCGCGGTGCGTGGCACCAAGAGAGCGTCGAGGGCGACGCCGTCGCGCCGCAGCACGACGAAGGGGTTGATGTCGACCGATTGCACGACGTCGGTCAAATCGTCGGCGATGCGGCCGAGCGCGACCAGTGCATTGACCACGGCATCGGCATCGAGCGCCGCGCCGCCGCGATAGCCGGACAGGAGCCGCATCGCGTGAGTGCGCGCCAGCATGGCGCGGGCCTTGGCGGCAGTGATCGGTGGCGCCGCGAACGCCACGTCCTTGGTCAATTCGAGCAGCACGCCGCCGCTGCCGGCCATGACGACGAGGCCCATCTCGGGATCGCGATTGAGGCCGAGGACCAGCTCCAAGCCGCCGCTGACGTGCTCACACACCAGCATCGCCTCGACTTGGTCGATGCCGGCGCGCCGAACGCTGGCTTCGATAGAGGCGTAGGCCGCGCGCACCGCTTCGGCATCGCGCAGTTGAAGCGCCACCGCGCCGGCGTCCGATTTATGCAACAGCTTGGCCGCAACTGCTTTGAGCACCACCGGGTAGCCGACTTCGGCCGCGGCTTTCACGGCGTCATCCGCCGACTGCACCGCAATCTCCTTCGGTGTGGCGATGCCATAGGCGCGCAACAAGTCTTTCGACTGCACTTCGTTGAGTGCCGCCGCCCCGGCAGCGATAAGTTGGCGCGCCTTGGCGGTGGCGGCGGCTTCGGCCGGCGTCGGCGCGGCGCGCGCGGGTGCCGATGCTGTCGCGAGGTTTTCAAGCTCGGCAGCGCGCGCAGCGTGTTCAATGGCGCGCAGCGCTTTGTTGGCCTCCTGCAAATACGACAGATGCGGCGTCTTCGCGCGTAGCGCGCGGCTGTAATCAGTCTGGCTGTGCGACACCGGCGCGACGGCGGCGATCGGCTTCGGCAATCCGGCGACCACCATGGCTTCGACCATGGCGGTGTGGTGCTCGGCACGTTCGGAGCCGGGCTCGCGCGGCAGGCGCTCCTGAAACAGTACCATGTCGACGTTCGGATCGGCCTGCAGTGCCGTGATGGTCGCCTTGAAATTCTCGGAGCTGCTCAATACCGCAAAGCCGCCGTCGCTTGGATTGCCGACCAGCGAGCCGACGCCCAAGATGCCGTTGAGCTTGGCGGTGGTTTCCGGCGCCAGCGCGGGAAATTGCAGGCCGTTGCGCTCGGCGGCTTCGATCAGAAAACCGCGAAACGCGCCCGAATGGGTCACCGCGCCGAGCCGCTTGCCGCGCGGCATCCCGGTGTGCGCCACCAGCTCGGTGATCTCGACCGCATCGTCGAGCGTGTCGGCACGGATGACGCCGAGATCGGCGGCGACCGCATCGAACGCTTCCATGGTGCCGGCGAGCGAGCCGGTGTGTGCCAGCGCGGCGGTGCGGCCGCTTTCCGACTGGCCGAGTTTTACGGCGACAATCGCCTTGCCGGCTTGGCGCGCCATGCGGCAGGCCGCCTTGAATTTTTCCAGGTCGGTGATCGCCTCGATGTAGAGAAGAATGACTTTCAACTCCGGCTGATCTGCGAAGAAGGCGACATAGTCCGGAATGGAGAGGCCGGCTTCGTTGCCGCTGGTGATCAGATACTCGGCGGCGATGCCGCGTTCTTCCAGCGCGACGTTCATGTAGATCAGCATGCCGCCGCTCTGCCCGACGAGCGCCACCGGTCCCTCGCTCAGACCGAGCGGGCGGTCCTCGGTCAGCGTGACCAGGCGGCTCTTGGCGCAGATGTTGCCCATGCAGTTCGGGCCGGACACCGCAAGCCCGGTCTCGGCGATCGCCGCTTTCAGGTCGCGGCCGAGCGCTTCGGCCCCGCGGTCGAACGCCTCGCCGAAGCCGGAGGAGAATACCGTGGCGCTGCGGGCGCCCGCGGCGGCGCCGCTGCGCAACAGCTCGGGCACGGAGGGTGCCGGCACTACCACGACCAGATGGTCGGGCGGCTCCGGCAGGGCGGCGAAATCCGGGTAGCAGGGCGTGTCGAAAATATCCTTGCGGCGCGGGTGGATCAGATAGACCGGGCCGGGAAAACCGTAGCGGTTGAGATTGCGCCAGGCGCGCGCGGCCCAACTGCCGGGACGGTCGCTGATGCCGATCACCACGGCGTTACGCGGCTCGGTCAGCGCCGCGACCTTTTTCTTGGATGTTTCCAGATCCACCAGATGCTCCTGCTGAAGAGTGCTCAGGCGCGGACCGCGAACCCGGTGGTCCGCCGTCCGAGCAGATAAAATGCCGCGGCGATCAGGGTCATGATCGCGGTCCAAACGAGGCCGAACGCCGCCAATTCGGTGCCCTGGCCATTGGCCCATAGATCGAACATCGCGACCGAAACCGGCTGCGCCGACGGCGACGCCAGGATGACGGCCATCGACAGATCGCGCGCGGCGATGAGGAAAATGAACAGCCAGCCGGCGAGCAGCGCCGGCATGGTGAGCGGCATGACGATGCGGCGCAGCACGGTGCGCAGCGGCGAGCCGGCGACCGACGCCGCCTCCTCGAGTTCGGGATGAATCTGCATCACGCCTGCGGTGGCGTAGCGCATGCCATACGGCAGATAGCGGATCGTGAATGCGATGATGAAGGCCCACAGCGTGCCGTAGATCGCGAACGGCACGGCGAGAAAGATCTGGATCATGGCGACGCCGAGCACGATGCCGGGAAAAATCAGCGGCGCGGTGGCGAGCTGATCGACCAGCCAGCCGCCGGGCCGGCGCCGCGCCGCGAGCCAGCCGGACAGCATGGTGAGGGCCATCACGCAGGTCGCCGCGCCGGCGCTCATCAACAGGGTCTGCCACACCAGATCGAGATAGGACGTCGAGTTCAGCACGGTGCGGAAATTATCCAACGTGACGAGGCCAAAGCCACGGCGGCTGATGCTCTGGGTGAACGGCATCAGCGCCAGCCAGATCAAGCCGAGCGCCGGCAGCGCCAGGATCAACAGGAAATTGAACACGATGACGGCGCTGCCGAGATAGCGCAGCCAACCGAGATCGAACGGCCGCGAACGAAAGCCGCGGCCGGTGACGCTGTGAAAGCGCGAGGCATGGCGCGAGATGCGCGAGTAGAGGCTGAGCAGGCCGCCGGCGAGCACAAGGAGCACGATCGAGAACGCGCTCGAATAGCCGAGGTCCGGCGGCACGTTCTCGCGCATGTCGAGGAAAATGTCGGTGGTCAGGACCTTGACGTGCCCGGGTAGCCCGACCAGCGCCGGCACTTCGAATGCCTCGATCGAGCGCACCATCATGAGCAGCGCGACGGCGGCGAAGGCCGGCAGCGCCATGCGCATGGAGATGCGCGTCACCGTCTGCATGATGCCGGCGCCGCTCATGCGTGCCGCCTCCTCGTACTCGGAATTGGCGGACTGGAACACCGACGACAGCAGCAGAAACGACAGCGGCGACCACAGAAAGCCTTCGACCAGGATCATGCCCGACATCGAATAGACGTTGAAGCGCGGCAGGCCGACCGCGGTGAGCAGGTCGTTGAGCGGCCCGGCGCGGCCCAGCAGAAACAGCCAGGCGATGACGTAGAGCACGAACGGCGTACCGAGCGAGATGATCGCGGTCAGGTAGGCGAATGCCTTCAGGGGCGCGTTGGTGCGTTCGACCAGCCAGGCGACCAGGCCGCCGAAGCACAGCGCGATCGCCGTGGCGCCGATGCTGAAGATCAGCGAATTGGCCAGGCTGCCGAAGAACTGGCGGTCGGCGAGGAGGCGCCGGTAATAGTCGAAGGTGAAATCGCCGAGGCCGCCTTTGACCGTCGTGGTGTGCAGGCTGCCTTGCAGCAGAAACCACAGCGGCGGCGCGACCAGAAGCAGCAGCACCAGCGTCAGGCCGCCGACCAATAGCCGCGTCGGATCGGGTGCGGCGCGGACGGGTGCTAATGGAATGGAACGCGCGTGCTGCATCCGTGTCGCCGCGTCACTCGAACAGCTCTTTCTTGAGTTTCACCCAGCGGTCGATGTTGGCGCTCATCAAAGCGGGCGACAGGAAAGTGGCGCGGAAGCTGCCGCCTTCCGGCTTCAGCTCCGCGGTGCGGGCGGGGACGGACGGCATGGCCGGCAGATAATCGACCGCGGCGAAGGCGCGCTGGCCTTCCTCGGACAACAAAAAGTCGATCAGCAGCCGCGCGGCGTTCGGGTGCGGCGCGTTCTTGACCAGGCCGATGGAATGGAACGGCGCCGGGATCGGCTCGACCTTGAGCCACGCCACCGGCGCGCCCTTCTTGGCGCTGATCTCGGCGTGATGATTGAAGATGCTGAGCGCGATCGGATACTGACCCAGAATCACCTGATCGAGGATGGCGCGGTTTGTGGCCTCGACATTGATGATGCTCTGCTTTGCGAGCGCGTGCAGGAACGCCATGCCCTTGTCCTCGCCCATCGCCTGCAATACGGCGCCGATATAGGCCGGCGCGCCGGACGACGGCTCGTTGCCCCAGGCGATCTTGCCCTTCCATTTCGGATCGAGCAGGTTCTGCGCGGTCTTGATGTCGTCCTTGCCGACCAGCTGGGTGTTGATGCCGGGGGTGAGGAAATAGAGCACCAGCGCGTTCCAGCGGCCGTCGGGATCGCGCAGCGCGGCCGGATATTTGTTGGCGTCGGAGGGGGCGAACGGTTCGACCAGGCCGGCCTTGAGCAGCGGCGGCGTCGTGGCGATGCCGTCGAACACGTCGCCCTCGACCTTGCCGGCGCGCGCCTCGTTGATGACCTTGATGGCGTTCGGGCCGGAATCGCCGCGGGCGTATTTGACCTCGATGCCGGGATATTTTTTGTTGAACGCGGCGACCAGCGGGCGCACGGCCTGATTGACGATCAGCGAGGTGTACCAGACCACCTGGCCTTCCTTTTTCGCCGCTTCGTAGAGCGCGGCAGCATCGTCAGCGTGCGCGTGGGAACACGCCACGGCAAAGATCGTGGCGAGCAGACAACAGGCGAGGCGCGTCTTGGTCATTGCGGATACCAGCTTGGCTTGCGTTTTTCCTTAAAACTCGCGATGCCTTCCTGCGCTTCGGCCGTGCGCGAGGAACCGTGCGAGGGCCTCGCGGCGACGATAGCCGCTATGGTCGGCATGACCGAATGCTCCATGCCGTCCTTCAAAGTACGCTGCGCGCCTGGCGCGCCGTGCAGCAGCGCATCGACGACTTCGCCGAGTTTTGCATCGAGCTGTTCGGCCGGCACGGCCTCGTGCGCGAGCCCGATGCGCAGCGCCTCGGCGGCGCCGAAGCGCTCGCCGGAGAGCCCGTAGCGGCGAAAGCTGCGGTGGCCGATGGCGCGGATCACGAACGGCGTGACTCCGAGCGGCGCCATGCCGATCCGCACTTCGGGGATCGAGAAGAACGCGCTGTCGGCCGCCACCACGGCATCGCAGCAGGCGGCGAGCGCAGCGCCGGCGCCGATGGCGGCGCCATGCACCGCCGCGACCGTCGGCTTCGGCAGCCGGTCGAGCGCCGCCAGCATGTCGACGATCGTGGTCTGCGCGGCCGAAGGCTCGGGTGCGCTCGCCCGCGCCACCAGATCGGCGCCGGCGCAGAAATGCTTGCCGGCGCCGCGCAGCACCACGACACGGGCGCGCTCATCCTTGGCGAGTGCCGCAAATTGCCGGGCCAGTTCGTCGAGCGTCGCCTGATCGATCGCGTTCGAGCGCTCGGGCCGGTTGAGCAGGATCGTGGCGATGCCGCGCGCCGAAACCTCGACCTCGACGCCGGCCGTCATCGGAACAGATCCTGGGTGACCTTCTGCCATTTTGGCAGCTCGTGATGAATTTGCTCCGGCCGCAGAAAATTGGCCTTAAAGCCGCCGTCGTTCGGCCGCAGCCCGGCGACCATGGCGGGCACGCTCGGCAAGGCCGGTAGGTATTCGTTCTGCTGAAACACCTTCTGGCCTTCCGGCGACAACAGGAATTCGAGCAACAGCCGCGCCGCGTTCGGGTGCGGCGCATCCTTGAGTAAACCGACGGCGTCGAGCGTCACCGGCGTCGGCTCGAGCTTGAGCCAGTCGCACGGCGCGCCCTTGCGCGCGCTGATGACGACGTGATGGTTGAACGCCATCAGGTTCATCCAGTACTCGCCGGCGATCACCTGGTCGAGCACGGCGCGCGAGGAGGCCTCGACGTTGACGACGCGCTGCTTAGCGAGCGCGCGCAGATACGTCATGCCTTTTTCCTCGCCCATGCTGGTCAGCACATTGGCGACGAAGCCGTAGGCGCCGGCCATCGATGAGCCGTTCCAGGCCATCTTGCCGCTAAGCTTGGGATCGAGCAGGTCGGCAAACGTTTTCGGTGCCTGGTCCTTGGGCAACAGGCTGGTGTTGATGCCCGGCGTGAAGACGTACATGATCTCGGCGATCCAATAACCGTCGCGCGCTTTCAACTCGGCCGGATAATCGGCGGCATTGGGCACCGTGAACGGCGCCAAGAGGCCAGCTTCCTGCAGCGGCAGCATGTTGGCGATGCCGTCGAAAATGTCGGCCTGCACCCGGCCGGCCTGGCCCTCGGCGAGAATCTTGGCCGACGTCACCAGGTCGTCGGCGCGGGTGAATTGCAGGGTGACGCCCGGATATTTTTTCTCGAACGCGGTTTTGATCGGCCGGATGATCTGGTTGACGATCAGCGTCGTGTACCAGACGACCTGCCCCTCCTTTTTGGCGGCATCGATGGTGGATTGATCGGCGGCGTTGGCGTGGCCGACGATGAGCGCGAGTGCGACGGCGCAAACGATGCGAACCAGATTCTTCACGTCTCCTCCCCGTATTTCCGGAGCGCGCTGCGGGCGCAACCCGAATTTATTTTTGCCGGTGCGACCGACGGTGCCGGATGACTAGGCCGGTGCCTTCATGTCTTCGGGCGTCGGGATGAACTTCTCCATCTTGGCCGGCGCGCCGTTCTTGCGCATGTCTTCGAGCCAGATGCGGTGGATGCGCGGATCCTGATCCTCGTATTCGATCTGGTCGCCGCCTTCCTTGATGCTCTTCGATACCGCCGGCTTATCGTCGCCGCCGGTGCCGAGCAGTGAAACGCGGTTCGCCTGCGTTGTCGGATAGCGCAAGCCGCCGACCGCGGTGGCGAGATAGCGCGCCGGCTGCGGCCCGGTGTTGAAGTGCTGGTGGAATTGCCGATCGGCCGGCACCAGCACCATGCCGTGCTTCCAGTCGATGCGGCGAAAGTCCTTGTCGCCTTCGAACCACATGAGCGAATAGCCGAGCCCGATGACGCACATGACGTGGAAGCTCGGGCCGTGGCGGTGGCCTTTCTTGTAGGTGCCGACCGGCATCTCGGAGATGTGCGCGTGCATGGTGCCGTCGGCAAGCACGAACATGATGTTGGTGCCGCCGGCGCCGCGGTCACCCCAGCTTTTCAGCTCGATCGCGGTGAGGTCCGGCACGAAGTTGGTTTCCCACATGTGGTTGCCGGGCCGCACCGTGATCAAATCGCCTTCGCCGGAGAAATAGCCGGCCTTGCCGGTGCGCTCGGTAAAATCGAAATCGTTGCCGAACACGAACGCTTCGTTATGAAAGACGTTCATCACCATGGGCAGGTTGGTGGTGCTGACCAGCAGCGCGCGCTCGGTGCCGCTGCCGTTGAAATGGCGGTGCTTGGCGTTGAGCGGAATGGCGAACAGGCTCTTCTCGCCCCATTCGAAGCTGCGCCGGCTGCCGTCGGCGAACTCGAGCTGGGTCGAGCCGTGGCCTTCGAGCACGTAGACGACTTCTTCGTAGAGGTGGCGCTGGGGCGTCGTGGCGCGGCCGGGCGCGATGTCGTAGACGAACATGTTGGCAAAATCGCCGCGGCCTTTGAGGTGCACCGCCGCTCCTTTGACGCCGTAGCGCGGCCACGGCGCGGTCGGCACGTCGAACAGGTAGACGCCGTAGTCCTCGGTGAGCGGCAGCCCTTCGTGCTTGAGCCAGTCGAGATAGGGATCGACGCCATAGCGCGGCGTCGCGAGCTGCGCGGCAGCCTGCGGGACTTCACGGACGTTCATGCGTTCCTCCGGGAGCTTTGCGCCCAATAATATACATTCAGCATGATGCGTCGACTCTCCTAGTGTCATCGTCCGCGCATGCGGACGATCCAGTAAACGCAATCCTTATGGTTGAACTTGTACGTGCAGCGGTTACTGGATGGCCCGCCTGCGCGGGCCATGACAACGCTGGGGTTACCCGAACAGCAGCGACTTGATCACCACCGGGACGACGCCGGGCGGCGCGATCAGCTCGCCGAGGTCGACGTAATCGAGGTCCTGCAGCTCGATGCCGTCGATCGACACGAGCTTTCCCGGCCAGCCGAGCTCGCGATGCAGGAGGCGACCGAGCGTCTTGCCGACGTCGCCGTCGATCATCAGCAGCAGGAGCTTTATGCGCGCGGCGAGCGGGGTCAGCGCGCGCACGATGGCTTCACCGGCCGCTTTCAGCCGCGAATGTTCCGGATCGCCGCGCCAGGAGAATGCGACAGCGAGGCGCGGATTGCGATCGAGGTCGAATTCGTCGAGACGCACGCGGATGGCCTCGGTGAGCCGCGCCTGATCGATGATGTCGGCGGAATCGAGTTCGACCCGCAGCACCGGCACATTGTGCACCGGCAGCACGTAGGGATCGGGAAGATAAATGGTCTTGCCGCTGACCTGGACGGTGAACTGCGAGGCGCCGATCACAGTGGCCCGGATGCGCTGGCCCGGATCGACGAGCGGCAGTGTTGAGCGCCGGCTCAATTCGGCGGCGAGTTCAGCCGCAAGCGGCTTGGCGATGTCGCCGAATTCCTGCCGCTCGTGGCCGAACATGTATTCGGCGACGCCGCCCGAAAAGCTGATTGCGCTTGGCGCATGGCCGCGGGGCAGGGGCTCGGTCAGCCGGAGCGCTTCGGCGAGCCCATCGAGCGGGCGCGCGGTCAGGTAATCGGCCGCGATGGCGGCGAGGCGCCGCACGATTTTCTGACGCACCGCTGCATCGGCGAGAGTGCGCGGCGTCGGCTCGATGCCGAGGTCCTCGGCGACCAGCCGCGCCGAGTCGTCGATGCGGATCCAGGCGCTCTGCGCGTCGGTCGCCAACAGCCGGCCCCCGACTGCGAATGCCGACAGCCCGACGATTTGGCCGTTGTCGATCACCGCGAGCTTGGTGGTGCCGCCGCCGACGTCGGCGTGCAGGATGCAAGTCTCGCGCGCCTTCGACAGCGCCACAGCGCCCGAGCCGTGCGCCGCCAGCCTGCATTCCAGCTTGTGGCCGGCGGTGGCGCAGACGAACTTGCCGGCTTCGGCGGCGAACAGCTCGTCGATGGCGCGGGCGTTCTTGCGCTTGATCGCCTCGCCGGTGAGGATGACGGCGCCGCTATCGATGTCGCTCTGCGCAAAGCCCGCATCCGCATAGCAGCGCGCGATAAAGGCGCCGAGCGCCTGCGCATCGATGGTGCCGTCCGGCAGAAACGGCGTCAGCAGGATCGGCGAGCGCCACACGATCTCGCGGCCGATCACCACAAAACGGCTGGACAGCCCTTGCGATTGCCGCTGCAGCGATACCTTGGCGAACAACAGATGCGAGGTCGAGCTGCCGATATCGATGCCGACGGTCTTGAACTCGACGTTCTCCTGGGCCCAGATGGTCTGCGCGATGGCGGCACGCTCGGCCTCGGTCATCGCATGTTCGTGGAGAAAGTCGGTCTCGTGCATGTTCGCCTGATTGCTGCCGCGCTGGCCGCACCATGCCGGACAACGCCTTGCTATGGCAAGAAGCGCTCGGAGAAAGTCCTCATATGCCGCGCCTGAAGCTGACCTATGCCAGTTGCAAGTACGACCGCATCGAAGCTTTGCGCGCCGGCGAGGTCGAGCCCGAGGGCATCGATCTCAACGTCATGGTGTTTCCGTCGGGCCGGCAGATTTTCGACCGCATGGTCGGCGGCCAGGAGTTCGATGCGTCCGAACTGTCGGCGTCGGAGTTCATCAGCCTTGCCGGCCGCGGCAACAGTCCGTTCGTCGCCATCCCGGTGTTTCCGTCGCGGGTCTTCCGCCATGGCTACATGTTCGTCAACAACCGCGCCGGCATTCGCGCGCCCAAGGACTTGGCCGGCCGCCGCATCGGCGTGCCGCTCTACACCCAGACCGCGGCGATCTGGCAGCGCGGCCATCTGATGCATCAGTTCGGCGTCGATCTTTCCGCGGTGCAGTGGGTGCAGGGCGCGGTCGAGAGCGGCGGCAGCCATGGCCATCCGCACGCGCTGCCGCTCCTTCGCCCGGTCGCGATCGAGCAGAACCGCAGCGGACGCTCGCTCGGCGATCTGCTCGCCGCGGGCGACATCGACGCCTATCTCGGCTCGCGCAAGCCGCCGTCGTTCGGCGTGCATCCGGACGTCGTGCGGTTATTGCCGAACCATCATGCGCTCGAGCGCGAATTGTTCGAGCGGGAGCGCATCTTTCCGATCATGCATCTCGTCACCATCCGGCGCGCGCTGTACGAGCGGCATCCCTGGATCGCCAACAGCCTGTACGCGGCATTCGTCGAATCAAAGCGCATTGCGCGGGCGCGGCTGCGTTATGCCGGTTCGCTCTATGCCATGCTGCCGTGGCTGCAGGACGAGATCGAAGAGATCGACGCAATCTTTCCCGGCGGCGATCCGTTTCCCTACGGCGTCGAGCCGAACCGGCCGACGCTCGAAGCGCTGGTGCGCTACATGGTCGAGCAGCATTTCATCGCGCAGCCGATGCCGCTCGAACAGCTGTTCGTGCCGCTGCCGGGAGCGAGCGGCGGCTAGCGCGACCCGCTATTTCTTCCGCAGCCCTGCCTGCTTGATCGCATCGAGGCACTCGTCCCAATCTTTTTCGAACTCTTCTTGTTGGGCGGAATCGAGTGCGCGCTTCAGCCGGTCGAGGGCCGGCTGCGGCGGCTTTTTGGCGATCGCGGCCTTGATGGCCTTGATGCCGGACAGGCATTGCGACCGGTCGTCCGCCCAGGCGGAACTACCGGTCAGCAAGAGGAACGCCGCGACGGCGAGCCAAATTCGGTTGCGCATGTGCAATCTCCTTTGAGCCCCACCCAGACAGAATAGCTAGCGCAGCAAATCTACTTCGCCGCGACGCCGTCGGCCAGCATGCCGGCGACGGTCTTGATCTCGTTGCGCGCGTATTGCGGCAGGCCGGCGCTGATCGAGCTGCCGGAATTGAACGACGAGCGGCCCATCAGCACCTCGGCGGGAACGAGGTTGCGCAGCACCGGCACCTTCTCGAAATCCTTCTTCTTGTCGAACACGCTCGCCTCGATCGCCAACGTCATGAACGCGGTGACGACGGTCTTGCCGGCATCGGTCGGATGGTTCTGAAATACGGCCAGGAACTTGCCGAATTTCATGATCTGATTGACGTGGAAAATGTCCTGCTCGAGCGTGCCCACAACCGGCGTGTCGAGCGTCGTCAGTTGGCGGAGGCCGGCGTCGTCGATATCGCCGGGGCCGAGCGCGGAGAATTCGCTCTGAAAGTCGATGTGGTCGGAAATCTTCTTGGCGCTCTCGCGCAGCTTGTTGACGAGCGTGATGCCGAGCGGGATCTTGCCCTCGAGCTTGTAGGTCGACTGGATGCAGATCGAGCTTGGTCGCCCGGTGCACCATTTGCGGTCCGTATTCTCGTTGCCCGCGCCCGCCTCGTCGGTGAACGGCGCCACGTCGGCGGCGGTGATCTGCTTGTGCTTGATCGCCGGGTCGATGCGCTCCAGAAACCCGAGCGTCACGTCGTGCGGCAGATCGAGGCTGCCCGGCGCGCGATTGAGAATGAAACGCGCCTGCGCCACGTACATGTAGAGCTTCTGCACGACCGGCTTCGGCGCGCTGTCGGTCTTGCCGGAGTCGCTCGTCGTGCTGATCAGCTTGGTGACGGTCGGCTCCGCATAGGACGGAAACAGCGCCAGAAATTTCTTCTCGGCCGGGTGCGCCTGTGCCCAGTCGTCGAACGGCGCCAGATCGACGCCCGCGGCGCTGGCGCCTTGCGGCTTGTCGCTGAATGCGATGGTGGCGGGCTTGAGCTCCGTCACCGCGACATTGCGCGCGGCGGCAACGTCCTCGATGCCGAATGGCTGCGCGCCGGCGGCCGAGCTGATGCCAAGCAGCACACAGAGCGCCGCGGCGCGCCGGATCAGCATGCGCGAGTCCTTAAGGCTGCAGAGCTCAGTCAAAACGGCCGCCACCGGGATAGTCCGGGTCGCGCTGCAGCGGTCCCTGATAGGCCGGATTGCTGCTCCACGGCGTGAAGAAGCCGCGCGCCGTGGGCGCTTGGCGCGGCTGCGGCTGGGGCTGCTGCGGCTGCGCCGGGTACTGATTGCCCCAGTTGCCGAAGAAGCCGCGGCCAAACGGCTGCCAGCCTTGATTGTAGTTGCCGTAATAGCCGGAATCGCCGTTATTCGCCCAGGGCGATCCTTCCTCGCGGCGCAGATCGGCTTCTTCGTGCGACAGCATGCTGTATTGCGTGTCAGCGATACGGCCGTCGCTGCCGACGCGGAAGTGCTCGACGAAATTGCCGCCGCCGCCGCGCTCGAAATTCCCGCTGTAGTACTCGATCGGCAGATCGATGAGCTGGCGCTTCGCCTCGGCTGACGGCCCGGCGAGCGGCGCCTTGGGGGCGATGTTGTCGGCCCAGACGTCGTCGATGATCGGCTGGAAGATGGGCAGCGCCACCCGGGCGCCGTCGACGCCGCCGAGCGAGCGCCGTTTGCCGTCGTTGTTGTCGTAGCCGACCCACACGGCGATCGTCACGTCATTGGTGAAGCCGACGAACCAGCCGTCGACCGCGTCTTCGGTCGTTCCGGTCTTGCCGGCGACGTACGGCGACAGCGCCGCTATCCCGCGCGCGGTGCCGCGCGCAACGACGCCCTGCAGGATGGTTTTGAGTTGATAGAAGCTGGCGCGGTCGGCGGCGCCGATCATCGGAAACACCGGCACTTTCGGATACTCGTAGACGACGTGGCCGTTCTGCTCGATGGAATCGATGGTGTGCGGCTGCGGCCGCATGCCTTCGTTGGCGACCGCCGCATAGAACGCGGCGAGGTCGATCATGTGCACCGGCTGGGCGCCAAGAATGAACGGGTAATAGCGGATGCAGTCCTTGTAGACTTTGGCCGCGACCGCGGTGGCGCACACGTCGTCGAGGCTCTTCTCCGGGTCGGCGTCGATGCCGCCCTCCAAGAGGTGCGCGGTGACCATGTTCACCGAGTTCTCCAGGCCGCGCCGCAACGTGTAGACGCCGCCCGCACTGTAGCCGGCATTGCGCGGCGACCAGAAATCCTCCTCACGCTCGGAGCCGTAGCTCACGATGCTGCCCCTGCTGCCGATTGGCGGCAGCGTGATCGGGTCGTTGGCAATGAGCGTGTTGGGCTGCAGGCCCTTCTGCAGCGCGGTCAGGTAGGTGAGCGGCTTGACGGCCGATCCGGGCTGGCGCTCGGTCTGCCAAGTGCGATTGAGCTGGCTCAGCGGATAGGAAAAGCTGCCGGCCATGGCCAGGATGCGGCCGGTCTTGTTTTCCAGAACCAGCGTCGCGCCCTGCACGGTCGGGCGGACGCGGATTTCGGCGCGGGCCGACGGCAGCGCCCTGGTCCTCTCGTTTTGACCTCGGCTTCGTGCCCGGGGAGCCGGCGTTCTGCCCTCAATGACGCGGACATAAATCACGTCATTAAGGTTCAGCCCGCGGCGGATCTGCGCCGTGTAGGTGTTCAATGGCACGATGCGGCCGTCGGACAGGCCGACCTGGATCGCGCCATCGCCGCGCTTGCCGCCTTTGCTCACCACCACCGCCGGCGTCCAGTGCACGTCATAGAGCGGCAGATGCACGGCATTGAGCGCCTGCTGCCACGCCGGCGAGCCGTTGCTCGCCTTGCCGCCGAGTTTCTGGATGGCGTCCGCGATATTGGCTTCCGGGCCGTGGAATTGCATGCGGCCCATGGAGATTTCGTACTTGGCCAAACCTTCCTGCAGTGCGGCCTCGGCCTGGCGCTGCAGCTCGGCATTGATGGTCGAGTGCACCGTGTAGGAGTCGGCGGTCAGGCTGTTGACGCCGTCAGTCTTGGCTTCGCGGCCGAGGTAGTCGACGAACTGGAAGCCGCTGTCGCGGTGCGGCGGCTCGAACGCGATGGGCTTTGGCGGCGTCGCCAGCGCCTGATCCTTTTGCTCGGCGGTGATGTAGCCGTCATCCTTCATGCGATCGAGCACGTAGGCGAGGCGGTCCCTGGCGCGGTCCGGATGGCGGTCGGGGTTGTAGTAGCTCGGCCCCTTGAGCAGGCCGGCCAGCATCGCGCCCTGGGCGATGGTGAGGTCCTTCGCCGATTTGCCGAAATAGCTCTTGGCCGCCATCTCGATGCCCCACGAGCCGCGGCCCAGATAAGCGGTGTTGAGATAGAGCTGCAGGATGTCGTTTTTGCTCAGCGTGTTTTCCAGCCGCGACGCCACGATCATCTCGCGGATCTTGCGCTGATAGGTGACGTCCTCGCCGACCAAGAGGTTCTTCACCACCTGCTGGGTGATGGTCGAGCCGCCCTGCGGTCGTCCCGGACTGGCGAGATTGCCGATGAAGGCGCGGATGATGCCGTGCTCGTCGATGCCGTGATGTTTGTAGAAATGCTGATCCTCGGCGGCGATGAACGCCTTCTGGACGACATCGGGCACGTCGGCGAGCGTCACCCAGACCCGCCGATTGCCCGGCTGGAAGACGTCGGCGAAGCGCGCGCCCTTGCCGTCGAGCACCACGCTCATGGCCGGCAGCTTCTTGTCCTTCAGCTGCGCCGGATCGGGCAGGTCGGCCGCCGCGTCGTCGAAGAACTGGATGACCTTGGCGAGATCGACGACCGGCTTGTCGATCGTCTCGTTCTTGCAGAACTGATGATAGGCGGTGTTGAGGTCGGCGAAGTTGATGCCGTGAAAGGCTTGCGCGTTGGCGCCGGTGGCCTTGGGATCGTCGAGCGCAGTGGTGATCAGGTCGTCGAGATTGATCGACTCGATGTCGAACGCGTGCCGCATATGGGCGCAGCCGTCGCGCAAGATCTGCACCACCGCAGCCTGGTCGGCGACCGGATCGAACTTGGTCTTCACCGCCTGCGGCGCGGTCATGACCTCGCTGAGTGCCAGCGCGGTCGCAAAGATCTTGACGAGGATCGGGTCCATCGAGCGGTGCGGCTTGAGGCTGAGTCTTGGGTTTAGTCTTGGGTTTGGGGGCGGCGGCCTACGTTGAACGGCGAATATAGCGATCCGATCCTTACAAAAGGACTTTTTTTAGAGCGCCGGCGGCGGTCGTTCACGTCGAACGCAGCGGCGCCGCCGCAACAGCCCGGAAGTTAGGCAAAACCCATGAATTTGGCGTAACGGCACCGAACGCCGCAGCGATTCAAAGACCGTGCGCGCCGGCCGATCATGGCTTTGCCGTATGAAGCGCATCGAAATGCCGGGATTGCTGAAGCCAGCCGAGAAGAAGCAGTGCCGGCAGCCCGGCCGCCGCGCAGATCGCGAAAAACCAGGGCCAGCCCGTGGCCGCGGCGAGAAAGCCGGCACCCGACGACAGATAGGTGCGTCCGAAGGCCGCGAGCGCGGTGAGGAGCGCGTATTGGGTCGCGGTGTGCAGCGGATTGCGGCACAGCGCCGACAGGTAAGCGACAAAGATGACAGTGCCGATGGCGCTGGTGAAGTTTTCGACCGTGATGGCAAAGCTGAGCCAGGCGGCGTTGAGCCCGACGATGGCCTGCCAGGAGAAGGCCAGGTTGGCGAGCGACTGCAGCACGCCGCCGATCAGCAGGCTCATCGGCAACGAGCAGGCGCGCGCCAAGAAACCGCCGGCAAAGCCGCCGATCAAGGTGGCGGCGAGCCCGAGCCCCTTGATGATGGCGGCGTATTCGTTGCGCGAAAAGCCGAGATCGATGACGAACGGTGCAGTCAGCGCCCCCGACAGCGCGTCGGTGAATTTGTAGAGCACCACGAAGGCGAGCGCGACGAATGCCATGTCGCGCGACAGAAACTCGGCGAAGGCACCCCACGCGGCCTCGATGACGCGGGCGAGGCTGTTTTCGCGGGCATGGACCGCGTCGGCTGCGCGCGACTGCTCGGGCTCGGTGGCGACAAGCGTGGTTGCGATGCCGACCAGCACGAGCGCCGCCATGATCGCGTAGCCGGCGCTCCAGGCGGCGTGCTGGGCCAATCCGACATGCTCCAGGCCGCTGACCAGGAACAGTGCGCCTGCCGTCGAGGCCAGCATGCCGATGCGATAGGCCGCCACGTAGGAGGCCATGCCGGCGGCCTGCTCGCTCTCGTCGAGGCTTTCGATGCGGAAGGCGTCGATGACGACATCCTGTGTGGCCGAGGCGGCGGCAACGAGCAGCGCGCCCAAGGCGACCACGAAAGCGGATTTGGCCGGATCGGTGGCGCCGAGAAACAGGATTGCCGCGATCAACAACAGTTGCGAGGTCAAGAGCCAGCCGCGGCGGCGGCCGAACCGTCGCGACAGCAGCGGCACGTCGAGCGCATCGATGATCGGCGCCCAGAGGAATTTCACCGTGTAGGGTGTGCCGACCAGCGCGAACAGGCCAATGGTGCCGAGGCTGACTCTGGCTTCGGTCATCCAGACCAGGAGCGTCGAGCCGGACAGCGCCAGCGGCAGTCCGGACGAGAAGCCGAGAAACAGGACGATCAGCACACGCCGCTTGCAATAAACCGCGAACGTCTCGGTCCACGAGCGGCGGACGGGCGCGGCGCTGCCGCCGGCCTCCGGCGCAACACTCATACGGACTTACTCCCCGGCCTGCAGCTTGCGCACCGGAGCGGACAGCGCCTGCGCATCTTCCGCCGCCGCGCCGTCGAATTCGACATCGGCGATGCGCTCGCCGCGGCTCTCGATCTTCTCGATGGAAATGATGGACTGCCTGATGTCTTCGTTGGACTGGTTGAAATGGGCCTGCAGCTTGCGGATCCGATCGCCAAGAAGGCCCACGTCCTTCATCAAGCGCCCGACTTCGTCACGAATATGGTCGGCCGCCACGCGCATGCGGGCGTCGCGCTGGTTCTGCCGCACCAGCTGGATCGCCAGCATCAGGAGCGACGGCGACACGATGGCGACCTTGGCGCGGAACGCCTTCTGCACCAGGTCGTCGAAATCCTCGTGCAGCTCGGCATACACCGACTCCGAGGGCACGAACATGAACGCCAGCTCCTGGGTCTCGCCAGGGAGCAGGTACTTTTCCGCGATGTCGTTGATGTGCTTGACGACGTCCTGGCGCACGCGGGCGCCGGCAAACTTGCGCTCGTCGTCGGTCTTGGCGTCGCGATAGGCGGTCACCGCCTCAAGCGGAAATTTCGAATCGATCACCAGCGGCCGCTCATCGGGCAGGAAGATGACGCAGTCCGGACGCAGCTTGTTGGAGAGCGTGTACTGGAACGCGTAGCAGTCCTTCGGCAGCCCGTCGCGGATGATGATTTCCATGCGGCCCTGGCCGAACGCGCCGCGCGACTGCTTGTTGGCGAGGATGCTCTGCAGCGAGGTGACCTGGCTGGCGAGCTGGGTGATGTTCTTTTGCGCGCTGTCGATCACCGCGAGCCGCTCGTTGAGCTTCTGCAGGTTCTCGGTGGTCTTGAGCGTGGTGTGCTGGATCGATTCGCCGAGCCGGTGCGTCACCGAATCGAGCCGCTCGTTGACCGAGCGCTGCAGCTGCGACTGCGTATTGGTGAAATGCCCCATCAGCGCCTCGAGCCGCGCCGCGGTGTCGGTCTGCACGCGCGCCAGTTCGGCGATCACCACCGCATGCGGCTCACCGCTATTGCGGCCGCGCCATAGCACGAAAGCGACCGCCGCCAGCGTCAAGCAGGCGGCGAGCAGGACCAAGAGCGCGAGGATCGACGGATCGAGCATGGGGCCAGTCTACGCGATTCGCTGCCGCTGGAACGAAGAGCGAACGGTCATATCCGCTTGGCACGGGGCGCGCAACCGGGACCGGCGCATTGACCGCGATTTACGCACCGCTTACATCGCCAAGCATGGCGGTGCGCGAAATCATCAAGCTTCCCGACAAGCGGTTGCGGCTCAAATCCGAGCCGGTCAAGCGTATCGACAGCGGCATCCGCAAGCTGGTCGACGACCTGTTCGAGACTATGTACGAGGCGCCCGGCATCGGGCTGGCGGCCATCCAGATCGGCATCGCCAAGTGCGTCGTCACCATGGACTTGTCGAAGAAGGACGAGGAGCACCAGCCCCAGGTCTTCATCAATCCGGAGATCAGCTGGGCGTCGGACGAGACCGCGAAATACGAGGAAGGCTGCCTGTCGATCCCGGAGTTCTACGAAGAGGTCGAGCGGCCCGCCAAGGTCAAGGTCAAGTATCTCGACATCGACGGCAAGGAGCACGAGATCGAGGCCTCGGGCCTGCTCGCCACCTGCCTGCAGCACGAGATCGACCACACCAACGGCGTGCTGTTCATCGACCACATCTCCAAGCTCAAGCGCGACCGCATCGTCAAAAAGTTCAGCAAAGCCGCCAAGAAGGTGGAGGCGTGATTGCCGCTTCGCCTCGTCTTCATGGGCACGCCCGAGTTCGCCGTGCCCACGCTGGTCGAGCTTGCCGGCGCCGGCCACGAGATCGTCGCGGTCTATAGCCGGCCGCCGCAGCCGGCCGGCCGTGGGCTGGCGCCGCAGCCGAGCGCCGTCGCGCGTCAGGCCGAGCGGCTCGGGCTTGCCGTCCTGACGCCGAAATCGCTGCGCGGCGACGATGCGGCGGCCGCCATGCAGGTGCACGGCGCCGATGCGGCTGTGGTGGTCGCCTACGGGCTCATTCTGCCGAAGCCGATCCTCGATGCTTTTCCGCTCGGCGCCTTCAACGTGCACGCCTCGCTGCTGCCGCGCTGGCGCGGCGCGGCGCCGATCCACCGCGCCGTGATGGCCGGCGACCAGGAGACCGGCGTCACCGTCATGAAGATGGAAGAGGGCCTCGACACCGGACCGATCGTGCTGCAGCGCGCGATCACGATTGCGCCCGACGCGACCACCGGCGATCTGCACGACGACCTGGCGCGTCTCGGCGCGAGCCTGATGGCGATCGCGCTCGGCGCGCTGGAGCGCGGCTCGCTGCAAGCGACGCCGCAGCCGCAGACCGGCGTGACTTACGCCGCCAAGATCGACAAAAGCGAAACGCGCATCGATTGGACCCGGCCGTGGCAGGAGGTGCACAACCATTGCCGCGGGCTGTCATCGTTTCCGGGCGCATGGTCCGAGCTCGCCGGTGCCGGACGCATCAAGATCTTGCGCACGACCAAAGGTGCCGGCTCGGGACCGCCGGGCCGCGTGCTCGACGACAAGCTGACAATTGCCTGCGGCGCCGGCGCGGTGCGGCTCGTGCAAGTGCAGCGCGCCGGCCGTCAGCCGATGCTGGCCGACGAGTTCTTGCGTGGCACGCCGGTCGCGCCGCAGAGCGTGCTGGCCTAAGGCCGGACGATGCCGCGCTACAAGCTCATCATCGAATATGACGGCACGCCGTTCGTCGGCTGGCAGGCCCAGGACAACGGCGCGTCGGTGCAGGGCGTGCTTGCCGAAGCCGTCGCGGCGTTTGCCGGCGAGCGCGTCGGCGTCTCCGGCGCGGGACGCACCGATGCCGGCGTACATGCGCTCGGCCAGGTGGCGCATGTCGATCTCACTAAGACGTGGGACAACGACACCGTGCGCGACGCCTGCAATTTTCACTTGAGGCCGCAGCCGGTCGCGGTGCTGTCCGCCGAACAGGTCGCCGCCGATTTCGACGCGCGGTTCTCGGCACGCAGGCGGCATTATTTGTATCGCATCGCCAATCGCCGCGCCGATCTCACGCTCGATCAGAACCGCGTCTGGCGCGTGGCGCGGCCGCTCGATGCCGGCGCCATGCACGAGGCGGCGCAGTGCCTCATCGGCCGCCACGATTTTACGACGTTCCGCGCCGCCGAGTGCCAGGCGAAATCGCCGGTCAAGACGCTCGACCGCCTCGACGTCACCCGCGATGGCGACGAGGTGCGCATCGCCGCCTCGGCGCGCTCGTTCCTGCATCATCAGGTGCGCTCCATGGTCGGCTCGCTGGTCCATGTCGGCGACGGCAAATGGCGCGCCGGCGATCTCGCCGACGCGCTCGCGGCACGCGACCGCGCAGCCTGCGGCCAAGTCGCCCCGCCGCACGGGCTTTATCTGGTACGGGTCGAATACTGAGCGTGCGACATCTTTAGCTAGAAAGCCGCGGCCCGGAACCGGTGCTGGCCGGGTAGCCACGGCGATGATATGCTCGGCGCTCGGTCTTGGTCTCACCATGGGGGCGAACATGGCGTATCACCTGGAAGGCCGTCTGCTCGAAGTCTGTGACTGCCGCGTGCTGTGCCCGTGCTGGATCGGCGAGGATCCCGACAACGGCACCTGCGATTCCATGCAGGCTTGGCATTTTGACAAGGGCAATATCAACGGAATCGATGTCAGCGGCCGCACCATCGCGGCGGCGTTTCACATTCCGGGCAACGTGCTGAAAGGCGGATTTCGCGCCGCGCTCTATATCGATGACGGCGCTTCGGACCAGCAGCAACAGGCGATTCTCGAGGTGTATTCGGGCAAGCATGGTGGGCCGGTCGCCGACCTCGCCAAGCTGGTCGGCGAGGTCGTTTCGGTAGAGCGAGTGCCGATCACCTTCGCGGTCAACGAGGGGCGCGGCACCCTGCGGATCGCTGACGCCGGTTTCGCGGAGCTTGAACCCTATCTCGGCCCGAGTGGCGCGGTCACGACGCTCGCCGACACGATCTTCTCCACCGTTCCCGGTGCGCCAGTATTCGTTGGCAAAGCCTCGCGCTATCGCTCAAGGAATGCCGCGCTCGGACATGACATCGAGCTCAGCGGCCACAACGCGCTGCAAAGCACGTTCGTGTTCGACGCCTGATCGTTGCGGCGCAATCGAGGCCGCCTTGAAGCTCGGCGCGTTCGATCGACGCGATGCGTGGCTGCCTGTGATCGGCGGCCTCATCGTGCTGACTTGGCTGACGCTCGCACTCTGGGAGCAAAGCCCATACGGCCGCTACCTCGATCACGGCGAATGGCTGCAGCTCGGATTTGCCGGCGCCATCTGCCGCGCATTGCCGGCGGGTTCGATCGTTCTGCCGGCGCTGCTCTATGTCAGCGGTTGGGTGTTGATGACGGTGGCGATGATGCTGCCAACCACGCTGCCGCTGCTGGCCATCTTCGCCCGCATCACCTCGGCAAGAGCTGATCGCAGCCTGCTCCTCGGATTGCTGATTGTCGGCTACTTGTCGATCTGGACCGCGTTCGGGTTGCTCGCGCACGCCGCCGACATGGCCCTGCATGCAATCGCGGGCCGCAACGCCGTGCTGAGCTCCAATGGCTGGATCGTCGGCGCAATCGTGCTGGCAATTGCCGGCTTGTTTCAGTTCAGCGGGCTGAAATACCGCTGTCTCGACAAGTGTCGAACGCCGTTTTCCTTCGTCAACGAGCATTGGCGCGGACGTGCGGACCGGCGGCAATCCTTCCTGCTCGGCGTGCACCATGGCCTGTTCTGCGTCGGTTGCTGCTGGGCCATCATGCTGTTGATGTTTGTCGTCGGTACCGGCAGCGTCGGCTGGATGCTGGCCATCGGCGCCGCGATGGCGATCGAGAAGAACGTCGCGTGGGGCAGGCGGCTGAGCGCGCCGCTGGGTATCGCTCTGCTGCTGGCTTCGGGGGTGGTGCTTGCGCTGAATGTCGGAGCATTGCTCGGCTGATATATTTTTAGCGTCGCAAATGTATTGCCCGCTCAATCAAAATATTTTTCGATGATGCGCCGGTAGATCGCGGTCAACGCGATGAGGTCGGCGACCGGGGCGCATTCGTCGACGGCGTGCATGGTCTGGCCGACCAGGCCGAATTCCAGCACCGGGCAGTAGTTCTTGATGAAGCGCGCGTCTGAGGTGCCGCCGGTCGTGGAGATTTGCGGCTGGCGGCCGGTCACGTCCTTGATGGCCGCCATGGCGAGATCGGTGAACGGCCCGGGCGCGGTGAGAAACGCGTCGGCGTTCGACGGCAGCCATTCGAACGCGTAGCGGATGCGGCCCCCGGCTGCGGCCTCGGCGCGGTGGTCGACCAACGCCTTGAGCGAGTCCTGGCTGTGATGGTCGTTGAAGCGGATGTTGAAGCGGGCGCGCGCCTCGCCGGGAATGAGGTTGACGGTGGGATTGCCGACGTCGACCGAGGTGAATTCGAGGTTCGAGGGATCGAAATGCGCGCTGCCCTGGTCGAGCGGCGCCGCCAACGCCGCCATCAGCGTCATCAGGCCGCGAATCGGATTATCGGCGCGGTCCGGATAGGCGACGTGGCCCTGGCGGCCGCGCACGATGAGCGTGCCGTTGAGCGAGCCGCGCCGGCCGGCCTTGATGGTGTCGCCGAGCACTTCACGGCTGCTCGGCTCGCCGAGGATGCAATGGTCGAAGCGTTCGCCGCGCTCGGCCGCCCATTGCAGCAGCTTGACCGTCCCGTTGATGGCGACGCTCTCCTCGTCGCCGGTGATCAGCAGCGAAATCGAGCCGGCCTTGGGCGTGCCGCCGTTCGCCGCGAGGTAGTCGAGCGCCGCGGCGACAAAGCAGGCGATGCCCCCCTTCATGTCGACCGCGCCGCGCCCGTACAGCATGCCGTCTTCGACCGCGGCGGCAAACGGCGGGTGCCGCCAAACCGTGTCGTCGCCCGGCGGCACCACGTCAGTGTGCCCGGCGAACACCAGATTGGGCTTGGCGGTGCCGATCCGGGCGTAGAGATTGTCGATCGACTCCGTGCCCGGCTCGGCGAACGTCGTGCGCTGCACGGTGAAGCTGGCCTTGCTCAACAGCTCCTGCAAATAGGCGAGTGCGCCGCCTTCGGCGGGCGTCACCGACGGGCAGCGCAGCAGATCGCGGGCAATGGCGACGGGATCGGCAGGCATCGCAGGCATCATACTCCAGTCAGCCTCATGCGGAGGCTGCTCGACTCATACAACAGCGGCCGCGCACGTAACACGGCTTTGCGTCAAGCGTGCGCCAGCGGGTCTGGGCCGTAGGGATTCGGGCCGGTCGTGCCCTTGCGAAAACCGAGCTCGATGAGCAGGCCGATGCCGAAGATCGTGAACGGCACCGTGATGGCGTAGGTCAGCGTGCTCGGCTGCTCCGAGGTGCCGGCGAGGCCCAGCACCCCAATGAGATCGAGCAGCACGCTGCCGCCGAAGAAGGTCGCGATCGGCCACAGCGGCATGTTGCGATCGTTGCCGCGCTTCACCGCGATGGCGAATTCCGGATAGGTGAAGACGAGGTCGACGACCGCATTGAGCTTATCGCCGCCGACCAGCAAGGCGAAGTAGCACGCCAGCACGTTGAGCACGATCACCGCACCGAGCGCGATCCAAAACGTTTGGCGGCCGATGCGGCCGTGGAAAGCGTCGAGCAGATATCGCCAATCCATCGTCTCGCCTGCGCTCACAAACCCACCCACAAACTCAATCGCGCAGCAGCTCGTTGATGCTGGTCTTGGCGCGGGTTTTCTCGTCGACGCGCTTGACGATGACGGCGCAATAGAGATTGGGCGCCGCCTTGCCGCCGCGCGTTTCGCCCGGCATCGTGCCGGGCACCACCACCGAATAGGGCGGCACCTCGCCTTGCAGCACCGCGCCGGTCTCGCGGTCGACGATGCGGGTCGAGGCGCCGATGAACACGCCCATGGACAGCACCGCGCCTTCGCGCACGATCACGCCCTCGGCCACCTCGGAGCGAGCGCCGACGAAGCAGTTGTCCTCGATGATCACCGGCCCGGCCTGCAGCGGCTCGAGCACGCCACCGATGCCGACGCCGCCGGAGATGTGGCAGTTCTTGCCGATTTGCGCGCACGAGCCGACCGTCGACCAGGTATCGATCATGGTGCCGGTATCCACATAGGCGCCGAGATTGACGAACGACGGCATCAGCACCACGCCCGGCGCGATATAGGCGGAACGGCGCACCACGCAGCCCGGCACGGCGCGGAAGCCGGCATCGCGGAAGCTGTTGTCGCCCCAGCCGTCGAACTTTGACGCGATCTTGTCCCACCACACCGCTTTGCCGGGCCCGCCCGGAATGACGGTCATGTCGTTGAGACGAAACGACAGCAGCACCGCCTTCTTGAGCCACTGATTGACCCGCCAGGCGCCGCCCGTGCCGCGCTCGGCGACGCGCGCTGTGCCGCGGTCGAGCAGGTCGAGCGCGGCCTCGACCGCGTCGCGCACCGCGCCCTTGGTGGACGGACCGATGCCGTCGCGCTTGTCGAACGCGGCATCGATGGTTTGTTCAAGCTCGGCTGCGGACATCAAAACGCCCCCTGATGCGAAAACGCGGATCGAGCCGGGAACGCTGCGCCGGCTCGCGATGGACAGAATAGCGCATGTTGGCTTTGCTGCCTTGCCAATAGAAGCTGTAATCGACCGCCACATTGCCGCCGTCGGCCAGCGGCATCAGCGCGTTGCACACCACCTCGGTCTTGCTCGACGACACGGTCTTCATCGGCGCGTATTCCACCGGTTCGAGCTTGAGCTCTTTGAGCACCGGCTGGAGCGTCTGTTTCGCGGTGCTGGAATCGCATTCGGGCAGGAAGAAGCGTGAGTTGAAACCGCGATAGAGCAAGACCGCGGCGACGGCGATCAGCGGAATGCCGACCAGGCGGAAGACGAGGCGATACGGATTGTTGCGGGCAGTCGGCGGTGGGGTCCAGCGTGACACGCGGCGCGGGGCAGGGGAATTGGGCGGTGAATTTTCTGAGTTCATTGCGGGCGGCGCTTATCCGGCGATGAACCTGCATCCGCTCGTCCCCGCGGAAGCGGGGACCCGGTTCTTTCCAATACGCCCAATCTGGATTCCCGCTTTCGCGGGAATGAGCGGATTTCGGATCACACGTCCTTGGCGATCTGCTCCGTCATCTTCTTGGCGTCGCCGAGCAGCATCATGGTGTTGTCGCGGTAGAACAGCGGATTGTCGATGCCGGCATAGCCCGAAGCGAGCGAGCGTTTGTTGAACATCACGGTGCCGGCCTTCCATACCTGCAGCACCGGCATGCCGTAGATCGGCGAGGTCTTGTCTTCCTCGGCGGCCGGATTGGTCACGTCATTGGCGCCGATCACGTAGGCGACATCGGACTGGGCGAACTCGGAGTTGATGTCTTCCAGCTCGAACACCTCGTCGTACGGCACGTTGGCTTCGGCGAGCAATACGTTCATGTGGCCCGGCATGCGTCCCGCTACCGGGTGAATGGCGTATTTGACCTCGACGCCCTCGGCCTTGAGCTTGTCGGCCATCTCGCGCAGCGCATGCTGCGCCTGCGCCACCGCCATGCCGTAGCCCGGCACGATGATGACCTTCGACGAGTTTTTCAGGATGTAGGCGGCGTCTTCGGCCGAGCCGAGTTTGACGGGCTTCTGCTCGGCGCCGCCTGCGGGTCCCGCTACTTCGCCGCCGAAGCCGCCGAGGATCACCGAGATGAACGAGCGGTTCATGCCCTTGCACATGATGTAGGACAGAATCGCGCCCGAGGAGCCGACCAGCGCGCCGGTGATGATCAGCGCGGTGTTCTCCAAGGTGAAGCCGATGCCGGCGGCGGCCCAGCCCGAATACGAGTTAAGCATGGAGATGACGACCGGCATGTCGGCGCCGCCGATCGGAATGATGATCAAGATGCCGAGCAGGAACGAGATGCCGGCAATGGCCCAGAACCCGATGTGGCTCTGCGACTCGAAGAACCAGACGATGAGCGCGATCAGCCCGAGCGCCAGCGCCATGTTGACGACATGGCGCAGCGGCAGCACGATCGGCTTGCCACTCATCCGGCCGGAGAGCTTTAAGAACGCGATCACCGAGCCCGTAAAGGTGACGGCGCCGATGGCGGTGCCGAGCGACATCTCGATCAGGCTCTGGCCGTGGATGGCGCCTTCGGTGCCGATGCCGAAGGCGGCGGGCGCATAGAGCGCGCCGGCGGCGACCAGCACCGCCGCCATGCCGACCAGCGAATGGAACGCCGCGACCAGCTCTGGCATCGAGGTCATCGGCACGCGGCGCGCAATCACCGCGCCGGCGCCGCCGCCGAGCGCCATGCCGACCACGACCAGCACCCACGCGCCGAAGCCGACCGGCGGATGCGAGGCGAGCGTCGTGGCGATGGCGATCGCCATGCCGATCATGCCGAGGAGATTGCCGCGCCGGCTGGTCTCCGGATTGGACAGGCCGCGCAGCGCCAGGATGAACAGAACGCCGGCAGCGAGGTAACAGAGCGCGGTGACATCGGCGTTCATCGCTTGTCTTTCCTGTGGAACATCGCGAGCATGCGCTGCGTCACCAGAAAGCCGCCGAAGATATTGACCGACGCGAAGGTCAGCGCGACCAGGCCGAGCCCCCGCGCATAGATCGGGCCGGTGTCGCTCGACACCAGCGCGACGCCGACCGCAAGGAGCGCGCCGACCACGATCACCGATGAGATGGCGTTGGTCACCGACATCAGCGGCGTATGCAGCGCCGGCGTCACCGACCACACCACGTAATAGCCGACGAACACCGCCAGCACGAAAATCGACAGCCGGAACACGAACGGATCGACCATCTCGGTGACGGCGTGCGCCGCGTCCGGCAGCGCTGCCGCCTGGGCGAGAATCGAGAGAATGATCATTGCTAGCTCCATTCTCCCCGCGCAGCGGGGAGACGCAGGAAATTACGCCGCGCTCTTCGGCCTGAAACCCGGATGCACAATGGCGCCGTCGCGCGTCAGTGCCGTCGCCTTGATGATGTCGTCGTCCCAATTCACCGCAAGCGTCTTGGTCTTCTTGTCGATCAGGAGTTCGACAAAGGCGTACAGGTTTTTGGCGTAGAGGCTCGAAGCGGTGGCGGCGAGCCGGCCCGGCACGTTGCGATAGCCGATGATCTTCACGCCGCCGGTCTCGGCCACCGCATCGGGCTTGACGCCTTCGATGTTGCCGCCGCGCTCGACCGCCAGATCGACCAGCACCGAGCCCGGCCGCATCGATGCCACCATGTCGCTCGTGATCAGGCGCGGCGCCGGCCGGCCGGGAATGAGCGCCGTGGTGATGACGATGTCCTGCTTCTTGATGTGCTCGGCGACCAGCGCGGCCTGCTTGGCCTGATACTCCTTGGACATTTCCTTGGCGTAGCCGGCGGCGGTCTCGGCGGCCTTGAACTCCTCGTCCTCGACCGCGATGAACTTGGCGCCGAGGCTTTCGACCTGCTCCTTGGCGGCCGGCCGCACGTCGGTGGCGGTGACGATGGCGCCGAGCCGGCGCGCGGTGGCGATCGCCTGCAGGCCGGCGACGCCGGCGCCCATGACGAAAACCTTGGTGGCGGGCACCGTGCCGGCCGCCGTCATCATCATCGGCAGCGCGCGGCCGAACTCGGCGCTGGCGTCGATCACGGCACGATAGCCGGCGAGGTTGGCCTGGCTCGACAGCACGTCCATGACCTGGGCGCGGGTGATGCGCGGCAGGAGCTCCATGGCGAAGGCGGTGACCCCGGCTTCCGCCATGGCGCGCAGGGCATCGTCGTTGCCGTACGGATCCATGATGGCGACGGCGAGCGCGCCTTTCTTCATGCGGGCAAGGGTGGCGCCGTCCGGACGCCGCACCATGAGCACGATATCGGCGCCGTCGAGCGCCTGGGCCGTCACCTCGGCTCCGGCGTCCGTATAGTCGGCGTTGCGGATGCCTGATTTGACGCCGGCGCCGGGCACGACGGCAACTTCGGCGCCAAGGCCGATCATTTTCTTGACGGTCTCGGGAGTTGCCGCCACCCGCGGTTCCGCGGCGTCGGTCTCACGCGCGACGGCAATCCGCATTCCACTCCTCTTTGACGAGAAGGCCTCCTCGCCGTGCCTGATGGCGTCAGGCGAGGGCGGTGAAGGCCAGCAGCAGAAGCGAGACGAGCACCATCACTCCGCTCGGAACGCGTTCGCCGGAGAGGAGGCCATGCGCGGCAATGACGGTCGCCACGATCAAGATGCCGGTCATGATGGCCACGTGGCCGAGCACGGTGCCGATCGCCAGCGCCAGAACGATATTGACGACGTGGCAGATGCCGACGATCACGATGTGGGTGAAGGTCTCATAGGTCTGCTCGTGCGCGGGATAATCGTTTCCCGTTGCGTTGGCATATTGGACTTCGGCGTGGTCGGCCATCGCATTCTCCTGATCGCGTGTGCCCAGTGCCGACTTACCGTAATCGCGTGTACAGGGCAACTGGAGCCATGTGCGCCGCGACAAGGCGCGCTTGCCGGCCGAACCCCTAATCCCTACTGTTAGGGAAAGGATTGCGATAACGGACGCGTGCGATGCTCAGGAAAGAACAGAACGAGCTCTTGACCCAAACCGGACCCGGCACCTCCATGGGCGCGCTGTTCCGCTCCTATTGGCTGCCGGCGCTGTTGGCGGACGAGCTGCCGGACAACGATTGCCCGCCGGTGCGGGTGAAACTTCTCTCCGAACGCCTGCTCGCGTTCCGCGACTCCGAAGGCCGCTATGGACTGATCGATGAGTTCTGCGCTCATCGCGGCGTGTCGCTGTGGTTCGGCCGCAACGAGGAGGGCGGGCTGCGCTGCCCGTACCACGGCTGGAAGTACGATGTTTCCGGCCAATGCATCGAGGTGCCCTCGGAACCGATCGAGAGCGGCTTCTGCACGAAGGTCAAGCTGACCTCGTATCCGCTGGTGAAGATCGGACCGGTGCTGTGGGCCTATATGGGACCGGCCGACCAGAAGCCGCCGCTGCCCGAATGGGAATTCGCCATGGTGCCGGCGGAGCAGACTTTTGCCTCCAAGCGCATCCAGGAATCCAACTGGTTGCAGGCCATGGAAGGCGGCATCGATTCGAGCCACGTCTCGTTCCTGCATCGTGGCGATCTGTCGTCCGATCCGCTGTTCAAGGGTGCCAAGGGCAACCAGTACAATCTGTCCGACATGCAGCCGCATTTCGAAGTGGTCGAAATGCCCGGCGGCCTGTTCATCGGCGCGCGCCGTAATGCCGAGAACGGCAAATACTACTGGCGCATCACGCCGTGGGTGATGCCGTGCTTCACCATGATCCCGCCGCGCGGCGATCACCCGGTGCACGGCCATTTCTGGGTGCCGATCGACGACGAGAATTGCTGGGCTTGGTCCTACGACTTCCATCCGGTGCGGGCGCTGACCAAGACCGAGGTCGACGCCATGAAGGACGGCCAGGGCATCCACTGCAAATACGTGCCCGGCACGTTCCGGCCGCTCGCCAACAAGGACAACGATTATCTGATCGACCGCGCGGCGCAGCGGGCCGGCAAGACATTTAGCGGCGTCGCCGGTTTTGCCATGCAGGACGCGTCGCTGCAGGAGAGCATGGGGCCGATCTGCGATCGCACCAAAGAGAATCTGGTCTCGACCGACAACGGCATCATCATGGCGCGCCACCGCCTGATGCGTGCCGCCAAGGCGCTGGCCGACAAGGGCGTGACGCCGCCCGGCATCGATCCCGAGCACCAGAAAATCCGCTCCTGCTCGGTGGTGCTGCCGCCCGAAGTGTCGTTCAAGGAAGGCGCCAAGGAGGCGCTGAAATTCCGGGCCGGCATGGCGCAGACCTCGGTGTAGCTCTTCCTCATCTCTGAGCCGGCTGAAATGAGCGAACGAGGCGGCGCCGGCAAGTCGAACCTGACCGGGATCTGGAACGGCCTCTATACCTATCCGCACGGCCAATCGACCGCGTTCGTCGCCACGCTGATCGAGACGGCGGGTTCGCTGAGCGGCACCACGCACGAGCCGAGCACGAGCGGCGATGCGCCGGGAGCCACGCTGTTGGCGACGCTCTCAGGCTCGCGGCAAAATTCCGCGGTGACGTTCACCAAACGCTACGACCCGCCGGGACCGCGCACTGGCAGCCCGGTCCGCTATGAAGGCGCGCTCAACGCCGACGGCACCGAGATCGAAGGCCGCTGGATCATCGCCGGTATGTGGTCGGGCAAGTTTTTGATGATCCGCTCGGCGGGCCAAGAGATGACGGTGTCGCGCAAGGTGGTCGAGCGGGTGTAGTCAACGCCGCGCGATTTCAGGCGCCGTCGTTCTGCGTCACCGCGTTTCGGCCCGCGATCAGGCCCTGCACGATGGCGCGCGGCAGGCCGTGCATGGAAAAGCCGCCGGCCGATTCGCCGCCGCAGTAGAGCCCCGGGATCGCCTCGCCGTTCATGTCGATCACCTGGCAGCGCGCGTTGATGCGCAGGCCAGCGCGGGTGTCGTGGATCACCGGCGTCGCCCACGCCGCGTAAAATGGCGGCTTGGCAATCTTGTAGAGCGGCTTGGGCTTGCCAAACTCGGCATCCTTGCCGGCATCGACGAATGAATTGTAGCGCGCCACCGTGTCGGCGAGGTTTTGCGGCGGCATCGCCACGCGCTGATATTTCATCTTGATCTTGGCGGCCAGCGCCTCGACGCTTTCGGCGGCAAAGAAAAATCCGGCATCGACATCGACGTGCGGCGGCTGCGGACTCCATTTTTCCCGCGCTGCGGCGTCGGCATCGAAGATCGCCCAGATCGGCCCGCCGCCGTTATGGCCGTCGCCGATGCCGGCCAGCGCCGCATTGATGAAATTGCTGGGATCGTATTTTTGGTTCTTGGCGTTCAGATAGGAATGCGGCTCGTACGGATTGGTGCTCTGATAGGTGTTGTATTTAAAGTGCCCGGCGGTCTCGTCGTAGAAACGCTTGCCCAGCATGTTGACCAGGATGACGTCCTGCCAATCCTTCACCGGCAGCCCGCTGGCGCGCGCCTTGTCGAACACGTCGCTGCCCGGATACCAGCGCACATTGACATAGCCGTACTGGCAGCCGATCGCGCCCGGCTTGGTGATGGCCGAGCCGAATTCGCCGGTGTAGTTGAACAGGCCCCACAGCGCCGCGCCGATGCCCATGGCGGCGATTTCGCCGCTGGCGTCCTGGTCGGACCACGGCATGCCGGCGAGGCCGCAATATTCCTCGGTCAAACGCGGATCGAACATGCGGCGGAAGTTGACGTTGCCGGTCGAGCCGCCGGTGGCGACGATCACCGCCTTGCGGGCGCGGATGTTGAGCGTCCGGCCATTGTTATCGACGGCAATGCCGGTGACGCGGCCGGAGCGCAACGCCTCGCGATGGATTGCCGTCATGCGGTGCGCGAGCAGGATATCGACGCCGGCTTGGCGCGCCGCTGCCTCGAGCGGCCGCATCAGGCCGGCGCCGGCGCGGATTTCGTCATCGTCGGGCGCCGCCGGTCCGCCGGTATGCACCATCGGCCAATCGGCGACGTCGATCTGCATGGTGCGCAGCACCGAGACGCCGATCTCGTGCCCGATCTTGTTCGGCATGCGGTCGATGATCTTTACCCCATGGGCCAGCAGAAATTCCAGCGCCGCGGCGCTGTTGTCGGCGAAGGCGCGGATGATTTCGCGGTCGTTGTAACGGTACGGCGGAAAGCCGTTGGTCTCGACCACCGACCAGTCGGTCAGGTCCTGGAAGAACAGCTCGGCCGAATCCGCAATGCCGTACTTCTTCTGATAGCGGTTGCCGCCGCCGAGCGGTAGGTTGCCGCCCGAGGTGATGGCGTGGCCGCCAATGTGATTCTCGGCCTCGACCACGATCACCGAGGCGCCGGCCTCGCGCGCCACGATCGCCGCCGGCATGCCGGTCGCGCCGGAGCCGATCACGACCACATCGGCCTCGCGGTCCCACTTTCCCACGCTCATTCGCACCTCGTCATGCGCTGTGCCGTGCTATGACATGTGTGTCCAGCCGCAATCAAGGATGCGCCATGCCAGACTTTGTCGCCACCCATCGGCTTACCGAGCAGGCGAGCCTGAAAATGCTGCAGGCCGGCATCGCCAAGGCCGACGCGCTCGGCTGCAAGGTGTCGCTCGCGGTGGTCGATGCCAGCTGCCGGCTGATCGCGTTCCTGATGATGGACGGCGCGCGGCATTTCTCGATCATCACCACCAAGCGCAAGGCGATCACCGCGGCGTCGCAGCGCCAGCCGACCGGCTACGCGCCGGAGGAGAATGCGCTGTCGATGGCGGTGCGCATGGGCGATTTCACCAACGTGCCGGGCGGCTTTCCGATCGTGGTAGATGGCGAGGTCATCGGCGCGGTCGCCGCCGGCGGCGCCAAGATCGAGCAGGACGTCGAGGTGGCGAAGGCGGCGCTTGGGGCGTTGAAGGTTTAATTACTTGCGCATCTCATCCCGCGCGGCTTTCACCGCCTTGATGATGTTCTGATAGCCGGTGCAGCGGCAGAGGTTCGAGGAGAGCACGTCGATCAGCGCCTCGTCGTCGATCTGCGGGTTCTTTTCCAGCACGTTGGTCGCCAGCATCAAAAAACCGGGCGTGCAATAGCCGCATTGCAGGCCGTGGTTCTCGATGAAGGCGCGCTGCAGCACGTTGAGCTCGTCGCCGTCGGCGAGCCCCTCGACGGTGCGGATCTTTTTGCCGGCGGCCTGCACGGCGAACATCAGGCACGAGCGCACCGCCAGATCGTCGACGATGATGGTGCAGGTGCCGCACACGCCGTGCTCGCAGCCGATGTGGGTGCCGGTCTGGCCGCAATCGTCGCGAATGGCGTCGACCAGCGTTTTGCGCGCCTCGACCCGGATCGGATAATCGCGGCCGTTGATGTTGAGCGTGATGTCGATTTTTTCGTTCATGGCTAATCAGCGCGGCAGCACGTCGGAAAACTTGCCGCGCACCAGATCCTCAACCTCTTGGCTGTTGCGCACCACTTGCGGGAACGTGTCGCGGCGCTTGAATGGCTTGCAGGCGTCGATGACGACGCGGGCGTTGCGCGGGTCGTCGGTGCCGTACACCATCGGATCGAGCACTGTCGACCAGCAGCCGCGCAGCGTCTCCATGCCCTCGCGCGGATCGAAGCGCGTGCACATCGCCCACACCACCTTATCCATGTCGGCCGGATCGATGTCGTCGTCGACCACGACGACGAAGCGGTTGGCATAGGCGCCGGCGTGGCATTGCGAGGCGATGAGCCCGGCCTGCTTGGCGTGGCCGGGATATTGCTGGCGGATCGCGACGGTGAGCCAGAGCCGACTGCCGCCCGCCGCATGGGCCCACACGCCTTTGACTTCCGGCACGCCGGCGGCTTCAAGCTGATTCCACACCGCGCCCGACCGATAGGTGCCGCGATAAAACGAATCGTCGTCCGGCGGGATGCCCGGAATGGCGCCGAGCAGGATCGGATCGTCGCGGTGCATGAAGGTCTCGATGCGGATCACCGGCTCCTTCTTCAGGCCGCCGGCGTAGTAGCCGGTCCATTCGCCGAGCGGGCCTTCGTTGCGCTCGTCGCCCGGATGGATGAAGCCCTCGAAGGCGATCTCGGCATGGGCCGGGATCGGCAGGCCGGTGCGCGGCCCGGTGATGACCTCGATCGGCTCGCCGATAAGGCCGCCGGCGGCGTCGTACTCGTTGCGGCCGTACGGAATTTCCAGGCCAGCGATCATGAACATGGCCGGATGCATGCCGCACACCACGGCGATCGGGCACGGCTCGCCGCGTTCGTGGTAGCGCCGCTTGATCAGGTCGCCGTGCTTGCCCTTGGAGCACATGACGGTGGCGATGTTGCCTTCGTGCGCCTGGATGCGGTAGGCGCCGTAATTGATCCAGCCGGTGTCCGGATCGCGCATGATCACCATGTCGCCGGTGCCGATGTAGTAGCCGCCGTCGTGCTCGTGCCAGCGCGGCACCGGGATCTCGAAGATGTCGATATCCTTGCCGGTGTGCACGTTGTCGAGCAGCGGTCCGCTCTTGACGATGGCGGGCGCGATGGCGCGCGCCTCTTTCATGTAGCGGCGCCAGTAGTGCACCAGCTCGACGGCGCTGCCGTCGACCGGCAGGCCGAGCGTGATGTTGATGCGCCGCACCGAGGTGAGGATGTTGGCGAGGATGCGATGGCCGCGCGGAAATCCCGGCACGTCGTCGAACAGCACCGCCTTGTTGCCGACCTTGCGCTGATAGATGTCGACGATGCCGCCGATCTCCTTCTCGCGGTCGGCGCCCGCGATGTCCTGCACTTCGTCGGCGGCGCGCAACTGCGCCAGCCAGGAGCGCAGGTCCTGACGGTCTTTAACGGCGGCGGATTTCTTGACGGGGCGGGCTTTGACGGCGGTGTCCATGTTCTTCTTCTTCGTCATCGCCGGGCTTGACCCAGCGATCCATGCTGAGGTTTGGCTGCCGAAGTCGGCAGTGTTCGCGAACACTTTAGCGCAGCATGGATTGCCGGGTCGAGCCCGGCAATGACGATGCCTACATATCCAGCACCAGCCGCTCGGTCTTGCAGCCGCAGCAGCAGATCATGACCTTCTCGTTGGTCGCCTGCTCCTCTTCGGACAGCACCGAATCGTGGTGCTCGGGGATGCCGGAGATGACCTTGGTCTCGCAGGCGCCGCAGATGCCGAGCTCGCACGAATAGTCGACGTCGACGCCGGCCTCGTACAGCACTTCGAGAATCTTCTTGCCCTCGGGGATGAAATACTCCTCGCCGGAGCGGGAGAGCTCGACCCAGAAGCCGCCGAGCTTGGCTTCGCCGCCCGCCGCAGCCTCGTCCTTCGGCGTGAAATATTCGACGTGGATGAGATTGCGCGGCCGGCCGGCTGTCGCGGCCTCGAATGCCTTGAGCATCGGGTTGGGGCCGCAGCAATAGATGTGCGCGCCGGCCGGGGTCTCGGCGATGGCCGCCGCCATGTCGAGCACGCCGCCCGCGGTGTCGTCGAAATGCAGGTGGCGGAGATTGACGTCGAGCTTTTCCAGCTCCTCGACGAACGCCATGTCGGCGCGCGAGCGGCAGGCGTAATAAAGCTTGTACGAGCGGCCGAGCGCGGCGAGCTCCTGCGCCATGCACCAGATCGGCGTGATGCCGATGCCGCCGGCGAACAGCACGACGTGCTCGGCGTCGGCGACCAGCGGAAAGGTATTGCGCGGCGCGCTGATCTTGATCTGATCGCCGACCTTCATTTCGTCGATGATGTAGCGCGAGCCGCCGCGGCTGTTCTCGTCGCGCTTGACGCCGACCACGTAGCTCTGCGGATCGGCGTTCGGCACCACCAGCGAAAATTGCCGCATGAGCCCGTTCGGCAGATGCAGGTCGATATGGGCGCCGGGCTTATAGGCCGGCAGCGCGGCGCCGTCGCTGCGCTGGAAGGTGTAGAGGTTGGTATCCCGCGCCACCGGCGTGATCGCGGTCAGCCGGGCGTCGATCAGGCGGGCGGCCGCAGCCGTATTCGGCTGCGGTGCGGCGGATGTGGTGCTGGTCGCGTCCATGCTCGGCATAGATAGGCGGCGGCGCCGGTAGAGCGCAACCTGTTCGTCATTTGGCGGCCGGTCGGAAACTGTATTCACCGAACGCGTGAGGCCTGGAACGCCATGCCAAAGATCCTGCGGCGGAGAGCATGGATTCCGGCTCGGGTTGGAACAAACGACGCCATGTGGCGTTCGTTTGCCGGGTGGGCACGGGAACGGCGATCATGCGTTTTCCCCGACTCGATCCCTTTCAGATCGGTTTCACGGCGATCGGTGCCGCGTTTTTCGTGGCGCTTTGTCTGGCGTTCTAAGAGCCGCCAGGCCGCTGCACCTCGGGTTGCTGCGCGCCGATTGCCGCAATCGACGCCTGTTCTTTTTCCACCGCCCTTACCGACGTCTCCGGCATGACGCCGGGGCGTTGCCGCGCCAGCGTTTCCTTTCCCGACAGCTCCCAGTCGCCGGCGGCGGCGCGCCGCGCGAACGTCTCCCAGCGCTCGGTCCAGTCGCCGAGCTGGTAGCCGTGCCACGGCGACGTGACGGTGAGCGGGTATAGGTTAAGCCGCTCCCACAGCGCGCGGGCGTGCTCCATGTGCTCGCGGGTCGGCAAGGCGAGCGGCGCCATCGGCCGCTTGCGGGTGGCGTCGATCAGCATCGAGGAATCCGACTGCTCGGGGCCGTATTGCGCGCCCTGCACGCCGCCGCGGTGCGGCACCAGCTGCACGTCGTCGAGCGGATTGGAGCGGTAGGCGAGCGACCACAGCACCGCATCGACGCTCGCCGGATCGATGTCGTCGCTCACCGCGATGACGATCTTGCCGCAGTTCGACATCAGCGACGACGCGCCGTGCAGCGCGCGCCAGATCTCGGTGCGCGGCGTGCCGTGCATGATCTGCACGAAGATCACCGGGCGCAGATTGGTCAGCCGTTCGTGCATGGCGACCTTGCGCACGCCCTTGATGCCGAGGCCGTCGCGCAGGTGCGCCAGGAACAGCGGCTCGTACGCCACCTTCTTGATCACGCTCGACTCGCTCGGCGTCACCTGGCTGATGATCGAGCAGAACACCGGCTTGGCTTTGCGCGTGATTGCGGTGACGCGCATGGGCATGTTGAAACCTTCGAGCGCGACGTAGCCGTTGCTCTCGCCGAACGGCGCCTCGGGCTCGAGGATTTGCGGATCGATCAGGCCTTCGATGACGATCTCCGCGTCGGCGGGCACCGCAAGATCGACGGTCTTGGCCTTGACCACGCGGATCGGCTCGCCGGCCAGGCCGCCGGCAACGCCGAGCTCGTCGCAATCGATGGCGAGCTTCTGCGGGCCGGTGAACACCACGACCGGCGCGGCGCCGATCACGATGGCGATCGGCATCGGTTGGCCGAGCTTGCGGTACTTGAGCCAATGCAGAAACCCGCCGGCGCCGGTCGCTTCGCGCGCCACCATGCGCACCACCAACCGATCGGCGGCTTTGAGCGCCGCCCGGTAGGTGCCCATGTTCTGCACGCCGGTTTCCGGATCGCGGCTGACGCACAGCGTTGCCGTGAGATACGGCGCCGAGTCGAAGCCGGGCGTCGACACCGGCACCGGCAGCGCGGCGAGGCCGCCCGGCGCTTTCAGCGCATCGCCCGTGATCACGACTTCCTGGCAGGCGGCGTTCGCGACGGTGACCGGCGCGGTCGGATGCGCGATGGCGTCGAGCCACGCCGCGCCGATGTCCTCGACCTTGCGGCCCATGCCGATGGCATAAATCTCCGGCGACGCCGCCAGCGCGCCGACCACGACCGGAATGTCGTACTTGCGGCCTTTCGAATCCGTGACGTTGGTGAACACGAACGCGCGGCGCTTGTCCTCCGGCACGCCGCCGACGAACTGCCAGCGCACCAGCGGATGCAGCTCGGTGTCCTTGTTGATCGGCGCATCGACGCGCTCGACCAGCCCGGCCGCCTCGAGATCGGCGAGGTGCTGCTGGAAGTCGAGGCGGGGGCCTTTGTGCGTCGGGGCCTTCGTTTTCAAATCGGCGGGCTGGTCGAGCATGATGCAGGCGTATCCTTCGGCAAATGCGGAACACAGATCGTAGCGCCGCGGCGGCGCGCCGTCACTTAGTCCTCCCCCGCGCAAGCGGGGGAGGGGGACCATCGAGCGAGCGCAGCGAGCGACGATGGTGGTGGGGGTTACGGGGACTCGACGAAACTCCGGCGACGAAAGCGAAGCGTCTGGGCCGAAGCCCCTTCCACCGCGCTTCGCGCGGTCCCCCTCCCCCGCTTGCGCGGGGGAGGATGCAGGCACAAGCATCCTCATCCTCGCGGCGCGTTTTTTTGTTCGCACCGGAGCCTGGCCACGCCACTGCACGAAAGCTGCCCCGAAAAAAAGAGAAGGGGGCGGAGCGCCGACAGGCGCATACGCATTACTAACCGCGCCACACCGAACAAGCGTTACCGCCTGCCGATGCTCCGGGCGCGGCGCGCGCCACGCAATTGCGACGTTACCGCCGCAACGCGCTTCGGGCGCGCTCGCCTCTCGGCGCTCCGTCGCGGCGCTCGCCAGATTTTTAGGCCTGGCTCAGCTTCGGGCTGCGCTTACCGGAATCTGCCGCAGCTTGCGCCGCCACAAACCCCTTTTACTAGCGAGCTCCTCGCGCCCCGACCGTAGTGCCGGAGAGGCAGGGTCCGAAGCCGCCCGGGAGCGGTTTGCGAGACCGCGCGCAGGCACCGCACTCGCTCCACCTTCCGGATCGCATCTAGAAAGCGCCCTTCGGGAGCGAGTTGCGGCTTTTTTATTTCGTCGCGAGACGCG
>DASRET010000011.1:0-22543 GCA_035651875.1 Xanthobacteraceae bacterium
TTGTCAGCGGACTTCATCAGGGCCAGCGGGCATATCGCCCGCACCAAAAGGCCGTACATATGACCGCAGCTGCCAAGTCGCTCGTCACAAAAGTGCTTGCCAAGGGGCCGTCCACATATGACAAAACAATCCTTTCGAAACTTTTGCTTGCCATTGCGATCGACGGCGTAACGCGACGGACAATAATCAGGGCGTTGCGTCAATCCAGCGGCTCGACCTTCACGATCGATGCCCCGTGATTGCTGCCGATCCAAAGCGTACCCGGATTTTTGCTGTCGTCCACGAAAACGCGCCGGATATTGGTCGGGCGCGGCAGCGGGTATTCGGTGTAGCGGCCGGTCTTGACGTCGAGCCGCGCCACGCGGTCGGTGTTCATCGAACCGGTCCAGGCGTCGCCGTTGCGGTCGAGCGCCGCGTCGTAGGGCGACGACCACGGCGTCGGCACCTGCCATTCGGCGATCTTGCCGCTCTGCGGATCGAGCATGCCGATCGCGTTGCCGAAATATTCGGCGAACCACAGCCGGCCCTGGTCGTCGACGCGGCCGCGCCGCGGATGCGAATTCGGCGTCGGCGTCAGGTACACCGTCGGCTCCTTGGTCTTGGCATCGATGCGCACGATGTTGCCGGCCGAGAAGTCGAGCAGATAAAGGTTGTTGTCGGCGTCGGAATGAATCCCGTAGGTGCCGATGCGCTTGCCGGTGCGCGGGTCCTTCGGCGAGCCCAGATCTTCGAATCTGTTCGAGGCGAGATCGAGCCGGTAGATATGCCCGCCGGCCGAATTCTTGATCCACACTTTGGAATCGGCCGGCGTGCCCTCGACCGCGAGATGGCCGAGCTGGCCGGCATCGGAATCCCATTCCTTCGGCGTCGACCAGGTTTCGAACTTGCCGGACTTGCGATCGAACTTGGCGATCGCGCTCTGATACATCAGGCCGATCCAGGGATTGCCGTCCTTGTCGATTTCCAGATCGAGCGTGCCGAGCGAATAGCCGGGCTTGACCACCGGAATCGGATATTGCGTGACCTCGCCGGTTTTCGGATCGAGCTCGCCCAAAAACATCTCGCCGAAATCCGAGTACCAGACATTGCCGGCGCGATCGAGCATCACGTCGTGCGGCTCGATTTGCTTGTTCGGCAGATCGTATTCGGTGATGATCACGTGGGTGGATTGGCCCGACAGCCGCGGCAAGGTCTTGAGCGGCCAGCTCCAATGCTCCTGCGCGCTCAGATTGACGCCGGCGAGCCACTCGGCGATCTTCTGCGCCTCCGGGCCATGGCCGATATTGCGCACGGCGTCGCCGGTGAGCCGCTGCGGATGCAGCGGCGTCGAGCCCGGGTAGTAGCCGGCCATGCGCTGGAACACTTGCATGAACTCGGCCGCGTCGTGAGTCGATTTCACGATGCGCTCGAGCGTGTGGCAGCTGTTGCATTGGAGCAGAAAACGCTTCTGCTCGTCGCTGCCCGGCATGCTGATCAGCCACTCGGCATTGGTCAGCTGCCCGCTCAGATTTCGCGCCGGTTTCAGTTTCAGCGCGAGCTTGCTCTCCTGCCCGGCGGCGAGCGTGACGTCGTGCGGGCCGTCGAGATCGTAGCCGGTGGCGCGAATGGCGACCGCATAGTGCCCAGGCTCGAGCCGCGCCGCCGGGAAGCTGAAATGTCCCTTGGCGTCGCTGACCACCGAAACCGTGATGGTCGAGCCGTCCTTCTTGGCGCTGACCACCACGCCTTCCATCGCGCCTTCTTGGGCCGAACTGACCTCGCCCGACAGCGCGGCTGCGCTCTGCGCCAAGGCGGGCGGTATTGCCCACAATCCAGCCGCGGCGAGCGCGAACGCGGCGGCGAGCGCGATTGTCCTGATCGGCATGGCAATCCTCCCGACTGGCCGGGCGGAGCAGGGCTCAACGTCCGGCGGTGCCATTGCGACCAGCGAGCCTAGACCCGTGTTCCGAGCCGCTCAAGGAGCTTGGCCGGACCGCCATCCGCGCCCCGCATTTCTTGCGTTAATACTCCGCGCGTATTACTTGGACCCCAGCGCCGCGGTAGCTCAGCTGGTAGAGCAACGCATTCGTAATGCGTGGGTCGGGGGTTCGAATCCCTTCCGCGGCACCATCCCCAAGTGCATCATTTGGTTTCCGATCCGCATCGCCAATCTTTGGCGCGTGCTATCATTCGCGCTTTGCTGAGGGAGCAAGACCTTGCCCGCCATGTCCGGAAAACGCGCGTTCCTGGAGCTGCTCAAGCAGGAAGGCGTCGACATCATGTTCGGCAATCCCGGCACTACCGAGTTGCCGCTGATGGATGCGCTCGCGGTCGATAACGAGCTGCGTTACGTTCTCGGCCTGCAGGAGGCGACCGTGATCGGCATGGCGGACGGTTATGCGCAGGCCTCCGGCAAGCTCGCCGTCGTCAACCTGCATGTGACGCCCGGGCTCGGCAACGCCATGGGCATGCTGTACGACGCCCAGAAGGCGGGCTCGCCGATCCTGGTCACCGCCGGCCAGCACGACCAGGATTTCAACACCACCGAGCCGATCCTGTGGGCCGACCTGCCGCCGATCGCGCGGCCGCTGACCAAATGGTCCGCCGAAGTGCATCGGCTCGCCGACCTGCCGCGGCTGGTGCATCGCGCCGCCAAGACCGCGCTGGCGCCGCCGACCGGCCCGGTCTTTTTGGCGCTCCCTGGCGACATTCTCAAAGCCGAGGGCGAGCTCGATCTGTTGGCGCCGACGCGCATCGCGCCGCGGCTGCGCGGCGATCCGGAAGCGGTCGCCGAGGCGGCCGCGCTGCTCGCGCGCGCCGAGCGGCCGCTGATCATCGCCGGCGACGCGGTGGCGCAGGGCCGCGCCCACGCTGAGCTGGTCGAACTCGCCGAACTCATCGGCGCGCCGGTCTACACCGAGCTGGTGCCCTCCACGGCGTCTTTCCCGGCGTCGCATCCGCTGTTCCGCGGCGGCATGACCCGCATGCAGGGGCCGATCCGCAAGATTCTCGAACAGTACGATGTGCTGTTCTCGGTCGGCGGCGATCTGTTCACGCTGTCGCTGCCGTCCGACATCGAGCCGATGCCCGCGGGCCTCACGCTCATTCATCTCGACACCGACGCCTGGGAGATCGGCAAGAATTATCCGCCGCAGGTCGCGATCCTCGGCGATCCGAAAACCACGCTGCCCGACGTGACCAAGGCGGTGCGCGAGACGATGACCAGCGGCGCCCGCGGCGTGGCGCGCGAGCGGCTCGAAGCAGCCAAGCGCGCCAGCCTCGCCGAACGCGAGGCGCTCAAGACCAAGGCGCGCGCGCTGGCCGAGCAAACCCCGGTGCAGCCGCTGGCGCTGCTCGAGGCCATTGGCGAGATGCTGCCGAAGGATGCGGTGGTGATCGACGAGACCATCTCGTCGGGGCTCGGCATTCGTTCGCTGATCCGCAGCGACGACCCGCAAAGCTTTTTCGGGCTGCGCGGCGGCGGCATCGGCTGGGGCCTGCCGGCGGCGCTCGGCGTCAAGCTCGCTTTGCCCGATCGGCCGGTGCTGGCGCTGGTCGGTGACGGCAGCGCCATGTACACCTGCCAGGCGCTGTGGACCGCGGCGCACGAGCGCATCGGCGTCGTGTTCGTGATCTTCAACAACACCTCGTACCGCATTCTCAAGCAGCGCCTGCACGCGCAGCGCGGCCTGGCCGCGCAGGTCGACCACTACGTCGGCATGGAGCTGACCGATCCGGCGATCGACTATGTCGGGCTTGCACGTTCGCTCGGTATCGCGGCCGAACGCGTCAAGACCGTGCACGAAGCGACCGATCTCATCGCGCGTGGCCTGCAAAGCAACGCGCCGCTGTTGATCGACGTGCCCATGGACCGCAATTACAAGCCGGTGTGACTGCTTAACTGACTTCGACCGTCAGCGGCAGGTCGGCGAAAATCCTGTACTGCTGCGACTTCGGCTTGGCCTTATCTTCTTCGTTCAAATACTCGACCGAGCTTTTGCCCACGTAAGATACCGGCAAAATCATCACCCGGATGAAGCGCGTCGGCCGGTCGGCGCCTTGCGCAAATACCGGGTCGGGACCGGTCTCATACCAGGCGCCGCCGGGGCCGTACGACGTCGAGCGGCCGTGGGTATCGATGCGGATGCCGCCTTCGAGCAGGCAGCGGATGCCGGGCCCCTGATGGCGATGCAGATAGGCGCAGCCGCCCGGCGGAAACGCCACGCTGTCGCCACGCAGGAGCAGCCGGCCTTGCGGCAGTGTTTCGAGCTGCGCGCAAAGTTTTTCGCGCGAACCGGCAAGCGCGGCTGCTTCGCCCTCGCCGGCAAGCTCCCATCGCCACAGACACGCACCGCCGCGTCCGGCTTTGAGTGCGATCGCTGCCTCGCCGCTCCATGCCTCATCGTCGCGCAGTTCGCGATCAGCGATCGTCACCGAGCCGTGCACGACGAACACCATGCGCGGCCGCGCCGGGAGCGTCGCAGTACCGTCATTTGCCAGCACGTCTTCGTAAAGCCGGAGCGTGGGCGCCACAGCAATCACTCCACATTGTCATCGACCGCGAAGGCGGACGATCCAGTATTACAACAGCGGCGGGAAATACCAGCCGCACAGAGTACGCAGAAGCGGGGATTTACACCCGCGCGCAGGCGTTGCTAGATCGTCTGTCCAGCACAGCGTTTTTAAGCCGCCGCAATTGGGAGGGCGCCCATGCCGACGATCGACACCGAGCGCTTCCGGCTGCGTAATTTCGTGCAAAAACTGGTCGACGACGGCGAATGCGAAGTGCGCGACCAGCCCGTCGATCTGATCGACGTCGCCGCTGCGCTCGACGGCAATCCGCGCGCGGTGCTGTTCAAGGCCGCTGGGCCCGAGCGCGCCGAGCTGGTCGGCAACGTGATGGGCTCGCGCAAGCGCCTCGCGCTGGCGCTCGATACCGACGAACGCGATTTATTGGCCGCGCTGAGCAAGCGTCTTGCTCAGCTGCAGCCGGCCGTCAAAGTCTCGTCGCAGCAGGCGCCGGTGCAACAAGTCGTGCTGAAGGACGACGAAGCCGATCTCACCGCGCTGCCGGTACATCTGCAGCATGGTGCCGACGGCGCGCCGTATATTTCGGCCGGCATCGACTACGCGCGCTTTCCCGGCTCTGGCTTCACCAATGTGGGTTGCCGCCGCATCATGCTGCGCGGCCCGCGCCACGCCGGCGTCGACCTGATCGCGCCGAGCGATATGCGTGCCATCTATCTGCAAGGAGCCGCGCGTAACGAACCGGTGCCGGTCGCCTACACGGTCGGCTCGCACCCCGCCGATTTTTTGGCCGCCATGATGGCGCTGCCGGACGTCGACGAGCTCGACATCGTCGGCGCGCTGCGCGGCGCGCCGGTGCCGGTGGTCAAATGCGTGACCAACGATATTCACGTGCCGGCCGACGCCGAATACGTCATCGAAGGCGTGCTCGATCCCGCCGGCCACGTCGAGCCGGAAGGACCGTTCGGCGAATACGTCGGCTATTACGGCGTGGTGAAGCGCAATCCGGTGCTGCACGTCACCGCGATCACCCACCGCGAGGACGCCCTGTTCCAGACGCTGACCATCAGCGGCCGCACCTTGTCGCATACCGACACCACCCACCTCAGCGCGGTGAAGACCGAAGCCGCGGCTTGGGCGGCGCTGCAGGCTTCGGTGCGCGAGCCGCTCGCCGTCTACGCCACGCCATCGAGCGGCGGCATGTACAATGTGCGGGTCGCGCTGCGCCAGCGCGTGCCGGGCGACGCCCGCAATGCCATCGCGGCGGTATTCGGCTCGCATGCCGAGGCCAAGCACGTCTTCGTCTACGATCCCGATATCAACATATTCTCCGATGCCGAAGCCGACTGGGCGTTCGCCACGCGCTTTCAGGCCGACCGTGACCTGATCGTCGGCTCCGGCTTCCGCGTCGTGCCGCTCGATCCATCGCTTGGCGGCGCGCGCACCGGCGCCAAGCTCGGCTTCGACTGCACCCTGCCGTTCGGCAAAGCCGACGCGTTCGAATTTTCCGTGCCGACCGCCCCGGTCGCAAACAAAACCGCGCCGCATCGCTCGGCGGCCGATGCGCTGGCAGCCGGTCCCGCCAGCTTTTTGCAGCTCATGGCCGCTCTCGGCAGCAAAGACGGCCGCGAGATCGTGCGCGAGCTCGATGCGCTGTATGCGGCGAAGCGGCTCGGCCGGCTCGATGACGGCCGCTATGTGCTCAAGGACGGCAAATGACCATGCAACACGCCACGCCGCCGTTTCGCGCCGATCATGTCGGCAGCTTGCTGCGTCCTGCGCCGCTGAAGGACGCGCGCGCCAAACACGCGCAAGGCGCCATGACGGCAGCGCAGCTCAAGGAGATCGAAGACCGCGAGATCGAAAAGGCCATCGACAAACAGCAGGAGATCGGGCTGAAGCTCGCGACCGACGGCGAATTCCGCCGCTCGTGGTGGCAATTCGATTTCTTCCGCGGCCTCGACGGCGTGACGTTCTACACCACCGAGCACGGCATCCAGTTCGCCGGCGTGCAGACCAAGGCCGAGTCGATCAAAATGACAGGCAAGATCGGCTTCTCCGGCCATCCCATGCTGGAGCATTTCAAGTTTCTCAAGAGCCGCACGCGCGTCACGCCGAAGATGACGATCCCGGCGCCGAGCACGATTCACTTCCGCCAAGGCCGCGCCGCGATTAGCCGGGACGTGTATCCTACGCTCGATCCGTTCTTCGACGATCTCGCCGCCGCCTACCGTGCGGCGATCCGCGCATTCTATGACGCCGGCTGCCGCTATCTGCAGCTCGACGACACCGCCTGGGCCATGGTGTGCGATCCGAATGAGCGCGCGCACTCGAAGGCGCGCGGCGACGATCCGGATACGTTGCCGCAGCGCTACGCGGCGCTGACCAATGCGGCGCTCGCCGGCAAGCCGGCCGACATGACCGTCACCATGCATTCCTGCCGCGGCAATTTTCGCTCGACCTTCATCGCCTCGGGCGGCTACGACTTCGTCGCCGAACAGCTGCTCGGCAACACCGCGTTTGACGGCTATTTCCTCGAATACGACAGCGAACGCGCCGGCGGTTTCGAGCCGCTGCGCTTCTTCCCCAAGGGCAGGAAGCAGCTGGTGCTCGGGCTGGTGACCTCGAAGTCCGGCAAGCTCGAAAGCAAGGACGCCATCAAGCGCCGCATCGACGAAGCGACCAAATACGTCGCGCTCGACCAGCTCTGCCTGTCGCCGCAATGCGGCTTTGCCTCGACCGAGGAGGGCAACGTTCTGGCCGAGGACGAGCAATGGGCGAAGCTGCGCATGATCGTCGAAATCGCCGACGAGGTGTGGAGGTGAAGTCATCCTTCGTCATTGCCGGGCTTGACCCGGCAATCCACGCAACGGCGCCGCCCCATGGACCCGCGGGTCAAGCCCGCGGGTGACGAGTCAAACGAGTGAGTAAGACAATGCAACGCACCAAACCGCCGTTCCGCGCCGATCACGTCGGCAGTCTGTTGCGCACCGCCGCCCTCAAACAGGCGCGCGAGAAGCGCAAGAGCGGCGAATTGAGCGAGCAGGCGCTGAAGGAGATCGAGGACCGCGAGATCGAGGTGCTGATCCGCAAGCAGGAGGACATCGGTCTCAACGCGATCACCGACGGCGAATACCGCCGCATCTCCTGGAACTATGATTTTCTCGAACGGCTCGACAACGTCGAGTCCTACGTCGGCGAACGCAAGATAAAATTCGCCGCCACCGGGCCGCAGCCGCGGCCGATTCTGCTGCGCGTCGTCGGCAAGCTCGGCGGCTACAAGCCGCATCCGATGATCGAGCATTTCAAGTTTCTCAAAGCGCATACGCGGCGCACGGCGAAGCTGACCATTCCGTCGCCGACCTCGCTGCATTTCCGCTACGGCCGCGACGCGGTGCCGGAGTCCATCTATCCGTCGATGGATGATTTTTATCGCGACCTCGGCGAGTCGTACCGCAAGGCCGTGCGCGCCTTTGCGGATGCCGGCTGCCGTTATCTGCAGCTCGACGAGGTGAATCTCGCGTACCTATGCGATCCGGCACTGCGCAAGACCGTGGCCGACCGCGGCGAGGATCCGGCGGCGCTGCCGGCGATCTATGCGGGCATGATCAACGCCGCGATCGCCGACATCCCGGCCGACATGACCATCACCATGCATCTGTGCCGCGGCAATTTCCGTTCGAGCTTCGTCGCCTCCGGCGGCTACGAACCGGTCGCCGAGACGCTGTTCAACACCATCAACGTGCACGGCTATTTCATGGAATACGATACCGAACGCGCCGGCGGCTTCGAGCCGCTGCGCTTCCTGCCGAAAAACAAGACGGTGGTGCTCGGCCTGGTCACCACCAAATCCGGCACGCTCGAGGACAAGGACGCGATCAAGCGCCGCATCGAGCAGGCGGCGAAATTCGTGCCGCTCGATCAGCTCTGCCTGTCGCCGCAATGCGGCTTCGCCTCGACCGAGGAAGGCAACGCGCTGGCCGAAGAGCAGCAATGGGCCAAGCTGCGCATGATTGTCGAGATCGCCGAAGAGGTGTGGGGGTGACTCCGCCCTTCGTCATTGCGGGGCTTGACCCGGCAATCCATGCAGCGGCGCCGCCGCATGGACCCGCGGGTCGAGCCCGCGGGTGACGAATTAGAGAAAGAGGACAAGACAATGCAGCGAACCAAGCCGCCATTCCGGGCCGATCATGTCGGCAGCCTGTTGCGCCCCGCGGCGCTCAAGCAAGCGCGCGAGCGCCGCGCCAAAGGCGAGATCAGTGCGGACGAGTTGAAAGCGGTCGAAGACCGCGCCATCGCCGACGCGATCAAGAAACAAGAGGACGTCGGCCTGCAGTCCATCACCGACGGCGAATTCCGCCGCTCCTGGTGGCATCTCGATTTTCTCTGGGGCCTCGATGGCGTCGAGCGCAGCGTCATGGACACCGGCATCGCCTTTGCGGCCGTCACCACCCGCAACGAAGGCGTCAAGGTCACGGGCAGACTCGGCTTCTCCGGCCATCCGATGCTCGAGCATTTCAAGTTCGTCAAAGCGCATACCTCGCGCACGCCGAAGATGACGATTCCGGCGCCGTCGGCGATGTACGGCCGGCCGATCGGCACGCCCATCGACAAAAAGATTTATCCGACGCTCGACAAATTTTTCGACGATCTCGGCCAGGCCTATAAAAAGGCGGTGCGCGCCTTTGCGGACGCCGGCTGCCGCTATCTGCAGCTCGATGAGGTCTTCATCGCCATGCTGTGCGATCCAAAATACCGCCAGCAGATGAAGGATCGCGGCGACGATCCGGACGCGCTCGGCCCACTTTACGGCGACCTGATCAACATGGCGATTTCCGACATTCCGTCGGACATGACCGTCACCATGCATCTGTGCCGCGGCAACTATAAATCGACCTTCATGGGCAGCGGTGGCTACGAGGCCGAGCAGGAGGTCCTGTTCGATAAGATCAAGGTCAATGGCTACTTCATGGAATACGACACCGAGCGCGCCGGGGGTTTTGAGCCGCTGCGCCGCCTGCCGAAAGGCCGTCTCGCGGTGCTCGGCGTCGTGACCACCAAGACCGGCACGCTGGAAGCAAAGGACGCCATCAAGCGCCGCATCGAGGAGGCGCAAAAATTCGCCGATCTCGATCAGCTCTGCCTGTCGCCGCAATGCGGCTTCGCCTCGACCGAGGAAGGCAATACGCTCGCCGAGGAGCAGCAATGGGCCAAGCTGCGCATGATCGGGGAGGTGGCCCGCGAAGTGTGGGGCTGAAGATCGTCATTGCCCGGCCTGACCCAGCAATCCATTGTGCGGTGCCGCTGCATGGACCCGCGGATCAAGTCCGCGGGTGACGAAGGGGGAGCGTAGGCAACATGCCCAGCATCGTTTCCGGAAAAGTCGCCATCGTGACCGGCGCCGCGCGCGGCATCGGCCGCGGCATTGCGCTGCTCATGGCGCAGGAGGGCGCGCGCGTCGTGGTCTGCGATATCGGCGCCAGCCTGGAGGGCGCCGGCACCGACGCCGGACCGGCGCAGGTGGTGGTCGACGAGATCAAGAAGGCCGGCGGCCAGGCGATCGCCTCGACCTTGTCGATCAGCGAGCCCGGCAACGCCGACAAGATCGTGAAGTCGGCGCTCGACGCGTTCGGCAGGGTCGATATCCTGGTCAACAATGCCGGCATTCTGCGCGACCGCATCTTTCATCGCATGAGCTGGTCCGACTGGTCCGACGTGATCGGCGTGCATCTGCACGGCAGCTTCAACATGAGCCGCGCCTGCGCGACGCATTTCCGCGAGCAGAATTCCGGCAGTTTTATCCACATGACCTCGACCTCGGGCCTGGTCGGCAATTTCGGTCAGGCCAACTACATGGCCGCCAAGCTGGGCATTGTTGGCCTGTCGCGCGGCATCGCCCTCGACATGCAACGCTTTGCGGTGCGGTCGAACTGCATCGCGCCGTTCGCCTGGACGCGGATGATCGACTCGATCCCGGCCGAGACCGAGGAAGAGAAGGCGCGCGTCGCCCGGTTTCGCGAGATGACGCCGGAAAAGATCGCGCCGCTTGCGGTCTATCTCGCGTCCGACCGCGCTGCCGGCATCTCGGGGCAGATTTTCGGCGTGCGCAACAACGAGATTTATCTGTTCAACCAGAACCGCCCGATCCGCAGCCTGCACCGCGCCGACGGCTGGAGCCCGGAAAAGATCGACGCCCAGCTCAAAGGCGCGTTCGGTCCCTCGTTCACGCCGCTGGAGCGCTCCACCGACGTATTCTCGTGGGATCCGGTGTGATGTGGTGAGTATGGACGGGGAAACGCAATGACCATCGTCTACGACAAGCTGATGGCGCTCGACATTCCGCAGGGCGAGCAGACCTACGGGCCGAAGGATTGCATTCTCTACGCGCTCGGCGTCGGACTCGGTCAGGATTTTATGGACGAGGACCAGCTCGCCTTCGTGTACGAGAAAAACCTGAAGGTGCTGCCCACCATGGGGGCGGTGCTGGGCCATCCGGGTTTCTGGATGCGCGAGCTCAAGACCGGCATCGATTGGGTGCGCATCGTCAATGGCGAACAGGGCGTGCGGCTGCATCAGCCGCTCAAGCCGCAGAACACGGTGATCGGCCGGCAGCGCATCCTCGACGTGGTCGACAAAGGAGCCGGCAAGGGCGCGCTGGTGCTGACCGAGCGCAAGGTGACCGATAAGGCGACCGGCGAACTGATCGCGACCGTGACGCAGACCACGTTCTGCCGCGCCGACGGCGGTTTCGGCGGGCCGCCGCGCCAGGCGCCGGAGCCGCATCCGATTCCGAGCCGCGCGCCGGATGCCGTGTGCGATCTCACCACGCGCCCTGAGAGCGCGCTGATCTATCGGCTGAGCGGCGACCGCAATCCGCTGCATTCCGAGCCGGCAGTCGCGCGCGCGGCAGGTTTTGACAAGCCGATCATGCATGGGCTTGGCAATTTCGGCTTCGCCGGCCACGCGGTGCTGAAAACCATGTGCGGCTATGATCCGCAAAAGCTCGTGTCGTTCGCCTGCCGCTTTTCCGCGCCGGTATTTCCCGGCGAGACGCTACGCACCGAGATGTGGCGCGACGGCGCCGTTGTCAGTTTCCGTACCCGCGTAGCCGAGCGCGACGTGATTGCCGTCAACAACGGCCGCGCCGAGGTGACATCGTGAGCGACAGCGCAGAGCTTGCGCCGATCCGCGAGGCGGTGCGCGCGCTCTGCGCCGATTTTCCCGGCGAGTACTGGCGAGCGCTCGACCGCGAGCGTGCGTATCCGGCAGAGTTCGTCGCTGCGCTCACCAAGGCCGGCTTTTTGGCAGCGCTGATCCCTGAAGAATACGGCGGCAGCGGCCTGACCATGAGCGCGGCCGCGGCCATCATGGAAGAGATTCAGTCTTCGGGCTGCAACGGCGCCGCCTGTCACGCTCAGATGTACACGATGGGCACGCTGCTGCGTCACGGCAGCGCCGAACAGAAAGCGCGCTATCTGCCGGGGATCGCGCGCGGCGAGCTGCGGCTGCAAGCCTTCGGCGTCACCGAACCGACCTCCGGCACCGATACGTTGAGCCTCCGCACCAATGCGGTACGCGACGGCGATCATTATGTTGTCAACGGCCAAAAAATCTGGACCTCGCGCGCCGAACATTCCGATCTTATGCTGCTGCTCGCCCGCACAACACCGCGCGAGCAGGCGGCCTCCCGCACGGCCGGACTCTCGGTCTTCATCGTCGACATGCGCGAGGCGAAAGGCCACGGCCTGACCATCCGGCCGATCCGCACCATGATGAATCACGCCACCACGGAAGTGTTCTTCGAGAACATGCGGGTGCCGGCCGCCAACCTGATCGGCAACGAGGGCGAGGGCTTCCGTTACATCCTCTCCGGCATGAATGCCGAGCGCATCCTGATCGCGGCCGAATGCATCGGCGATGCCAAGTGGTTCATCGACAAGGCCGCCTCGTATGCGGGCGAGCGCGTCGTGTTCGGCCGGCCGATCGGCCAGAACCAGGGCGTGCAGTTTCCCATCGCCCGCTGTTACATCAATATGCGCGCCGCCGAGCTGATGGTGCGCGAGGCCGCCGCGCTCTACGAAGCCGGCAAGGATTGCGGCGCCGAGGCCAACATGGCCAAGCATCTCGCTGCCGAATCGTCCTGGGCCGCCGCCGACATGTGCGTGCAGACCCACGGCGGCTTCGGTTTTGCCGAAGAGTTCGACATCGAGCGCAAATTCCGCGAGACCCGGCTCTACACGGTGGCGCCGATCTCGACCAATCTGGTTCTGTCCTATATTGCCGAGCACGTGCTGGGATTGCCGCGGTCGTATTGACCAAATTTGCCCCAAACAGAAAATCGTCATTGCCGGGCTTGAACCGGCAATCCATAACCACGGCATCGCTGCATGGATGCCCGGGTCAAGCCCGGGCATGACGGATGAGTTAAGTTCGATGTCTTTGCCCCTCTCCGGCCTTCTGGTCGTGTCGCTCGAGCAAGCCGTCGCGGCGCCGATGTGCAGCTGCCGGCTTGCCGATGCCGGCGCACGCGTCATCAAGATCGAGCGGCCCGAAGGCGACTTCGCGCGCGGCTACGACGATCTGGTGCACGGCGAGTGCAGCTACTTCGTCTGGCTCAACCGCGGCAAGGAATCGGTGGTGCTCGATCTGATGGACGCGGCCGACAAGGCGCTGCTGGACGCCATGCTGGCGCGCGCCGACGTGTTCGTGCAGAATCTAAAACCCGGCTCGGCCGCCAAGCTCGGCTTCGGAGCGACCAGCCTGCGCAAAAAATATCCGCGGCTGATTTGCTGCTCGATCTCCGGCTTCGGCGAGACGGGCCCCTACGCCACGCGTAAATCCTACGACATGCTGATCCAGGCCGAGTCCGGCCTCGCCTCGATCACCGGCACGGCCGAGCCCGCCCGTGTCGGCGTTTCGGTGTGCGACATCGCCTCCGGCCTGAACGCCTACGAGGCGATCCTCGAAGCGCTGATCAACCGGCAGCGCACCGGCGAGGGCGCCGAGCTGGCGATCTCGATGTTCGACGCCGTGGCGGATTGGATGGCGGTGCCGCTCCTGCAACAGGAGGCCGGCGCGCCACCGCGGCGGATCGGCCTGGCGCATACCTCGATCGCGCCATACGGCGCGTTCCGCACGCGCGACGGCGTCGACGTTCTGATCTCGATCCAGAGCGACCGCGAATGGCGGGTGCTGGCCGACAAAGTGCTGGGCGACGCCGCGCTCGCCGCCGATCCGGCCTTTGCCACCAACGTCGAACGGGTCAAGCGCCGCTCCGAGACCGACGGCAGGGTGGCGGCGGTGTTCGGCGCGCTCGATGCCGAAACGCTGACGCAAAAACTTGCTGCCGCCGATATCGCCTTCGCGCGGGTCAACAGCCCGGCCGACCTGGCGCGGCATCCGCAGCTCCGCCGCATCACCATCGGCACGCCGAGCGGGCCGGTGTCCTATCCGGCGCCGGCCGAGCGCAGCGCTTCGACGTCGCGACGCTACGGCCCGGTCCCGGCACTGGGCGAGCACACCGAGAAGGTGCGCGCGGAATTTTCACCGTCTACAATCGCCGCCAAGTAACACTGCCAAGTAACACGGCCCAGTAACACCGGGAGCGTTTTCATGGACATCGGCTTCATCGGGCTCGGCAATATGGGCGCCCACATGGCGCGGCGGCTGGTCGAGGCCGGCCATAAGGTCATCGTTTACGACGTGCGTCAGGAGGCCATCGGCAATCTTGCGGCGCTCGGCGCTGTCGCAGCGCGCTCGCCCAAGGAGGTGGCGGACGTAGCCGAGACCGTGATGGCGAGCCTGCCGACGCCGGATATTGTTCTGAAAGTTGCGACCGGTCCGGACGGCGTGATCGAAGGCAAGCGCGTACGCCGTTTCGTCGATCTGTCGACCACCGGGTCGGTGATGGCGCAGCGCGTTTTCAAGCTGCTGGCAGAGAAGAACATCGTGCAGATCGATGCGCCGGTCAGCGGCGGTGTACGCGGCGCCGCCAAGGGCACCGTCGCCGTCATGGCGTCGGGACCACGCGCCGACGTCGAAGCGGTCGAGCCGGCGCTCAAAGTGATCGGCAAGTTCTTCTATATCGGCGACCGGCCCGGCGCCGGCCAGACCATGAAGCTATGCAACAACGTGCTGTCCGCGGCCGCCACGGTCAGCACGTCCGAATCGTTCGTCACCGGCGTCAAAGCCGGTCTCGATCCGCGCGTGATGGTCGACGTGATCAACGCCAGCTCGGGACGCAGCACCGCCACCGAACAAAAATTTCCCGACGTGGTCATCCCACGGACCTTCAATCAAGGTTTTACCGCCGGGCTCATGCTCAAGGACGTGAACCTGTTCATCTCGGAAGCCAAAGCGCTCGGCGTGCCGGTCGAAGCCATCGAGGCGGTCGCGGCGCTGTTGAAGCTGACCTGCGACGAGCTCGGACCGGAGAGCGACATCACCGAGGTCGTCAAGCCGATCGAGAAGCGCGCCGGGGTCGAGGTGCGCGCGCCTGCATCGTGACCACGCAAGCAACCACTGCTGACGCGGGTCGCCGCGCAGATCGCCCATTGTCATCGCCATGAAGAAGAAGCCGCATCTCGACGACTTCCGCCGCATCGTCGTGAAGGTCGGCTCGTCGCTGTTGGTCGACGCGCAAGCCGGCAAGCTCAACGAAGCGTGGCTGACGTCGCTGGCTGCCGATCTCGCGGCGCTCCATGGCAAAAAGCGCGACGTGTTGGTGGTCTCTTCGGGCGCCATCGCGCTCGGTCGCGCCGTGCTCAAGCTGCCGGCGGGGCCCCTCAAGCTCGAGGACAGCCAGGCCGCCGCCGCAGTCGGCCAGATTGCGCTGGCGCGCACCTGGAGCGAGGCGCTGTCGCGGCATGGCCTCACCGCCGGTCAAGTGCTGGTGACGCTCGGCGACACCGAGGAGCGGCGGCGCTATCTCAATGCCCGCTCGACCATCGAGCGGCTGCTCGAATGGCGCGCGGTTCCGGTGATCAACGAAAACGACACCGTCGCGACCAGCGAGATTCGCTACGGCGACAACGATCGGCTTGCCGCCCGCGTCGCCACCATGACCAGCGCCGATCTCCTGGTGCTGCTGTCCGACGTGGACGGACTCTACGACGCGCCGCCCGGCACCGCGGTTTCGGCCAAACATGTGCCCAAGCATGTGGCAATGGTGGAGCGCATCACGCCCGCCATCGAGGCTATGGCCGGCGCGGCCGGTTCGGAACTGTCACGCGGCGGCATGCAGACCAAGATCGAAGCCGCCAAGATCGCGACCGGCGCGGGCGCCCACCTGATCATTGCGTCGGGTCGGGTCGATCATCCGCTGCGCGCCGTCGCCAAAGGCGCGCGCTCCACGTGGTTCATGGCCGCCGGCAACCCGGTGGCGGCGCGGAAAATCTGGATCGCCGGTTCCTTGGAGCCCAAGGGCACGCTGACAATCGATGCCGGCGCGGTGGCGGCGCTGCGGCGCGGCACGAGCCTGTTGCCGGCCGGCGTGGTTCGCGTGGAGGGTAGTTTCGATCGCGGCGATGCGGTCATCATCCGCGGACCCGACGGCGTGGAGGTCGGTCGCGGGCTATGCGCTTACGATGCGTCAGATGCGCAAAAAATCAGGGGCCGCTCCTCGGCCGACATCGCCTCGATTCTCGGCTTCTCGGGCCGCGCCGAGATGGTCCACCGCGACAATCTCGTGATTAGCCAGCACTGAACCGCCGGACGGTACCAAGCTTTCGGGAGTCGGCGCAAAAAGACGGGCCGGGCGCCATCCTTCGATGAGTCCGCGCACCCGGCCCTGACCTTGCCACGCGTTAAGACGCCACAGAGACGCAACGTCGAAGACGCAACTTGCCTCACTAGCGCAGCCTCAACCGCCGATCCGGCCCGCGGTTCCGGCCCAAAGTGCGGAAACCGCAAATGAAAGCGACCAGCTGTCGAGGGTGGTCAAAAAAGGATGAACCCCGGTCGCTAATGCGGCCGGGGTTCGACGCCGGGTGATTGAGGGTGAGGGGCTGGGGGGCTTCGCCCGGCGCCTGACGATCAACGTGTCTCCCGCCTGGTGGTTCCTGCCATTGCTGAAATTTTTTTCGTCCCGTACGAAAATTCTTTTGCCCGGGTTCCCGGTCGGCCGGAACTGACCAGCCGCAGGTGTCGGCGGTCCGGAGCGGCAGTGGTCTCGCGGCGTTTCGCAGCCACATCAATGCGTCTACCGCCCGGCATAACCACATAGCGGGCCGAGACATCGAGCCGGCCGCGCTCATCGCCTTTGCCTTCCACCACATAAACGGCGCCGACCGGGAACGATTTCGGCAATCGGTTTCGCCGCGGCTCAGTCGCTACACGCATGATTCCCCTCCGAATGTGCGAGGTCCGTGGCCGCAACGGCCCGAACGCTACGCAGTTCCTGAGAATCTTTTTTGACGGCGAAGGCTGTTGTTGGGATTTGGCACAATCAAGCTTTTGGAATCGCAGGCGATTCGTCGTTTTCGCGCGAAAAAGCTTTCCCCGATATTCACAGGAGGTCGTCAGTAGCGGCCGTATCGACCGAGGCCGGGATTGGCGGTGGGTGAATGGCGCCCGATCCTTCCGGACGGCCGCCTCGCGGGGTGGTCGGGAACGTGCTAGAGACGGCGAATGTGAGCCGGATCAAGGCCATGAACGTCCCTGTGCAGGCGATTGGCAGCGCGCAGAAGCTGGCCGCGGCGATGCGCGACCTCGGCCGCGAGGTCCGGGCGGCCGCCCGGAGCGTGGCTCTGGCGCCTGCCGCCCAAAAGAATCGGGCGCTGGCCGCCATGGCGCGGGCCATCCGCGGCTCTCGCGCCCAAATTCTCGCCGCCAACGCCCAGGACGTCGCCCAGGCCAAGGCTGCCGGGGCGACCGCTGCGTTCATCGACCGGCTGACGCTCAATGACGCGCGTATCGAAGCCATGGCGGCGGGAATCGATGTCGTCCGCAAGCTCAAGGATCCGGTCGGCAGCGTGATGGGCGCCTGGCGGCGGCCGAACGGCATGCGCATCGAGCGGGTTCGGGTGCCGCTCGGCGTCGTCGGCGTCATCTACGAGAGCCGGCCGAACGTGACTGCGGACGCCGGTGCGCTGTGCCTGAAGGCCGGCAACGCCGTGCTGCTGCGCGGCGGCTCCGACAGTTTTCGGTCCTCCCAGGCTATCCATACCGCGCTGGTGGCCGGCCTGCGCGAAGCCAACCTGCCGGCCGCGGCGATTGCGCTGGTGCCGACCCGCGAGCGCGAGGCGGTCGGCATGATGCTGGCCGGGCTCGATGGCGCGATTGACGTGCTGGTGCCGCGTGGCGGCAAGAGTCTTGTGGGCCGCGTGCAGAGCGAGGCGCGGATCCCGGTGTTCGCCCATCTCGAGGGCATCTGTCACGTCTACGTCGACGCCAAGGCCAAGCTCGCCATGGCCAAAACGATCGTGCGCAACGCCAAGATGCGGCGCACCGGCGTGTGCGGCGCCGCCGAGACGCTGCTGATCGACCGTAAGGCCGCGCCCAAAATGCTCGAGCCGCTCGTCGTCATGCTGCTCGATGCCGGCTGCGAGGTTCGCGGCGATGCCGCCGTGCAGGCGGCGGACGCCCGCGTCAAACCGGCGAGCGAAGCCGATTGGAGCACCGAATATCTCGACGCCATCATCACCGCCGGCGTGGTCGACGGCGTCGACGGCGCGATCACGCATATCGAGCGTTATGGCTCGGATCACACCGACGCGATCGTCACTGAGGACAAATCAGCCGCCGAGAAATTCCTGCGTGAGGTGGATTCGGCGATCGTGCTGCACAACGCTTCGACCCAATTTGCCGACGGCGGCGAATTCGGTTTCGGCGCCGAGATCGGGATCGCCACCGGCCGGCTGCATGCGCGCGGGCCGGTCGGGGTCGAACAGCTAACCACTTTCAAGTATCGCATACGCGGCAGCGGACAAACGCGGCCGTAAGCGGGCATAATGCGCGCCGAGCCCCGCAAGTGTCGGGGGCAAGCAGAGACCGGCGCGATGCCGCCTGATGTCCTTTGGGGGAGGGATTGCTTCTGAGCGGCACCACTGGCGAGTCCCGGGCCGGGCACGCGGCTGCCGTGTCTCCTGCGCATCTGACGTCCGTCACGAAGCGGCGGAGCCGCATCGTAGCGCCGGTCATCCTGCCGCCCCATGCGCGCGGCATGCGCATCGGCTTGTTCGGCGGCACCTTCGATCCGCCCCATGCCGCGCATCGCGCCGCCTGCCTGTTGGCGATGCGCCGCCTCGGCCTCGATCGTGTCTGGTGGCTCGTGACTCCCGGCAATCCGCTCAAGAATACAAGCGGCCTGGCGCCGCTGCCGGAGCGCATGGCCGCCGCCCGCGCGCTCGCCAATCATCCGCGCATCGACGTCACCGACCTCGAAGCCAGGCTCGGCAGCCCCTACACGTTTGAAACCATTTCGTATCTGGTACGCCGCTGCCGCGGCGTGCGATTCGTCTGGATCATGGGCGCCGACAACCTGCGCAGCTTTCATCGCTGGCAGCGCTGGCGCGGCATCGCGGCGCTGTTGCCGATCGTCGTGGTCGACCGGCTCGGACCCAGCCTCTACGCCGCTCAAGGTGCGGCCGGTCACGCCTTTGCGTATGCCCGGCTGCCCGAGATTGCCGCCAAGTCGCTGCCGGGGCGAAGGCCGCCAGCCTGGATCTATCTGCACGGCCTCAAATCGCCGCTGTCATCCACTGCGCTACGGGCAAAAAGAGCACTGCAGGGCAGTTGAAACCGTTAACCGGCCGTGCCTATCTTAGTCGCGGAGCCTTGGATTCGCGCCGGGGCCGAACAAGGAGCGAAAGGATCAGAATCCCTGTCCATAACTGCCATGTCTCGGGCCGATCGTCGCGTGCCCGAAGCGGTCCCCAGAATGCGTCTTGACGCCGAGGGGATCCTGAAATTGGTTCTCGCGCGCCTCGACGACATGAAGGCCGAGGACATCCTCACCATCGATCTACGCAACAAATCTTCGATCGGCGACTACATGGTCGTGTCATCCGGCCGGTCGCAGCGCCATGTCGGCTCGGTTGCCGACAGGATCGTCGAGGATTTGCACAAAGCCGGCATTGCGGCCCGCGTCGAAGGCGTGCCGCATTGTGACTGGGTGTTGATCGACGCCGGAGACGTCATCGTTCACGTGTTTCGGCCGGAAGTGCGCACGTTCTATAATCTCGAACGGATGTGGGCGTCCGGGCCGGCCGCGCGACGCGCCAGCTGATCGGCTGCGGCTAAGCTTGCTCAACCGTCGGGTCGCGGGTGACAAACCGCGGCGGCAGGCGCGCGCAGAACGCCAGCGTCGTCACGGCCGGAAACCGCCATGCGCATCCTTGTCATTGCGGTCGGCCGATTGAAGCAGGGGCCCGAGCGCGAGCTTGCCGAAACGTATCGCAAGCGCGCCGAAGCCGTCGGGCGCTCGCTCGGCTTGCGCGACATCGAAATTATCGAGATCCGGGAAAGCCGGGCGCAGGACGCCGAGCGCCGCCGCGTCGAAGAATCCATCGCCATCGCCAACGTCATTCCGGAGCGCGCCACACTCGTCATGCTCGATGAGCGCGGCAACAGTCTGGACAGCGCGGCGCTGGCGGCGCAGCTGCGCGAATGGCGCGCCGAAGACCGGGCCGCGATCTGTTTTGCGATCGGCGCCGCCGATGGGCTAGCCGACAGCTTGCGCCAGCGCGCCAACCTGAAACTGGCGTTCGGTACCGCCACCTGGCCGCACCAGCTTGTGCGCATCATGCTGCTCGAGCAGCTCTACCGCGCCGCCACCATTTTGGCCGGCCACCCGTATCATCGCGGCTGAGCCGACCTGAAAAATCCGTAATGTCGCCTCACCGGAATGTGACGCGAGCGTGGAGGAGGCCGTCTTATTCCGGGCGCATCTGTGGGCTTCTTGTCGGCGAGGGTTGCATCTACTGTGAACAGCATGATTCTCCGCCGGTCGCGCGCCGCCGATGCGGGCCTTGTCCTTGGCCCGGCGCTGGCTTTGGCGCTGCCGTTGGGCATGCCTGGGGCCGCACAGGCGCAAACGCCGCCGGCCCAAATGCCGTTCCAAATGCCGGCCGAAGTGTCGGCTCCCGCACCGGCTGTCGCCGCCCCCGCCGCCGTCCCTGACGCCGATACGCTCAAACAGCGCGATCAGGAGCTCGACGCCATCCGCGCCCAGCAGCGCGAATCGACCGACAGCCAGGCCAAGCTGCGGCTGCAGATCGAAGCGCTCGGCCAGGATCGCCGCGCACTCAACGAGCAGCTCATCGACTCGGCCGCGCGGGTGCGCACCGTGGAGGCCAAGATCGAAGCCACCGAGGCCAGGCTTCATGCGCTCGACGAGCGCGAGAGCGTCTTTCAAAAATCGCTCGACGATCGTCGTGCCGTCATCATCGAAATTCTGGCGGCGCTGCAACGCGTCGGCCGCCGGCCGCCGCCGGCTTTGTTGGTCCGGCCCGAGGATGCGCTGCAGGCGTTGCGCACGGCGATCACGCTCGGCGCCGTGGTGCCCGATATGCGGGCCGAAGCCGAGGCGTTGGCCGGCGATCTCGCCGATCTGGTGCGCGTGCGCCAAAGCATCGTTGTTGAGCGCACGACGCTCGCCACCGATCTGGAGCGGATGGCGCAAGAGCAGCTGCGGCTCAACATGCTGATCGATGCCCGGCAACAATCCCAGACAACCGCCGAACAGGCGTTGGCCGGCGAGCAGCAGCGCGCCGTCGATCTGGCGCGGCGCGTCGATAATCTGAGGGACCTGATCGCCAAGCTGGAGCAGAACCTCGATGCGGCAAGGCGCGCGGCGCGCTCGATCGAGAAGGACGCGACGCAGCCGCAGCTTGCCGCCCTCGGCGATCCCGGCCGTCTCGCACCGGCCGTGGCATTTGCGGCGACGCGCGGCCAATTGCATCTGCCGGTCAACGGCGTGGCGATTCGCGGCTTCGGCGCAGCCGACGGTGCCGGTGGAACCCAAAAGGGGCTTTCAATCGCCGCTCACAAAGGCGCGCAAATCACCGCGCCGTGCGACGGTTGGGTGGTTTACGCCGGCCCATTTCGCAGCTATGGGCAACTCTTGATCCTTAATGCCGGTGGCGGCTATCATGTGCTATTAGCGGGGATGGAGCGGATATCCGTCGATCTCGGACAGTTCGTGCTGACCGGAGAACCCGTAGCGGTGATGGGCGGTCCAGCGCAGGTGTCCGCCGCCGTAACCACCGGATCGAAGCAGCCTGTACTCTACGTGGAGTTCCGCAAGGACGGTGCTCCGATTGATCCCAGCCCCTGGTGGGCAACGAACGAAAGCGAAAAGGTTCGCGGATGATGCGCAAGACGACTCTGATTCTCCTGGGTGCCCTGGCCGGAGCTGCCACGACGCTGGCGGTCACGCAGCCCCATGCACTGCTGATCGGCTCGAGCGCCAAGGCGGCCGCTTCCGATACCTACCGGCAGCTCAACCTGTTCGGCGACGTGTTCGAGCGCGTGCGCGCCGACTACGTCGACAAGCCGGATGACAGCAAGCTCGTCGAGTCGGCGATCAACGGCATGCTGGCCGGGCTCGATCCGCATTCGAGCTACATGGATCCGAAGAGCTTCCGCGACATGCAGGTGCAGACCCGCGGCGAGTTCGGCGGCCTCGGCATCGAGGTCACCATGGAGGACGGGCTGATCAAGGTGGTGGCGCCGATCGACGAGACGCCCGCCGCCAAAGCCGGCGTCATGGCCAACGACATCATCACCATGCTGGACGACGAAGCGGTGCAGGGCATGACCCTGAACCAGGCCGTCGACAAGATGCGCGGACCGGTGAACACCAAGATCAAGCTCACCATCATGCGCAAGGGCGCCGACAAGCCCGTGGTGCTGAGCATCACGCGCGACATCATCCGCGTGAAATCGGTGCGCGCGCATCCCGAAGGCGCCGACGTCGGCTACATCCGCATCACCCAGTTCAACGAGCAGACCACCGACGGGTTGAAGCAGTCGATCGCCGATCTGAAAAACCAGCTCGGCGGCGACAAGATCAAGGGCTACATCCTCGACCTGCGCA
>DASRET010000012.1:0-7979 GCA_035651875.1 Xanthobacteraceae bacterium
TATTGGTGCTCGTTGTCCTCCTGCGAAATGAGGCCGAGCTCGAGCAGCCGCCGATAAGGTCCCGAAAAATCCGCGATGTAGATCTGCACGTGATGCTTATCGTAGGGCTGCTCCGGCGCGTCCGTCTCGCGGAAGCAAAAATACTGTTTCTCGCCGACCTGGACCCGCGCCTCTGGACCGGCGCCGTTCTTGTGGACGTCTGCCGGCGCGCGGAAAACCTCGCGATAGAAGCGGGCGATGCGTTCGGCGGTGCCGGGACGCACGTCGAAGCGAATGTACGGCATGCCAAGCACGACGCGACCGAAGCGCTCGGCATCGGGCGTATGCACATGAATGCGGTTGCCCCACGGGCAGACGGTCTCGACGCAGTCGTTGCTCTCGCGGAAGTCGAACTTGGTGCCGTCGAGCTTTTTGCTTTTGCGCACCTTGGCGAGCCGGGCCAGCAGCGCTTCGCGATCCGGCGACACCAGCCCGACCACGCCGCGCAACACGTCGGGCGTGCCCATGGGCAGGTGAAACTGGCTCATGCCGACATTGATCCACATGTTGCCCGAGCCGGTGTTGAGGAACGGATCGCGGGTATAACCCAGTCCGGTGACGTAGAAATCGGTGCTGTGGTGCTGATCGGTGATGCAGACGTTGACGTGACCGATGCCGACCACATTGCCGATATCCTGTGCGGCGCGGTCGTACTGTTGCTGCGGCATGGACTGATCCTTCCTGATGGCGCGATATTAAAGCATATTGCCGCGGCCTAAAACACGTTGCGCGGACACGCGCGGCATGCCGCCGGCGCATTCCACACCAGCCTGGCGATGATCTTTCGCCTCGCCCTCGGCCGCTTCTGCCTGGAGCCAGAAGCGACCGAGGCCCTTAATCGGTCGGCTCGATGCCGGCGGCGTGGATCACCTTGCCCCACTTGACGCTTTCGGAGGCGATGAAGGTGCGAAACTCCTCCGGTGTATCGGCCTGCGCCACGATGCCGATCGCCTTGAAGCGTGCCGCCGTCTCCGGCCGCTGCAGGTCGGGGCGTAACGCGGCGCTGATCCGGTCGACGATGCTCTTCGGCGTGCCGGCACGGGCGAACAGGCCCTGCCAGCTTTTGGCGTCGTAGCCCGGCACCGTCTCGGCCACGCTCGGGATGTCCGGCATGTCGGGGCTGCGCGCATTGGCAAGCACCGCAATCAACTTCAGCTTGCCGGCCTGAATGAGCGGCAGCGCCGGTGCGAGGTCGGTGAATTCCATCGAGACATTGCCGCTCGCCACATCGGTGAGGCCCGGCATCGTGCCCTTGTAGGGAATGTGACGGATCTTGACACCGGTCATGGTCTTGAACAGCTCGGCAAATATTTGATGCGGCGTGCCGATGCCGGCGGACGCATAAGTCAGCGCGTCGGGTTTGGACTTGGCGAGAGCGATCAGATCGGCGACCGAGTTCACCTGAAGCGATGGCGGGACCACGAGACCGAACAGGGTCAGGCCGATGAGGCCGACCGGTTCGAAATCCTTCGCCAGGTCATAGGAGACGTGTTTCTTCAGATACGGCAAGAGCGTGATCACGCTCGGCGCATGCAGGAGCGTGTAGCCGTCCGGCGCGGCCTTGGCCGCATACGCGATGCCGATCTCGCCGCCGGCGCCGGGACGATCCTCCACCACGAAGCTGCCGTGCAGCGCGCGCTGCAGCACGTCGGCCTCGTAGCGGCCCAAAATATCGGTCGAGCCTCCGGGAGTGAACGGCACCACGATGGTGACGGGACGGCTCGGGTAATCGTCCGCCGCGGCGAACGACAGCGCCACCCCGATGAGCGCACATACCCCCGCCGCACAAGCGGCCGCTTTCCGTGTAACTGCCATGTCGTCCTCCCGCAGGCCGCAACGCTACACCGATGCTCGGCGCGCTTACAAGCTATCGCGCCTGCGCTGGTGGCGTCGGGCGCGGACGGTGCTAAGACTGCTCGGCCAAATCACAGGGCGTGTTGCGAGACGCGGTGTCGAATATCTTCTCAAAAATCGTGGTGGCCTCGCGCAGCGGCATCGAGGCGCGCAGCCGCGCCACCGATATCGATTACCGGCTGCTGGTTCCGCTGCTTTTGACCTCGGTGATCATTCAGACGGTCTATTCGATTGTCCGCGTGACCACGTCTTATCGGGCCATCGAGCTCGACCTGCCGGTGGTGTGGCTCGGGGTGATCTCGGCGACGTTCGCGGTGCTGCCGATGGTGCTCGCCGTCTGGGTCGGCCGCCTGCTCGACCGCGGCCACGACGCGCTCGCCGCCTGGATCGGCTCGGCGCTGCTGGTGCTGTCCTGCGCCGGGTTTTACTTCTGGGCCAATTCGATCGCCACGCTGCTTCTGCTCACCGCGCTGTTCGGCATCGCCCATCTGTTCCTGATGGCGAGCCAGCAGATGCTGTGCATCCGCAGCTCCGGACCGCGCGGCCGTGACGCCGCGTTCGGCAATTACGTGGTGTCGAGCGCCATCGGCCAGGGGCTCGGCCCCTACGTCATCGCCTGGGTCGGCGGTCCGGCCATGCTGCCGTCAACCGGCCGGCTGTTCGCCATCGCGTTTCTCATCTCGATCGTGTCGCTGGTGACCGCCGCCGCCATCCGGCCGGCGCCCAAGCACCTGATGCCGCCGCCGAACAAAGAGGTGGTGCCGGTTAGCGCCTTGCTGCGCCAGCCCGGGCTGATGGCGGTGCTCGTCGCCAGCGTCATCACCATCACCTCGCAGGACCTGCTGACCATTTACCTGCCGCTCTTGGGCGCCTCGCAGAACATCGATGTGCGCAGCATCGGCGGCCTGCTCACCGTGCGGTCGATCGCTTCCCTGGTGTCGCGGCTCGGCTACACGCGCATCCTCGCGCTGGTCCCGCGCCGCCCACTGACCCTGATCACAATGACAGGCGCGGCCATCGGCTTTGCCTGTTTCGCGCTGCCGATCCCGTTGCCGCTCATGTATGTGGCCATGACGTTCCTCGGCCTGTCGCTCGGCATCGCCACGACCCTGAGCTTGACCAACGTGGTCGACCTGGCTTCCACCGCCGCCATGGGCACGGTCATGTCGCTGCGCATCACCGGCAACCGGCTCGGTCAGGCCGCAGTGCCGTTCATCGCCAGCCTGATCGCGGCCGCGACCGGCGTCGGCGGCATTTTCGCCATCATCGCCGCAAGCCTGGCGCTGTCCGGTTGGTCAGTGCATTTCAGCCGGCAGGAACGCGTCAGCGCTTGAGCTGCTCGAGTTCCGGAAACGCCCGATAGGTCGCGGCCTGACACGGCTCGTGCGGCGCATCGACGAAATCCTCGAAGCGGCCGGCGAGGAACACCGCTTCGATCTGCTTGAGGCCGGCGTAGCTGCCGTTGTCGCGCTTGCCGTCAAAGCGCAGGCAGACCACGTAGCGCGTCCCGTTGCCGACCTCTTTGAGCATCGGCTCGGTGATGGCGGCATCGCGGATACCGCTCGGATCGTTCAGATAGGCGTGCATGGCGGCAAGGATGTCGGCCTTGTAATTGTCCGGAAAGGCGTGGGTGCCGCTTCCGGCGGCGACGTTGAGGCCACCACCCGCACAGGCGCTCAGCAGCAACGCGGCGGCCGCGAGCAGACCGCCGTGCCGCCATCTTGCGCCCAACGCTCTCATGCGAGTCCCGTGCCGCCATTAGCCGGCTCTGCCGTGCTGATTAGCCGAAAGGCAGAACGCGCGCCACGCGAATGATAGCGCTCAGATCGGCACCGCCATCGCCTCGAAGGCGCCGTCGCAATTGATCAGGTCGACGCGCTTTTGCACGATGCGGAACGTGTCGCCATGACGGCGCAGGCGATGGTGCTGGCGGCCGGCGAACAGGCGCTGCGCGTCGTCGCGGTACTCGGCCATGATGAATGTCGAGCCGACCACGTACTCGCCCTTGGCGGCGTCCACCTCTTCGACCACCACATTGCCGACGATATGGGCGGTGCGCGACGGCGGTGTCTGCACGTGGATGCGTGGATGCTCGAGGCGATCGATCCGCGTCTTCATCAGCTCGCGGTCGTCATAAAACAGCGACGCCTCGTCGAACGGGCTTTTCTGGTCGGGCACCGCCGGCACCCAATAGCTGCCGTCGTCGGCGAACAGCTCCATCCAGTCACGGAAGCGCCGCTCGTCGAGCAGACGGGCTTCGGTGATCAGAAAATCTTCGAAAGCCGCGCGGTCGACGCCCGCCGCGGCCAACTCGCGCGCCGCCAGCGCCATCACGCCGCCTCGCTCATGTAGCCGACCCAGGCCTTGTACTGGGCGCGCACCACCATCTCGTGGGTGGCAAGGCCGCGCGTGGCATTGATGCTGCGGTCCGGCTCCTCGGCGCCGAGCCCGCGCGAGATATCGACCCAATCGGTCAGATGGCTCTGCAGGCCCTTCTGCGCGCGCACGAACGATTCCAGATCGTCGGTCTGCACGAACGACGCCGCCGAATGGGTGACGTTGAGCAGGCGGATGTTGCCGAAATTCATCGCCGCCGGCGCGCCGACCAAACGGATCGGGAAGATGTTGACCTCGGTGCGGTCGACCGCGATCGGCTTGATCACCCGCACGTGGATGTTCAGGCCCATGATCGACATGTTCGGATAGATCAGCGAGTTGTGCAGGCGCGGCGTGAGGATTTCGGCCGCGCGGTCGGCGCCGACCTTGTCGGCCAGGACGCGCTTATACTCGTCGAACGCCGCGCTGGAGCGCTTGCCATCGTCGAGCGTGGTGTTGCTGGTCCAGCCGTGGCCGTTGCCGGCGATGAAGCTCTTGCGGTCCTTCCAGGACGCTGCGGTCTGTTTCTTCTCGGCCTCGACTACGGTGGCGCCCTTCTGGTCGCCCTCGCGGCGCGCGAACTGCACGCCTTGTTTGTTGACGGTCGAGGCGTGGCCGAACGGCACGTGATAGGAGTCGAGCACGTTCTCGACCTGGAGCTTCCAGTTGCCGTTGTAGACGTAGCGGTGCATGCCGGCATCGAGCGCGAGCTCGCCGTCGGGCGCGCGATCGACCAGATCGTCGATGTTGCCCTTCATCGGGCCGATATGGTCCTCGAAGCTTTGACCCTTGTCGGCGAGGCTCGCGAACACGAAGCCACGGTACTCCCCGACGCGCGGCGCGCGCGCAAGACCGAGCGCGTCCTTGTCGAACCCTTCGCCGCAGCCCTCCGGCACCGGCACGGTCATGAGCTTGCCGTCGGTATCGAACGACCAGCCGTGATAGCAGCAGGTCAGGCGCTGGGCGTGGCCCTTGCGCTCGTTGACCACCTTGGCGCCGCGATGGGTGCAGCGGTTGAGCAGCACCTGCACCGAACCGTCGCGGTGCCGCGCCATGATCACCGGCTGGCGGCCGAGCTCGGTAGTGATGTAGTCGCCGGGCTGCGCCACCTGGCTGATATGGCCGACGAACAGCCAGGCACGGCCGAAGATGCGCTCCATCTCCAGCTCGAACAGGTCGGCATCGGTGTAGACCCGCCGATGCACGCGGCCGGGCTCCACGAGCTTTCCGATGTCGTCAGCGTGTCCGTTGCGCATGGAAAAAGCCTTCGGTTTCGGCACGCTCTGATGCACCTCATCCTGAGGAGCCCGCGAAGCGGGCGTCTCGAAGGATGCTGCTGTGCCCGGGCCGCCTCGTCCTTCGAGGCTCGGCGCTGAGCTTGTCATCGGGCCGGCCACTTCGGGCCGGACCCGTTGGCGCCGAGCGCCTCAGGATGAGGCGGACAAAGGTTCTACTCCGCCGCGGTCTGGTGCGCGAAGTTCTGCACCTGCGCATTGATGAGCTGCAGCGGCGATGCGGTTTCGTCGAGCATGCCCCAGCTCTTGAGCCAATCGTAGGTGCGCTGCAGCTCGTCGGCCGGGATCGGCGCCGGATCGCAGACCACGAGCCGGCCCTCGCGCAAATCCTCGACCTTGAGCGCGGCGATCTCCGGATCCTTCTTGGCGTAGTAGTCGATGAAGTAGTGCATGTACGCCTTTTTGTTGGCGTTGATCCGGCGCACCGCCTCGCGCACCGCGCGATTGAACGCCGCATAGGTCTCGGCATCGACCCGATTGGAAGCGACCTCGGTGCCATGGAAGAACGATGAGCAGATGACGCGGCAGCCATTCTTCTCGGCCAGCGTGATGTGCGGCTCGGTCAGCGTGGTGGCCTCGATCTCGCCGCTCATCATGGCGTCATAGCGATAGCGCGAACCGTTCGGCGCGCGGCACAGCTTGATCATCTCGCGCGGCACGAAACCTTCCAGCATGTGCAGCGCGATGTAGTGGGTGCCGAAATAGAACGGCACGCCGATCAGCCGGTTGGCGAGTTGCTGCGGGGTGTAGACCGGCGAATCCGGCCGCACCACGATGGCCGAGTAGGCGACGATGGCGCGGCGGCCGAGCTGGCGGCTCGACTGATTGGTGTCCTGGACGCGGCAGTAATTGCCCCATTCGCAGGCGTTGTACATGTCGGCTTTGCCCTGCTCGAGCAGCTTGCCGTGGCTGGCAAACGGATCGACGCCCTTGGGCGAGGTGATGTTGACCTCGACCTTCTTCGCCACCCCGGCTTCGCGGTCGGCCCACTCGATCTCGAGGCCTTCCTTGGCGAACAGGCCCTCATCGTAGGCGACGAGTTCCGGCAGCCCCTGGAATGGCGCCGTGGTCTCCAGCACGAGCTTTTTCATCGGTTGGCCTCCATCAATCCGCTTGTCGAACCTGGCTTACATGACTACGACTGGCCCTGGCGGTCAAGGGCGAATGAGCCGACTGCCTGACTATTGGACTGTCGGATTGTTCAACAATGGCCTATGACCCGACCCCGATCCGGCGCGACAGCGTCATCACCCAGGCAGCGCAGGAAATCTGCCGGCTGATCGAGGCCGAACGGCTGTCGCCCGGCGACGCTCTGCCGACCGAGAGCCGGCTTGCTGACTTGCTCGGCGTCAGCCGCAACTCGGTGCGCGAGGCGCTGCGCGTGCTGCACGGCCTCGGCTATGTCGAAAAGGCCGCCGGACGGCGTGTCATCGTGACCGCGGCCGCGCCGGGCGGCAAGGGCATGTTCGACGAGAGCGTCATCATCGAAGCCGCTCCGGTCGCTAACGACGTGCGCTCCCATATCGCCCAGAAATGCGCCGAGCTTGCCGCGGCGCGGCTCTCCGCGGCGGAGCTGAACGAGATGGAGGGCGCGCTGACCGCGCTGGAAGCCGCCATCGCCCGCAAGGACTTGGCCGCCGCCAAGACCGCGCACGATGCCTTTCACGGCCAGTTCCTTGCCGGCGCCCGCAATCCGCTCCTGATCGCGATGTTCAACCAGGCGCAGGGCGCTCGGCTGTCCAACATCTCGCCGAAGCACAACAGCTTCTACGATCCGCGGCATCTCGAACAGCATCGCGCGCTCTTGCGCGCGCTGCGCAAGCGCGACGCCCGCGCCGCGCGGGCGGTGGTGCGCAAGCACTTCGCAGGTCTCGGCCTCATGCTGGAAGTGGCGGCACAGGCAAGCCATAAAGCTCCATCCTCTGCGGTCGTCCCGCTGCCGCGGCGCGCCGCGCGTTAAAAAGCGCCGAGAAACGCGCGGCCCTGGCCGGGGATCGCCGCGAATGCAATGAACGGCGAGGCGGGTAAGAAAGATCGTTCTCGCGACGCGTTTTTTGCGCCCGAGTCTTCGGCAAGCCACTGCACGAAACCTTTTGCCTCCGAAAAGATAAGGGGAGGCGGAGCGCCGAGAGGCGCATACGCATTACCAACCGCACCACACCGACAAACGTTACCGCCTGCCGATGCTCCGGATGCGGCGAGCGCCACGGACGATCCGCGTTACCGCGGGCATCCGCTTCGGGCGCCCTCGCCTTTCGGCGCTCCGTCGCGGCTCTCGCCAGGCTGTTACCTCTGGCTCAGCTTCGGGCTGCGCTTACCGGGATCTTGCAGCAGCTTGCGCCACCGCAAACCCCTTTTACTAGCGAGCTCCTCGCGCCCCGGTCGTAGTGCCGGAGAGGCAGGGTCCGAAGCCGC
>DASRET010000013.1:0-47774 GCA_035651875.1 Xanthobacteraceae bacterium
GGTGCGCTCGGCCGCAATGCCGAGGCGATTGCGAGCTACGACCGTGCGCTCGCGCTGGCCCCTGAGGTGGTCGAGGACTGGTTCAATCGGGGCGGGGCCCTGACGGCGGTCGGCCGCTACGAGGAGGCGATCGCAAGCTTCAACCGCGCCGCGGCGCTCAATCCGCAGGCGGCCAGCGCCGAGGTGCTGCGGGCGCCGCTGTTTTTGTCGAAACTGCGGATCTGCGACTGGGCGGCCTATCGGCAAGACGCGGCTGAGCTCGTGTCGATGATCCGCGGCGACCAGCCGCTCAGCGTGCCGTTCGCCGCGCTGCTGTTGCCTTGCACGCCGGCCGATCAGCTGCAATGCGCCAGGCGCTACGTGCAGGACCATCAGGTGCCGCCGCCGCTGTGGCACGGCGAAATTTTCGTGCACGAGCGTATCCGCGTCGCGTATCTGTCGGCCGATTTCCGCGAGCATGCCACCTCGCATCTGGCGGCGGGGCTGTTCGAGCAGCACGACCGGTCGCGATTCGAGATCACGGCGTTGTCGCTTGGCGAGGACGACAATTCGGCCATGCGCCGCCGGGTCGCCGCGGCGTTCGAACGCTTCCTCGACGTGCGCCACAACAGCGACCAGGAGATCGCCGAGCTGATGCGCCGGCTCGAGATCGACATCGCGGTCGATCTGATGGGCTTCACCAAGGATCACCGGCTCGGCGTACTGGCGCGGCGCGCCGCGCCGATCCAGGTCAATTTTCTCGGCTATCCCGGGACCACGGGCGCCGGCTTTCTCGATTACATCATCGCCGACGGCACCGTCATTCCCGAGGAGCACGAGGCGTACTACACCGAGCGCGTCGTGCCGCTGCCGGGCAGCTACCAGGTCAACGACGACAAGCGGCCGATCGCCGCCGCGACGCCATCGCGGCGCGACTGTGAGCTGCCCGACGATGGCTTCGTGTTTTGCTGCTTCAACAACACGCAAAAGCTCAACCCGGATATTTTCGACGCCTGGATGCGTGTGCTGCAGGCGGTCGACACCAGCGTGCTGTGGCTGTTGGAAGGCAGCGCGACATCGTCGGCCAATCTGCGGGCGGCCGCCGAGCAGCGCGGGGTTTCGGGGCAGCGGCTGATCTTTGCCGGCAAGACCGCTGTGCCCGAGCATTTGGCACGGCAACGCTTGGCCGACCTGTTCCTCGACACATTGCCGTATAACGCCCACACCACGGCGAGCGACTCGCTGTGGGCCGGCTTGCCGGTGCTGACGCAGATCGGTCCGACGTTTGCGGGAAGGGTGGCGGCCAGCCTGTTGCGCACAGTCGGCCTGCCGGAGCTGATTACGACAACGCCGCAGGATTACGAACGGCGCGCCATCGAGCTTGCCAATAATCCTGAGACGTTGGCGGCGATCCGGCGCAAGCTTGCTGCCAATCGCGCGACGACGCCGCTGTTCGACACCGCGCTGTTCGCGCGCCGCATCGAGGCGGCCTACACGGCCATGCATCAGCGCTATCAAGCCGGCTTGGCGCCTGCCAATATCACTGTCGAGTGACGGAGCGGCTTAGCCGCCGCGGCGCAGGTCGGCCTCGATCAAAAGCCTTGGATTGTTCTCGATCCGCGCCCGGTAGATCTGCATGTTTTCCAGAATGCGCTGCACGTAGTAGCGCGTCTCCGAGATCGGGATACGCTCGATCCAGTCGACCGGATCGACCCTCGCGTCGCGCGGATCGCCGTACTGCTCGATCCATTCCCTGGCGCGCCGCGGCCCGGCATTGTAGGCGACGAAGGAGAGAATGTAGGAGCCGCGCCAACTGGCGATCTCGTCGCCGAGTTCGGCGGTGCCGAGCTGGGCGTTGTAGACGACGTCGCCGAGCAGGCGTTTCTGATCGAACGGCACCTTGAACTTGCGCGCGGTGTTGCGGCCGGCGGCCGGCGTGACCTGCATCAGGCCGAGCGCATGCGCGCTGGAAACGACCTTGGTATTGAAGGCGCTTTCCTGGCGCACGATCGAATAGACCACGCAGCGTTCGACCTGCGGGCCGATCTGCCGGTAGTCCGGAACGCCGAAATCGGGAAAGGCGTAGCGCTCGAACGGCAGGCCATGGCCGAGCGCGGCCTTGCCGATCAGGAGCGTGGCGCGCGCGTCGTTGTGATGCGCGGCGATCTCGGCGAGCCGCGCGAGGCCCGGCCCGTCGCTCGACTTGTCGCCGATATCGGCCGCCATGCCGGCAACCAGATCGCGTTCATCGATGGCGTAAAGGATATCGAAGGCGCGGCCGACTTCGAGCGGCCGATGCTCGGGCGCCGGTGGCTCGCGCAGCGCAACGGCATCGAGGTGCAGCTCCGCCCGCGCCAGCTGGCCGTAATAGGCGGTGGAGAATCGTGCCGCGACTTCGTAATAGCCGCGCGCATCATGCTCGCGTCCGAGCGCCTGCGCGGCGCGGCCCTGCCAATAGAACGAGCGCGCCAGCGTGATCGGGTTGCTCACGCCCTCGGCGATGCGGGCAAAGTGCGGCAACGCCACCGCGGGCTCGTTGAGGAATTGCAGCGCGATCCAGCCGGCGGTGAATTCCTGCTCGGCGCGCGGATTTTCCGAGGCTGGCGTCGCCGCGCCCTCGGCGATCGCGTAGGCGGTCTTGGCGTCGCCGAGGTCGAGCAGCTTGCGCGCGACGAGGCGCCGCTCGGTCCACCAGTCGTCGACGTCGAGCGCCTGGCTCGGATCGTGCGGCGCCGCCAGCATCCATTGCGCGGCTTCTTTGATGTCGTTGTTGCGGCGCAGCCACTGAATGCGGCTGAACATGTAGCCGGGATCGTGCCGTGCCGCCGCGGGCACCGCTTCAAGGAGCGCCTTGGCGTTGCCGGCTTTGCTGTTGACGGCCGCGCGCGCTCGGGCGATGGCCTGCTGCGTGCCGTCGAGATGCTGGGCCGCCCGCATGCCCGCGTCGTCCTCGCCGAGATAGAGGCGCGCGTCCATGCGGACCTTGTCGTCGGTCGGCGTGATCAGGCCGGCGAACGTGGTGCGGGCCTGCGCTTCGACCGTTTCGGAAAAGCCGTCGTTCTGCCAGGCGGTGCGGACAGCATTGGTGGCGCGGCCGACGTCGCCTTTGACCAGAAGCGCGCGGGCGAGCGCGAAATAGCCCTTGGCGGTCAAGGGCTCCTGGGCGCGGAAATAGTTGAGCGTAGTCTGGGCATCGACCTGCTGCTGCCACAGCGCCGCCTCGGCATGACGCCGCAGCGTGATGAGGCTCGGCCAGGTCGGATTGGCGGCGATGAAGGCGGCGTAGCGCGGGAACTCGACGGCATCGTCGCTGCGCAGGATCGCCCATTCGACGAGCTTGCGCGCCACCGGATCCGAGATGGTGCGCTCGATATTGGTGGCCTCGTCGGCACGGTCCTTGTGGACCATGCTGATGGCTTGTTTGACGGCGGACAGGTCGAGCGGAGAGGTGGCGCCGCTCTCGGCCAGCGCCAGCGGCGGCCCGGTCCGCACTGGTGCGGTGAAGTTCACGGCCGGCGGCGGCGCTACGGGGGCGGCGTTCGAAACGCGCGCCGCGCCACCGCCATGCGGTGCAGGCGCGGCGCCGCCCTTGTGCGCCGTTGCGGCCGGATGGGTTTCTTTATGCTTCGCGGCCTTGCCGGGTTTTTCCGTCTTGTTGGTTTTCTCGGCCTTTTTCTCCGGTTTGGCGGGCTTGGCAGTCCTCTCGGGTTTCGTGGTCTTGGCGGGTTTCGCCGCCGGATGCGACTTCGGCGCCGGCTTATGGTCGTCTTGCGGCGCAGCCGACAGCGACCCGGCGCACATGCCGAGCCAGAGCGCGCATGCGGTCATGACCGCGATGAGCCGAGTAGCCGTCAACAATCCCGTCTCCCTTTGGCCGTGCGCCACGCGCATACGGCCGCGTCCATGGCCAAGACATCGTCCCAGGCCAAGATTCATGGCCAAGATTGAGGAACCCCTAACCTGGGGCGGCGCCGCACATTTATCCTACACGAGTCCATGGACTTCGCGGCAAAACCGCGGCGCTGTCCACCGCCGCCCGTGCCGAATCGCCGTAACATTGTCGGAGGGTCTTTTAAGGGCCTCTCGGAACCGATATTTATGCCCGGATGGCCGGTTCGCTTGCCGCAGGCGCTCTGACCTGTGCCGACCGCCGGCGGAGACAGCACCATGACCGCCAAGACCAGCTTCCGAGGCTCGTTTACCGCGCTCGTTACGCCGTTCAAGAATGGGGACGTCGACGAAAAGGCGTTCCGCGAACTCGTGAACTGGCAGATTGCCGAAGGCACCAACGGCCTGGTGCCGGTCGGCACCACGGGCGAGAGCCCGACCCTTTCGCATGAGGAGCACTACGACGTCGTCGAATGGTGCATCGAGGAGGCGCGCGGCCGGGTGCCCGTGGTCGCCGGCGCCGGCTCCAATTCGACCAAGGAGGCGGTGGCGCTGGCGCAGCATGCGGAAAAATCCGGCGCCGACGCGGTGCTGGTGGTGACACCGTATTACAACAAGCCGACCCAGGAGGGGCTTTATCAGCACTTCAAGTCGATCAACGACGCCATCGGCATTCCGATCATCATCTACAACATCCCGCCGCGCTCGGTGATCGACATGTCGGTCGACACCATGGCGCGCCTGTTCGAGCTAAAAAACATCGCCGGCGTGAAGGACGCCACCGGCAACGTGGTGCGCGCCTCGCAGCAGCGCGCCGCGATGGGCCCCGACTTCAACCAATTGTCCGGCGACGACGCGTTGGCGCTCGGCTACGCGGCGCATGGCGGCCACGGCTGCATCTCGGTTACCGCCAACGTGGCGCCGCGGCTGTGCGCGGAGTTTCAGGCCTGCTGCCTCAAGGGCGACTTCGCGACGGCCCTGCAGTACCAGGACAAGCTGATGCCGCTGCACGCCGCTTTGTTCATCGAGGCCAATCCGGCGCCGGTGAAATACGCGCTGTCGGTGCTCGGCCGTTGCGCCGAGACGGTACGGCAGCCGATGGTGCCGGTCGCCGAGAAAACCCGCGCGGCGGTGCGCGACGCCATGGTGCATGCCGGGTTGATCAACTGACCCGCCGCGCGCGGCGGCTTGTTCGCGTCCGTTACGCCGCAACCGGTCGCGTCGCCGATTGAGCGAGGGCTGCTATGCTGGAAGAATTCAAAAAATTCGCCATGCGCGGCAACGTCGTCGATCTTGCGGTCGCGGTCGTGATCGGTGCCGCCTTCGGCGCCATAGTCAATTCGCTGGTCGCTGACATCATCATGCCGGCGATCGGGGGCATCACCGGCGGTCTCGATTTTTCGAACAAATTTCTCCCGCTCTCCTCGAAGGTGACGGCAACGGCCCTGGCGGAGGCGAGAAAGCAGGGCGCCGTGCTCGCTTGGGGTAATTTCCTCACCCTGATCATCAACTTCCTCATCATCGCCTTTGCGCTCTTTCTTGTGGTCAAGGCCATCAACAGCTTGAAGAAACCGGAGCCGCCGCCGGCGGCGCCCGCACCGTCGCGCGAGGAACAGCTGTTGGCTGAGATCCGCGATGCGTTGAAGAGCAGGTAGCGTTGGGCAGGCATGGCGGCCAAAGTTGAACGCAAGCTTCGCGTCGTTGCCGACAACCGCAAAGCGCGTTTCAATTATTTCATCGAAGAGGCCATGGAGGCCGGGCTTGCGCTCACCGGCACCGAGGTCAAATCGCTGCGTCAGGGCAAGGCGACGATCGCCGAATCCTATGCCGATGCCCGCGGCGGCGAAATCTGGCTGATCAATTCCAATATTCCCGAATACCTGCAGGCCAATCGCTTCAACCACGCGCCGAAGCGGCCGCGCAAATTGCTGCTGCACCGCGGCCAGATCAACAAACTGATCGGCGCGGTCGAGCGCGAAGGCATGACGCTCGTGCCGCTCAAGCTTTATTTCAACGAGAAGGGCCGCGCCAAGGTCGAATTGGCGCTCGCCCGCGGCAAAAAGCTTTACGACAAGCGCGAGACCGAGAAGAAGCGCTCCTGGGATCGCGAGCGCGGCCGGCTGATGCGGCAGAAGGGATAAGCGACATGGTGCCGACGCGGCTCGATCATTGCGTGATTCATGTCACCGACTGGGAGCGCTCCAACGCGTTCTACACCACGGTGATGGGCGCTGAGCTTATTACGCGGCCGGTGGGCTATGCCTATCGGTTCGGCGACCGGCAGCTCAATGTGCACGGGCCGGGTGTCGCGCCCGCCGAAGTGGCGCGGCTGCCGGTGGCGCCCGGCAACAGCGATCTGTGCTTCGAATGGTTGGGGCCGATCGCGGACGCGGTAGCGCATCTGCAGCGCTGCGGCGTCGCCGTCGAGCGCGGCCCGATGCAGCGCTTCGGTGCCAAAGGCGCCGGCACCAGCGTCTATTTTCGCGATCCCGACGGCTCGCTGATGGAGTTCATGTCGTACGCCGGACGCGATGTGAGCGAAGCGCCGCTATGACGGCAAAGGTTGCGCGGCCGGCGCCGCGGATTGATCATGCTGAAGATGTGCGCGGATTTTCGCGATGACGTCGCAAAACATCTTCGGCGTCAGCACGCCGGTATTGGTGTTGTAGCGTGAGCAGTGATAGCTGTCGAACAGCGTCAGCGCGCCGATCGTGTGCACGCCGCCATGGGTGAACGGATAAGCTGAGCGCCGCGCGCCGCACGCAACCACACACGTGTCGTGGGCGATGCGGCCAAGCGCCAGAACGGCGACAAGGCGGGGCATATCTTTGATCGTGGCGGCCAGAAACGCCCGGCAGGTGGTGATCTCCTCCGGCGTCGGCTTGTTCTCGGGCGGCACGCAACGCACCGCGTTGGTGATGCGGCAGTCGACCAACGTCAGGCCGTCATCGGCGCGAGCGTCGTAACGGCCGGTGGCGAAGCCAAACTCCTTGAGCGTGGCGTAGAGCAGGTCGCCGGCGTAATCGCCGGTGAACGGCCGGCCGGTGCGGTTGGCGCCGCGCAGGCCGGGAGCGAGGCCGACGGTCAGCAGCCGCGCGTCGCCCGGTCCGAACGAATCGACCGGAGCGTTGAACCAGTCCGGCTCTTGGGAGCGCCAGGTGTGGCGGAAGGCGACGAGGCGAGGGCAGCGCGGGCAATCGCGGCCGGGCGCGCCGCTGTGCGGCGGCATGGGATGTGCGACGCCGCTAATCGTCCTCGAACTCGTCGTCGATTTCGACGCGCTGCGAGGTCGGGCTGCGTTGCAGGAATTGCGGTGTGTGGCGCGGCTCGCGGCCTTCGCGCGGCTCCCGCGGCTCGCGTGCCGGCCGTTCCGACGGATCGCGGCCGATCTTGCTCTGCATTTCGACGATGTCGACGAACTGGTCGGCCTGCCGGCGCAGCTCGTCGGCCACCATCGGCGGCTGCGTCGAGATGGTCGACACCACGATGACGCGCACGCCGCGCCGCTGCACCGCCTCGACCAGCGAGCGGAAATCGCCGTCGCCGGAGAACAGCACCATCTGGTCGATGTGCGGCGCGATCTCCATGGCGTCGACGGCGAGCTCGATATCCATGTTGCCCTTGACCTTGCGCCGGCCGGTCTGGTCGACGAATTCCTTGGTCGCCTTGGTGACGACGGTGTAGCCGTTGTAATCGAGCCAATCGATCAGCGGCCGGATCGACGAATATTCCTGATCCTCGATCACCGCGGTGTAATAGAAGGCGCGGAGCAGATAGCCGCGCGATTGGAACTCGCGCAAAAGCCGCTTGTAATCGATGTCGAAGCCGAGCGATTTCGCCGTGGCGTAAAGGTTAGCGCCATCAATGAACAGCGCGATTTTTTCGACTTGTGCCGACATGGGTTCTCTCGTGAGCGTCTCTGGACAAAACCGGCGCGGCCCAAGGCAATTGGCCGTCCCGGTGCTTTGTTAAAACAGTTTTGCCGTTATCCGAAACATTCGGCATGCGCGATACTGCCGCAAGCGTATTGGGCAAGCGCCGCGCTCGCAAGTGGGACCGTGGCTAATCCTGTCGCCGTAATCGCCACTGCGGGATGCCGCCGCGCCGACTCGCAACGACAATGCGCAAGGCCCGGCCGGGTTGCCTGGACGGTTTTCAGGGCCGTCGGCCGTGCCAAACGAGCGTCAGGCCTTGCCTTCGACGGCCCTTGACGATACTTAAGCCCATAATTGAGCAAGTTGCATTTGCAGGGGAACCGCTGCGGACCCTGCCGAGCGCTGATCCAGGAGCACAAGCCACATGGCCCGCGTGACCGTCGAAGATTGCATCGACAAGGTCGAGAATCGCTTCGAACTCGTTCTGCTGGCTGCCCACCGCGCCCGCATGGTGTCGTCCGGCGCCCAGATCGCGGTCGAGCGCGACAAGGACAAGAACCCGGTCGTGGCGCTGCGCGAGATCGCCGAAACGGCGATTTCCCCCGAGGACCTCAAGGAGGAACTCGTCCATTCGCTGCAGAAATATGTCGAAGTCGACGAGCCCGAGCCCGAGTCCATGCCGCTGATCGGCGCGCCGGGAACCGGGATCGATGCCGACGACACCGAGGTCACCACCGAGCGGATGAGCGAGGAAGAACTGCTCAAGGGCCTCGAAGGCCTGACGCCTCCGGAGGCCGAGCCAGAGCCCGATCCGGTCGAGGACGACGAATAGCCGGCTCGGCTGAACGGCAGCGTTCCAGCCGCCGAATCGTTAACGAAATTGCACCATTCTGGGCTTGATTCGGCGCGCGGCTTCGGCTGCGTGCCGGCGCCGGGCGTTGTGCGCGCCTTGTGGCGCCCGCAACGCCCCATGATATTGTGACCTTCGGCGCTGTCGGCGCAGTTGGCGGGAGGGCAAAGGCGGGATCGCCGCATCGCCGTCGCTGCGCAAGCGCCGAGGCCGCCACGGACTGCCAGGAACCGGCTATGGCGCACTCGATGGACCTGCCGCAAGCGAACACCGAGCCGACGCTCGGCGTGGCAGTGGCGCGCGCCCCGGATCTGGTGCCGCAGGCCGGTCAGGTGCCGCCGCGGCGGGCGCCGCCGCCCGCGCGCAAGCCGCAGCTGATGCGGCAATACGAGCTGATCGACCGGGTCAAGCAGTACAATCCCAAGACCAACGAGGACTTGCTCAACCGCGCCTACGTCTACGCCATGCGTGCGCACGGCGAGCAGATGCGCGATTCCGGCGATCCCTACATTTCGCATCCGCTCCAGGTCGCCGCCATCCTCACCGATCTCAAGCTCGACGACGCCACCATCGCCGCCGCGCTCTTGCACGACACCATCGAGGATACCGACGCGACCCGCGCCGAGATCGACCGCCTGTTCGGCCATGACATCGGCGTGTTGGTCGAGGGGCTGACCAAGCTGAAAAAGCTCGACCTCGTATCGAAGGAAGCCAAGCAGGCGGAAAACCTGCGCAAGCTCCTGCTCGCCATCGCCGACGACGTTCGCGTCCTGCTCATCAAGCTTGCCGACCGCCTGCACAACATGCGCACGATCGGTCATCGGCCGCCGGAAGCGCGGCGCCGCACCGCCGAAGAGACCCTCGACATCTACGCGCCGCTTGCGGGCCGCATGGGCATGCAGCGGATGCGTGAGGAGCTCGAGGATTTGTCGTTTCGCGAGCTTAATCCCGAGGCCTATCAGGTGATCTCCGAGCGGCTCGAGGCGCTCGCCGAACGCTCGCGCCGCTGGGTCGCCGAGATCGAGCAGCAGCTCACCAAAAAACTGGCCGATCAGGGCATCGCGGCTGAAGTTTCCGGCCGGCGCAAGCGCGCCTATTCGATCTGGCGCAAGATGGAGCGCAAGGCAGTCGGCTTCGAGCAGCTCTCCGATGTGCTCGGCTTCCGCGTCGTCGTCGGCGCCGTGGCGGAGTGCTATCAGGCGCTCGGCATCGTCCATACCAGCTGGCCTGTCGTGCCCGGGCGTTTCAAGGATTATATCTCGACGCCCAAGCAGAACGACTATCGCTCGATCCATTCGACGGTGATCGGGCCGGGCAAGCAGCGCGTCGAGCTGCAGATCCGCACCCGCGCGATGCAGCAGCTCGCAGAATACGGCATTGCCGCGCACGCGCTCTACAAGGACAACGTCGGCTCACCGACCGAAATGCTGTCGCGCGAATCGAGCGCCTATGCGTGGCTGCGCCGCACCATCGAGCTTCTGGCCGAGGGCTCCAATTCGGAGGAGTTCCTCGAGCATACCAAGCTCGAGCTGTTCCACGACCAGGTGTTCTGTTTCACGCCCAAGGGCAAGCTGATCGCGCTGCCGCGCGGCGCGACGCCGATCGATTTCGCCTATGCGGTGCACACCGACGTCGGCAACATGGCGATCGGCGCCAAGATCAACGGCAAGATCGGCCCGCTGATCTCGCCCCTGCAGAATGGCGACGAGGTGCAGATTTTGACGTCCTCGGCGCAGGTCGCGCCGCCGGCGGCCTGGGAATCAATCGTCGTCACCGGCAAAGCGCGCGCCTCGATCCGCCGCGCCACCCGCGAGGCGGTGCGCAACCAATACTCGGCGTTCGGCCGGCGGCTGGTGGAGCGGCTGTGCCAGCGCGCCAAGATCGCCTATTCGGACGAGCAGCTCGAGGGCGCGCTGCCGCGGCTTGCCCGCACCTCGATCGACGACGTGATGGCGGCGGTCGGGCGCAGCGAAATGCGCGCCTCCGATGTGGTGCGCGCCATGTATCCGGACTACAAGGACGAGCGCGTGACGCCGGCCGCGGCAAAAACGGAAAGCGGCTGGTTCGGTTTCAAGCGCGCCAAATCGGTGAAGTTCAAGGCGCCGGGCGGCGGCGATGGCGCGATCCCCATCCGCGGCATCAACACCGAACTGCCGGTGCGCTTTGCGCCCAATGGCGGCGCGGTGCCGGGCGACCGCATCGTCGGCATCATGACGCCGGGCGAGAGCATCACGATCTATCCGATCCATTCGCCGGCCCTCAAAGAGTTTGAAGACCAGCCGGAACGCTGGGTCGATCTGCGCTGGGACCTCGACGACACGGCGCCGCAACGCTACCCGGCGCGGCTTGCCGTGCAGTCCGTCAACGAGCCCGGCACGCTGGCGCAGATCGCCCAAGTCATCGCCGAGCACGACGGCAACATCGACAACGTGAAGATGACGCGCCAATCGCCGGATTTCACCGCAATGACCATCGATCTCGAGGTCTATAACCTCAAGCACCTCACCTCGATCATCTCGCAGCTGCGCGCCAAGAAGGTGGTGGCGAATGTCGAGCGCGTGAACGGCTGATCACGGCTTGCCCATGCCGGCTTCTTCGCCCATCCGCCTCGGCGTCAACATCGATCACGTCGCCACAGTGCGTAACGCGCGCGGCGGCCGGCATCCCGATCCGCTGCGCGCGGCCGAGATCGCCATTGCGGCCGGAGCCGACGGCATCACCGCACATCTGCGCGAAGATCGGCGCCACATCGTCGATGACGACGTGATGCGGCTGAAGGAGCGCATCACCAAGCCGCTCAATCTCGAAATGGCGGCGACTGACGAAATGGTGAGGATTGCGAAAAAGCTCCGGCCGCATGCGGCGTGCATTGTGCCGGAGCGACGGGCCGAGCGCACCACCGAGGGCGGGCTCGACGCCGCCGGCCAGCGCGCGGCGCTGCAGTCTGCAGTGGGCGAACTGGCTGCGTGTGGCATCCGCGTGTCGCTGTTCATCGCCGCCGAACCGGCGCAGATCGAGGCGGCGCACGCCGTCGGCGCGCCGGTGATCGAAATCCATACCGGGGCGTGGTGTGACGCTGTCACGGCCGGCGATGCCGGCGCGGCGGCGGCTGAATTCGACCGCATCGTCCGCGGCGCTGCGCTCGCCAAAAGCATCGGCCTCGAAGTTCACGCCGGCCACGGTCTCGATTTCGCAACGGCGGAGCGCATCGCCGCGCTGCCGGAGATCGTCGAGCTCAATATCGGCCATTTCCTCATCGGGGAGGCGATTTTTGACGGGCTTGCCGCTGCCGTGCGCAACATGCGGGCGGCGATGGACCGCGGCCGGGCCAAGGCCAGAGCGAAGGCCGCGGCCGACGGAACGGCGCGATGATCCTCGGCATCGGCTCCGACATCACCGACGCACGCCGCATCGCCAAGGTGCTCGAACGCCACGGCGACCGCTTCATCGACCGTGTCTTCACCGCGACCGAACGCGAGCGCGCCGAGCGGCGCCGTAATCGCGTCGAGACCTACGCCAAACGCTTCGCCGCCAAGGAGGCCTGCGCCAAGGCCCTGGGCACCGGATTCCGCGCCGGCGTGTGGTGGCGCGACATGGGCGTGGTCAATCTCGCCTCGGGCCGGCCGACCATGGTCCTGACCGGGGGCGCCAAGCGGCGGCTCGAGGCGATCACGCCGGCCGGCCACGAGGCGCGCATCGAGCTGACCATCACCGACGAGGGGCCGATGGCGCATGCCTTCGTCATCATCTGGGCGCTCGCCGTCGCGGCCGGCTGACGGCCGATGGGGGCCATGCAGCCACGCTGAAGCGGGTCTGCTCGGCAGCCGATCAAAAGTTCATCAGGATGTGCGAAAATCGTCGTAAGACGCTGAAATGATTCGATAAAGAATGACAGCCCTCGGCCGCGGCGATTCCTCGCGTGGAATTGCGCCACCCCATGCCAACGGCTACAAGAGCGCCGGGCATGCGGGCGGCGACGACCACAGGACAATAGGCGAATGAGCGTGCAGAGCGGAACCAAACGGAAGGAGGGGGGCTTTGCCGAGACGGTGCGAGTCGTCATCCATGCGCTGATCATTGCGCTCGTCATCCGCACCTTCCTGTTTCAACCCTTCAACATTCCCTCCGGCTCGATGATCCCGACGCTTCTGGTCGGCGATTATTTGTTCGTGTCGAAATATTCGTACGGCTACACCCACTACTCGCTGCCGTTCTCGCCGCCCTTGTTTTCCGGACGCATTTTCGGGTCGCAACCGCAGCGCGGCGACGTCGTCGTGTTCCGGCTGCCGAAGGACGATTCGATCGATTACATCAAGCGCGTGGTCGGCCTGCCCGGCGACCACATCCAGGTGATCCACGGCGTGCTCAACATCAACGGCACTCCGGTCAAGCGCCAGCGCGTCACCCAGGGTTGCGTCTCGTACGAGGATATCGCCCAGCCGGTGATGTGCTTCCGCGAGACGCTGCCGAACGGCGTCACCTACATCACGCACGATTTCACCGACAACGGCTTTCTCGACAATACCGAAGTCTACACGGTGCCATCCGGCGAGTTTTTCATGATGGGTGACAACCGCGACAACTCGACCGACAGCCGGGTGCTCAGCGCGGTCGGCTATGTGCCGTTCGAAAACCTCATCGGCAAGGCGCAAATCATCTTCTTCTCGATCGGTGGCGGCGGGCACCCCTGGGAAATCTGGAATTGGCCGTGGGCGGTGCGCTGGAGCCGGATGTTCACGCTGGTTCGATGAGCGGCCGACGCAAAGCAAAGACAGCGGCCGCGCCGCAACAGGAGGAGCCGGGCGCAGGCGATGCCGCCGAAGCGGCGCAAACCGACGGCGACGGACGAAAAGAGTCGCGACGAAGCCGGCGCAGCACCTCAGTTCTGGAAAGCCGCATCGGCTACCGCTTCGGCGACAACGCGCTACTCACCTGTGCGCTGACCCACATCTCGGCGCTCAAAGGTCCGCGCAACCGCGCCGGTTCGTACCAGCGCCTCGAGTTTCTCGGCGATCACGTGCTCGGTCTCGTCATCTCCGACATGCTGTTCCGCAGCTTTCCCAAGGCCGATGAGGGCGAGCTGTCGCGCCGGCTCGCCGATCTGGTGCGCAAGGAGACCTGCGCGGAAATCGCCGTCTCGATCGATCTCGGCGCCGCGATCAAGCTCGGCTCTTCGGAGGTCAATGCCGGCGCGCGCAAACGGCCGGCGATCCTGGCCGACGTCTGCGAGGCAGTAATCGGCGCCGTCTATCTCGACGGCGGCTATCCGGCGGCTGCCGCCGTGGTCGAGCGGCTGTGGCAGGAGCGCATGCGCGCCACCGCGCAGCCGCTGCGCGATCCGAAGACGGTGCTGCAGGAATGGGCCCAGGCGCGCGGGCTGCCGACGCCGGCCTACCGCGAGGTCGCCCGCTCCGGTCCGGATCACAGCCCGGAATTCCGCGTCGCCGTGCAACTGCCGAACTTCGCGCCGGCGGAAGGCTCGGGCCGCTCCAAGCGCGCCGCCGAACAGGCTGCCGCTGCCGCGATGCTCACGCGCGAGGGCGTCAAAACCCGCCGCCTCGATGCCTGAGCCGGAACGGCCGGAGGAGGGCGCGCCGCCGCCGCCCGCGGCTGCCGCGACTCGCTGCGGCTTTGTGGCGCTGCTCGGCACGCCCAACGTCGGCAAGTCCACGCTCATCAATGCGCTGGTCGGCGCCAAAATCTCGATTGTCACGCCCAAGGTGCAGACCACGCGGACGCTCGTTCGTGGCATTGCCTGCGAGGGCGCTGCGCAGCTGATCTTCGTCGATACGCCGGGGATTTTCGCGCCGCGGCGGCGGCTCGATCGCGCCATGGTGGGCACAGCCTGGGGCAGCGCGCAGGACGCCGACATCGTCGCGCTCCTCATCGACGCCCGCAAAGGCCTCGAAGAGGACGACGAGGCCACTTTGCGCGGCGTGGGTGACGTCCGCAACGCCGCCAAGGTGCTGGTGCTCAACAAGGTCGATCTCGTCGCCAAGCCGGCGCTGCTGGCGTTGGCGCAAGGGCTCAACGAGCGCGCCGCGTTTGCGGCCACCTTCATGGTCTCGGCCCTGTCCGGCGACGGCGTCGACGATCTGAAAAAATGGCTCGCCACCCATGTACCGCCCGGTCCGTGGCTCTATCCCGAGGATCAGATCTCCGATACGCCGCTGCGCCAGCTCGCCGCCGAGATCACGCGGGAAAAGCTTTACCTGCGGCTGCACCAGGAATTGCCGTATCAGTCGACTGTGGAAACCGAAGCGTGGAAAGACTTGCCGGACGGCTCGGTGCGCATCGAGCAGACCATCTATGTCGAACGCGACAGCCAGCGCAAAATCGTGCTCGGCAAGGGCGGCCGCACCATCAAGGCGATCGGCGCCGCGGCGCGCGCCGAGATTGCCGAAGCGGTCGAGCAGCCCGTGCACCTGTTTTTATTCGTCAAGGTACGCGAGGGTTGGGGCGACGATCCGGAGCGTTACCGCCAGATCGGCCTGGAATTTCCGCGCGAGTGATGCGGGCCGCATTGCCCGCGGTTTGACCCTGTAGCCGAACTGCGGTGAAATCCGGCGCGCTTCGGGGGCGTCACAACTCAGCAAATCGAAATCGTGCCCGCGCGCTTTGCGAGCGCAGGCGTGCCAACCGGACGAGCGAGCTGCAACATGAATCACGTTCGAGGAATCCCGTGGGCTTTGGCCATCATCGCCGCGCTGTTTGTCCCCGGCGCGGCGGCCGCGCAAAACTCCGAACAAGCGCAGCTGCCGACCCTGCACCTCAATCAAGACTATGTGGACGAGGCGACGCGGCCGTGCTCGCTCGACGTCAAGGATCCGAAAGCGGTGTTCGCTTTCGTGTTCGGCAGCCTTCCGGATCACGTCAAGGTATTTCCGACCGAGAACTATTTTTATTACACGTTCATCTGCAACGGCGTGCCGTACGACGGAAATATCAGGCTCGATGCCAGCAACCGGGACGAGGGCAAGGTGATCTTTGCCTATTCGGAGGATTTGGAGGGCTGGCGCGGCGACACGCCGGAAAATCATATCGTTCTCGATGCCTCGGGCGGCGTGCAGCTCGAGAAGGTCCGGCCCTTGGTGTACCGTATGACCTATCAGGGCAAGACCGTCGAGTTCGCGCTCAACGATCTATCGGACGTGCGACCGCCGGCGAACGCGCTGGCGCCGGGCGAGGAATTTCTCGGCACGACCTTCGACGAGTCCGCCATCCGCTTCTTTCTGGTGTTCGACAAGACGCTGAAGATTTTTCACTTCATTCTTGATGAGACGATCAAAGTCGCCGATCAGTTCGACCCGAGCCCGCGCAGCGATCGCATCCTGATCGGCAAGCGCACCGGGTTCGCGTTCTATCGCGATCGCCTGCGCGACCGAAAAATCCTGATCGGCGCTTACAAGCCGAACATGCTGACCAATACCTGGTTCGACGGGCCGTTCGATCAGCTGCCGGATAATTTCATTCAGGGCGAGACCTTGCGCGACGCCTTGATCGCCAATGATCCCGGGCTGAAAGGGCGCATCGATCGCTTCGGCGGTTTCCCCGGCGGCGGCGAGCGGATGGCCGTCGATCCCTACCTGCCCTATGACGAGGTGTCGGAGCTCACCATCTTCGACCGTTGCGCAAGCTCGCGGCAGCATAGCCCGAACTACTATTTGTGCTTCGCGGTCGACTACGACCGCACCGGTCAGCCGTATCTCGGTGCCTACGGACCGAAGCGACCGCTTGGCACGCATCGCTAGCGCGCGACCGCCAGGCAATGTGACCGTTCAGACAAAAAGGCCCGGCCATCGCTGGCCGGGCCTTGTCGAAAGCGCTTGCGACGCCGTTAGCACCGCCACCAGCGGCTCGCCGGGCCGTGGCAACGCCGCCAGCCAGGACCACGCCACCGGCTGCCCCAGCGCCAGTGACCGCCGCCCCAGCGGCTGCCCCAGCGCCAGTGCTGAACCTGGATCGTGGGGCTGTTGGCCGTCGCGGCTTCCTTGAGGGCAGTGTTGTTGGCCGGAGCCGCCGAGCCGGCCGATACTCCGGCCAACCCGACCCCGGCAGCAATCACCGTAGCAATAAAGATTTTGCGCATTTCGCTCTTCCTCCTCTGCCCAACGGGCAAATGTTGTAACTGCCAAGCGTGGCAGAAAGTTTCCTTCCAGAGGTTCAAGCGCGGCGATTGTAGCCAGTCGACTGACGACCAGCCAGGGACGATCCGCCATTGTGATGCACGGCGTGATTTTGATGAACGGCAGATGAACAGAGCCAGCGTCCGGCGGTGCATAAGCGCATGACATAGCAAAGGGCCCGGCATTTTACTGCCGGGCCCCCTAAGCGCTCATTCCATTGCAATTATCAGCACCGCCACCAGCGGCTGCGCGGACCGTGGCAGCGACGCCACCGGCTGCCCCAACGCCAGTGCTGGACCTGGATCGTCGGATTGTTGACGGTCGCGGCTTGCTTCAGCGCCGCGTTGTTGACCGGCGCGGCCGAGCCCGCCGACACGCCGACCAATCCGATCCCGGCGGCAATCAACGTAGCAATGACGATTTTGCGCATTCGCTTCTCCCTTTCTAAGCTCTCTATCCATGGCGCGGGCGCGCCGCGGTGGAGCATCGAAGCGCCGCGAGGTTAACCGCGAATCGGTGCATCGGCTAGTATCTGCGGCCGGGGAGGCGGTCGCGCCGCGGTGGGACTGAAAACCTTCCGGCAAGCGCGCTACATAACGCCCATGCAATGGACCGACGACGGCGTCGTGCTCGGCGTCAAACGGCACGGCGAGACCAGCGTCATTCTCGAGCTGATGACGCTGGAGCGCGGCCGGCACCTCGGTTTGGTGCGCGGCGGCGCCGGCACGCGGCTGCGCGGCGTGCTGCAGCCCGGCAATCTGTTGCGCGCGACCTGGCGGGCGCGGCTCGACGAGCATCTCGGCTATTATGCGATCGAAGGTCTCAATCTGCGCGCCGCCGGATTTCTCGGCGCCGCGCACGCGGTCCACGGCGTGACCCATGCCGCCGAATTGTGCCGGCTCCTCGCCGAGCGCGAGCCCCACGCCCAGGTTTTTGCGGCGCTGCAGGCCACCCTCGACGACATCGATGAGCCGCTCGCCGCAGCGACCTCGATCGCACGCTTCGAGCTGCAGCTTCTGGCCGAGCTCGGCTTCGGCCTCGATCTTGCGTCATGCGCGGCGACCGGCGTGACCGCCGATCTGGTCTATGTGTCGCCGCGCTCCGGCCGCGCCGTGTCGCGCGCCGCCGGCGAGGAATATCGCGACAAGCTCTTGCGGTTACCGGAATTTCTTCACGCGCACGACGAGCTGCCGGAGCCCGCCGATCTGCACGATGCGTTCGCCCTGACCGGCTTTTTCCTCGACCGCCACGCCTTTGCGCCGCGGGGTCTCGAGCTGCCGGCCTCGCGCGCGCGCTTTCTCGCCGCCGTCATGCGCGCTCTGCCGGAGCAGATTTCGGCAGCCTGAAAGCGGCTGGCGCGGCGTTCTCTTAAGGATCGCGGCGGGCGTGGCGGTGGTGCGCCCGCCAATCATACGGCGGATGCCATTTGCGCGCCCAGATATCGGCAGGCACGAGATGCGGCTCGGGGCTGCCCCAAAAGTTCGGCTTGAGCACCAGCCACGGATCGTCCCAGATCGGCCGGTGATCCCATTGCCAATACTGGCGGTGTGGCCAGTCCCGCGCGCAGTTGCAGCGCCAATGGTGCTTCACGGCAGCCGTCGCGGGAGCGCCATATTCGGCGGCGGCCGCGCGCCCGGCCGGCACCAGCGCTGCGAGCGCCACACTCAAAGCCAAAGCCGCCAGCGTGCCGTTGCGCATGGGAGTCTCCGGACCGAGGGCGCGTCGACGCGACGCCGAACGATTGTAGCGCAATGCCGGGCCGCGTCCACGGTACGCCTTGTTCGGCGGCCCCAACCGCGCTAGCTCCCCGCCATGGCAGCAAAACCGACTCCCCCTGATTCGGGCGACGTGCAGGACATCGCGCTGCGCGAGGCGCTCGAAGAGCGCTATCTCTCCTATGCGCTGTCCACCATCATGCATCGCGCGCTGCCGGACGCGCGCGATGGGCTCAAGCCGGTGCACCGGCGCATCCTCTACGGCATGCGGCTCCTGCGCCTCGATCCGGGTGCGACCTTCAAGAAATCGGCGAAAATCGTCGGCGACGTGATGGGCAATTTCCATCCGCACGGCGACCAGGCGATCTACGACGCGCTGGTGCGGCTCGCCCAGGATTTTGCTTCGCGCTACCCCTTGGTCGACGGCCAGGGCAATTTCGGCAATGTCGACGGCGATAATGCCGCGGCCTACCGCTACACCGAGGCGCGGCTCACCGAAGCGGCGCGGCTTCTGCTCGACGGCATCGACGAGGACGCCGTCGACTTTCGCCCGAGCTACGACGGTGTTTCGCAAGAGCCGGTGGTGCTGCCGGCGGCGTTTCCCAATCTGCTCGCCAACGGCGCGCAAGGCATCGCGGTCGGCATGGCGACCGCCATCCCGCCGCACAACATCGCCGAGCTCTGCGACGCGGCCTTGCACCTGATCGAGAACCCGAAGGCGCGCACCCGCACGCTGCTCAAGTTCGTGCCGGGGCCGGATTTTCCGACCGGCGGCCTTGTCGTCGATCCGCCCGAGGCCATCGCCGAAGCGTACACGACCGGCCGCGGCTCGTTCCGGCTGCGCGCGCGCTGGAAGGTCGAGGACACGGGCCGCGGCACCTATCAGGTGGTGGTCACCGAGATTCCCTGGCAGGTGCAGAAGATGCGGCTCGTCGAGACCATCGGCAACCTGCTCAACGACAAGAAGCTGCCGCTCGTCGCCGACATGCGCGACGAATCCGCCGAAGACGTGCGCATCGTGTTGGAGCCGCGCTCGCGCAGCGTCGATCCGGCGCTGATGATGGAGAGCCTGTTTAAGCTCACCGAGCTGGAAAGCCGCGTATCGCTCAACATGAACGTGCTGGTGCGCGGCCGCATCCCCAAGGTGCTGGGCCTCGCCGAGGCGCTCGCCGAGTGGCTCACGCATCGCCGTGAGGTGCTGCTGCGCCGCTCGCGCTATCGGCTCGGCCAGATCGAGCACCGCCTCGAAATGTTGGGCGGTTATCTGGTCGCCTACCTGAACCTCGACAAGGTCATCAAGATTATCCGTAGCGAGGACGAGCCAAAGCCGGTACTGATGAAAACCTTCCGGCTCACGGACGTGCAGGCGGACGCCATCCTCAACATGCGGCTGCGCAATCTGCGCCGCCTCGAAGAGATGGAAATCCGCAGCGAGGACCGGGCGTTGCGCGCCGAGAAGAAATCGATCGAGGATTTGCTGCGCTCGGAAAAGGAGCAGTGGAAGACCATCGCGGGCCAGATCCGCGACGTGCGCGAAAAATTCGGGCCGAAGACGCCACTCGGCAAGCGCCGCACCGGGTTTGCCCAGGCGCCGGCGCACGACGAAGCGGCGATCGAAGAAGCCTTGGTCGAACGCGAGCCGATCACCGTCGTGGTGTCCGAAAAAGGCTGGATCCGCGCGCTGCGCGGCCAGGTCGCCGATCTGGCAGGTCTGTCGTTCAAGACGGACGATGCGCTCGATCACGCGTTCTTTGCCGAGACCACATCGAAGATCATGGTGTTCGCCACCAATGGCCGCTTCTACACGATCGAGGCGGCGAAGCTCCCTGGCGGACGCGGCCATGGCGAGCCGATCCGGCTGTTCATCGATCTCGAGCAGCAAACCGACGTCGTCGACGTGTTCCGCTACCAGGGCGGCCGCAAGCTGTTGGTCGCCTCGAAGCAGGGCAGGGGATTCATCGTTGCCGAGGACGAGTGCGTCGCCAACACCCGCAAGGGCAAGCAGATCCTCAACGTCAAGCCGCCAGACGCGGCGCGCGCCATCGCGACCGTCGACGGCGAACAGGTCGCCGCGGTCGGCGAGAACCGCAAGATGGTGGTGTTCCCGATCGAGCAGGTGCCGGAGATGACGCGCGGCCGCGGCGTGCGCCTGCAGCGTCACAAGGACGGTGGTCTTTGCGACATCAAGACCTTCGAAGTCGAGAAGGGTTTGACCTGGACCGATTCCGCCGGCCGCGTCTTCACGCTGTCATTGCGCGAGCTTGCCGACTGGCGCGGCAATCGCGCCGATGCCGGCCGCCTGGCGCCGAAAGGTTTTCCGAAGACCAACAAGTTCGACAATACCTCCGGCCGTGTGGCGGAAAACGGCAAGCAACGCGAAGAGTAGCCTCAAGCCGGCTCGATCCATGGGACGGCGAGACCAAGACGCTCTGGGACGGCGTCACCCTCGTTCGCCGACGTCTTCGCGGCGAATTTTGCCTTAGCGTTTGTTGTAAACGAAGGTTGCTTCCTCTTGCACCTGCGCGGCAGTGTGGTTGCCAGCCGCCGGCAAATTCGCGATCGCCGCCTGATTGTTAGTGCCGTTGCTGCGCTGGTAGATCACGGTGGCAGCGCCAACCGCGGGGGTAAAACCGAGGTACGCAACGTCCCATGGTCCGCCGGCGCCGCCGCCCGCTGGTATGCTGCAGGTCAGATGGAGATGCGGTCGCTGCGCCGCCGGATAATAGAAACCTGGCGGCAACCCGTCTCCTTCGACCCAGTGTCGCGCGGTCATCTCGGCGGCATTTGCAATGGTCATCGCGTTCTCCGTGAGCAACCCGAGGTGGGGAACTAGGTTTGTAATAACGCTACCTTAATGAGAATTTTAATGTTATACAAGCAGAGTTTGATAGCCAACGCTGTGCAGTCGAGCGATGCCGTCTGGCGCGGCAACCGCGCCTACCCGGCCGCTTGGCGCCGAAAGGTTTTCCGAAGACCAACAATTCGCCGGCCGCCGGCCCGTTAATGCCAAGGCGACGGATGCTAGAAATTAAGCGCGATTACTTTCCACGCGCGCCCAGCCTTCGGGCATCAGCCGCTCCTGCGGCAGGAAGCGGCTCTTGTAGTCCATCTTGCCGGAGCCGCGCACCCAATAGCCGAGATAGACATAGGCAAGGCCCATGCGCCGGGCGCGCGCGATGTGGTCGAGCACCATGAACGTGCCGAGCGAGCGCGCCCCTTCGTCCGGCTCGAAGAACGAATAGACCATGGACAGGCCGTCGCCGAGCACGTCGGTCAGCGCCATGGCGACCAGAGCGCTGCCGCAGCGATATTCGACGATGCGGGTCTCGACGTGGCTGTCCTCGACCATCATGGCGTAGTCGAGCACCGTCATGTCGGCCATGCCGCCGTCGCGGTGCCGCGAATCGAGATAGCCGCGGAAGATCGCGTACTGCTCCGACGTGGGCACGGCACGGCGCATCTCGGTGGCAAGGTCGGCATTGCGCTTGGCAATGCGGCGCATGCTGCGGGTCGGCCGGAACTCGCCGGCTACGACGCGTACCGAGACGCACGACCGGCAACCTTCGCAGGCCGGCCGGTAGGCGATCGACTGGCTACGGCGAAAGCCGCCGTGGGTCAGGATATTGTTGAGTTCCGGCGCGCGCTCGCCGACCAGATGGGTAAACACCTTCCGTTCCTCGTGCCCGGCAAGATAGGGGCACGGCGACGGCGCCGTCAGATAGAATTGCGGGGTATCGCGCGAGTGCTGTGTCACGGCGGCGTCGGCGGTCGTTACGTCGGTCTATGTTTGCCCGGCAGTTCTCAGGTTCCGGTCAGTATAACATCGCGCGAGAGTCGTGTGTCGTCAAAGCCGAAAATGACGGGTCCGCGCCGTGGCCGCCAAGCCGCGCTGGTGCAAAAGGCACTGCCGATCGATAAAACCGCGGCATCGAGGCTTTCTGCGGTACGCCCATGGTGACGCTCGCCGACATCGAAGCCGCCCGCCGCACGATCGCCGGCCATGTGCTGCGCACGCCGATGCTGCCGGCGCCGCCCCTCTCGGCGCTCACCGGCGCCGAGATTTTCGTCAAATACGAAAATCTGCAGGTCACCAACTCGTTCAAGGAGCGCGGCGCCTGCGTGAAGCTCGCGGCGCTGTCGGCGCCCGAGCGCCGCCGCGGCATCATTGCCATGTCGGCCGGCAACCACGCCCAGGCGGTCGCCTACCATGCGCGGCGCTTGCAGATTCCCGCCACCATCGTGATGCCGGTGACGACGCCGTTTGTGAAGGTGCAGGCGACCGAAGCGCACGGCGCCAAGGTGGTGCTGCACGGCGAGACGCTGGCCGAGGCGCAGGCGCGCGCCGAAGCGATCGCGGCGGCGGAGCATCGCGTCTGGGTGCATCCGTACGACGATGCGGAAGTCATCGCCGGCCAAGGCACCATTGCGCTGGAAATGCTCGAGGACGTGCCGGACCTCGATTGTCTCATCGTGCCGATCGGCGGCGGCGGATTGATCGCCGGCTGCGCCATCGCGGCACGGGCCAAAAAGTCGGCGATCGAGATCGTCGGCGTCGAGGGTACGCTCTATCCGTCGATGTGGAACGCACTGCACCACGGTGACAAGCCGTGCGGCGGCGCGACGTTGGCGGAAGGCATTGCGGTGAGCAATGTCGGCAAGCTCACGCTCCCGGTCATCCGCGAACTCGTCGCCGATATCATCCTGGTCGACGAGGCTTTGATCGAACGCGCGGTCAATGCGTTTCTCACGTTGCAAAAAACCATCGCGGAAGGCGCCGGCGCGGCCGGGCTCGCCGCCATGTTGGCGGAGCCGCAGCGATTCCGCGGCCGCAAGGTCGGGCTCATTCTGTGCGGCGGCAACATCGACCCGCGCATGCTGGCGTCCGTCATGGTGCGCGAACTCGAACGCGCCGATCGCATCGTGTCGTTCCGCCTGACCATTCCGGACCGGCCGGGCGTGCTCGGCCACATCGCGAGCCGGCTCGGCGAGCTCGGCGCCAACATCTTGGCGGTCGATCATCACCGGCTGTTTCTCGACGTGCCGGCCAAGGGCGCCAAGCTCGACGTCACCATGGAGACGCGCGACGGCGCTCACGCCGAGCGGATTTTTCGCGCGTTAGCGGACGAGGGATATCAGCCGGTGCGCATCGCGCGCGGCGCCGAGCTGCAATAGCAAATGCGTCAGGCCCGCTTAGTGCGGCTCTGGCTGATAGTCGCTTTCCGCAGGTGCGGGTGCTGCGGCCGGCTGCCGGTTGAAGATGTTGCGCAGCCAATCGACCGGCGTCGCCTGTTGCGGTTCGGGCGCCGCCGGACCGGCGGCATCGGGACGCGGCCGTGGCAGCGGAACGCCGTGCGCCTCCGCGATCGCGAACGTGCGCGGCCGCTTGCGCGGCAACGGCACCGGGCCTTCGATCGGATGGACGTCTGCTGCCTGTGCGGCGACCGGCTGCTGTGCTGCCGGGCTCGGCCAGTTGGTGGCCGGCGGTGACGGCCAGTTGGTGGCAGCTTGCCGATCCTCGGGGGCGAACTGTGTCACGCCACTTGACTGACCGGGCGCCGCGTTCGGTGCTGCATTTCCCGGTCCGAGGCTCGCAGTTTGCATCGCGTCCGGTGCCGGAGCAGCCGGAGCCGCATTGGCGTTGTTCGCAGCGCTGCCGGTGACCGTGTCGCTGGTCGCTGCGTTGGCTTCGAGGACAGGCTGCCGGGCGCCTTTGCCGTTCTCGTCGGCGAGCGGTGACGCCGCCGCTTCGTTCGGTCCGACACTGGCAGGGGCGGCCGCCATCGGCCGGAATGTCGGCAGCTTCGGCGGCCCCACATAGGTCCGCACCACCGCCGTGATGGTCCACATTACGACCGGAATGGCGGTGATCACAGCCACCAGGATGATGAGTCGCCGCAAGACCGGCATGTAGTGCCGGATGTCATCATCGTCACGCATCATACGTCCGCCTCGTTGTTATATCGCAGGCGGGGACGGTTCAGGCGCCGCCCTTCTTGAGCTTTTCCGCGATGGTTTGCGCAAAATAAGTCAGCACCCCGTCGGCCCCGGCACGTTTGAACGCGAGCAGGCTTTCCATCATCGCCTTGTCCCCGTCCAGCCAGCCATTCGCCGCAGCGGCCGCAATCATGGCATATTCGCCGGAGACTTGGTAGGCGAAGGTGGGCATGCCGAAGGTTGATTTGATGCGGTGCAAAATGTCCAGATAGGGCAGGCCCGGTTTGACCATCACCATGTCGGCGCCCTCGGCGATGTCGAGCTCGACCTCGCGCAGCGCCTCATCCGAATTGGCCGGGTCCATCTGATAGGTGCGCTTGTCGCCGGTGAGCGTCGCGCTCGAGCCGACCGCGTCGCGGAACGGGCCGTAGAACACCGAAGCGTATTTGGCCGCATAGGCCATGATCTGCACGTCGGTGAATCCGCTGCCGTCGAGTCCGGCGCGGATGGCGCCGACCCGACCGTCCATCATGTCGGACGGCGCAATGACGTCGCAGCCGGCCTCGGCCTGCACGAGGGCCTGCTTGACCAGCACGGCAACGGTATCGTCGTTGAGAATGACGCCGTCGCGCAGCAGTCCGTCATGGCCGTGGCTGGTGTAGGGATCGAGCGCGACGTCGCAGAGCACGCCGATATGCGGCACTTCTTTTTTGATGGCGCGGACGGCGCGGCAGACGAGATTATCGGGATTGAGCGCCTCGGAACCGTCGTCATCGCGCAGACCCGGATCCGTGTAGGGGAACAGCGCCAGGCACGGGATCGTCAGCTCGGCGGCGCGCGCCGCGGCGCGCACCGCCTCGTCCACCGACAGCCGCTCGACGCCGGGCATGGAATCGACCGGGAGGCGCTTCTTCGTGCCGTCGACGATGAACAGCGGCCAGATCAGGTCGTCGGTGGTGAGCACGTGCTCACGCACCATGCGGCGCGTCCATTCGGCCCGCCGGTTGCGGCGCGGCCGGATCGACAGATCGAGGCCCGCGGCCGCCGGCTGTGCCCGGTCCTTGAGCAGGGGGGACGAGGCGAAACCCGGGCCGGGCGCGATGTGGCTGCGCTCGAGGGGCCGGCCAAGTTTTATCGCCATCCGCGCGTACTCCGTCTACCAGGGCTGTTGCCTGTCTTTTAGCCCTTCCGGGCCGAGCCCGCCACAGCGTTGACGGAATTTCGCGCTGTCTCTATCGCTCGTTGTCCGTTGGACCGGTTGGGGTTGGGGACGGTATGAGCGACCAAGTGCGGCCTCAAGGCGCGCCGCAAGCCAGAGGCAAAGGGGCCACGCGCCTGACGGCCGCGGCGGCTGCGATCGCCGCGCCGGGGGCCGGCAAGGTGCCGGCGCCGGCGCCCGCCGTTACTCAAGTGCCGCTGCCACGCGGGAAGACGACGGCCCAAGTTGCGCCGGCTCAAGTTGCACCAGCCCAGATGACGGTCCGCGGCACGCGGCCGAGCGACCTGATCGAGCCGGTACGGGCAAAGGCGCCGGCGGGCGGCAGTTGGACCGAATACCTGGTGCTGTTTCTGCGGGTCATGGCTGCCGTGTCCCTGGTCAAGGGACTCTATCACTGGTCGCAGATCTGCAGCATCGGTGCAGCTCCCGATCAGGTTTTTGAGATGCAGTCGACGGCGTGGCGTTCGGTGACGGTGTTCTTCGCCGTCATCGATCTCGTCGCCGCCGTCGGATTATGGCTCGCCGCGCCCTGGGGCGCGGTGGTGTGGCTGACCTCGACCGTCTCCATGGCGATGGTCGAGTTGTTCTTCCCAGGCGTCTACGGCGGCAGCGCCTTCGTGGTGCTGACCGAGATCGGTTTGCTCGGCGTCTATCTGTGGCTCGCCATCATCGCCGCGCGCGAGCGGCCGGCGTGAGGTTGGTACGCAGCGCGGCGCGGATGCGTTGCGGCGTCGCCGGCACTTCATCGATCGATACGCCGAACGGCACGAGCGCATCGTTGACGGCGTTGAGCACGGCGGCGGGGGCGCCGATGGCGCCGCCTTCGCCGAGCCCTTTGGCGCCGGTGATAGAGGCGTCGGTCGGCGTTTCGATGTGGTGCAGTTCGAGCGGCGGAATTTCGCGCGCGGTCGGCGGCATGTAGTCGGCAAGCGTGGCGGTCTGGATGTTGCCGTCGCGGCCGTAGATGATTTCCTCAAAGAGCGCGTTGCCGATGCCTTGCGCGACGCCGCCGTGCACTTGGCCGTCGGCAATCATCGGATTGATGATGCGGCCGGCGTCTTCGGCCACGACGTATTGTTTCAGCGCGACGCCGCCGGTCTCGATATCGATTTCGACCACAGCGACGTGGCAGGCGTTGGAAAACGTGCCGGCCGGATCGTAGTCGGCGGCGGCGCGCAGTCCCGGATCGCTGTCCTTGAAGCGATACGACTGGTGATAGGCGGCGCGCGCCAAGGTGGCGATCGGCACGATGCGATCGGTGCCGGAGACTTTCGCCGCGCCGGCTTCCAGCACGATGTCGTCGGGCGCGGCCTCCAGCGCTTCGCCGGCGATGCGCAACAGCTTGTCGCGGATTTTCTGCGACGCCAACAAACAGGCGCCGCCGGCGATGACCAGCGAGCGGCTGGCGAAAGTGCCCCAGCCATAGGGCGTGCGGTCGGTGTCGCCGTGCAACACGCGGATATCGCGCGGCGCGATGCCGAGTTGGTCGGCGATGATCTGGGCGAGCGTGGTGCGCAGGCCCTGGCCGTGCGGGCTGGCACCGATGCGCGCCTCGACGCCGCCCGAAGGATCCATCACCAGCTCCACGCTTTCCCAGCCCGGCGTGATCTCCATGCCGCGCGCCGCAAAGGTCGGGCTGCCGTAGCCGGTGCGTTCGGAAAACGCCGAGAAGCCGATGCCGAGATAGACGCCGCGCTGCCGTGCCTCCTTTTGGCCCGCGCGAAACGCTGCAACATCGATGCACGCCGCGGCCTTTTCGAGCGTTTCGCGGTAGCTGCCTTCATCGAATGTGAGTCCGGTCGCGGAGGTGTACGGGAAACGCGCGATCAAGTTGCGCCGCCGAATCTCCACCGGGCTCAGGCTGAACGCCGCCGCTGCCTTGTCCATCAGCCGCTCGATGGCAAGCGTGATCACTGGGCGCGCCACGCCGCGATACGGCGCCATGGGGCAGGTGTGGGTGGCGACGCCGCGCGCGGTGCAGGAATAGGCGCGCACGTCGTACGGGCCGGGCATTTCCGCCGCCGCCATCAGCGGCTCGACCCCGCACGTCGTCGGAAAACACGAATAGGCGCCGATGTTGGCGACGATATCGGTCGACAGCGCAACGAGCTTGCCGTCGGCATCGAACGCACCTTCGAGGCTGACGTGCTGATCGCGGCTGTGAAAGCCCGCGATCAAGTTCTCGCGGCGATCTTCGCTCCACGCCACCGTGCTGCGCAGCCGCCGCGCCAGCCACACCACGACGACATATTCGGGCGGCAGCGACATTTTCTGGCCGAACCCGCCGCCGACGTCCGGCGCCACCACGCGCAGATCGGATTCGGCAAAGCCCAAAATGTCGGCGATGGCGGTGCGGTGCAGGTGCGGCATCTGGGTCGCGCAGGTGAGCGTGACGCGACCCGATGCCGGATCGTAGGCGGCATGGGCGCCGCGCGGTTCGAGCGGCGTGGCGTTCTGGCGGCGCGAACGCAGCGTGACGGAGACGGTGCGATGCGCCCGCGCTTTGCTGGCGGCAAAATCCGGCGTTTCGATCTTGGCTTCGACGATGACGTTGCTGGTGCAATCGCCATGAACGCGCGGTGCATCGGGCGCCAGCGCCTCGCGCGCGTCCACCACGGCCGGTGTTTCGGCAATGTCGACCTGCACGCGGTCGGCGAGATCCTCGGCTTCGGCCGCGGAGGGCGCGACCAATGCGGCGATCGGTTCGCCGACAAAGCGCACCACGTCGTCTGCGAGCAGCGGCTGCGCGATCGGCCGATAATTGAATTTGTGCAGCATCGGCCGGATCGATTTCGTGCCGGCAAGATCGGCCGCGCGGATGACCAATGCGTCGGACGGCGCATCGATCGAAACGATGCGGCCGGCGGCGACCGGGCTGCGCACGAACCGCACCCAATGCGCCGCCGGCAGGTCGGCCGTGAAGCGGCCATGGCCGCGGACCAAGGCGGGATCTTCCAGCCGGCGAATGGCGCGGCCGACCCACGTCATTCCCGAACCTTTGGTGTGCGCGCCGTCCGCTGCCATCGTCTCAATCTGGCACAATGCGGAAGGTGCGCGGCACCGGGGCGAACCAGCCGTCGAAAATCCGAGCCGCCTCGCCGGAGGCTTCGAGATCGAGCAGCGCGCGGTCGACGAACGCGAGAAAGCGCGGCTCGTTCTTCTTCAGCGCAAAACCCGCGGTGCGGGGCAGCTGATAATCGGCGATCAGCGCAAAGTCGGCGGCGCGACCGCTCTTCTGCGCAAACCACAGCACCAGCATCTTGTCGGCCAAGAATGCATCGACGCGCCGCTCGGCGAGCGCGGTGAAGGCGCCGTTGTAATCGTCAAAGAAGACGATCTGCATGGTCGGCACCGCGGCCTTGAGCTCGGCGTCGACGCTCGCCGAGCGCACCAGCGCGAGCTTGCGGTCGGCAAGCTGCGTCACGTGCGCGATGCCGTTGTCCTTGCGCACCAAAATCATGTGTGGCGAATCGAGGTAGGCGTAGCTGAAATCGATGTCTTTGGCGCGGCCCTTCGAGCGCGTCATGCCAACGGCGACGAGATCGACGCGGTCCTGTTGCAGCGCCGGAATGCGCTCGGCATTGATGATCGGGATTTTGTCCGTCGCCACGCCGAGTTTTTCGGCGACGCGCTCGGCGAGATCGACGTCGTAGCCGACGATGCCCTTGCCGCCGTCGCGGTACGAAAACGGCGGCGAGCTTTCGGTGACGCCGACCAGGAGCTTGCCGCGCGCCTTGATGGCATCGAACTTGTCGGCGTGTGCGGCCATTGCGGTGAGCCAGGTCGCGACCGTGGCGACGAGAACGATGGCGGCCGCGCGGCGTGGCATCAAGTCCTCCCGTTGCGTGCGCCACGATAGTAACGGATGTTGCGGAACGCTGGGAAGCTTGCCGCGATTGCGGCGTGCAGGGCAGGGGAACGGCTTTGGCGGCAACAGGCGCGGCGCTGGTGACCGGAGCGTCCTATGGCGTGGGCGCGGCGACCGCGCTGGCGCTGGCGCGCGCCGGCTATGACGTCGCGATCACCGCGACCAGGATCGAGCACCTCGCCTCGACCGTGCCGGCGCTGCAGGCCTGCGGCGGGCGCGTGCTGCCGCTAGCACTCGATCTCCGCAGCGAATCGGGCATGGCGCGCGTGAGCCAAGAGGCGTTCGCCGCCTTGGGCGGCATCGACGTGCTGGTCAACAATGCCGGCGCCAATCTGCGCAAGCTCGCTGCCGAGGTGACGGCGGGCGAATGGGACGCGGTGATGAGCGTCAACATCCGCGGCACGTTTTTTCTCACTCAGGCGGTCCGCCGCGCGCTGATCGCGGCTCGCCGCGGCGGCGCCATCGTCAACATCGCCTCGACGCATGCGCTTGCCGGCGCGCCGGAGCGCTCGACCTACGGCATCTCCAAGGCGGCGCTCCTTGGCATGACGCGCATGCTTGCGGTCGAATGGGCCGAGCACGGCATCCGCGTCAACGCGGTCGCACCGGGCCGCCTCGCCACGCCATCGCCTTCGCGCGCCGAAAAGGGTGCCGACAAGGAGTACATGGACGCGATGCTCGAGCGCATTCCGCTGCGGCGGCTGGCGGCCGGGCTCGCGAGATACACCACGGCCGCTGCGACCTCATCCGGTCGCATCTCGGGTGGGGAGGAATGCCATGGGGATTTTCGCCAGCCGCTGGTGGATCGTGGCCGCATGCGCCTGCGGCCTGTTGGTCGGCGCCGGCTCGATCCTCATCTTCACGTTCGGCGTTTTCCTCAAACCGGTGACCGAAGATCTCGGCATCAGTCGCGGCGAACTGTCCGCCGGCTTGGGCGTCAGTGCGTGGTTCGTGGCGCTGTCGTGTCCGATCGTCGGCTGGCTGATCGATCGCTTCGGCACGCGCCGTGTCATGGTTCCGGGCGTGCTGCTGTTTGCGCTCGCGGTTGCCAGCTTCGGATTGATGCAGCCAAAACCGCTGGCTCTCATCTACGCGATCTTCTGCATCGCCGGCTTCATCAGCGGCGTGCAGACCCCGATCCCTTATGCGGCAGTGATCACCCATTGGTTCGACAACCATCGCGGCGTGGCGCTCGGCCTGGCGACCGCCGGCGTTGGCCTCGGCGTGGCGCTCATTCCACAGCTGGCGGCGTTCTTGATCGGCCATTTCGGCTGGCGCCATGCCTATTTCGGCTTAGGGCTAACGGTCGTGGTGCTGGCCTGGATTCCGGTCGTCATCTTCGTGCGCGATCCACCATGGCAATCGAGCGCGAGCCGCGCCGATGCGACCGCGCAGTTACCAGGGATAGACGCCGGCGCGGCGCTCAGAAGCCGGAATTTCTGGCTGCTCTCGATTGCGTTTTTCCTCGGCGTGCTGGCGATCAACGGCACCATCGTCCACATCGTGGCGCTGCTCACCGATCGCGGCATCCCGCTGCAGGTCGCGACCGGCGCGCTGTCCGTGGCTGGGCTCGCCATCATCGTCGGACGCATCATCTGCGGCTGGTGCCTCGATCGGTTCTGGGGACCCTATGTGGCGGTTTGCTTTTTCGTGCTGCCGATCCTCGGCATCGCGCTCTTGCTCAGCAGGTTGCCGATGCCGGTGCCGCTGATCGGCGCGGCGCTGTGCGGCGCCGGCATCGGCGCGGAGATCGACCTGATGGCCTTTTTCATCAGCCGCTATTTCGGGCTGAAAGCCTACGGCAAGATCTACGGGCTGATGTTCATGATCTTCAACATCGGCACCGGCCTTGGGCCGGCGCTGAGCGGCCGTGCGTTCGACCGCTTCCATTCGTACTCTCAGGTTCTCATCGTCTACGAAATCGCCCTGACGCTGACCTGCGTGCTGCTGCTCGGTCTTGGAAAGTATGCGTATCCGCCTGCGCAGAATGCGGCGCAGCCGGCAGCACATTGAACGCAGATTTGGTCGCGGCGTAAGGAAACATCATGACAAGCGCGCAAGCCTATAAGCCGATGAAGCCGCCGGTCCTCTCGCTTGCCGAACGCGATCGGCGCTGGGCGCGGGTCCGCGACTTGATGAGCCAGCGCGGCTTGGAGGGCCTGCTCGTCGCCGGCTTCCGCGCCCGCGAGATGTACGAAACCTACATCAGCGACGACTACAATGAAGGCTGCGTGATCTTCCCCTACGAGGGCGATCCGGTCGTCATCACCTGGGCCTATCTGCGGGTGATGCGGGCGCGCTGGTCGCAGGAGCGTGGCGCCAAACTGTGGGTCGACGATTATCGCGTCGCCACGAGCGGCGGCGGCGTTGCCGATGTGATCAAGGAAAAGCGCCTTGCCGAGGCGAGCCTCGGCGTCGTCGGCCTCTCCTCGCAGGCGCCGACCGAAATCTACGGCGCCATCCCGGCCAACTTTTGGAATGAGCTGACCGCGGCGTTGCCCAAGGCGCGCTGGACCGACATCTCCGAAGAATTCAGCCACCTGATGCTGGTCAAGAGCGACGAAGAGCTGGCGCAGGTGCGCTACGCGGCGTCGGCCGCCGAGGCGGCGTGCCGCGCTATCGTCGAGGTGACTGCGCCGGGTGTCGGCGAGGAAGTGGTGTTCGCCGAAGCGATCGGTGAGATGCTGCGCCACGGCATCGGCATCCGCTATCCGTTGATCGTCATGAATTCCGGGCCGCACACCTTGTCGTGGGGACCGCCGCGCTGGACCACGACCGGCGAGGCGCCGCGCATTCTGCAGCGCGGCGATCTGATGCAAGCCGAACTGATGCCGCTGTGCGGCAACCAGGAAGTCCAGGTGCAGATGACGGTGGCGCTCGATCCGCTCGACGAGACCAGCAAAAAATGCGAGCGCGTGGCGCGGGCCTCGTATGAGGCCGGCATCAAGGCGCTCAAGCCGGGCATGACGTTCGCCGATCTCTTGGCCGTCATGGAAGAGCCGCTGAAGACGGCGGGATGCTGGGGCTATACGCCGCTCGTGCATTCGCTCGGTCCGCACTTTCTGGCCGGCCGCACCATGGTCAATCGCGAGCAGCTCGATCTGAACGTGCGCTACGCCGGAGAGAACGCCGCGCGAGCGCGTAAAGCCGTGCTGCAGCCGGGCATGGTGTTTGCCTTCGAGCCCAATGCCTGCATCGGCAACCACCGCGTCAATATCGGCGGCACGGTCGTGGTCACCGCGACCGGGTGCGAGGAGCTCAATCAGATCCCGACCGAGGTCACGCACAAGCAGTGAAGCCGCATTCCCGCGGCGTCTCACCAGCCGCGCGGCTCTTCGGCGAGCGCCGGCAACGCCCCGAGCTGCACCGCAAGCTGTTTTTCCGCCGCGCCATCGAGCGCCAACAGCGGCGCCCGCGGCGTGCCGCAGTCGCGGCCCATGATGCGGGCCGCGGCTTTGAGCGAGGCGACGCCGCCGGGTTTGAGGATCTGGCGCAGCGCCCCGGCGTCTTCCTGCAGCGTGCGGGCCTCGAACAGCTTTTGCGCGCGGCACAGATCGAACAGCCGCCGCACCAGCTTTGGCGCGATCACGGCGAGGGCGGAAAACAAACCGCCGGCGCCGATCGCGGCGGCGGAGACCAGAAGCTCGCTGCCGGCGAGCAGCGTGAAATCGGGGCGTACGGGCGCCACGTCGGTCAACAGCTCGATCATGAACTGCCAGTCGAGACTGTCGTCGACCAGACCGGCGAAGTTGGGCAGGCGCTCGACGAGCTTGAGCGCCCCGGCGGCATTGATCTTGCTGCCGGCCATTTCGCCCGGCGCGTTGAACACGAACAGCGGAATCGTCACGGCCGCGCCGATCTGGGCAAAATGCTCGACGGCCATGGCGGGTGGCGGCGTCCAGTAATACGGCGTGGTGGTCACGATCGCCGCAGCGCCGGCCTCCTGCGCGAAACGCGCCAGCGCCGCGGCAATGCCGGTGCCGGCGTCGCTGACATGGGCGATGACCGGGGCGCGCGAGCCTGCGCGCGCGACGACAAAGCGGATCAGCGCACGCTTTTCCTCGTCGGGCAGGCTCACCGATTCGCCGGCATGCATCGGCACGGCCAACGCATCGGCGCCGTTACGCAGATGAAAATCGAGCAGCGTGCCGTAGCGCTCGAAATCGATGCGGCCGTCGGCGGCGAACGGCGTCAGCGGTGTATGCACCAGCCCGGGTTCAAAGGACATTTTTTTGCGCGTTCTTTCGAGACGTTGCGGCCCGCCGCTCACCAGCCGTGTGGCTCGGTGTCGAGAATGCCGAGATCCTCGAGCTGGGCGCGGATATAGGCTTGACGCTCCGGCGTCGCGGTCGGCAATGGCGCGCGGGTCGGGCCGACCGGGCGGCCCATGATCACCATGCCGCCCTTGAGCGAGGAGGGGTACTGATCCTTGAACAGGTGCCACAGCCGCGTCATCTTGAATTGCAGTTCGCGGGCCCGGGTCCATTCGCCGGCGACGCAACTGTCGAACAGGCCGTTGCACAAATTCGGGCAGATCGAGCCGGCCGCCGAATACGAGCCGATGCCGCCGAGTGGCACCGACGGCAGCAGAAACTCGACCCCGGTCAGCATGGAAAAATTCGGCCGCAGCTTTAGCGCGGCGCGGGAAATTTCCAGAAACTTTTCGCTGTTGAAGCTCGCTTCCTTGACGCCGACGAAATTCGGCAGTTTCTCGATGAGCCGCGCCATCAAGTCGCCGGTGATTTCCACGCCGGCGAGATAGCTCGGCGAATTGTAGGACAGCACCGGCAGATCGATCGACGTGCACAGTCGCACGAAGTAAGCCTCAATCTCTTCAAGCGACGGATTCCAGAAATACGGCGTGATCGCCAAGATGCCGTCGGCGCCGATCTGCTGGGCATGACGGGCGAGCGCCATGGTGTCTTCGACGGCGAGCGCGCTGGCGTGGATCGTGACCGGGACGCGGCCGGCGACGACCTTGACGGCGGCCTCGGCGAACAGCTTGCGCTCGGCGATGGTGAGATTGACTCGCCCTTGTGATGCGGCCACGAGATGGCCGGCGCACCGGAGCGCACGTGAAAATCGAGCACGCGCTCGAAAGTCGACAGATCGAGGCTGAAGTCGTCCTTGAGCGGCGTCACCGGGCTCTGCATCACGCCGCGAAATTTGTTCTGCATCGCGCCGTCCTCGCGGCCTTAAGGGAATCAAGAGAGCGAGCATCACCAAGGCCGCTCAAACCGCAGCTTTGCGCGGCACGGTCCCGCCGGTCAACACCTGACGCACGGTCTTCTGTTCGGTTGCGAGAAAATTGAGAAAGGCGCGGACCCGACGGACGCGCTGCATGTCGCGATGCATCACCAGGTAAAACGGAAATGTCAGCTCGGGCCGCGATTGAATCACCATGACCAGATCGGATTCGCGGGCGGCAAAAGGGGCGGGCAACGGCGCCAGGCCGATGCCGGATTTCACCGCCATCATGATTTCGGACACGCTTTCGCCGCGGGCCGCGACAGCGGCGCCGGGCGCCACCGACCGTAGCCACTGCGCGGCGGCATGGCTTTTCATCGGACCGTCGAATTCGATGACGGCGTGATCCACAATGTCCTCGGGCGTTTGCGCACCGCCGTGCTGCGCGACGTAGGTGCGACTGGCAAAGACCGCCCAGGGCACGTCCGCGATCCGGCGCGCGACCAGCGTTCGGTCTTGCGGCTGGCCTTGCCAGATCGCGAGCTCAACCTCGCCTTGGGCCAGATCGAAAAACTCCTCCGTCATCACGAACTCGGCACGCAGGCCCGGATGCCCGGCATGAAATTTATCAAGCAAACCTGCAGCCATCAGACGGTGCGCCGCCGAGGCCGGGCATGACACGCGTATTCTGCCGCTGCGGTTCGGATCGCCGGCGACGAAATGGCGTTCGAAGGCGGTTATCGATGTTTCGACGTTCTCGGCAAACGGCAGCATCTGTGCGCCGAGTTTGGTCAGCGAGTAACCGGTTGCTCGGCGTTTGACGAGGCGGCGCCCCAAGCTTTCCTCGAGAGCCGCTACACGGCGATGGACGGTCGATTGGCTCAAGCCGAGCGCCCTTGCGGCCGCCAGTGTGCTGCCGTTGCGGGCGACGGCGAGGAAGTAGCGCAGGTCGTTCCAATCGAACATCGGCCGGTTATGCACTTTTGGGTAGCCATAGCGCAATCTTGCGGCTCCCGCATGTCGCCGATTCGGTGTGATTTACGGCTCTGACATGCGGACACGCCGAAGCGATCAGGCGCAGGTGTGGCCGGCCATTTCGCCAACCGAGGCAACCGAGGCCCGTCATGGATATCGGAGCGGCGAACGATCTCGTGCACGAGGACAATGCCGTAATGCTCGGCGGCGCGACCATCGCTGTCCCGGCACGAATGTCTCGGCATTCGCTGGCTCGCCCAAAGCGACGGCTCATGCCCTTTCTGACGCTGGTCGCGTTGGCGGTGTCGCTGCCAGCATTCGAGGCGGCGGCGCAGGCGCAACCGACGTTCGACGACGGACGGCGGGCGTATGATTTTGGCGACTACACGACCGCGGAGAAGATTTGGAGTGTGCTTGCCCAGTCGGGCGACGCCCGATCGCAGTCTTCGCTAGGCTATCTCTATCGCGAAGGTCGGGCCGTGCGGCAAAACGTACCGCTTGCCGCCGCCTGGTACTACCGAGCGGCCGTGCAAGGCGAGCCCACCGCCCAGTCCGCCCTTTGCGGCATGCTTTTCAAGGGCGATGGAGTGCGGCGCGACCTGAAAGCAGCTTTGTTCTGGTGCGAACTGTCGATCGAAGGCGGCGAGCGGGGTGGGACTGCGCTGCGCGAGCGGGTACTGAACCGGATGTCGGTCAAGGAGCGCGACGAAGCATGGCAAATGATTGCGCAATGGCACGCCGTGCAGGAGCACGGCACGTGTTGCGCCCCCGCCGCGGAGCCGGCGGCGGCCGACACCACCCGTTCTGAACGCTCGTTGTCTTCGCTGCAGAAGTAATTCTTCAGGTCGCCGCCGCTTCAAAAGCTCGGCGGCGCGCCATGATAGGCTTGGCGGATGACTTCGGCGAGATCGGCCTTCGACACCGGTCGCGGATGCTCGATTTTGACCGCGCTCACCACCTCAACAGCCTTGTCGATATCGGCCTCGCGCATGCCCAGGCCTTTCAGCCCGGTCGGCAAGCCGAGCCGGACATTGAGATCGTAGAGGCCACGGGCGGCGTCGGGCACGCCGAGCGCGCGCTTGATGCGCGTCATCGCCTCGGGCGCCGCGTTGGCGTTGAAGCCGGCCGCGTAGGGCGTCGAGACCGCGTGGGCATGGGCGTGGTCGAGACCGAACCATTGCCGCACGCGTTGCGCAACGGCGTGTTCGAGGCCGACTTCGGCGCGGAAATTGGCGGCGAGCCAGGCGCCGTACATGAGGTCGCTGCGCGCCTCGAGATCTCGCGGATTATCCAGCACGCGCGGCAGGCTTTGGCCGAGCCGGCGCACCGCCTCCTCGGCCATGGTCTGCACTACCGGATTGGTGTCGGTGCCGTAAAGGCTTTCGACCGCGTGCGCCATGGCGTTCATGCCGCTGGCCGCCGAGGTGCGGGGCGGCAGGTCGAGCGTCAGCTCCGGATCGTAGATCGCGGTCGCCGGCAGGCAGGCGACGTCGTTGCCGCTGACCCGCTTGTCGGCGACGCCGACATACCAGCGCGCCGCCATTTCGGAGCCCGAGTACGTGGTGACGACGGCGATGTACGGCAGCTTGGTCGCCGCCGCGGCGGCCTTGGCGAGGCCGATCGGCGAGCCGCCGCCGACCACGACGAAGCCGTCGGCATCGATGCGCTTGAGCTCGGCAAGGATGCGGTCGAACGCATCGCGCGGCATGTTGGGCGCCGACGCGTTGCAGATGTCGACGACGCGATCGCCGAGCGATGCGGTGACGCGCCGCGCGTAATCGGCGCGGCTTTGCGAGCACAGCACCAATATCCGCGACATCCTGTGAAAGTCGGCCTCGGCGGCGAGCGCCTTGAGTGCGCCGGCGCCGAACACGTTGCGGACCGGATCGGAGCTGTAGGTGAAAGGGGTCATCACTGCGCCTTCATGCCCGCTTTTTGCACCACCGGGCCCCATTTGGCGATCTCGGCGGCGATGAATGAGGCGAATTCGGCCGAGCTCATGTGCACCGGCGCCGCGCCCTCGTTGTCGAGGTATTTTTTGGTGGTCGGCGAATCGAGAAGCCCGGCGACGGCGTCGTGCAACTTGGCGACGATCGGCGCCGGCGTGCCGGCCGGCGCGACGATGCCCCACCAATTGGTCGCCACGTAGCCCGGTACGCCGCCCTCGGCGATGGTCGGGAGCTCGGGCAGGATCGGGCTGCGCTGTTCGCCGCCGGTCGCCAGCGCCCGCAGCGAGCCGGACTGGATGCTCGGCACCGTCTGCACGATCGAGGAGAACATGACCTCGTCCTCGCCGGCGATCACCGCCAGCATGGCCGGGCCGCCGCCTTTGTACGGCACGTGCTGGATATCGACGCCGGCGGTGAGCTTGAACAGTTCGCCGCTCAGATGCTGGAAGCTGCCGATGCCGGCGGAGGCGTAGTTGAGCACGCCGGGCTTGGCCTTGGCGTAATCGACCAGCTCCTTGACAGAATGCACCGGCAGTTTCGGATTGACGGTCAGCACGTTGGTGCCGGTGGCGATGATGCTGACCGGCACAAAATCTTTCACCGGATCGAACGGCTCCTTGTAGATCCACGGATCGACCGCGTGCGCGATCGACACGATCAGCAGCGTATAGCCGTCCGGCGCCGCCTTGGCGGCGAGATCGGTTCCGACCACGCCGCCGGCGCCGCCGCGATTGTCGACGAACACCTGCTTGCCGAGCTTTTCGCCGAGCTGGTTGGCGATGATGCGGCCGACCACGTCGTTGCTGCCGCCCGGTGGGAACGGGATGATCAGCCGGATGGCGCGGGTCGGATAATCCTGCGCGGCGGCATGGCCGGCCACTGCCATTAATGCCGTTGCCAGCGCCAGCCCGCCGATCATCGACGCGTGCACTTTGTTCATAAGTCGCCTCACATCGCTCCGGTCAAAGAGTCTCTCAATTGAATACAGTCACGCGCCTCATTGGCGCGCCGGAGTCCCGCAGCCGTCCGGTTTGAAGACGCGCCGGGTCGACGGTGGATTTTTGATGAGCTTGGCCGCGGGCCGGATCGGACGCGGCGCGAAATTGCCGCCGCAATTCGGGCAGACGCCATTGAGCTTCTTCTCGACGCAGTCGCGGCAGAACGTGCACTCGAAGGTGCAGATCATCGCGTCGGGCGCCGAGGGCGGCAAGTCCTTGTCGCAGCATTCGCAGCTTGGGCGCAGTTCAAGCATTTTATGGCTCCCGATGTCGTGGCAACTGCATCACTTGAGCGCCATGGCATGCACTTCCTTGGCCTTGGCCGTGCAGGCTGCCAGCAAAAAGCCGAGATCGGTGCCGGTCGAGACGTAACGGGCGCCCATGCGCACGTATTCGGCGGCGAGGTCCGGCCGCGAGGCGAAGCCGCCGACCGCGGCGTGCTTGCCGTGGCGGCGGCAGGCCGCGATGGTTTTGGTGTAGGCCTCACACACTTTCGGATGATCGTATTGGCCCGGAAGTCCCCAATCGGCCAACAAATCGTTGGTGCCGATCAGCACCATGTCGACGCCGTCGACCGCGACGATGGCGTCGGCATTGTCGATTGCTGCGGCGCTTTCGAACTGCACGATCACCATGGTGGCGGCGTCGATCGCCGTATAGGCCTCGGCGGCAGGCAGCGAGCGATACTGCAGATGGGGCAGGGGACCGGCGTTGGAACGGTCGCCGCGCGGCGGATATTTGGCGGCCCGCACATAGGCCTCCGCCTCGGCGGCGGACTGAACGTGCGGCGCGATGATGCCGAGCGCGCCGGCGTCGAGAATGCGCTGCACGTCGGCCACGCCCGGCACGCGCACGAACGGCGTGACGCCGGCCTCGAGCGCTGCCATGCAGATCTGGCTCGTCGTCTCCAGCGAGAAGCTGGAATGCTCCAGATCGACGTAAAGGCTGTCGAAACCGGCGGTCTTGGCGACGCGGGCGATTTCGATGCCGCGGACGAGCCGCACCGTCATCGAGGCGACGACTTCGCCGCGCGCCAGCTTTTCCTTGACGTGGTTGCGCAGCACGCCGGCGCCGGCGGTTTGATCTGTGCTTCGATTCGGCATGGTGGCTGACATGATCCGTCCGGCGCGATAAGGTCAACGTGATGGGAGGCGCTGCGGTGAATTATTCGACCGATTTTCCCTGCATCCGCGACGAGGTGTCGGCGCAGGAATGGCAGGCCCGGCTGGACCTCGCCGCCTGCTACCGGCTGGTCGATCAGTATGGCATGACCGACCTGATCTACAACCACATCACGGCGCGTATTCCCGGCACCGAGCATCTTTTGATCAATCTGTACGGCCTCCTTTACAAGGAGATCACCGCCTCGAGCCTGGTCAAGATCGACGTCGAGGGCGGCATCGTCTGGAAGCCAAACACCGATTACAACATCAACGTGTCCGGCTACGTGATCCACGGCGCCATCCACAAGGCGCGGCCCGACGTCGCCTGCGTGCTGCATACCCATACCCGCGCCGGCATGGCGGTCTCGGCCATGGCGTGCGGGCTGCTGCCGCTGTCGCAGACCTCGATCCGCTTCGTCGGCCATATCGGCTATCACGACTACGAAGGGCCGGCGATCGATCTGGAGGAGCGCGAACGCTTGGTGCGCGATCTCGGCCCGCACGACGCCATGGTCATGCGCAATCACGGTCTGCTCACCTGCGGCGCCACCGTCCAACAGGCCTTCAACACCATGTATCAGCTCGAACTGTCATGCCGCTCGCAGGTCGACGCCATGGCGGCGCGCACCGAGCTGACCATGCCGGGCGAAAACGTGCTGGCGCACACCGCACATCTCTATCAGCCCGGCGCGCGGCGTCCGTACGGCGTGCTGGAATGGCCGGCGATGCTGCGCCTGCTCGAAGCCGAGCAGCGTAATTCAGGCTATCCGCCGTACTGGCAGTGAGCGGCGGCGTTTTATTGAAACGGGGGAAAATATGCGAGCTTTGTTCGTTGCGGCGGCGCTGCTGTGGAGCGTGGCCACCGCTTTCGCCGCCGATCCGGTCGGCAGCTATGACGTCCATGGCAACAATCCGGACGGCTCCAAATACAAGGGCACCGTTACGGTGACGCAAACCGGACAGACCTTTCGGGTCGTCTGGAAGATCGGCAGCACGCGTTACACCGGCACCGCAATCGGCGATAAGAACTTTTTGGCGGTCAGCTATCAGTCCGGCAACGAAAGCGGTCTGGCGCTTTATGGCGCCGACGGCGATAACTGGAAGGGTATCTGGACCTACTCGGGCGGCACCTCGATGGGCGCGGAGTTCTGGGACCGGGACTAGCGGGTCAAGCGGATTACGCGCGCCGCGCCTGCGCTCCCGCTGCAATCTTCCCATCGCCTTTCTGCTTGAGCATCGCCTCCATCAGGTCGATGACGGCGCTTGCGGCGACGTCGTGCATGCAGGCGTGACCGTGCGGGCAGCGGCTGAGCTGGCGCAGGTAGCACGGCACGCACGGCAGCTTGGCCTGCAGCACCGCGGCGTCGCGGCGGTAGGGGCCGATCCATAGCGGATCGGTCGGCCCGAATATGCTGACGACCGGGCGGCCGAGCGCCACGGCAAGATGCATGGGCCCGGAATCATTCGTGACGCAGATCGTGGCGCGGCGGATCAGTGCGGCAAGCTCGCTCAGCGTGGTTTCGCCGGCGAGATTGACAACGCCCGGCGCCAGCGCCGCGACCTCGTTGCAGACCGCGCGTTCGCGTTCCGAGCCGATCAGGGTGACGGCAAAGCCTGTTTGCAAAAAATGCCGCCCTACCTCCGCGAATGCCTCGCGGCGCCATTGCTTGGTTTCCCAGATCGTGCCGGGCGCCATGACCACGATCTTGGCTTTGGCGATCTCGTAGTAATCGAGCAGCGCTTCGATGCGCCCGTTTGCCTCTTGCGGGATCGGGAATGAAAAGTCGGCCGGCCGGTCGTCGAGGCCGAGCAGCGGTCCGACGTTGAGATAGCGGTCGACGGCGTGCATCTCGAGCGTCGGCACCGGGATCGTGTGGGTATAGGCGAGCCAGCTGCCCTCGCGCGCGCCTTGCCAGGCGTGCTTGCGGGTCTGCTCGGGAAATGAGCGTTCCGACGCCTGCCAGACTTCGGCGCGCGGCCGGTCGAAACCGACGCGCGCCGGCGCGCCGGTTGCCAGCGCCAGCAGCGCGGTGCGGAGCTGGCCGTGCATGTCGACCACGAGATCGTAGCGGGCGGCGCGAAGTTTTGTCGCCAGCCGCGCGTAGTCGGCAAGGGCGACGAGGCCGCTCACGCCGAACGGCGCGGCACCCACCTTTCGGGTGAACGGAATGACGCTGCTGATGGCCGGATGATGCTGCAGGAGCTCGGCGATGCCCGGCGTGACCAGCCAATCGAGCTGCGCGTTCGGATAACGCCGCCGCAGCTTGTTGAGCACTGGGATGGTGTGCACGACATCACCGACGGCTGACAATTTGATCAGCAGAATCTTGGAAAAATCGCGGCTGCGCAGCTCGTCCGCAGACAGGGTCAAGAGGTCGCTCCTGCGATCGCGGTGTTGCCGACCCCGCCCGAACCTAAGCGCGGACCGGCAGGATCATCTGCAGCACGCGCTTGAACGACGCCGAGGTGTGGTGGCGCAGCATGGCGATCTGGCGGTTGCCGGCCGAGGTGAGCCAGTTGAACTGAATGACGCGGCGCTCGCCGGAGAACGGCTCGTGGCCATGCCAGGAATTATTGCTGCGTTTGAATGCCAGCAGCGTCCCGGCGACCGGCGGCACTTCGACGATGATGTCGTTGAGGTCGCGCGCCGAGCGCAACAGCCGCAGCCGCCCGCCGGAATTTTCCCAGCTCGGGTTCATATAGATCAGGACGGTGATGATTTTTGTCTTGGAATCGGTGTGGATCTTGCCGTCGCCCGGATCGCAGCGACCGCGCACCGTGGTGATCGTCGGCCGGCCGGCGAGGTCGACGGCGAACTTTTCCTCGAAGGTCTCGCGGAAGCGGTCGCCCTCCAATTCGTCGAGCAGCGTCTGGAACGCCGGCCCGAACGTGAGCTGGTCGGTCGGAAAGCTGCCGGGCGCGGAAATCTTCGGGTAATCGGCATTGATCGCCGCCAGGCCGGCGTCGCCGACAAAGCCGGGCACGACCAGATGCTCGAACGGCTCGCGCACCAAGGGTGTCGCCCGCAAGGCCTCAAGCCTCAGATAATCCGCCATGGTTCCCCGTGGGGCTCTTGTGCGGTGCACTTTAGCACCGCGCCTCCAGGGCGTAAATCAACGCGCTTTTCGGCGCTGCTTTCATTTGCGAGATTGCGTGCCGCGCGCCGCGCGAATCGCTTGCCACACGCGCTGCGGCGTGGCCGGCATCTCGATGTGGCGCACGCCGAATTCGGCGAGCGCATCGACGATGGCGTTGATGACGACGGCGAGCGCCGGCACGGTGCCGCCTTCGCCGGCCGGGCGGATGCCGAGCGGATGGGTGGTCGACGGTATTTCGGACAGTTCGGTGACATAGGACGGCAAGTCGCTGGCACGCGGCATGGCGTAATCCATGAACGAGCCCGCCAGCATCTGTCCGGATTGCGGATCGTAGTGCGCGTGCTCCATCAGCGCCTGGCCGGCGCCTTGCGCGATGCCGCCGTGCACCTGGCCATGGATGATGAGCGGATTGACCGCGCGGCCGACGTCGTCGACCGCCGCATAGTGAACGAGCTTGACGGCGCCGGTGTCGGGATCGACTTCGACTTCGCAGACCTGACAGCCGTAGGGAAAGCTCGCCTCGGCAATGGTCTGGTCGCTTTCCGCCGCCAGCGGCCCGCGCAGCTCGGCCGGCAAATCGTCGCGCTCGACCGCCGCGCGTGCCACCTCGAACAGCCCGACTGAATGGTTGGTGCCCTTCACGGTGAAACGGCCGGCGTTGAATTCGATATCGGCGGTGCTCGCTTCCAGCAAAAACTCGGCGATCCGCGTGGCCTTCTCGACGATGTCGTCGGAGGACTTTTTGATGACCAGCGAGCCGAGCCGCATGCCGCGGCCGGAATGGGCGCCGCCGCCGACGGTGACACGATCGGTGTCGCCGGCGATCACATGCACGCAGTCGAGCGGCACGCCGAGCCATTCGGTCACGAGCTGGGCGAAGCTCGTTTCGTGGCCCTGGCCCTGCGAGGTCACGCCGATCACCAGCTCGACGACGCCTTCCGGCTTGACCATAATCTCGGCCTTTTCGCGCGGCACGCCGGTCGAGATATCGACGTAATTGGCGACCCCGATGCCGCGGCATTTTCCGCGCTTTTTCGCCTCGCGGCGACGGCGCGGAAAGCCGGCCCAATCGCCGAGCTTGAGCGCCGCGTCCATCGCGGCGATGTAATCGCCGCTGTCGTATTGCATGCCGAACGGATTTTTGTACGGCAGCTCTCTTTGTTTGACGAGGTTGCGCCGGCGCAGCGCAACGCGATCGAAGCCATGCTCGCGCGCGGCGAGATCGATCAGCCGTTCGACGACGAAGATCACTTCCGGCCGGCCGGCGCTGCGATAGGGCCTCGTCGGCGCGGTGTTGGACAAGGTGGCGCGGGCGCGAAAATGCGCCGCCGGCATGCGATAGATGCTCGACATCATCTGCACGCCCTTTTGCACCATGGAAAAATTCGTGGTGTGGCCGCCGAGATTGCCGAGATTGGCGCCGCGCATGGCGAGGAAATTGCCCTTGTCGTCGAGCGCCAGCTCGGCCTCGACCGCAAGGTCGCGCGCCTGATAGTCGGCGAGGAACGATTCGTGGCGGTCGATCACCCATTTGACGGGGCGGCCGAGCTTCTTGGCCGCCCAGGCGACCAATCCGAATTCGGCATAGATCATGCCGCGGGTGCCGAAATTACCGCCGACGTCGTTCATCAGCACGTGCACCTTGTCGGACGGCACGCCGAGAATAGTGGCGAGATCGTCTTTCAGCCGGACCGCGCCGCCGTTGCCGGCATACAGCGTGTAGCGGCCGGTTGCGGCGTCGTAGGCGGCGAGCGCGGCGCGCGGCTCCATCGGCACGCCGGTGACGCGCTGCACCCAGGTTTCGAAGCGCGTCACGTGCGCGGCGCGCTTGAACGCCGCCACGGTCGCTTCAGCATCGCCGAGTTGCCCGTCGAAGCAGACATTCGAGCGCGCTTGATCGTGCACGCGCGGGGCGTCCTGGCGCGCCGCCGCAACGGTTTCGGCAACCGCTGGCAGGATTTCGTAGTCGATCTCGACGTGCTCGGCGCCGTCCTTGGCGGCGTGCACGGTTTCGCCGACGACCATCGCTAAAGCCTCACCGACGAAACGCGCCTTGTCGGCTGGCAGCGGATAATGCGGCGCCGTGAACGACTCACCACCGTCGCTAATGTGGAGTTTGACTTCCGCCGGATGCGCCGACCATGGCTTGTGCGGGATCGGCTTGAGCCCGTCGGCCAACAGATCGGCGCCGGTCAGCACCGCCAGCACGCCCGGCACCGCCAGCGCCTTGTCTTTGCCGATGCCGCGAATGCGCGCGTGCGCGTGCGGCGAGCGCAGCATCACCGCATAAACCTGACCCGGCAGGTTCTCATCTGCGGTATAGCGACCGGCGCCGCGGATGAGCCTTAAATCCTCGCGCCGCCGCACCGGCGCGCCGATGCCTGAGTGTGTTGCGGGTCCTGTCATCTTTTCCTTACACCTGACCTCGATTTTTGCGGGCTACTGTAGCAATGATGGGTCGGGATAGGGAGACGCAGGAGCAGCCAATGCCGGCGAAAGCGCAACGCAGCAAAAGCGGATCGAAGGCCGCCGACGACAAGAAGCCGCCGAGCCGCCGCGATGAGGACTGGGACGAGCGGCTTCGCCTCGTCGGCGATGCGCGATTTGTCGACGTGGAATGGAGCGGGCGGGATCATCCGTGCTGGCCGTTGCCAAAACGGCAAGCGGACTGAAGGCGAACGGGATTGCGGTCATGCTGTGTCTGGTCATCTCGACGCCGCGGCTGGAGCGGCCGTCCGAACTGACAAAAGCGCGCCAATCGTTCTGGCCGTGGATCGGCGCCTACCAGGCGCGCGGCATCTGCCGGCACATTTATGCGCGCGCGGGCCGCGGTGCGGTTGCGGTGCTCGACGTCGAGGATAACGATGCGCTGCATCGCATTCTCAATGAATGGGCCGACATCGTGCCTGCGCATTTCGATACCTATCCGCTGATCGATCCGCAGGCAGCGCAGCGAATGCTGTCGGCCCAAGGGGCGATGAAGAGCGAGTGAGCTGACAGAGTTCGTCCGGGCTGCAAGTGCGTTTCGCCGGTTGCCCGGCGCCGGATGCGCTACTCAATCGGTTTGATACCGGCCTGCTTGATCACCTTGCCCCACAGCGTGCGTTCGTCGGCAAAGAACTTGGCGGCCTGGGCGCGGCTACCCGGCGCCAGATCCATGCCGAGCGCCTTGGTCTTTTCGATGAACGCGGGGTCTTTCAGAGAAGCGACCACGTCGGCGTTGATCTTGTCGGCAAGCGCGTCGGGCATGCGTGGCGGCGCGACGATGCCGAAGAACGTCACCGCGCGATAGCCCGGCACGCCGGCTTCGGCGAGCGTCGGCACGTCGGGCAGGCTCGGCACCCGCGCTGTCGCACCGACCGCGACGATCTTCTCCTTGTCGGCGCGGTGCAGCGGCAACGAGGTCGCCAGCATGTCGAACATCACGTTGACGTTGCCGCCGAGCACGTCGGTCACCGCCGGGCTCAGACCCTTGTAGGGCACCTGCAAGAGCTTGATGCCGGCCAGCATCTCGAACTCGATGGTGGCGAACTGGCCGAGCGAGCCGATGCCGGGCGTGGCCGCGGTCAACCGGCCGGGCTTGACCCGCGCCTCGGCAATGACTTGCCGCAGCGTCGAGGCGTCGAAATGCGGGCTCACCACCAGGACGTAAGGCGAGGTCGCCACTACCGCGATCGGCACCCAGTTGGCCGGATCGTACGGCATGGTCTTGTACATGTAGGCGTTGGTGGCGATCGGGCCGGGCGAGGCGAACAGCAAGGTGTAGCCGTCGGGCGCGGCGCGGGCGACTTGCTCGGCGCCGAGATTGCCGCCGGCGCCGCCGACATTTTCGACGATCACGGATTGGTGCCATTTTTGCCCAAGCTGCTGGGCGAGCGCGCGGGCCAACAGATCGGTGCCGCCGCCGGGCGGGTAGGGCACGATCATCTTCACCGGCCGCGTCGGGAACGCCGATTGCGCATGTCCGGCGGCGTTCGGGGCCGCAACGGCCAGCACCGCGGCGAGGGCGGTCATCGCTAACGCTCTGAAGCTCGGCATCGTTCGTCTACCTCTTGGCCACGACGCCGCCATGTTATGGGAGGCGCATCACCGGCGCCAGCGCAAGACCGCAGTCCCGCACGCATCATTCATTGGGTTGGCCGCATGCCTGCTCGGAGGGCCCGGATACGCGCGTCGTTTCCCCTGCGAGCTGGTAGTCGCCCCGATTGCCGCCCCCATCGCCGGCCCGCCGCAACACGCCGCCGAACAGAAGCGATTCGATGACGATCGCAAAGACGGCTGCTGTGACGAACCCGGTAAAAACGTGCGGCGAAATTCGCGGTTCATAAAAAGCAATGCGGCGGATGAGATTGAAGGCCGACTCGAACTTTCGCGCCCTCACCTTTGACAGGGGCACTCTGTGGACGACGTTGGCGGCCGCATCGGTGACGACGACCTGCCAATTAAATGCCGGTATCGGATGACGTAGAATATCGCGGGCCAAACTGATGGCTTCGCGCTGGGCCTCGTTCCAATTCATCAATGAACGACCCGCAGAATCTCGCACGAGATTTGCAGTTTCCAGATCGAGAAAATGAAAATAGTAATGAGGCATCGCTGGCTCGCCCCTGGGTAATCCCGCAGCCTGACGATTCGAGGCGCCGCACGATCTCTGCACGATCTCTTGGGGCGGAGTATAGCGTCGTTCGGTCCGATGTTTCGTTGGCAAATGCACGGCTAGTTAGCGGCTCGTTGGTACGGCTACGGCGGTAGCCAGGTGTCGGTACACGCTTCGGTAAGGCCTGTGAAAAGTCCGAGCCGCTGTTGTGGACTGTTAGCCACGACACAGTCATCCTCCGTAGTCCCCGCAGGGCCGGCAGTCCTGCCCTTTTGCGCGGCTTGCCGCCGCGCCCGTGCTGACAAGGCGCGGTGACCGTGACTGCATCGAACAGCTCCGCCAAGCGCTCCAGC
>DASRET010000014.1:0-10552 GCA_035651875.1 Xanthobacteraceae bacterium
ACGGCTGATCGGCAAAGCGCCGGCGGTCCACGAAGTGGCCGCGGCGGTGCAGCAAAGCACCAAACGTTGAGGTAACGGCATGCCCACGACTGAAGGCTGGGTCGCCATCGGCTTTCTTCTGTTTCTCTGCCTGCTCGCCTATCTGGGCGCGCATCGCAAGCTCGTGAGCTCGGTCGACGCACGGCAGGAGCGGATCAGGGGCGAGCTCGACGAGGCGGCGCGGCTGCGCCGTGAAGCCGAGGCGCTGCTGGCCGAATTCGAGCGCAAGGGCCATGAGGCCGAGCGCGAGGCCGAAGCGATCATCGCCAGCGCCAAGGCCGAGGCCGAGCGTCACGCCACCGAGGCCAAGCTGCGCATGGAAGATTTCGTCGCCCGCCGCACCAAGATGGCGGAGAACAAGATCGCCCAGGCCGAAGCCCAGGCGCTCGCCGACGTGCGCGCCGCCGCCGCCGACGCGGCGGTTGCAGCGGCGGAGAAAATCCTCGCCACCGCCGCCAAGGGCCAGGTCGCCGAGGATTTGTTGGCGCGCGGCATCGAGGACGTGCGCAGCCGGTTCAATTGATCGTTCGGCCTCAGCCCCTTCCGAATTGTCGCTACTCCCCAATCGCAGACATGCCGCTGCGTGGCAGCAAATGACGAAACGTGCCAATCGCATCCTTTTTTGCGTCGCAGCAAATAACGTCGTCCGCGGGTACGGGCCCGCCGACTAAGGCTGCGTTCATGCCAGGTTCAGCGTATCGGAGCCTAAGATCGAAGCGCTGATTGCCGTAGGGGCTGAACACTATTTGCTGAGATTCAGCTCAATTAGTGCATGTGAACGGAGGGGCTGCATGAAGAAGTTACTTGGAATCGCCATTCTTTTCGTCGCCGTATCCTCGGCGGTTACTCCCGCTTTCGCGCTAGGCGGCTGCGGTCCGAACGGTCATCGGAGTAGTGTGACTGGCAGATGTATATGGGGCGGTCAAAATCAAGCTTGGTGCCTGAGACATACGGGTCATCCTGCCGTTCGTAGGCCCAACGGAACGTTGGTCTGCATCCGGTAATTGCATTCGGAGCGCAATGACCGAGATTCCGCCCGGCTGATCCGGTAACGCACCGGACCAGCCGCTGATGGCTTTTTTGGTTGTTCGACCGATTGCCGATCGACGTGTAGTGCCAATGTGGGGTGTCGATGCCCGAATAGGATCGACTTCACATCCTTTGCACGAAAGACGCGCCTGCGGCGCATAGAATTTTTGATCGTCGGTGCAAAACGAACACAATCCGCCATTAGCGGACATGGCGCGGAGCCGTGTGATTCGTTCCGCGGGCCGCATGTCCTGATCCCTTTCCGGCTCCTGTGGTCCCCTATGAATTTGTAAGTGCTCTTTCGGCGCGGCTTTCTTGATTTGCCATAGACCCCTGGGGCGTGGCAGCCTGCCGCAGGCTCGGCTCCTGGCGCTAAATCCACAAGGCGAAGAACGCCTCGCGCTCGCGCACGGAGGCCGGCCGTGTTGCAGACGAGGATTCCGGGCGCGGCGTTAAGCGCCCCCACATTCTGTACCGGTCCAAGGGCGACCCCACGTCGAAACTGGGAGGACTGCATGCAGTACTCGAAATTTCATTCTGCGACTGCGTTGATCGCATTTCTGCTTTGTCTCGGATTGAATCAGCCCGCGGCCGCGCTCAGTGACTCGGAAAATGAGGCCCTCATGCAGCAATGCACGATCTATGCAAGCCGTGCGCAAAAGGCCGCGCAATACGTGACGGGACTGGGCTGTTATCCCGACAGCGGCACCACGAGCACCGATTACACCGCTCATTACAACTTCTGCTACCAGGGATTCATCAACGGAACGATGGATTGGGCCTTCCTCCAGTGGGAGGAAGCCAAGCGAAACGCGATGACGCGCAGCTGCGGCTACTGCACCGGCACGAACACGCCGCCGGGCGTGACGCCATTCCGAAAAGCCAGCGAGGATCGCATCAGCAACAAGAATATATATCACTGCACCAACGACCACAGTCGTGGCGGGCCCGATTACTCAACACTGGCCTGGTCGGATGACCCGAAGGATCGGTTCAAGGCGTGTCTCCAGATTTTCCCCGGCGATCCGGGTACCAAGGCAACCTTCGGCGGCCGCTACATGCCGATCCCGCCGCTGAGCGCCGACGTGCTCGAAGCGGCCCTCGAGGAGCAGTTGGAGGGATCGTGCCCCGCGATTTATGCGCATCCCGAGCAGGTTAGAAACACCTGTTGGAATTTCTCCACGAAAGCGAGGATGATCGGCAATTGGGTCTATAATTATGAGGGTGATGCTTGCTTCAAAGGTCAGCCGCTAGGGTGGTGGAAGAACGGTCAATACTATGACTGGTGCATAAGAGTTTACGACCGCGTAGGGAGCGATCTAAATGCACTCACGCTTGAGCAGGCCAATTCTGAAATAGAAAATCAAAAAGAAACGATGGAAGCCGTTGTCGACGCATGCCAAGCCAAGCATCAGAAACCCATTATCGACGACATGGGCAACGAGTGCACTCCTGAGGCGCACGCAGCCGGGACTTGCGTCTTTACTGCCACGGCGCAGGTGGGAGTCATGAACACGCGCGGCTACGCGCCGTCGCCCCGGCCGCTTTCGTACAACACAGGTGTCGGTGATATTACAAATCTGAAACCGCCGCCAAAAATCGGCGCGTTCACACCGAGGGGCGATGGCGCCGGCGGTGGCCCGGTCGCATCGGGAGCCGGCGGCACCGGCGGTCCCGGTAGTGGCGGCCTCAACCCGGCCTCAACCCCGTGTATCCAGGCGGACCCAGCGGCCCGGTCGCATCGGGAGCCGGTGGCACCGGCGGTCCCGGTAGCGGCGGCCTCAACCCCGTGTATCCAGGCGGACCTAGCGGCCCGGTCGCGTCGGGAGCCGGCGGCACCGGCAGTCCCGGTAGTGGCGGCCTCAACCCCGTGTATCCAGGCGGACCCGGCGGCCCGGCCGTATCGGGGGCCGGTGGCACCGGCCGTCCTGGTAGCGGCGGCATCAACCCCGTGTACCCAGGCGGACCCGGCGGCCCGGTCGTATCGGGAGCCGGTGGCACCGGGGGTCCCGGCAGCGGCGGCCTCAACCCCGTGCACCCGGGCGGACCCAGGGGCCCGTATGCGCCTGGCGCCGGCGGAAGCGGCAAGGGTATTCAACTGGGCAGCGGCGGCCCCGCCGTCATGCCGGGAGCCGGTGGCGGCAGTGGCGGCGCTGGTGGTGGCGGTATTTCCCCGGCCATGGGCCAACCAGCAGGAAACAAGTCGAGCACCTTTATCCCCGCGTCTCCTGGGACGAATACCGGCAGCGGCTCCTCGTCGCTGGGTCAACCTGTCAACAAGCCGAGCAAGTTCATCCACGCGCCGGCATTTCCGGGAAACGGTACGCAAAACATGCCGCGGCTCAGCCTCGCGAGCCCGCAGCCCAACTCGACCAACAGCGGGACCGTCAACTCATCCCGCCGCAACTACCGTGGCTTCCATGGCGCCTATCGCGGCTATCGCGCGCGCGCCCACAGGAACACGGCTCGCAGATCCGCATCGCACGGCGGCATGCGCCACGCCCGTCGATCCGACATCCGATTGAAGCATGACGTCGCCCTGTTGGGGCGGCTCGACAACGGTCTTGGTCTCTACCGTTTCAGTTACAACGGCAGCAACAATATCTACGTCGGCGTCATGGCCCAGGAGGTCGAAACAATCATGCCGGAGGCTGTGGTCCGCGGCAAAGACGGCTACCTGCGTGTTTACTACGACCGGCTGGGGCTGCGCTTGCAGACGTGGCGGGCGTGGGAGGCTGAAGGACAAAAAATTCCGACCTTGATCCGACCCAGTCGATAGCGACAGCGCGCGAGGTCTGGTGCGCTGTTCGCAAGCCTTGCTCAATTCTGCAGTTCGCAAACAGGATAACGATCTGATGCGAAGGCTTACGCTCATTGTGGCCGCGGCGGTGATGGCTGTGCTCATTGCGAAGCCGGCGAGCGCCCAGCTCGGAGATCTGCCGCTCCGTGCGCTCACGAACATGACTCCGATGGCCACGCTCGCGAGCTGTACGGGCACAACCGGCTATTGCGGTTGCGGTCCGGGGTTCATTAGTTCGTGCGCACCCGGCTGTTGTAAATGCGTTCGCTGCTCCGGCCCAACACCGCCTGTCAGTCGAAGGTCGGATCGCCACCAGCCGGCCGCCGACGCGCAACGCCATGGTCACCGTCCCGCGCCGCCGGAGCCGTCCCCGCAGGAGTCGTCCACGCCGGCCATCGAACTGTCCTGTCCCACTGGCACGAAAATCTTTGTCTTGGTCGAAAAGGCAAACTCTGCAGTGCAGGTGACCGTCGATGAAGCTGCCGCGCAGGGCCAGGCCACGAAGCGCCTGAGTTCCAAGGACGTCGCGACGAGCGAGATGCCGGCCACGCTCGAATTGACGCCGGTGGTCGGGGGCTCGGACGTGGTTGTGTCGATACGCGGTCGGCCGGCCCTTGAAAGCTCGAAAAATGTCCAACCGAACTTGTCCGGCTATATCGGCTGCGGCGAGTGGCAAGCGCAGCTTGCTGCCGATAAGCCGAATGCGTTTCTGCTCAAGCGCACTCAAGCGTCTCAATCGAGTGCGCCGGGCTTCGCGCCTGCCGCCCCCCTCCCGATGCCGGCTCAAGCTGCGCCGCAAGTTCCCGCAGCAAACAGCCTCGCACCTCCTGACCCAGCCTGTGTCGAATGGACTGACGGCTGCCAAGTATGTCAGCGTCAGCCTGATAATAAAGTTGCGTGCTCCAACACCGAAATCGCTTGCCAGCTAAAAGAGCCGCGCTGCGCCCGACGATGAGGGCGGTCAGCAGCTGAGGCGCGTTTGCGGGATCGCGCAGGCGGATTCCGCCCGAACCCCCGCAGGCATTCGCAGCCAGTTTAAACTTGTGCAGCACAGCAAATGAGCGGGCGGAAATGTCGTAATGGGTCACTTTCGCCCAATTGCGAAGGTTCGCGCAACGTCGGTTATTCCACCGATTGCGTTCAGGGCGCGCCTCGTGCGCTCCAACTGAAGCTTCAGCCGGTGCCGGGCGTGGCTCGGCGTTTCGGTTTGGGCTTCGGCTTTACGTGCTTTTCTTGATTCTGCGCCGCCAGCGGATCGAAACCGATATAGACGATGTAGTGTTCGAGCGCGGCTGCCGAAGGCATCGGAAACGTCAGGTCGTCTTCGACATGCGCGAACGTCGGGGTATCGGACGCCGACTGGATGGCGACCGGGATGTGGATCAATTTGGTGACGATCGGCTTCATGCCGGCGGGCGACTGGTCGACCACGGCGATGCGCAACGGCACGTCGACCTGGCCGGGGCCTCCGGCCGGCCCGAGAATGATGCGGCCCTCGACGCCGACCTTCATGGTCATCTGCCCGCCAGCGACCGAGCATTGCCGCGCCGCGCGCGCGAACGTGCCCTGATACTTCAGCGACATGGCCGCATTGTCGCCGGCGCCGTTGATCGTCAAGGTCGAGGCGCCTTGGCGGATTTCGATGTACGGGCACTCGACATCCGGCGTGGCGCCGGCGACCGGTTGTGGCGCCTTGTCGGAGGATGCGGAGAAGAAGTCGCCGATCTCGCCTCTGAGCCATCCCGGGCCCGAAGACGACGACGCGGCCGCAGGCGCTGGCGCGGGCGCCGCGGTGCTGTTGAACAGGCTGCCGCCGCTGCAGCCCGAGACCGCGAGCGCGAAGACGAGCGCCCCGGCGGGCGCCGCCCGGCCGCAGCAACGTCGCGAAAGCTGATTTCCCGGCATCCCCAAGCTCATCGCCCCATCAGCCGCACCGGCCGGCGACCCCCCATAAACGCGGCATCATAGCAAGGTAACGGTGGCCAACCCAAGGCATGGTCTGCGCCGCGACGCCCGGCCGCGGCGGGTCAAGCCTTGTCATCAAGTCTTGGCCTTGTCATCAAGTCTTGGCCTTGTCATCAACTCTTGGCCTTGTCATCAAGTCTTGGCCGCCTCCTGCAAGCGCGCAAAAAGCAGGTGATCCTGCCAGATGCCATTGATGCACAAATATTCCCGCGCGTAGCCCTCGCGGACAAAGCCGGTCTTTTCGAGAAGCCGGATCGACGCCGCGTTGGTGGGAATGCAGGCCGCTTCCAGCCGGTGCAGACGCAGCGTCGTGAAGGCGAACGGAATGACCGCGCGCACTGCCGCCGCCATGTAACCGTGGCGCACGAACGGCAGCCCCATCCAGTAGCCGAGGCTGCCGGCCTGGGCGACGCCGCGGCGGATGTTGGCGAGCGTCAAGCCGCCGACCAGGGCGTTGTCGCTGTTGCGCAGGATCAGGAAGGCGTAGCCCTGATCGGTCCGCAAATCTTCGACATAGCGGCGGACCCGGCGCCGAAACGCGCCCCGCGTGAGGTCGTCGACCGGCCAGGTCGGCTCCCACGGCATGAGAAAGTCGCGGCTCGTCTCGCGCAGCGCCGCCCATTCGGCATGGTCGGTCATCTGCGGGGTACGCAGCGTGACCCCGTCGCCCGGGATGGAAGCCAGCGGCTCGGAAAAATTGATGGTGCGGAAGAACGCCATCGACCTGGTTCGATGAAGGCCTGGCTCAGTGCGCCCCGCCGCTACGCGAAGCGCCGACCTTCGACCCCCAGCCTTTGTATCACGCGGCGCGGCGCGTGAGAGTCTCGGCAATCGCCGCGGCGCTTTCAAGTCCGGAGCCGAGGCCGAGCACGGCGATGGCCTGCTTGCCGCTGGCGAGCAGCCGGCGGCCGGCGGCGCGGGCGCTCTCGACCGTCACCGCGTCGACCTTGGCAACCAGCTCGTCGGTCGACATCGGCCGGCCGAACACGATCAGCTGCCGCGCCAATTGGCCGATGCGCTCGCCGGAGCTTTCCAGCGCCATCAGCAGGCCGGCCTTCATCTGCGCCTTGGCGCGGGCGATCTCGGCGTCCGACAGCGTTTCGGCGGTGTTGGCGATTTGCTCGACGATGAGCCGCATCAGTTCCGAGGTGTCGGCCGCATCGGTCCCGGCATAGAGGCCGAACATGCCGATGTCCGTATACGCCGCGTGAAACGCATAGATCGAGTAGCACAGGCCGCGCTTCTCGCGGGCTTCCTGAAACAGCCGCGATGACATGCCGCCGCCGAGCACGTTGGTGAACGTCTGCATGGAGTAAAGCGCCGGATCGGTCTGCGGTATGCCGGGCAGCGCCAGCGCGATGTGCACCTGTTCGAGCTCGCGCTTCTCGACATGGGTGCCGCCGCCGAATTGCGCCGGCTCCGGCCGGTGCCCCGCGGGCCCGTTGAAGGACGCGAATCGCTTTTCCACCTCGGCGACCACGGCCTCATGGTCCACGGCGCCCGCGGCGGCAACCACCATCTCGGGGGCCCGATAGTGCCGGCCGAGATAGTCGCGCAGCCTGGAGCCATCGAACGAACGCACGGTCTGGGAGGTGCCGAGGATCGACCGGCCGAGCGGCTGGTCCGGAAACGACACGGCCTGCAGGTGCTCGAACACGAGGTCGTCGGGCGTGTCGGCCACGGCGCCGATCTCCTGCACGATGACGTTCTGCTCGCGCAGCAGCTCTTCGGTGTCGAATGCAGGCTCGGAGAGAATATCGGACAAGACATCCAGCGCGAGCGGCACGTCGTTTCTCAGCACGCGGGCATAGTACGCGGTGTTTTCGGTGCCGGTCGCGGCATTGAGGTCGCCGCCGACCGCTTCGATCTCCTCGGCGATCTGCCGGGCGGTGCGCCGCCGCGTACCTTTGAACGCCATGTGCTCGAGCAGGTGCGAGATGCCGTGTTCGTCGCGGCGCTCGTTGCGGCTGCCGGTATTGGCCCAGATGCCGAGCGACGCCGTTTCCAGATGCGCCATGGTGTCCGTCACCACATGGATGCCGGACTTCAACCGCGTGACCGCAACGCTCATGCTGCCGCTCCTTCCTGCGCGGCACGGCTCGTCGCAAGGACGAAACGCTCGACCGCTGACTGGTCGGCCGGCAGCGCGGTGACGCGCTCCGGCCGGTTACCGAGATCCGAAAGCCATTCCGGCAGCGGCGGCCGCACGCCGCACGCCGCCTCCACCGCATCGGGAAATTTGGCCGCATGCGCGGTCGACAGCACCACCATGGGCACCGCCGGGTCGCGCGGCTCTTTTTCCGCCACCGCGACGCCGACGGCGGTGTGCGGATCGACGAAATTGCCGGTCTCGCGCCGCACCGTGCGGATGGTCGCGGCGACTTCCGCCTCGTCGGCGCGGCCGGCGGCGAACAGCGCGCGGATCTGCGTCAGCGCGGGGGCCGACAGCGCGAAGCGGCGCGATTGCGCGAGCGAGCCCATCAGCGCAGCGACCGCGTGGCCGTCGCGCTCGTAGGCGTCGAACAAGAGCCGCTCGAAGTTCGACGACACCTGGATGTCCATGGACGGCGACGTGGTCGCCACCACGTCGCGCAGCTCGTAGGTGCCGGTCGCCAAGGTGCGGGCGAGAATGTCGTTGACGTTGGTAGCAATCACCAGCCGGTCGATCGGCAGCCCCATGCGCTGCGCCACGTAACCCGCATAGACGTCGCCGAAATTGCCGGTCGGTACCGTGAAGGCGACCTTGCGGTACGGCGCGCCGAGCGACACCGCGGCGGTGAAGTAATAGACCGCCTGCGCCACGATGCGCGCCCAGTTGATCGAATTGACGCCGGACAGATGCACGCGGTCGCGAAAGGCGGCGTGATTGAACATCGCTTTGACCAGCGCCTGGCAGTCGTCGAACGTGCCTTCGATGGCGACGGCGCTGACATTGCCGGCCGGCACGGTCGTCATCATGCGGCGCTGCACGTCGGAGATGCGGCCTTGCGGAAACAGCACAATGAGATCGACGCGCTCGCGGTCGCGGAACGCTTCGACGGCCGCGCCGCCGGTATCGCCCGAGGTTGCCACCACGATGGTGCGGCGTTCGCCGTGCGATGCCAGCACGTGATCCATCAGCCGCGCCAACAGCTGCATCGCCACGTCCTTGAACGCCAGGGTCGGGCCGTGAAACAGCTCCAGCGCAAACGTGTTCACGTCGAGCTGGCTCAACGGCACGACGGCCGGATGGCGGAAGCCGCCATAGGCCTCGCGCGCCATGCGGGCGAGGTCGGCGTCGCTGATGCTGTCCCCGGTAAAGCGGCGGATGATCTCGACGGCGACTTCGGCGTACGGCCGGCCGGCGAAGGCAACGATGTCCTGCGGCGCGAGGCGCGGCCAGGTTTGCGGCACATAAAGGCCGCCGTCGCGGGCGAGACCCGCGAGCATCGCCTCGGCAAAGCCGAGCGGCGGGGCCTCGCCCCTGGTCGATACGTGACGCACCGGTATCCTTTCGCGGCCGCCGGAAAACCCCGGGTGCCTGCGCTTAACCCATTGATCTTTCAACAGTTCCGCCAGACCCCGCGATCGACGCGAAGCGGCTTGCGGACCCACATAAGCGGAAATCGGGGGCCTTCACAAGGAAGGAGAAACGCCGGTTCGTGGCCCTGCGTTGCCGGGGCCGCCGGACTTCTCGCGGCGGCTGGCGAACGCCCAGGAGATGAAGGTGCCGGCCAAAACCAGGGCCAGGCCATACCAGGTCAGGGCATATTGCAGGTGGTTGTCGGGCAGGCTGACGACGAGCCTGCCGGGCTGCGGCAAGCCGCCGGTCGGGGTCGGGCTTTCCTGCTCGACATAGAACGGCGCCACCGGACCAAGCCCTTTGGCGGCCGCGATCGCGGCGGGATCGCGCGAGAGCCACAGATTGTGCGCCGGGTCGTCGGCGGGCGTGAACCAGTGCCGGGCATCGGGCCAGCGCAGCGCGCCCACCACGGTCACCGGCCCGGCGATCTCGCCCTGCGCACGCGATCTGGCATCTTGCCGGCCCTCGGGAACGAAGCCGCGATTGACCATGACGACGCTGCCGTCGGGGAGCCGGGCCGGCGTGAACACCCAATAGCCGGGGCCCGCATCCTGCACGTCCGGGCGGAACGCCGAGGGGATGGCGTAGACCAGCGCTTCCTTTTCGTTGTCGAACTGCGCCGTGAAGGTGACGCGGTGGTATTGCAGCGCGTTCTCATCAAGGTGCGGCCAGGTCGAGGCGGCCGGCAACGCGACCGGCGGCGCCGCAAGCTGCGTCGTGAGCGCCGCGATCAGCCCTTCTTTCCAGGTCTTGCGCTGCAGCTGCCACGTGCCGAGCCCGATGAGCAGCGCAAACGTGAGCATCGCCGGAATGACGAGACTGCGCCAAGTACGGGTAGTCTTGCGTCCGGGCTTGCGAGCCGGCTTCGCGCTACGGCTCACGGCGCGCCGGCCCGGCCGAACCGCCGCTGCCCGGCCATGAAATCATCCCGCAGCGCGGTCATCGGCCCTTGCATCGGCCGCATATCGTGCGCCGCACGGCGGCGCACAAGCGCGCGGCGCGATTACCCGGCGTGGGCGCCGCCGCCCCAGACGTAGATGCAGGCGAACAGGAACAGCCACACCACGTCGACGAAGTGCCAGTACCAGGCGGCGAACTCGAAGCCGAGATGCTGGTTCGGCTTGAACTGGCCGTTGATCGCACGGATCAGGCAGACG
>DASRET010000015.1:0-2231 GCA_035651875.1 Xanthobacteraceae bacterium
TCAGCCACTGCGCCATCGCGTAGTACGACTGGCCGATGCCGCCGACGCGGCCGTTGCACCAGGGCTGGCGCACGATCCAGGCGATCAATTCCAGATAATCCTGCTGCTCGTTCGGCCCCATGAACTCGAAGTCGCCGTCCGAGCGCCCGGCGCCGCGCACGTCGGCGTGCACATAGGCGTAGCCCTGGCCGACATACCATTCGACCGGCCCGGTCTCGCGCCACAGAAACAGCGGATAGGCCGGCACGTCGTCCATCTCGTATTGGTACGGCGACGCGGCAAACAGCGCCGGAAACCGGCCCTCGCCTTCGGGCCGGTAGACGCACAGCGAGATGCGCACGCCGTCGCGCATGACGACCACGACGTCTTTTTCTACCTTCATCGCATAGCCGGACACGCTTGGTTCACCCTCTCATTGTCGCGAAAAATTCAATTCAGCATGACTAGCACCTTCCGCTCGTCCCCGCGAAAGCGGGGACCCAGTCTGTTGAAACGCTGGATCCCCGCTTGCGCGGGAATGAGCGGAAGGGCCACCCGGCCGGATGACGGCTGCGCGCTTAGGCCGTATGGTCAAGGCAAACCCGCCGCGGCATGGTCCGCTGCACACAAGAGCCTTGCAACGGGAGAAAACGCCATGCTTCGCCGCACCAAAATCCTGGCCGCGCTCGCGCTCGCCGCGCTCGCTTTTCCCGGCGCGGCCGCTGCCGACGATTATCCGTCGCGGCCGATCCGGGCGATCGCCTCGCAGGGTGCCGGCGGATTGAGCGATCTGTTCATGCGCGCCATCGCCGACGCCATGGGGGCGGCGCATCTCGGCACGCTGGTGGTGGAGGACCGGGTCGGCGCCGAGGGCACGATCGGCGCCAAGGTCTGCGCCGAAGCCCCGCCCGACGGCTACACCATCTGCATCCTGCCCGACCAGACGCTCGTCACCAACCCGATCATCCATCCGGAGGCGAATTTCGATCCGTTCAAGGCCTTGGTGCCGATTACCCGGCCCTATTACCTGACCCAGGTGTTTGCGGTGAACACCTCGATCGGGGTGAAGAATTTCACCGAGCTCGCGGCTTTGGCGCATGCCAAGCCGGGGACCCTCAACTACATGGCGCCGTCGCTGTCCAAGGTCGCCTTCATGGAGGCCTTCAACAAAAAGAACGGCACCGACATCGTGCGCGTGCCGTTCAAGGGCGGCGGCGACGCCGTCAACAGCATGCTGACTGGCACCACCCAGATCGCGATCTTCGGCATCGGCAACCTGGTTTCGTTCATCGATGCCGGCAAGATCCTCGGGCTGGCGGTCGACGGCGATGCCCGCTCGCCGCTTGCGCCCAACATCCCGACCTTCAAGGAGATCGGCTACAAGGAGCACATCGCCGCCACCTTCTTCGGCATCTACGCGCCGGCCGGCACGCCGAAGCCGATCATCGACAAGCTCAACAAATCGATCGCCGCGGTCGGCACCAAGCCGGAGTTCGTGCAAAAGTACCTCACTGCCCGCGGGCTCACCCCGGTGTTCAATTCGGCCGACGCGTTCGCCAAGGAGTTGGTCGCCGACCGCGCCGAAGGCCTCGAAGAGGTGAAGGACTCGGGGCTCTATCCGAACGTGAAGTGACACGAGGTTCATGGGTCGTCCTAAATGCGCCTTACCTAACGACCTCATCCTGAGGGGCTCGGCGCGTAGCGCCGAGCCTCGAAGGATGCAGGCCGAGGCGCCGGGGCCTGCATCCTTCGAGGCTCGCTTCGCTCGCGCCTCAGGATGAGGTGATGGGGTAAGCGTCCTCATTCTCACGGCGCGTTTTTTTGTTCGCACCCGAGCTTGGCCACGCCACTGCACGAAAGCTGCCCCGAAAAAAGAGAAGGGGGCGGAGCGCCGACAGGCGCATACGCATTACTAACCGCGCCACACCGACAGACGTTACCGCCTGCCGATGCTCCGGGCGCGGCGCGCGCCACGCAGTTGCGACATTACCGCCGCAACGCGCTTCGGGCGCGCTCGCCTCTCGGCGCTCCGTCGCGGCGCTCGCCAGGCTGTTACCTCTGGCTCAGCTTCGGGCTGCGCTTACCGGAATCTGCCGCAGCTTGCGCCGCCACAAACCCCTTTTACTAGCGAGCTCCTCGCGCCCCGACCGTAGTGTCGGAGAGGCAGGGTCCGAAGCCGCCCGGGAGCGGTTTGCGAGACCGCGCGCAGGCACCGCACTCGCTCCACCTTCCGGATCGCATCTAGAAAGCGC
>DASRET010000016.1:0-10045 GCA_035651875.1 Xanthobacteraceae bacterium
CGGTCGACGTGGCTCTCGGCGGCGAGATGCATCACCACGTCGGGCCGGAAGCCGAACAGCACCTCTTTCATCTTGGCGGCGTCGGCGACGTCGGCGCGCACGAAGCTGTAGCGCGGGTCGTCCGCGACCGGCGCCAGCGACGCCAGATTGCCGGCGTAGGTGAGCTTGTCGACCACGCAGACGCGGTGCGCGGTGGCGCCGATCAGATGGCGCACCACGGCCGATCCGATGAAACCCGCTCCGCCGGTGATCAGAAATCGCTTGCTCATCCCGCCCGATCATAGCGGAACGGCGATGCGAAGTCAGCAAAGCGCGGCAGCTTCCGGTCCTTGTCGGACAGCACGGCGTCGGCTGCCGTCACCGGCCAATCGATCGCCAGGGTCGGATCGTTCCAGATCAGGCCTTGTTCGCAATCGGGCGCGTAATAATCGTCGACCTTGTAGGCGACTTCGGTTTCGGCCTCGAGCGTGCAATAGCCGTGGGCAAAACCGCGCGGCACGAATACCTGTTCGCCGCGCTCCGCGGTGAGCGTCGCCGCGATCCAGCGGCCGTAGCTCGGCGAGCCGGCGCGCAGGTCGACCGCGACGTCATAGACGGACCCTCGCAGCACGCGAACGAGCTTGGCCTGCGCATGCGGCGGCACCTGAAAGTGCAGCGCCCGCACCGTGCCGCGCTTGTGCGAGAACGCCTGATTGTCCTGGACGAATTCGGCCGCGAGCCCGGCCGCCTGCGCGGCGCGCAAATTATAAGTCTCGACGAAATAGCCGCGCGCGTCAGAGAAATAGCGCGGCTTGAGCAGGAGCACGCCGGGAATATCGCTGGCAATGACTTCCATGGCGTCAATTGTTGTCTGTGGCGAAGCGGGAAGCGCGGCCGGGAGCGCGAGTGATAAAAGCGATTATCACATAAGACCCGCGCAAAAGTACAAAGTGAAAGAAAGATGGCGCGCCCGAAGAGATTCGAACTCCTGACCCCCAGATTCGTAGTCTGGTGCTCTATCCAGCTGAGCTACGGGCGCCTGGCGTCGCATGCAAAACCGGCCGCCCGAGGCGGCCTGCGGCGCGCGCCATAGCTATAGGCTGGAACGGCTATTGGCAAGGCGAGGGAGCGGCCTCGCTTCGCTCGCCGCGGTCGCGGCTTGGCGGTGCGGCTTATGCGTGCGCCCGGGCGCCGCGATGCGCCGACAGCTCGACAGCGCGGTCCGGGATGGTGAGCCGCAAAGTGGCGCCGATGGTGCCTTCGACGAGGCGGATATCGCCGCCATGGGCGCGCACGAGCTCGGCGGCGATGGCGAGGCCGAGGCCGGTGCCGCCGGTTCGGGTCGAGCCCTGGAACGCCTCGAACAGATGGGCCTGCGCTTTCTCGGAGAAACCCGGGCCGGTGTCGGACACCTCGATGACCACGACGGCGCCTTCGCGCCGGCCGGTGATGCGGATCTGGTCGCGGCCGGGATCGGGCGAAGCGCGGCTTTCCATCGCCTGCACCGCGTTGCGGGCGAGGTTGAGCAGGATGCGGAACAGCTGGTCGTAATCGGCTTCGACGATCAGGCCGCGCTCTACCGCGCTGATCCAGCGGATCGGCGCGTCGGGGCCGAGATTGAGCGTCTCGTGCACCTCCTCGACCAGCGGCTCGAGCGGAATCGGGCGGCGCTCCGGCGGCGGCTCCTGCAGCCGGCCATACGATAATGTCGACTGGCAGAACGCGATGGCGCGCTCCAGCGCCTGCATCAGCTTCGGCGCAAAGCGTTGCACCGTCGGGTCGGGCAGCTTGGCGAGGCGATCGGAAAACAGCTGCGCGGACGACAGCAGATTGCGCAGGTCATGATTGATCTTGGACACCGCGAGGCCCAAGGCGGCGAGCCGGTTCTTCTGGTGCAGCATCGAGGCCAGCTCGGTCTGCATGGCGGCAAGCTCGCGCTCGGCGGTGCCGATCTCGTCGGCGCGCACCGACGGCACGATGACGCGGTCGGCGTTTTCCGGATCGGCACGGAACGCCATCATGTTGTCGGTGACCCGTCGCATCGGCCGCACGAACAAATAATGCAGCGCCAGATAGACCAGCGCGGCTGTCACCGCGGAGATCAGCAGCGAGGTGAGCAGGATGTCGACCGAATAGCGCAGCATGGCGGAGCGCAGCGGCCCCTGGTCCATCACCAGGTCGATGTATTCGCCGCCCATCGGCGCCGGACCGACCACGCGCATCACCTCGTTCTTGTCGTTGAGCATGGTCTTGAAGGCGTCGACCACCGCCATGAAGGTGCCGACGTTGCGCATGTCGAACACGTCGGCAATCGGCGGCAGCGGCACGTCGCTCGGCTGCAGCATGTAGTGGGTGTCGCCCATCTTCATGGCGACGGCGCGCGCGCCGATCGAGCCGAGAATTTTTTTGGCGAGCGGATCCGGCACCATGCCGTTGGGGGCGGCTTCGAGCACCAGCGCCGCCGTCTTGGCGACTTCCAGATGATCGCGCAGCCAATTGACGCGGAAGGTCGCCACCGAAGGCACATAGATCAGCACCTCCGCGATCATCACGAACGAAATCGTGAGAAGGAGGAGCTTTCCCGAGAGCCCGAAACGCGAGGCACGGACCGGCTCCGGCCGTGCGGCGGATTCATCGTTCATCGCGTAAGCCCCGCGGCGCTTCCTGGCGCGACCTTTCGCAAAGGTGCGCGGACGCCCGCCGCACCTCAAGAACCACAGAAACACCGCAACCGGCTGTCTTCATCGGTGCAGCTTTTGGACTTGAAAGCCTCGGCCAAGGCGCCGGCCACTGCCGGCCAGTTCAAGTCCGCCGCCCCACGCGTCAGCCGAAACGACGCAGCCAGCCTATGATGCGACGCACCCGTGCGCTCGTCAAACCCCGCATAAAATAGGTAATGGCGGCGCGTTTGCCCACCTCCGCATAGGTGGGATACGGCGCCAGCAGGCCCGCCATGGCGGCGATCGGCAGGCGCTGCCCCAACGCCAACGCCCACAGCGCGATGGATTCATCGGCTTGCGCGCCCACGATGGTGGCACCGAGAATTTGGCCGCCGGCGTCGGTGATGACCTTGATGTGCCCCGCGGTCGCGCCGGTCGCCGCCGCGCGGTCGTTCTCGCGATACGGCCAGCGCAGAATGCGGATGGCGCGGGCCTGGGCGCGGGCCTCTTGCTCGCTCAAGCCGATGCGGGCGATTTCGGGATCGGTGTAGGTGATGGATGCGGCAGCGCGATGCTCGACCGCGACGGGATGGCGGAACAACGCGTTGCGGACCACAAGCCCGGCCTGATGACTGGCCAGATGGACCGATTTGGGGCCGCCGATCACATCGCCGATCGCATAGATTCGTTTGTTGGTGGTGCGCAGCCGCTTGTCGACCACAATGCCGTCGCGGCCGTGACGAATGCGCGCCGCATTCAGATCAAGATCGTCGATATTCGGCCGGCGGCCGGCAGCGAGCAGCAGGTGCGTTCCTTCGATCGTCTCCTCGGCAGCGCCCTCCGGCACGTCGGATTTCGCGATGATGACCTGAACCCGCGCCAGGACCGGCCGCACCTGCACAACACGGACGCCGGTCCGCAACCGCACGCCCTCGCGATCGAGCGCATCGAGCACCACTGCGGCGCACTCGGGATCCTCGTGCCGCAACGGCCTTTCCGCCTCGAGCACCGTGACATCGGCACCGAGGCGGCGAAACGCCTGGGCGAGCGCGAGGCCGGTGCGTCCAGCGCCAATGACGATCAGGTGGCGTGGGCAATCGGGCAGGTCGAACGCCGTTTCGGGCGCGAGGTACGGCGTTTCACTCAAGCCTGGGATCGGCGGGACGAGCGGCGACGAGCCGGTCGCAATAACGAAGCGCCGCGCCTGGATGCGAAGCTCGCCGACCGCGACGGTCGCCGCATCGGCAAATCGCGCCGTGCCGGTCACGACACGGACGCCGAGCCCGCTGAAACGCTCGGCCGCCATCAGCGGCGCGACGGCCTCGACGGCGCCGCGCACATGCGCATTGACGGCGGCAAAGTCGATTGCCGAACGCACCGTCTTGACGCCGAAGACGGCGCCGGTGTGCAGCGCGTTGGCGCGATCGGCCGCGGCCAGGAATGCCTGGGCGGGGACCGCGCCGGTGAGGTTCTGGCCGCCCATGCGGCCCCTTTCGACGAGCACGACCGGCACACTCATGGCGGCCGCGGCGGCCGCCGCGGCAAGGCCGCCGGCGCCGCCGCCGATCACGCAGATATCAGGTTCGCTGTGTTCCAGGGCCATCGGCTGAGCAAATGCACCGCAATGATTTTGAGAACAGGCACAATACCTTCAGGCGCGGGCAAAGCCGGCACGAGCCACGATGTCCGGAAGCTTAAGCACCGCAAGCGGCGAATTTCTACCTCATCTTCGCCGTCTTTGGCGGCAAAAGACGGCGAAAAGCTGCTCGATCATGCCGGTCGATCATGTCATGGCGCGAACGGCTTATCGGATTGACCGCGCTTCGAAAAATGCGGCGTCGGTTCTGATTTGACGGGGCCGGAGGGGTCCCGTATAAGCCGCCGCAATCGCCCGCTGGCGCGGCCCGATGGATGGCGGTGCGCGGTGCGTCCCCAGCCAAGCGACAATGGCCGGCCGAGTGGGCACAAGAGGCCATTTTCGAGCGCGCGAGCGGAGGCAGCTTCCGTGAAACGGACCTATCAGCCAAGCAAACTGGTACGCAAGCGCCGCCACGGCTTTCGCGCCCGGATGGCCACCAAAGGCGGCCGCAAGGTGGTGGCCGCGCGCCGCTCCCAGGGGCGCAAGCGCCTGAGTGCGTGACCGGACGCGGCAGGGCCAAAGCGCACTCTGCGCCGCATCTCGCCAAGCGCAATGTGCCAAGGCTGTTGAATCAAGGCCGTTGAACCAAGCCCATTGAACCAAGCCCATCGAATCATGGAGCGGTTGAAGCGCCGGGTGGACTTTCGGGCGGCCGCCGCCGCAATGCGGGCGCCCGCCGCCGCGTTCCTGGTGCAGGCGCGCTGCCGCGCCGAGGGCGGCACGGCGCGCATCGGCTTTACGGTGTCGCGGCAGGTGGGCAATGCGGTCGAGCGCAACCGGGTGCGGCGACGCCTGCGCGAAATCGTCCGGCTGACCGCGGCACAGACGCTGCAAGCCGGCCATGACTACGTACTGGTCGGACGGCGCGCGGCGCTCAACCGCCCGTTCGAACAAATGATGCGGGACTTCGCCACCGCGGTGCGGCGGATTCATGCGGCCGGACCAGAGGGAACTGGTGGGGCCCCGAAGCGCCCCTTACATGAAGCGGGTTCGCCGGCCGGCACACGGCCGCCCCCTGCCCGCAAGCCGAAACGAAACCGGCCCGCTCCGAGCGTTGAATGACCGAGCATAAGAACACCATCCTGGCCATCATCCTGTCGCTGATCGTGGTGATCGGCTGGGAGTATTACTTCGCGCGGCCCGAGCTGCAGAACCAGGCGCAGCAGCAACAACAGCAGACGCAAGAGCAGAAACCGCCGCAGGCACAGCCGAATAATCCGGGCGGCGCACAACCGGCGGCACCCAACGGTGCCACGCCCGGAGCGCCCAACGTTCCGTCCGGCCAGGCCCAGACGCAGACCCGCGCCGCGGTGCTCGCCAACCTGCCGCACGTCGACATCGACACGAAGACGCTGCACGGCAGCATCGATCTGAAGGGCGCGCGAATCGACAATCTGTCGCTCGTGCAATACCGCGAGACCACCGACGCCAATTCGCCGCCGATCGTGTTGTTGTCGCCGTCCGGCGCACCGGACGCGTTTTACGCCGAGTTCGGCTGGGTGCCGGCAGCGGGCAGCAATCAACCGATGCCCGGCCCGGATACGGTGTGGAAGCAGGAGGGCAGCGGCGCGCTCGGCGTCGACCGTCCGGTCACGCTCACCTATGACAACGGCCAGGGCCTGGTGTTTCGCCGCACCATCAATGTCGACAAAAACTATCTGTTCAAGATCAAGGACGAGGTGCAGAACAAGGGCGCGAGCCCGGTCACGCTGTTTCCGTATGGGCTGGTGTCGCGTCACGGCACGCCCGAGGTGCAGGGCTATTACATCCTGCACGAGGGCCTGATCGGCGTGATGGGCGACCACGGCCTGCAGGAAGAAACCTACAAAAAAATGCTCGAGAAGAAGAGCCAGAGTTGGGACGCCACCAACGCCTGGCTCGGCTTCACCGACAAATACTGGGCCACGGTCCTGCTGCCCGACACCAGCGCCAGGGTGAAGGCGCGCTTTTCGGCCTCCGAGGTCGGCGGGCAGCCGACCTATCAGACCGATTACCTCGCCGACGCGCTGACCATCGCGCCGGGCGCCAGTGGCAGCACCGAGACGCGGCTGTTCGCCGGCGCCAAGGAAGTCTCCCTCGTCGGCATCAATTTCCCGCTCGGCCCCGGCGGCTATAACCAGTCGCTGCAGCTCAACCATTTCGATCTCCTGATCGACTGGGGCTGGTTCTATTTCATCACCAAGCCGATGTTCTTGGCGCTCGACTTCTTCTTCCGCCTGGTCGGCAATTTCGGCATCGCCATCCTGATCGTAACCGTGCTGGTGAAGGCGCTGTTCTTCCCGCTCGCCAACAAATCCTACGCCTCGATGGCGAAGATGAAGGCGGTGCAGCCCGAAATGGCGATGATCAAGCAGCGCTACGCAGACGACCGCGCCAAGCAGCAGCAGGCGATGATGGAGCTCTACCGCAAGGAGCAGATCAATCCGGTCGCCGGCTGCCTGCCGATTGCCATCCAGATCCCGGTGTTCTTCTCGCTCTACAAGGTGTTGTTCGTCACCATCGAGATGCGCCATGCGCCGTTCTACGGCTGGATCCACGATCTTTCGGCGGCCGATCCGACCAACATCTTCACGCTCGGCGGCTTGATCCCGTTCGATCCGACATTGTTGCCGGCAATCGGCAGCTTCCTGCATCTCGGCTTCTGGCCGGCGATCATGGGCGTGACCATGTGGGTGCAGATGAAGCTCAACCCGGCGCCGCCCGATCCAGCCCAGCAGGTGATCTTCAACTGGATGCCGTTGATCTTCACCTTCATGCTGGCGCACTTCCCGGCCGGCCTGGTGATCTACTGGGCCTGGAACAACTCGCTTTCGGTGGTTCAGCAGAGCACGATCATGCATCGCCATGGCGCCAAGATCGAGCTGTGGGACAATCTCAAGCGCACCTTCGTCAAGCCGAAGCCGAAGGCGCCGGCGGAATAGAAGCCTGGCGCCGCCGACCTACTGCCGATCAAACAAGCGGCGTGGGTTGCTTCCGATCGTTTTCCTGTCGATACTCAAGTCGTCGGTCGTTTATCGCGGCCGCGAACAGGCGCGCCTTTGGAGTAAGGCGCGCGCCAGGCTGAGGTGGTCCCGGACATTCATATTCACTTCGATCAAATAGATTCGACCTGACGAGGCGTCGAATCGAGGGAGGGCAGTCATGAAACGGATCGCAACGATCGCGCTGGTGCTGCTCGGACTTGCCGGCAGCGCGCCTGCGCGCGCCGACGACTATCCTTCGCATCCGATCCGCCTGATCGTCGGTTTTCCGCCCGGCTCGGCGGCCGACATCACGGCGCGCCTGGTTGGCGAACAGATGAGCCAAAGCCTCGGTCAACAGGTCGTCGTCGAGACCCGTCCGGGCGCCGGCAGCGCGATCGGCGGCGAATACGTGGCGCGGGCGCCGGCCGACGGTTATACGCTCTACATCGGCACCTCCACGAACGTCACCGATGCGGTCACCAATCCCAATCTGCGTTTCGATTTCGCCAGGGACTTTGCGCCGATCACCTTGCTGACCGGGCTGCCGCTCGTGCTGGCAGTCAATCCGTCGCTCGGCGTTTCCAGCTTCGATCAGCTGATCGCCTTGGCGCGGTCAAAACCCGGCGAGCTCAGCTATGCGTCGGTCGGCGTGGGCAGCGTTCCGCAGCTCGCTTGCGAGCTCATCAGCATCCGCGAGCATATCAAGCTCGTTCACGTGCCCTACCCGGGCAGCCCGCCTGCCGTCACCGATCTGCTGGCCGGCCGCGTCTCCATGATGCTGGGCGTGGCATCGACCATGATGCCCTACGTCAAGTCCGGCCGGCTCAAGGCGTTTGCGGTCAGCACCGCCAAGCGCTCACGGCTGGTGCCGGAGCTGCCGACCATCGAAGAGCTCGGCGTGCCGGACTTCGATGCCACGGTCTGGTTCGGCCTTGTGGCGCCTGCCGCCACGCCGCGGCCGATCATCGACAAGCTCGCAGCCGCGGCCAACGCGGCGTTGAAGTCGCCGCAGACGATTGCAAAGCTTGAAGCCGCGCAGTTCGAAGCGCTCGGCGGCTCGCCCGGCGATTTCGCCGCGTTCATTGCGCGCGAGACCGCCAAATGGCGCATGGTCGCCGAGGCGACGGGTTTACGGAAATAGCCGGCGGCGCTTTCATCGTCATTGCGAGGAGCGAAGCGACGAAGCAATCCAGAACGGCACCGCCACCCTGCATTGCTTCGCTTCGCTCGCAATGACAAGGGAGTGCCGCGACGCGTGTTAACGCGAGATGCGGGAAATTTTCGAGCCTTCGAGCGTCAGGTTATACATCAGGCCTTTCTGATCGAAGATGAAGCCGATGACCGGCTTGGTGACGCTGTTGGTGTCGATGGCGCCGCCGGCGCCGACCGTGATGATCGCCACCGAGCCGTCGACGCCGATCTTAAAGCCGTCGGTGCGCTGGAATTGCCCCAGCGCCCCTTCGGTCATGAACATGATGATGACGGTGCGCGCCTGGGCGCCGAGCTGAAAGCCGATCGAAGCCGAGGCGATGTTGTAATAGCCGGCGGGTCGGCCGCGGATCTGCAATTCGCCCTCGCCGTATTCGCCGCCGATGCCGAAGCCGGCCTTGATGATGCTCGGAAATACCAGGACGGCGAGCGCCTTGTTGGCGAGCTCGCGCCCATACGGCGTCTCGCCGAAGAACCGGTTGAGCGTGGCATTGACGTTGGCGCTGATCTCGGGCCCCGACGCGGCGTGGCTGCGCGCCACCGGCGGCGCGGCGGCAAACAAAGCCGCCAGCACCAGCAGCGCCGGTATTTTCCATCGGATACGCATCATGTCCCCCTCCCCGTCGCGAAGCTTTTGGCGGGACAGTAGCTGTCTAAGGACCGCCCGGCAATGAAGGTAGACTTCCCGGGTTTCGCTGCGCTCAACCCGGGCTACGAAGTCAAACATCCACCTTCAGGGCGGCGATGAACGCCTCCTGCGGGATGTCGACCTTGCCGAACTGGCGCATGCGCTTCTTGCCTTCTTTCTGCTTCTCCAGAAGCTTGCGCTTGCGCGTCACGTCGCCGCCGTAGCACTTGGCGGTGACGTCTTTTCTGAAGGCACGCACGGTCTCGCGGGCGATGATCTTGCCCCCGATGGCGGCCTGGATCGGCACCTGGAACATGTGCGGCGGGATCAGCTCTTTGAGCTTTTCGGCCATGGCGCGACCGCGGCTCTCGGCGCGGGTGCGGTGCACCAGCATGGCGAGCGCGTCGACCGGCTCGCCGTTGACCAGCATCTGCAGCTTGACCAGATCGGCGGCCTTGTAATCGGTGAGCTGATAATCGAACGAGGCGTAGCCCTTCGACACCGATTTGAGCCGGTCGTAAAAATCGAACACCACCTCGTTGAGCGGCAGGTCGTATTTGACCATGGCGCGGTTGCCCACGTAGGTCAGCTCGGTTTGCACGCCGCGACGGTCCTGGCACAGTTTCAGCACGGCGCCGAGATATTCGTCGGGCGTCAGGATCGTCGCCTCGATCCACGGCTCCTGCATTTCCTCGATGTGGTTCGGGTCCGGCATGTCGACCGGATTGTGAATCTCGAGGTGGCCGCCGTCGCGCAGGTTGATCTTGTAGATCACCGACGGCGCGGTCGCGATCAGGTTGAGATTGAACTCGCGCTCGAGCCGCTCCTGGATGATCTCGAGATGCAGGAGCCCGAGAAAGCCGCAGCGGAAGCCGAAGCCGAGCGCAGCGGAAGTCTCCATCTCGTAGGAGAAGCTCGCATCGTTGAGGCGGAGCTTGCCCATCGCGGCGCGCAGCGCCTCGAAATC
>DASRET010000017.1:0-56968 GCA_035651875.1 Xanthobacteraceae bacterium
CGCTGTCCTGGGAGTCGAGCGGGCCGAGGCGCGTCTGCAATTCGCCAAGCCGGGTGCGCAATTGCGTGAACACCACGACGCGGCCTTCGATGTCGTCGAACTGGGATTGCGTCTGGTCGACGAAGCGCGTCAGCTCGCCGATGCGGTGGTCGACGCCGGCGGCGCCGTGACTGTTGTTGCCGATGGCGATCGCATTGAGCGCGCGGTCGAGCCCGGCATACAAACCGGCGACATCCTTGCGCAGCCCGGCGAGGCGGCCGAAATGCACGCCGAGATCGGCGATGCCGTCCTCGATCCGCTTGCGATCGTCGGCGAGCCTCTGCACGCGCTCGGCCAGCGCGCCCTCGGGCAGGCGTTCCAGCCCGTCGATGTTGGCGGCGAGCTCATCGCAGCGTTCGTTGAGCCCGCGCAGCCGGGCAATGATGCCGTCGTCGGCCGCCAGCAGCGGCTCCAGCCGCGTCGTCAGCTCGGCGCCCACCTCGTTCAAGGTCACGATCGTCTTCGACGCCTGCTCGATCTGATCGCAGCGGCTGTTGCTGTGGCGCAGGAAGTCGGCATGTTCTTTCAGGCGAATGTCGAGCGCGACCGCATCGTCGGTGCTGGCGATCTCGGCGAGCACCCGCTCCACGTCGCGTTGCCTGGTATCGAGATCGGCGAACAGATGCTCGATGGCGCGACGGGCATCGAGCGCCGGCGTGAGCCGCGCCCTGAGCGCTTCCTGCTGGGCCCGGATCTCGTCGACACGCAACGCCAAGTCCTTGCTCTCGTTGCGCTGCCGCTGCACCTCGGCGAACCGCTCGGATTCGTTGACGCGGCGCTTGAGCGCATCGATGGCGTCTTCCGGATCGCTGCGCGTCAGGCGCTGTACGTCGACGTCGAGGACGGCCTGTCTTTTGCTCGAATCCTTGGCGCTTTGACGCACGCCGTCGAGCCGCTGCTCGAGCGCGCGCGCCGCCTGGGTCTGGCGCACCAGCCGGTCCCACAGCCACGCCGCAAGCGGCAGCATCAGAAGCGGCACCAGCACCAGCACGGCCCAGGCCACTTTGTGCAGGAGCGGCTCGGCGCTGAAGGCGGCGAGGAGCGCCGCCATTTCCGGCCCCTTGACGATCACGACAAACGAGGCCGCCAGCACGAAAAGCACTACGCAAACGCCGACAAATTTGCCCATGGACGCCGCACCCCGGAACGCCGCACCCCCGCCACGTCTCGGCCTTATTTGTTACGCCAGCGACCGCTTGGGCACAAGGGCGGCACGTGTGGGCGCGGGCCGCGTGGACAATGAGCGTCAATGACGGATATACGACGCTCAAGAGGGGGCGCATGGCGGCAAACCATGCACAGGCAAGGCGCATGAGGGGACCGGCGCGCACCGCGGCCGCTGTTGTTGCTGCGCTGTCGCTCGCCTGCACCGGCGCCCGGCTTGCGGCGGGCGAAGAACCGGCGGCGGCACCGGCGCCGGCCGCTTCATGCCGGGCGGCCGATTTCCGCGTCGTGCTCGACGTCGGCCATACCGCCGAAGTGCCCGGCGCGATCAGCGCCCACGGCATTCCCGAATTTCTGTTCAACCTGCGGCTCGCCGAGGACGCCAAACAGAAGCTGGTCCAGGCGGGCTTCGACAAGACCACGCTCTTGGTCACCGACAAGCCGCCGCCGCTTGGGCTGTTGGAGCGGGCTTGGCGCGCCAACAAGCTTGGCGCCGATCTCTTCATCGCGCTTCATCACGATTCGGTGCCGGATTATTTGCTGCACGCCTGGGACTATGCGGGCCAGCCGCTGCACTACAACGACGATTTTCCCGGCTATGCGATCTTCGTCTCCAACGAAAACGGCGACCGCGCCGGCAGCCTGGCGTTCGGCCATGTGCTGGGCCAGGAGCTGGAAGCGCGCGGGCTCGCGTTCACGCCACATTATACGTCGCCTGTGATGCGGCACCGGCGCCGCGAGCTCGTCGATGCGCAAGCCGGCGTCTATCGGTACGACCGACTCGCGGTGCTGGAGCGCACCCGCATGCCCGCAGTGCTGCTCGAAGCCGGCTCCATCATCAATCGCACCGAGGAGCTGGAACTGGCGACGCCGGAGCGGCGCGATCTGATCAGCAGCGCCATGGTGGCGGCGGTGACGGAGTTTTGCGCGAGCCGCACCGTGGCGCGGCAGCATCATGTGATCAGGCACGTGGCCGCGCCGGCCGGAAGCGTGCGCCGTCGCGTCGGCAGCCGCTGAACTCTTTCACGCCAACGCCAGCGTGCGGCTGCGCTGGAAGGCCAGCGTGCTGATGATCATGAAGTTGATCATGCTCACGCCGACGCCGGCGGCGAAGGCGGGGGCGTAGTGGCCGAAATGATCGTAGAGCACGCCGCCAAGCCAGCCGCCGGCCGCCATGCCGGTGCCGCTGCACAACAGCAGCGTCGGGATGCGCCAATAGGCTTCGCCGACCGGGAACAGCTCGCGCGACGCCAGGATGTTGGCGGGGACGAGGCCGCTGAAGCCGAAGCCGAACATGGCCGCGACGGTGAACAGGCCGAGCTCGTTCTGGGTGAGCAGAAACAGCGACAGCCCGACGGTCTGGCACGCCGAGCCGGCCAGCATGGTGTAGAGGCCGCCGACCCGGTCGGACAGCGCGCCCCACAGCTGCCGGCTCAGGAACGCCATGCCGAGCAGGAGCGAGATCATGGCCGCGCCGTGCGCGGCGCTGATGCCGAGATCGCTGCAGTACGCCACCAGATGCGCCTGCGGCATCGACATCGGCACGCAGCAGGTGAAGATGGCGCAGGCCTGCAGCACGAACACGAGATTGGGAGGCCAGCCCAGCACGGTATCGTCGTCGCGCGTCGTGGTCGCCGCGATCGCGCGCTGCGGCGTCTCGGGCGGCGGCCCGAGCACGACGATCGCCGCCGGCACGATCAGGATCAATTCGATGACGGCGTAGTACAGCATGGCCTGGCGCCAGCCGGCGGAGGCGATGACACGCTCGAAGATGGTGGGCCAGATGGCGCCGGCCAGAAAGCTGCCGCTCGAGATCAGCGCCAGGGCCGAGCCGCGGCGGCGGTCGAACCAGCGGCTGACATAGACATAGAACGGCGCGTTGATGCCGCCAAGGCCGAGCAGCCCGATGAACAGGCCGTGGCCGACAAAGAGCGGCACCGACGGACCGAGCGTCGAGAGGACGAGGCCCACCGCGATCATGGCGGCGCCCCCGACCACGGTCCAGCGCACGCCGACCCGCTCGGCGATGCGGCCCATCAGGATGCCGCCGACGCCGGAGCCGATCCACACCAGCGCGCCCGCGAAGGCCGGGATGGCGCGCTCGCCGTTGACCTCGGCGGCGATGTTTTTCAGCGCCACCACGGCGATCCACGGCGCGCCGAACGCAGTGGCCATGACGCCGAGCGCCACGCACGCGACCACCCACGAGGTGCGCGTCTCGATCGAAGGCAGCGATGCGGCAAGCGGCATAAGTTCAGCGTCCCGGTCCCGCCCGGCGGGCACCGGCAGGCACCGTCCGTATAGCAGCGGCCGGACTCGGTGGGCCAGAATAATTCGGCCGACCGGCAATGCCGATTTGGAATGCCGGCTGGGAATACGCCGGCCGACTCCGATCCATCGGGGACCGATCCGCGAGGCGCTGGTCAACTTTTCAGAACCGGCGGAAAAATTTTCAATACGGGTTTCGTCGGAGTCCTGCGTCACGCCGCACAGAACTCCTCTCACACAGCCGTGATGGAATGCCGTGCGATGCGGTCCGATCTCGTGGGCAGAAGCCAGAGGGCATGACGCCCTTTGCCGCTTCCAACAAGGAGACAGACCATGATCAGGATTTCCAGACTCGCCCTTGTCGCAGTCGCAGCCGCGGGCATTGCTACGCCGGCGGCCGCGCAGTCGTTCAATCCGGTCGCACGACACGCACGGATTCACGCGGTGGCTCCGCAGAGCGGCCTCGACGCGTTCGCGATGGTCCCGAGGGGCGAAGGCGGCAGCGCCTTGAGTCCCGCCGCCACCGGCGGCGGCAGCGTCGGTTACAATGAAAATCTTCGCCGCGATCAGTGGTGACGAAGCGACGAGGGCGGGCTCCGGCTCGCCCTCTCTCGTGCCCGAAGCGGTCGGGACCTTGCATCGAAAATAAATCGAGCGGCCGGGAATAAACCGCACCAAGGCCCGATCTCACGGTGAGAAGCCGCAAAAACGACCCACGGGCATTCAGCCACCGGCTTCCTGGGAGACCAACCATGAGCGAACACGATCGCGACGACGGCCCAAGCCGCCGCAAAGTGCTGGAATGCATGACCTGGGTCGGCACCGGGGTGCTCTGGACCGTGGCGGGCGGCGTGCCGCGCTCGCTCGGCATCATCGACGAGGCCATGGCGCAGGGCGCCGGCGGAATGACGTTCCTGCAGATCAGCGACAGCCATATCGGCTTCGACTTCAAGACGCCCTACCCCAACGCCGTCGGCACGCTGACCGAATCCATCGGCAAGATCAAAGCGCTGCCGCAGAAGCCGGCGTTCATGATCCACACCGGCGACATCAGCCACTTGTCGACCGCCGCGCAGTTCGACGATGCCGACAAGGCGATCGGCGAGAGCAAGCTCGACGTGCACTACGTCCCGGGCGAGCACGATTTCGTCGATGCCGACCGCAAGCTTTATCTCGAACGCTACGGCCGCGGCACCAAAGGCGCCGGCTGGTACAGCTTCGACGCTGGCGGCGTGCACTTCGTCGGTCTGGTCAACGTCCACGATCTCAGGGCCGGAGGGCTCGGCAATCTCGGCAGCGAGCAGCTGGAATGGCTGGAAGCCGACGTCAAAGGCCGCACCGCCTCGACGCCGGTCGTGGTGTTCGCCCACATTCCGCTGTGGACGGTCTATCCGAACTGGGGCTGGGGCACCGACGACGGCGCACAGGCGCTGTCGTATCTGAAGAAGTTCGGCTCGGTGACCGTGCTCAACGGCCACATCCATCAGGTGATGCAGAAGGTCGAGGGCAACGTCACCTTCCACACCGCGCGCTCGACCGCGTTCCCGCAGCCGGCGCCCGGCTCGGCGCCGTCCCCCGGCCCCATGAAGGTGCCGGCCGAGAAGCTGCGCTCCATGCTGGGCGTCGCCAGCGTCGGCTTCAAACAAAACGAGCAGCGCCTCGCCATCATCGATTCGCCGCTGGAAGGCTGAAAGGTCGGCAATGCAAAAGACAAAAACACTGCGCGACGCGCTCGTCGCCGCCGCATTCGGCGTCGCCTGCGGCCCGTTGCTGGCTCCCCTGGTGGTGCCGGCCTGGTCGCAGGACAAACCGGCGGGCGCGATCTCGATCGACAATTTCACCTTCAGCCCGCCCAGGCTGACCGTGAAGGCGGGCACCACCATCACCTGGACCAACAGGGACGACATCCCGCACGGCATCGGCTCGTCCAACAATGCCTTTACCAGATCGAAGGCGCTCGATACCGACGATGCCTTTTCGTTCACGTTCACCACGCCGGGCACTTATCAGTACTTCTGCTACATCCACCCGCACATGGTCGGCACGATCGTGGTAGAAACCGCAACAGGCGAGAACACGAAGCCTTAAGATGCTGGATCGGCTGCATCCCGGCCCTGCCCTGCTCCGGGATGCAGCGGACCGCACCGCAGGGGCGTCGGGACCGACCGGGCGCAATACGATGGCGGGTTATGCCGGCGACGAGCATGACAAGGCGCGGCGTTTTCGCGACGCCGCGCTGCCGTATCTCGACGACGCCTATGCGCTCGCCCGTTATCTGCTGCGCAACGGCGCCGATGCCGAGGACGCGGTGCAGGAATGTTTCTTGCGCGCGTTCCGCCATTTCGACAGCTACCGAGGTCCGGCCATGAAGCCGTGGCTGCTCGCCATTCTGCGCAACGTCTGCCATGCCGAGTTTGCGCGCCGCGGCCGGCAGGATGCGGCGGATGAGAACGATATGGACGCGAGGGCCGAGGCAATCCCGCTGTGGCAGGAGCCGCAAGCCTCCGCCGAGGCGGCGCTGATGCGCCGGCACGACGACGAGACCGTCCGGCGCCTCGTCGAGCACTTACCGCAGCCGTTTCGCGAGACCTTGGTGCTGCGCGAGATCAATGATCTTTCTTATCAGGAGATCGCCCAAGTGGCCGGCGTACCGGTCGGCACGGTGATGTCGCGGCTCGCCCGCGCCCGCACCATGCTGCGCTCGGCCTGGACCGCCGCCGAAGGAACGCTGTCATGAACTGCGCCGAAGCCGATATCATGCTGCATGCGCTGCTCGACGGCGAACTCGACGCCGGCCATGCGCGCGATGTGGAAGAGCACGTCGCCGGCTGCGCGGGCTGCAGCGAAAAACTCGCCGCGTTTCGCGCCATGCACGACGCCATGGCCGGCGCGGCGCTGAAACCGAAAGCGCCGGCTGCGTTGCAGGGACGGATCGAGGCGGCGCTGCCTTTGCCGCCGGCGGAGGCGCGCGCTGGCGCTGCGGTCGTGCCGTTGCGGCCGTCGCGGCGCTCGTTCTTCGGCGGCTTTGCGGCCGGCGCGGTGGCATCGGGCGCGCTGGCGGCCAGCCTGGCGCTGGCGGTTTTTCGCAACGACCAGGAGCAGACCACCGCCAACGAAGTGGTGTCGGCGCATGTCCGTTCGCTGCAAGCCGGCCATTTGATGGACGTGGAAACCAGCGACCGCCACACCGTCAAACCGTGGTTCGACGGCAAGGTCGACGTGGCGCCGCCGGTGATCGATCTGACCGCCGACGGTTTTACGCTGCTCGGCGGCCGCCTCGATTACATCGGCGGCGAGCCGGTCGCCTCGGTCGTGTATAAGCGCCGCCAGCACGTCATCAATCTGTTCGTGGCGCAGCGCCTCGGCACGGCGCACGCGGCGGTGACCGGGCGCAGCGTGCAGGGCTACAACGTCCGGCACTGGTCCGAGCAGGGCCTGGAATTCTGGGCGGTCAGCGACCTCGACCCCGAAGAGCTCGGCGATTTCGTGCGCAAGATCTCGGCGGCGGCGCGGCCGAACGCGAGGTCGTGACGAGGCGGACGCTCCCTCGTCAATCGCTACTCGGCCGCACTGTGACGCTCCGCGTCTTGCACCTCCCGACGGCCGAGCGTCTTGCCCAGGCTCACCACCAGAACGGCTCCGGCTGCCGGCACGACGACATTCAGGTACGGTGCGTGGTGAACGATCCAGCTCCCGATGCTGGGGTCGCCGATTGCCATCTCGCCGGCGACATAGCCGAGGAGCGCACCGCCGAGCGTCACCAAAATTGGGAAGCGCTGCATCAATTTCATGATGATGGCGCTGCAAAAAAGAATGAGAGGAATGGTGATCACCAGTCCGATAACCAGCATGCCGAGATGGCCTTCGGCGGCACCGGCCATGCCGAGCACATTATCGAGGCTCATGACGATATCGGCGATGATGATTGTCTTCACCGCTCCGAGAAGATGATCGCCTTCCTTGACGGAATTGGCTTGCTGTTCCGGGAGAAGCAGCTTGACGCCGATCCAGAGCAGGACGAGAGATCCGACCAGTTCGAGATAGGGAAGCGTCAGAAGGTAGGCGGCGCATGCGGTGAGGATCGTCATCAGCACCACCACGCCCACAGCGCCCAGAGTCAAAGCCAGCTTTTGCTGGCGGGGCGGCAGGGAGCGGCAGGCCAGCGCGATCACCACGGCATTGTCCCCGCTCAATATGACATTGATCGAGGCAATCTGAAAAAGGACGGCGAGGAGTTCCCAGCCCGTGCTAAATCCGAACATTCAATTCCTGTTCTCTCATGTGACCCGATAAGGCGCGGATACCACATCGCGTCTGGAGCAGAAATGGCCACGCTCGCAATGACGGCCGGCTTTCAGAACGTTCCGGCCGATTGCGAAGTAGCGCGCTTTATGCACGAGCGGGCTGGTACCATCCCTTCACGCGCTGAAGGCCCAGCGAAATGAGCGGCCAGAACAGCATGATCAGCGACAGCGCGGTGATGCTCGCGACCAGCGGATTGGACCACATGATCGCCAGGCTGCCCTGGGAGTCGAGCATGGACTGCCGGAACGAGGCTTCGGCCCGGTCGCCCAGCACGAGCGCCAGCACCATCGGCGCCAGCGGATAGTTGAGCTTCTTGAAAACGTAGCCGATCACGCCAAAGCCGATCATGAAGAACAGGTCGATCATGGCATTGTTGACCGTGTAGGCGCCGACCGCACAGATCGCGACGATCACCGGCGCGATGATGCTGAACGGAATGCGCAGAATGGAGGCCCACAACGGCACGGTCGAGAGCACGATGGCGAGCCCGACGACGTTGCCGACATACATGGCGGCGATCGTGCCCCAGACAAAATCCTTCTGCTCGACAAACAGCAACGGTCCAGGCTCGAGGCCCCAGATCAGAAGGCCGCCCAGCAGCACCGCCGCGGTCGGCGATCCGGGAATGCCGAGCGTGAGCATGGGCAGGAGCGCGCTCGTTCCGGCGGCATGCGCCGCGGTCTCGGGCGCCACCACGCCCTCGATCTCGCCGGTGCCGAACTTGTGGCCGTTCTTCGAGAAGCGTTTGGCGAGCCCATAACTCATGAACGAGGCCGGCGTGGCGCCGCCCGGCGTGATGCCGAGCCAGCAGCCGATCGCCGCGCCGCGCAGCGACGTCGCCCAATAGCGCGGCAGAATCTTCCAGGTATGGAGAACGACGAGCGGATTGATCCGGGCGCTGGCGCCCTTGAAGGAAAGCCCCTCCTCCATGGTCAGCATGATCTCGCCGATACCGAACAAACCGATGACCGCGACCAGGAAGTCGAAGCCATGCAGCAATTCGGGCCGTCCGAAGGTCATGCGCAGCTGGCCGGTGACCGTATCGAGTCCGACGGCGGCCAGGACGAAACCGATCATCATCGACGCGATGATCTTGAACGCCGGTTCTTTGCCCATGCCGACGAAGCTGCAGAACGTGAGCAGATACACGGAGAAGAATTCGGGCGGACCGAAGCGGAGCGCAAAGGCGGCGATCAGCGGCGCCAAAAAGGTGATGACGATGACCGCGATCAGGGCGCCGACGAACGAGGAGGTGAAAGAGGTGGTCAGCGCCTCGCCGGCGCGCCCCTTTTGCGCCAGCGGATGGCCGTCGAATGTCGTCGCCACCGACCATGGCTCGCCCGGGATATTGAAGAGAATAGAGGCAATGGCGCCGCCGAACAGCGCGCCCCAGTAAATACAGGACAGCATGATGATCGCTGAAGTCGGCGGCATGCCGAAGGTCAGCGGCAGCAGAATGGCGATGCCATTGGCGGCACCCAGCCCCGGCAGCACGCCGATCAGCACGCCGAGCAGTATGCCGATCACCATGTAGATGAAATTCGCGGGAACCAGCACCACACTGAAGCCGTGCAGCAGCGAAACGAACGAGTCCACTTATCCGCTTCCTTCTCAATCGCGATGTTGTGTTCTGTCGCGATGGTCGGTCAGTAGCCGAACCACGCCTCGAGCGGCCCCTTTGGCAATGGCACGAGAAACCAGACCTCAAAGATAATGAAGAGTGCGACCGCGAATCCGCCGCCGATGCCGGCCGCCACAAAAAAATTGTAGCGGCCGAGCCAGATCATGAAGAACGCGATGAACACCGCGGAGGACACGTAGATGCCGACATAGGCAATGGCGACGACATAGACGACGGCCGGGATGAGGATGCGCAGCACCCGGAAAAAAGGCCGGCTATCGACGAACGATTCGTCGGCTGCCGCACCGCGCTTGAATACTTCGCCGATCAGAATAGCCACGCCCGAGATGAACAGCAGAACCCCGACATAGAACGGAAAATAGCCCGACTGCGGCCCGCTCGCCTCCCATCCTGCTCCCAGTCTGTAGTTGCTGACCATGACAACGCCGGAGAACGCGATAATCGCGAGCGCGGTCGCTATCTCCATCGTATGATTGGTGACGAGGCTGCGACCGTTGTCGCCGGCGTCCTGCATGCTCGAGCTCTCTGCTGTCGGTGCGCCGCACTGCGGCCGGCGCGGCAACCTGCGAAAAAGAAAAAGGGCGTGGCCGAAGCCACGCCCTTCGGGTCGCTATGAGGCGTTTGCCAGGAAGCCCGCCTTCTTCATCAGCTCCTTGTGCATCTCGGCGGTCTTGTTGAGCCAGTCCTTGAATTCGGCGCCGCTCATGAACTGCTGCTTGAACGCGGCTTTCTTGGTGAACGCCTGCCAGTCCGGCGTCTGGCGGATTTTCTTGAAGTAGTCGGCGTAGTAGTTGACCGCGTCCTGTGAAACGTCGGGCGATGTAAACACGCCGCGCAGCATCAGGTACTGCACGTCGAGACCGGCTTCTTTGCAGGTCGGGATGTCGGCCCAGGACATGTCGCCGACAATCTTGTCCGGGTACTGCATGCGCTGGCTGTCGAAGACGCAGAGCGGGCGTACCTTGCCGGCGCGCCAGTTGGCGATGCCTTCGATCGGGTTGTTGACCGTCGAATCGACATGCCCGCCGGCGAGCTGCTCGTTGACGGTGCCGCCGCCCTTGTAGGGCACGTAAATGAACTTGGTGCCGGTCTTCTGCTCGATCGCAGCGGTAATGATCTGATCTTCCTGCTTCGATCCGGTGCCGCCCATCCTGAACTTGTTCGGAGTTTTCTTGACCGCGTCGATATACTCCGCCGCGGTCTTGTAGGGCGTGTCGGCGTTCACCCACAGCACGAATTCGTCGAGCTCCAGCATCGCAATGGGGGTGAAGTCCTTCCAGCTGAACGGCACCCCCGTCGCCAGCGGCGTGGTGAACAGATTCGACAATGTGATGATGAGCTTGTTGGGATCGCTCTTGGCGCCTTTGACATCGAGGAAGCCCTGGGCGCCGGCGCCGCCGCTTTCGTTGATGACCACCATCGGCCGCGGCAACAGCTTGTACTTGGCGGTGACGCCCTGAACCTCACGGGCCATCTGATCGGCGCCGCCACCGGTCCCGGCCGGGACCACAAAGGTGACCGTGCGGCTCGGCTGCCAGGCGGCAGCATCTGCCGGCGTCGTCGAGCCCCCCTGCACGCAGGCCGCAGCAAATGCGACTGCCGCAGCTCCGCGCCATAGATCATTTTTCCTCATGGTGTTCCTCCTTCAAGTGCGTTTACGTTATCTAGCCAAAACGGCGATGCACGATCTGGTTGGTTTTTACCGGCCGCGAAGGAATCCTCGTCACGGCGCCAAGCAACTTGTTCTGGGGCTGCTGGACCCGCTGCAGCAGCCCATACCCTGGTCCGCGCAAAGTGGAAGGACTGGATAGAGATTGGCCCACAATTCGAAAGCCTTGGCAAAAGAAGGCGCGACGAAAAGCATCAGGATATTGATCGAGCAAATCCCAAAGCACACTCCCAGTACGCATATCGTCGCCCGGTGCTGCCTGCTTGCCTCTTGCCTGCGCTTTGCGGCAGCCACGACGTCCGTTGGCACAGTTCATCCTCGGTGCGGGAGCGAGCGCGACGTTCGACAAACTCACGACCCAACGCTAGCGCGGCAGTTCCCAGTCGGCCGTGCGTCTTATGGGCGCAGCAGACAAGATGAGAAGCGACGGTGGAACTTTGTTGTGGCCGTTTCTCAACGATCTGCCGGCTTTATCCCCGCGCCGTTTGATTTCGCGCAAACCGAAATCCTTTAGGAGCGACCTTGCGCCGCAGTCCGGCTGTGAGTGTTGAGAGTGTCGCACGGCCGGCTCGGCTACATCGACGGCGAACCGGTCCCCTCGGTCGTGTATAAGCGCCGCCAGCACGTCATCAATCTGTTCGTGGCGCAGCGCCTCCGCACGGCGCGCGCGGCGGTGACCGGGCGCAGCGTGCAGGGCTACAACGTCCGGCACTGGTCGGAGCAGGGCCTGGAATTCTGGGCGGTCAGCGACCTCGACCCGAAAGAGCTCAGCGATTTCGTGCGCAAGATATCGGCGGCGGCGCGGCCGAACGCGGGTTCGTGACTGCGCCTATACTCACAAATCGCTCATACTCACAGATCGTCCGGCCACCATCTGCGCCAGCCTTGCGCTGGATCGCCATCACACTTGAAGGACAATCCGGCACAACAGGCCTTCCGGGCGCCAATCGTGGTGCATTTCGCCTTTTAGTTCTCGGATCATTCGATTGATTACGGAGGTGCCGAAGCCTTCGCGCGTGGGCTTTTCTGCGGGCGGACCGCCACTCTCGGTCCAGCGCAGGATGACCTGGCCGCTCAGCGCGTGCGACCACGCGACCTCGACTTTACCTTTGGCCACGGACAGAGACCCGTACTTGGCGGCATTGGTCGACAGCTCGTGCAGGATCACTGCCGCCGCCTGAGCCGTATTCGGGCCCAGCACCACATGTGGTCCGTCAATTCGCGCGCGCGGCTCACCGTCATGAAGGTACGGTGCGAGCTCTTGCCTCGCAATGCTGGATAACTCGGCGCCCGCCCAACGCGACTTGACGAACAGCGCATGGACCTTGGCGAGCGCGTTGATGCGTCCGTCAATTGCCTTTTTGAGACCATCCGGGCTGTCGGATTGAGAAAGGTGTACCGTTGCCTGAACGGTTGCGAGAATGTTCTTTGCCCGGTGTTCGGCTTCTCCAGCCAAAGCGGTGATTTGGGTTTCGTTCCGCTTGCGCTCGGTGATGTCCTGGAAGCAGTTGACCGCGCCGAGGATATTCCCGCTGCGATCCTTAAATGGCTCGATGTTGACGAGCACAACGCCGCGCGAACCATCGGCACGCTCCACCACGATTTCCCGGTTGTGCACGGCATCGCCGCTGCGCAGAACTTCACCCATCGGGCAGTCAGGATGCTCTATGAGGCCGCCGTCGAGGTGGTACATGCGGTATGAGCCGCAGAACCGATCCGTCGGGTCATTAAGGCTTGGGGACCGGCCCCAAAGCCCGGCGGCATGGCTATTGTAGTAAATGATAAGTCCGCTCGGGTCACAAACGTAAATCGCAACCGGCAGCAGGTCGAACAGCTTGCCGACCACCGGCAGACTGGGATCGACCGATGCGCGGTCTTTTGTCTGCGGCCTCTGGTCGATAAAATCTTCAAGGCTTTCAGTAAACGTGTAGCTGCGAGCAAGAAACAGTCAGTGATCCTCAAGGTCGGAGTATGACCGCCTCAATAGCGGATCGGCAGCCGCATCTGCTTGCGCCTTGGCGTCGGCGGCACGCTGATGGCACTCTCGAACCTGCTCACTCAACTGCTGGAGCATGACACGTCCCCGATTGAACAATCACGCGCCCGCAATGACTCGCTCGTTGCTGCAGGCTCTTCGGCCAGTTCCTGCCAGGCCTGCGCCATTTCTCGCAATGTTTTGTGATGCTCTTCGGTCTTGGCTATCGAAACCAGACGCAAGCACTCGGCCGCGAGTTCGCGATATCGGGCAGGCGCTTCCATCCGAAAGTCCTGCGCTTAAATCGCTCGCCGGACAATCCAACAAAAGCTAATTCGGCTATCCTGCGTCAGTCGCAGCGCAATCCGATAAAGTCTAATTTGACTATCGCGCGCTGCGACCGGATCGGGCCGGCTTTAGCAGTCCATAGTCCTGCGATCTGAGGCCGGCGTTCTCGATTACGGCTCCCGCGGACCCAAGCCCGTGCCGAAGCAATTCGCAAATAGCCGCGGCTCGGCTGGGCATGCGGTGCTGGAATCTGAAATTATCCACGGCCTTCAGCTCTTCGGGAGAAAGCATTATTTGCAACCGTTCTTCCCGCGCCAGTCCATTTTCTCCGTTGACGTTCTTCATAGCAACCCACCCTGAAGTTGATCACGTTAGACCAACGAGACTGATACATGACTTCAGCCGGTTTAGCGCAATCCATGATCTTAGACACGCTAGACTAAGACAACCAATACATCGCTTACTCACTTCTGTCCGTCCGATATGCGACAGTGCAGTCAATTAATTGGCGATGGGCACGGCGGAACGCGCCTGCGCACATGAGAGTCGGATTTGCCACACAAACCTCGGCAAAGGCATATTCGAAAATTCGACCCAACCGATGACGGAATTCGGCTGCGAAGCATTTTCGCGAGGCTGATCAAGCCGTTATAAGGTTAGAATGATTTGGCCCGGCAAAGTAGAGTAGCTGCCGTTCGACCGGAGAACGCTTCGATGAGCATGGCGCCGGCGGTGAAGGGATCGATTTAATGGACGACGCGCGCGGCCCCAAAATCGAGATCGATTTAATGGACGACGCGCGCGGCCCCAAAATCGATCCGAGCGAGCGCACGCAGCAGCCGATCGTCAAAGCGGGCATCGGCGGCGGCGCGTCGCTTTCCATGCAGCGCCGGACGTTGGACAGCCGGTTTGCCCGGCGCTATTTCGTCGGATACGGCATCGATGTGGGCGGCGGCGACGACTCGCTCCATCAGTTCGTCGAGCTGTTTCCGTTGATCGAAAACGTCTTCGTCTATGACAAGGCGCAGGGCGACGCGCAAAAACTCGACAATGTGGACGATGCCGCGTCGATTTCCTGTTTTCCAGTCATTGCCTCGAGCACGTCTATGATCCGGTCGAGGCGATGAGCAATTGGCTCCGCGTCGTGCGCTCGAGCGGCCATCTGGTCATTTGCGTGCCCGATGAAGACCTTTATGAACAAGGCGTGTGGCCGTCCACTTTCAATGCCGACCACAAGACCTCTTTCACCCTGTGCAAAGCGACGTCGTGGTCGCCGGTATCGATCAATGTGTTCGACCTGGTCGCAAAGTTCTGCCACCTGGCACGGCCGCTGAGCGTCGCCACCATCGACCATGCGTACCGCTACAATCTGCCGCGCTTCGACCAGACCTCGACGCCGTTGTGCGAGTCGGCGATCGAAATCATCCTGAAGAAGCTTTAGCCTTCTCCAAGGGATATCTATTCCGGCTTGATATGCGCGGCCTTGACGACCTTGCCCCATTTTTCAATTTCAGCAGCAATCAGCTGGGCGAAGTCGGCGGGACGCCCACGCAATACCGAGCCGCCCAGGCCCGAAAGCCGCGCGCGAATGTTGGGATCTTCGAGGCCGGCATTGATCTGACTGTTGAGCAAACCGATTATTTCCGGGGGCGTTTTCTTCGGAGCGCCAATTCCCTGCCAGCCGGTCGCTTCGTAACCGGGCAGGTATTCGCTCATCGCCGGAACGGAAGGCAAAATGTCGAGCCGCGCGGCGCTCGTGACCGCAAGCGGACGCAGCGTGCCACCCCTGATGTGTTCGATCGATTCGGGCAATGGACCAAAGTAAACCTGGACGTGCCCGGCCAGCAGGTCCGTGACCGCAGGTGCGCCGCCGCGGTACGGCACATGGACCATTTTGATGCCGGACATGATCTGGAAAAGCTCGCCGGTCACATGGGCCGATGTGCCGTTTCCCGCCGATGCCATGTTGATCTTGCCCGGACTCGCCGCGGCGAAAGCAATGAACTCGGGGACCGTTGTCGCGGCAAAAGACGGATGCACCACCATGACATTTGGCAGCCGCACGATGCCGGCGATCGGCGCGACGTCGCGAACGAAGTCAAAACTCGGCTTTTCGTACAGCGTGGCATTGATCGCATGATTGACACCGACAAAGAGCAGCGTGTGGCCGTCAGCCGGCGCATTGATGACCGTTTCAGCCGCGATATTGCCGGCCGCGCCGGGACGATTTTCCACGACAAAGGGTTGTCGCAGTTCCTCGGCGAGCCACTGCGCCATCAGACGGGCCAATACGTCACCGACCCCGCCGGGCGGAAAGCCGACGACAATCCGCACCGTGCGCGACGGATAAGTCTGCGCCCGCGCAACCGACATGGCCGACGCTGCGGAGATCGCTCCTGCCATACGTATGAAATCGCGGCGGCAAAATTTCATGACTTGCTTCCGCGCAAACGGATTGCTTCCGACGCCGCAGACTAGAGCGCAAGCACGTTAGATAAACAGTTCTTTCTTTTGAAGAATGCTTAACCTAATGTCTAACCCACTGCGACATGTCACCAGGCCAACCTCGATGAAGTGGAACGATCGGATCGGCCGGCGGCTCAAGCTGCATGATCTGCATGTCCTGATGACCGTGGCGGAGTCGGGCACAATGGGACGAGCCGCCGAGCGGCTTGCCGTTTCCCCGCCGTCAGTGTCCAAAGCAATCTCCGATATGGAGCATGCCATCGGTGTGCGTTTGCTGGACAGGACGGCGAAAGGAGTCGAGCCGACGGCGTATGGCCGCGCGCTGCTCCAGCATAGCGTCGGCGCGTTCGAGGAGTTGCGTCAAGCGATCAAGGCAATAGAGAATTTGTCCGATCCTTCTGTCGGCGAGGTCAGAATCGGTTGTCCCGATGTGTTCACCAGCGGCCTCGTCTCCGCAATCCTCGACCATTTTTCCAGGCGGTACCCGCGCGTGATCGTCAATGTCACGGCTGCCAACAACGTAGCGGAAGAATTTCGCCCGTTGCGCGATCGTGCCGTCGATCTTGTCATCGCGGGGTTTCCGAGGCCACTCGCGGACGACGATTTGGCTCTGGAATTCCTCTACGAGGACCGGCCGTACATCGTCACGGGGCCCGGCAACCCTTTGGCACGTCGTCGCAAGGTAAAGCTCGCCGACCTGGCCGAGGAGCCATGGCTCCTGCCGCGCGAGGGCATATTCGTTAGCTTGTTGACGGAGGCGTTTCGAAAAAGCAGCGTACCGGTACCCCAACTCGGGGTCAGATCGTATTCGGTCCATCAGCGAATGACGTTACTCGCCACCGACCGCTTTGTTTCGGCAGAGGTCGGCTCCGTGCTGCACTTCAACGCCAGCCGGTTCCCGATCAAGGTCTTGCCGATCGACCTGGCGATCAGCCCATGGCCGGTCTGGCTGGTCACGCTGAAGGGCAGGACGCCCAGTCCCGTGGTCCAGACTTTCATCGCACATGTCCGCGACGTTACCAGACGCATGTCAAAAGTGGGCAGGCCATTCTGGTCATGATGTCCGGCTGTCCCGCGTCGGCACTTGCCGCCGCAATGAAAAACCCGGGGTGTCTGCTGTCGACCTACGCGGCGCTCCACTACAACGAACGCCCGACCCCGAAGCTTCCATTAGCGTCGATGTCGCGCATAATTTCCTCATCGCGACCGTTGCTCGTTGAGCAAGAACGCCGAGTACACGCGCCTTCACCGATCCCGGGAAAAACTGTGGGACCGCTCCGATTCATGTTCACGGCCCCCGCGGAAGCCATGGCCCGTTCCGACACCAAAACCGATGCCAAGTTGAACCGCCCCACCTGCGTCATGGGGCTCGGCGCTTTGTTTGGCGGTCTTGCGCGTGGACGATTTCTTCACGGAGTGTTTGGGCTTCTTCGAGCCTTTGCCCGGAGAGTGTGCCTCATTGGGATGTGTGCCGGTCGAATTGTTGGTGTTCGTCGGCGCGACGTTTTCCGACCCTGGCGGCGTCAGCTCGACCATTGTGCCGTCGGTTTTCTGTTTAACGGTCCTGCCGTTGGGATAATGGATGGTCCATCCGCCTCCGACATCCGCCCGAATCACATCGGCCCCCGGCGGCCAACCGGGTGGTATTGTTCCACCGTTCGCTGTCTGACCGTTTCCAGGCGTGTTGCTTCCAGGCGGCGTGTTGTTTCCAGGCGGCGTGTTGTTTCCGGGCGGCGTGTCGTTTCCAGGCGGCGTGTTGTTTCCAGGTGGAGTGCCGCTCCCGGTCTGAGTGCCGGTTGCGGTCTGGGTGCCATTGCCCGTTTGTGTTCCGTCGCCAGTCGATGCATGACCGTCGCCTTGCGGAAACGGGTTCGTGTCCACCAGCCACGTTTCCTGCCAGTCGGCTTGCGCGCTGCCGCGGTCGATTGCTTCATCGGCAGGGTCACAAGGCCGTCCGGTCGCCTGCACGTAGCTTGTGATCCGCCGGGCAACGCTGACGTCATGATCGAAGCAAGTATAGAGGACGTATCCGACCACGTAGACTTCGTATTTGTTGCCTCGCTTCCAGCAGACCGACTTCGCCTGCTGGACATTCTGGACGCTGATCGAACGCACATTCTCGCAAGTAGGAATCACGTCCACGACGTGGCCTTCCTTGTCCAGCTTCACCGAACCTGCGGGATTGGTCCACGTGCTGCCGCTTGGGGTGTTCACCCACATGCTGCCGTCAGGGTTGATCCCGGCCTGCGCCAAGACCGGCGACGACGACAAGCCCGCCAAAAGCGCCGCCGCCAAAAGCGGCATCCCGACGTCGCGCGCACTCCAATTATTGCTCCGCATGGCCTTCCTCCCCCAGCTTCACGTCGCAGCCTGCCGTGCCGGCGTCTTTTGCCGGTCAGATCCGCCCGTGGCGTTGAACCGGAGGCGTGCCACGCGCAAGTCGTTTGTCTGAAGCGGAGCAGCGGAGGTTCAGGTTTCCGCTAAAGCTGAATCCAACCCCGGATTTTTGATCCGAGATTGATTGCAATTTCGGGTCGGAAAAAAACGTCGCCCACTCCGTCGCCGCCTCTCACAATGCTCCGACGCGGTCAAAAAAAAGTCAATACCCGGCTCGATCCTCGATCTGTTAAGGTGACTTACCGCAGCCGAGAGGAAGCGATCTTTGATCCGCTGCCATGGCGCTACGCTTTGCTCACGCCCGAGCGTTTACGATTGCAAAAGCGATTCGACGACGCCGAGCAGAGGTTTCAGTTCGTAAGCGCCGCGATAGATCATTTCGCCGGCGACGTAGAGAATGGTCGCCAGCCCGAGATAGGCGATCCAGCGGTGCTTCTGGAGCCAGCGGCTGATCAAATTGGCGGCGACGCCCATCAGGGCGATGGACAGGAGCAGGCCGAAGACAAGGGCGATGGGATGCTCGCGCGCCGCGCCGGCGATGGCCAAGACGTTGTCGAGCGACATCGAGATGTCCGCCACGACGATGCGCGCTACGACGCGGCCGAAGCGCTTGCGAGGGAGCCCCGTTGCCGGCGGACGGTCGTGTCCGTGGGCGGACTCCGCCGGCCCGTCGTCGCGGTCCTGTTTCCGGGGTGCCGCATAAATCTCGCGCCACAGCTTCCAGCAGACCCAGAGGAGAAGAAGGCCGCCGGCCAGCGTAAGTCCCAGTATTTGCAGCAATTGCGTTGCGACGCCGGCGCACAGGATGCGCAGCGCCGTTGCCGCCAGGATGCCGATGGCGATGGCGCGCTGGCGCTGCTGCGGCGGCAGGCCGGCGGCGGCAAGGCCGATGACGAGCGCATTGTCACCGGCCAGAGCCAGGTCGATGAGGACGACCTGGATCAAGGCCGCGAGGGCTGGGCCGCTGATGAGATCGGTCATGTCGGATCATGTGGGCGAGGTCCGTGCGCCAGCCAACCCGGCCGGCGACGTTCGATCCAATCCAGAGCGCGGGATCGCAGCGAACGCAAGGGCCGGCAGTCCTCGGCGAGCAACGCCAGACCGACCGGCAGCATCCACAATCCGAGGATCGGCAGAAACCAAAGCAGGCCGCCGAGTATCAGGAGCAGCGCCGTTGGAATCCGCAGCCAGCGGGCGGACGGCTGCCGGACGAAGCGAACGGTCGAGCCGAGGCGTTGCGGCAGCCGGTCGATGAGCCGGTCGAGGCGGCGGTCATCAGCAGTCATTGCTCACGACCCTCGGCTCCCCAGACGCTTGAACGATCAACCGGATCAGCGCGACGACCTGCGCTTCGTCGGCATTGACGTACCGGTCCGCCGCGGCGACCAGTTCGGCGATGCGAACCACGTCGAACGTCAGCGACAGAGCCGCGACCGGCCGCAGCGCGTCGGCGATCAGATCGGCGAAGTCCCGGTCATCGAGATGCCGGACGCGGGCGTCGAAGAACGCGGCTATGCGCGGCCGCGAGATGCTCGGCGCCAGCTGCTGGCGGTCGAGGTAATCGACCGCCTCATCGCGCTCGATCGGGTCGACGCGCCCGTCGGCAAGCGCCACGAACGCGCCGACGGTGGCCAGAGCCTTGACGACCAGTTCGTCGCAATCGAACGGATCGCGAAGTTCCCCCGGGATTTCGGGACGGACGGAATGGATAGCCATGACGCTCCTCTTCGGGTTACGCGACGGGCGCGCCGAAGGAGCTCAGACCGGCTTGATCAGGAGAGATGCTTCGCGCCCTGATGTCGGCCGATCCATGCGCCGTGCGCGCGGGACAGCTGATCCGACATCGCGAGGTTGGCCGACGCTGCGGCGTCCTCGCCAGAGGGGCCCGGATTCACTTGGTAATCGGCAGGTAAGCGAGCCACGTGGGGAAATCAAGGTGGTCAGCCGGCCCCCGCCAAATCGCCGCAGCGCTACTCCAGCGCCTGAAACCCCGACGCCTTCACCACCGGGCCCCAGCGCGCGATCTCTTTCCTGATCCAGGCGGTGTATTCGGCGGTGGTCATGGACGCCGGCTCGGTGCCGAACTTGGCGAGGCTGCCGATCACGTCTTGGGATGCCACCGCCTTGCGCATTGCCGCGTTGAGCGCGGCGACCACCGGCGCCGGCGTCTTCGCCGGCACGAACACGCCGGGGAGCGACTCGACCACGACATCAAACCCCTGCTCCTTCATGGTCGGCACGTCGGGCAAAAACGGCACGCGCTTCGAGCCGGTCACCGCCAGCGCGCGGATCGAGCCGGCCTTGGCGAACGCCATCACCTCGCTGACCGGATTGACACTGGCGGGCACGTGGCCGCCGATCAGATCTTCCATGGCCGGCGCGCCGCCGCGGTAATGCACCGGCGTCAACTTGATTTTCGCCTCGTGCGCCAGCATGACGCCGGTGAAGTGCGGCGTCGCGCCCGCCGAGGTGTCGGCAATGTTGGCCTGGCCCGGGTTCGCCTTGGCCCAGGCGATGAAGTCTTGCAGCGTTTTCACCTGCGCCGGCACGGCGGGGCCGATGGACAGCACCAGCGCGCCCGTGGTCACGGGGCCGACCGCGATGAAGTCCTCGAGCGGATCGTATTTCAGCGCCTTGAAGCTCGACGGATAAAGCGTCATGGGAAAGTCGGGCGTGAACAGCATGATGCTGCCGTCGGCCGGCGCATTCTTCACATACTCGACCGCGAGCCGGGCGCTGGCGCCCGGCCGGTTCTCGACGATGATGCTCGAGGCGTAGCTGCCTTGCAGCGCCTGGGCCAGCACGCGCGCCGTGATGTCGGTGCCGCCGCCGGCCGGGAAGCCGACGATGACGTGCACCACCTTGTCGAGCGTTTCGGCTCGGGCGGAGCCGGCGAGGCGGCCGTCGGCTGCGATCGCGCCCATGAGTGCGACCATGATCGCGCCGGTGGCCATACCGAGCGCCTGACGACGGTTGAGCATCGCGAACTCCCCACGTTTTCTGCCCCGGCACTGTGCATCATTTGCGCCGCCACGTCAGCGGTGCATTGATCTGCGCCGAGCAACGGAACTATCCTCGCCGAGAAGGAATTCCGGTCAGCCCTGGGGAGACAGCACCATGTCGATCTATATCCTTCGCGGTCGATATAACGCCGAAGCGCTCAAAGGAATGATGGCACGCCCCGAAGATCGCGAGGCCGCCATTGCCAAGGTCGTCGAAAAAGCCGGCGGCAAGGTGATCGGGTATTACATGACCTTCGGCGAGGATGATTGGCTGCTGATCATCGATTGCCCGAGCAACGAAACCGCGTTGTCGATTGCCATCGTCGCGGCTGCCGGAGGCAGCATAACCGATACCAAGACCAGCGTCGCCATGACGTCAAAACAGGCCATGGCCGCGTTCACAGCCGCGGGCGAGCTGGTGAGATCGTTCAAGAATCCAGGTCGCTGACGGATTACCCGACTTGTCCGACATTCAATCTGAAACGGGGTGGGGCAGCTCTCATGGCGGCGAAGCGAAAACATTGGCACGCGGAACACGCGGCGGAATTGACGTTCGGAGCGCGCGTCGCGGACACGGTGGCGGCCACCATGGGCTCGTGGACCTTTATCATCGTTCAGTCCGTCATCCTCGCAGTCTGGATCGTGCTCAACGTGGCCGCATGGGCCAACCAATGGGATCCTTATCCGTTCATCCTGCTCAATCTCGCGCTGTCGTTTCAGGCCGCCTACGCCGCGCCCTTCATCATGATCAGCCAGAACCGGCAGGCCGAGCGGGACCGCCATCAGGCCGAGCAGGATTACCGCACCAATGTCGAGGCCGAACAGCGGATCGAGGACCTGCAGCGGCGGCTGGCGGCCATCGAGGTGGACAAGCTCGATTACATCATCCGGCTGTTGGAAGGTCGCGCGCCGGCGCAGCAGAAGGGCGGCTGAGCGACACGTTACTTTCGCGCGATGCCCAGCACCGACGCGATATGGGCGACTTGCGCGTATTGCTCGTTGAGCGCGGCGGTGTACGCCTCGAGGCCCAGCGGCGCGGCCGGCTGGCCGGTGAGCGCCAATCGCTCGCGGATGGTCTTGTCGTCGAGCGCGGCTACAACGTCAGCCGCGATCCGCCGGCGCAGGTCGACCGGCATGCCGCGCGGTCCGAGCAGGCCCAGCACGGGACTGGCGAGCAGCGATGGGAAGCCGGATTCGACGACGGAGGGAATCTCCGGCGCAATCGGTGAACGTTCGCGATCGTTGATGGCGATGTATCTGATCTTGCCGGTCTGCGCGGTGGTCCGCATCGCCGCGTAGGACTGCATGGAGAGCTGGATGCGGTTTTCGGCGAGATCGATCGGCGACTTGGTGATGTCGCGGTACGGGACTTTGGCGATCGTCAGTCCGTTTTCCTTGACGAAGCCGTCGAACACGAATTCGGAAAATCCCGGTGCGACCGAATAGCTGGTCTCGTTCGGCTTGGCGCGCGCCAGCGCCACAAAGTCGGCCAGGGTGGCGATGCCGAGACTGGTCGGCACCGCGATGGCGATCTGCACCTTGGCGACACCGGCGATCGGCGCGAGGTCGGTCTGCGGATCGAACGACAGGTTCTCGTGCAGATAGCGCTGCACGACGAAGATGCTGCTCGGCCCGAAGAACAGCGTGTGATCGTCCTTGGCCGACAAGACGGCCTGCAGCGACAACAGCCCGTCGCCTCCCGGCCTGCCGTCGATGATGACGGACTGGCCCCATTTTTGTTGCAGCTTTTCGCTGATGAGCCGCGCTGCCGTGTCGGCTCCCGATCCCGGACCGAACGGCAGCACGAAGCGCACCGCGTGGGTCGGCCATTGCTGGGCCAGGCTTGCGGTCGTGGCGATCGCGTAAATGGCCAGCGCGAGGGCGATGACCGTAGTGAGGCGGAAGCGACGGTTGAGCATGAGCCCTCCAGACATCGGCGGCGTTCGGCGGGCGCGCGTGTCGGCGCCGCGCGTTCCGCCGAGGATTGGACTATCGCAGCCCGGATTGTCCAGTGCGCCGGCGCCATGAACCTGCCCGCCCGGCCCGGCGACCAAGCAGTGCGCCGATCGGCGCCAATGGGAATTGCGGGCATGGCCGAGCAGACCGTCAAATCGGAAAATCGCAACGAGCTCGCCTTGATGCTGGTCGCCGGGCTTTTGATCGGCAACTTCCTGTGGCGCGCGCTGGTGCCGGCCGCCGAATATCCGATGCGCTCGATGCAGGCGCTCACCATGGTGTTCGATCTCGCGCTGATCGCCGGGCTCGTCGGCATGAAATCGCGCGCGCCGAAACTCACGGTGCTGTTCTGGATCGCGCTCGCGGCCGGGATCGGGCTGTTCGCCATCCGCCTCAACGGCGACGCGAGCTGGTGGACCGGTCACCTTATGTACCGGATGTCGCCGTGAGCCATATCGCCTGCAGCAGGGTCGCCGCAGCGGTCGCGTTGACGGCCGCGCTCGTTCTGTCGGCGGTCGCCGGCACGGCGGCGCCGTCAAAACAAAAGGTCATCACGTGTCCGTTTTTGCAGGAAGGACGCGTGGTATTCGACGTTCCGGAAAAATTCGGCGCCATGCCGAACCAGATCGATTTCGACTATCCGGCCAAGGCGACGCATTTCAGCTTCAGAGACGGCAATCTGTCCCTGGTGGCGATGGACGAGGACGACCCTTCGCGCGTTCGCATCGTGATCTCGGCCCAGCGCAACAAAAAGAGCGGCTCCTATGAGGGGCAAATTTTTGTCGACATGGGCGGCAACCAGCTGATGCTGCATAATGGACCGGTCCGTTGCACGGTCGGTCCGGCATAGTTTGCACGCGCGGCGTACCGGGCGCCCCATCCGCATGCGTCATTCCGCGGCGGCGGCGGGTTCGCTCACACTGCGGGCCGCAACGTCTAGTAGGCCGGCGACATGCTCGCCGATCGCCAACGATGCGGTGAGCCCCGGGGATTCGATGCCGAACAGGTTGACGAGGTTCGGCACGCCGTGATCGGCCGGGCCCTGAATAAGGAAGTCGGCCGCCGGTTCGTCGGGGCCGGTGATTTTCGGCCTGATGCCGGCGTAGGCGGGGGCGAGCGCGCCGTCGGGCAATCCCGGCCAGAACGCCCGGATCGAGCGATAGAACGCGTCCGCGCGCGCCGGATCGACCGCATAGTCGAGACCGTCCACCCACTCCATGTCGGGACCGAACCTCACATTGCCGGCAAGGTCGATGACCGCATGGATGTCCATGCCGCCCGGCCCATGGATCGGATAGATCAGCCGGCTAAACGGGCGCCCCGTCACGCTGAAATAGACGCCGCGGCGAAAGTAGCCGCGCGGCACCATGCTCGCGGGGAAGTTCGCGAGCGCTCGCGCGAACGCCGGCGCGCCGTGGCCGGCGCAGTTCACCAGGGTCTTGCAGCGGAGCGTCGTCGGCTCGGCGCCGCCGACACTGATCTCGATGGCGTCCGACGTTATGGCGCCGCCCGTTACCGGCGCGCGTAGCACCACGGTTCCGGCATTGCGTTCGAGCTCGGCCCGGTAGGCGAGCATCAGCGCATGGCTGTCGACGATGCCGGACGACGGTGAAAGATAGGCGGCGTGGCAAACCAGGTTGGGCTCGAGTTGTTGCGCCTGGTCGGGCTCCAGCCATTGCAGGTCCGTGACGCCGGCCGCGATGGCGTGGGCCATATGCTGGCGCAGGCGTTGTCCCTCTTCGGCGCTGCGGGCCACGACCAGCTTGCCGATGCGGCGATGCGGGACGCCGTGGCTCGTGCAATAGGCGTAGAGCAGATGAACCGCGCGCGGAAACAGGTGCTGCCGCAGACTGCCTGCCTTGTAGAACAGCCCGGCGTGGATCACCTCGCTGTTGCGCGACGAGGTGTGTTCGCCGATGCGCGCCTCCGCTTCCAGCACCAGCACTTCGCGCCCTGCGGCTGCCAGCGTACGCGCCACCGCGAGGCCGACCACGCCCGCACCGACCACCACACAGTCTGCTGTCTCCATGAAAGATCGACTCCCCTCTAATTCGACGTGTGTACGGGCGCGCCGCTCATCGCCGCTTTGCCGCCGGCGCTTGCGAAGGCCGGCGCGATCTCTTCGGTGAAGCGGTGCATCTGTTCGCGCACAAAGGCGTCGGGGCGTTTGCCGAAATTGAAGTAGAGGATGACCTCGTCGATGCCGATCGCCTCGACCCGCTTCAAGGTGTCGACGATCTGCCCGGGCGCGCCGTAAAGCACGGTGTTGTCGTCGAAGTCGGACGCTTTGGCGTCATTGAGCCGCTCGCCCATCTGCTTGAAGTACGCCATGCTTGGCGGCAGCGCGCCCTTGCCGCCCTGGCTCATGGTCTTGCGCAAGCCCGCCATGGTGATGTAGTCGACCATGCGCTCGCGCGCCCGCTGGCGCTCGGCCTCGCCTTCTCCGATGTGGATGAAGTAGCTGCACTTCACCTTGTGCGCCGGCTTCGCCGCCTTCTCGCATATCTCGCGATACGCGGTCACCGCGTTGGCCAGGCTGCCGAACAGGATCGTGGCCGCGAACGGCGCCAGCAGCAGATTCCAGTCCCACTTTGCGGCGAGCTCCATGGAGAACCGCGAGAACGAGCCCATGTAGGGCCTGAACTCTTTCTGTAGCGGCTTGGGGAAAACCTCGACGTCGTCGCAATTGTAGAAACGGCCCCTGAAGGCGAACGGCCGGGTTTCGCTCCAGCAGCGCATCAACAGCTCGATGCCTTCGCTGAACTGCTCCGCTGAGCGTTGGAAATCGGCATTGAACGGCGCGAACTCGTGACTGTCATAGCCGCGGCCCGCCGCGAAATCGACGCGGCCGCCAGACAGCTGGTCAAGCGTCGCCCATTCTTCCGCGACGTGTATAGGATGGTGGATCGGCAGCACGACGACGGCCGGCCCGAGCCGCAGCCGCGTCGTGGCGGCGGCGACATTGGCGAGCACGACCAGGGGCACCGACACGCAGCCGCGCCGGTTGAAGTGGTGCTCGCCGATCCAGGCCGAGTGCAGTCCAAGCTTCTCCGCCAACACCGCCTGGTCGCGTATCTCGACCAGGAATTGCTCGGGCGAGCGCGCATTGTCCGGGTAGCGGTTATCGCTCAGCGTGGAATAGCCGAATTTCATGGCGGCGGCTCACTCCCTTGGCCGCCGCATCATGGATGCGAAAGTGCTCTTTGCCCAGAGCGTCGTCGACCGACAAGCATTCACAAGCTTCGTGACAAGCGCGCTTTCGTCAGCGCGGTCACGCACCCGCCGGATGCGCCGGCGCGTCGGGTTGCGCGCGGCGGCGGCGACGCTCGTCGATGCGCTGCATCACCACATAGAACGAGGGAACGAAGACGACGACGAGGCAGGTCGAGGCGATCATGCCGCTGAACACCGCGATGCCGATCGAGCGGCGGGCCCCGGCACCGGCGCCGGTCGCAATCACGAGCGGGAACACGCCCAGAATAAAGGCGAAGGAGGTCATGAGAATGGGCCGGAACCGCAGCCTCGCGCCCTCCACCGCCGCAGTGAGGATGTCCATCCCCTCGGCCCGCCGCTGGCGCGCATATTCCACGACTAAAATCGCGTTCTTGCTGCCGAGCGCGATCAACAGGATGAGGCCGATCTGCGTATAGAGATTGTTGGCGGCGCCGAGCGCGGTCAGTGCGCCGACCGTGCCGATGAGCGCCAGCGGAACGCAGAGGATGACCGAGAGCGGCAGGATCCAGCTTTCGTACTGGCCGGCCAGGACCAAATAGACCAACAGCACCGCAAGGCCGAAGACGTAATAAATCTGCACGCCGACCGCTTTCTCCTGATACGACATGGCAGTCCATTCGAAGCCGGTGCCGGTCGGCAGCGCGTGCGCGCCGATCTGATCCATGATGTCGAGCGCCTCGCCTGAACTGAAGCCGGGCGCCGGATTGCCCACCACCGTCGTCGACGGATAGAGATTATAGAGACTGATCAGCAACGGACCTTGAACCTCCTTGACGTCGATCACCGTCCCGATCGGCGTCATGACGCCATTGCCGGCCTTGACCTTCAGCCTGCGGATATCGTCGATGGTCGCCCGGTAGTCGGGCAGCGCCTGCGTGTAGACCTGGAAGACGTGTCCGAACTTGTTGAACTGGGCCGCGTAGTCCGAGCCGACATAGGTCGACAGGGCGGAAAATACGGCATCGGTCGTGATACCGAGCGTCTCGGCCTTGATGCGGTCGACGGTGATCCGAAATTGCGGGGCGGCGGCCCGGAAGGTCGTGCTCAACCGCTGCAACGCCGATTGCGCATTGCCGTCCCTGACGACGCCGTCGGTCAGGCTCTGCAACAATGCGTAGTCGAAATTGCCGTTCCTGATCTCGACCTGCATGGTGAAGCCGCCGACGTTGCCGATGCCCTGGATTGGCGGCGGCGGCAGCGCGAACACGACGGCCCGGTTAACGGCTTGCAGGGAGCGATTGAGATTGAGGATGATCGAACGCAGATCCTGTCCCTTCTGTTTGAGGCGCACGTCCCAGTCCTTGAGAACGACGAACGCCACGCCCGCATTGCCGAGGCTGGCGAAGTTGTCGAGAATCGACACGCCGCTGACGGCGATGACGTGATCGACGCCGGGCGTTTGCCGGGCGATCTGCGTGATTTGCTGCATCACCGCGTCGGTGCGCTCTTTCGAGGCGCCGTCGGGCAGTTGGGCGCTGACAATCGCATAGCCTTGGTCCTCGTCCGGCAAGAACGAGGTCGGCACCCGCGTCAGCCCCCAGATGGCGAAGGCAATCAGAACGAGCGCGAACGCGACCATCGCGCCGCTATGCCGCGTCATGGCGCCGACCAACCTGACATAGAAGCGCTCCAGACGGCCATAGACCGCATTGAAGCCGCGGTAGAAGAAATTTCGCCGCTCCAGGGGTCGCGGCGGCCGCAGCCATAACGCGCTTTGGGTCGGTTTCAACGTCATCGCATTGATGGCGCTGATGAAGGCGGTAGAGGCGATGACAAGCGCGAATTGCCGGTAGAGCTGGCCGGTGAGCCCGGGCAAGAATGCGGCCGGAATAAACACCGACATCAGCACCAGCGTGATGCCGATGACCGGACCGGTCAGGTCGTCCATCGCCCTGCCCGCCGCCTCGCGGCCCGGGATACCCTCTTCGACATAGCGCGACACACCCTCGACGATGACGATCGCATCGTCGACGACGATGCCGATCGCCAACACGATGGCGAATAGCGTTGCGAGATTGATGGTAAAGCCCAGCGCCGCCATCGCCGCGAAAGCGCCGATGATCGTGACCGGCACGGTCGTCGCCGGCACCAGCATCGCCCGCCAATCCTGCAGGAAGACCAGAATGACGATCAGCACCAGGATCGCCGCCTCGATCAGGGTGACATAGACCTCCCTGATCGAGGCCCTGACGAATTTCGTGGTGTCGTAGGGGATCAGATAGGTAAGGCCCTCGGGAAAGCTCTTGGCGAGCTCGTCCATCTTGGCCTTGACCTCGTTGGCCACCGCAATGGCGTTGGCGTTCGGCAGCAGCGAGATGGCGATCCCGGCTGCCGGCCGGCCGTCGAGATTGAACGATTGGCTGTAGCTCTGCGCGCCGAGCTCGACCCGGCCGATATCGCGGATCCTGGTGATTTGTCCGCCACTGGTGGGATCGGCCTTGACGACGATGTTCTCGAAGTCGGCCGGATTGTCGAGGCGGCCGCTGAGGTTGAGCGAATATTGGAATTGCTGGCCCGGCGGCGCCGGCGGCGCGCCGACCTGGCCGGCGGCGACTTCCTGGCTCTGCTGCTGGATTGCATTGATCACGTCCTGCGGCGTCAGCGCGCGCGCCTGCAGCAGGTTCGGATTCATCCAGACACGCATGGCGTATTGTCCGGCGCCGAACACCTGAACGTTGCCGACGCCGTTGAGGCGCGCCAGCTCGTTCTGCAGGGTGATGACGGCGTAGTTCGCCAGGAACAGGCCGTCGAAGCGGCTATCGGGAGAGACCAGCGTGACGAATTCGAGTATCGAGCTCGACCGCTTCGCCGTCGTCACGCCCTCGTTTTGCACGGCGAGCGGCAATGCCGAAAGCGCGGCGGCAACCTGATTCTGCACCAGGATCTGCGCCTTATTGGGATCGGTGCCGATCGCGAACGTGACGGTCAAGCTGTAAGTGCCGTCGCTGGCGCTCGTCGACTGCATGTACAGCATGTCCTCGACGCCGTTGACGCTCTGCTCGATCGGAAGCGCGACCGTGTTGACCAGGGTCTCGGCGGTGGCGCCTGGGTATCGCGTGGTGACCTGTATGGTCGGCGGCACGACGTTGGGATATTGGGCGTTCGGCAATTGAATGAGCGCGACCAGCCCGACCAGGACGAAGACGAAGGCCAGCACGTTGGCGAGCACCGGCCGATCGATGAAAAAACGCGAGATCATGCCGGTGCCTCGCGATGTTTCATTTTGCCGCCGGGTCGGGGGCGCTCGCCGCGCCGGAACCTGAGCGATCAGGACCTGATTGACCAGGACCTGATCGATCAGGACTTGATTGACCAGGACTTGATTGATCGGTTTCGGCCGGCGTCAGCTTGGTTTGCTGCGGCTCGACTTTGGCGCCGGGGAAGGCGCGCTGAACGCCTTCGGTCACGACCCAATCGCCCGGCGCAAGTCCGGATTCAATGACCCGAAGCTGCCCCTGCTTTTGCCCGGTCTTGACGATCCTGCGCTGCACGACATTGTCGGCGCCGACCACCAGCACATAGCTGCCTTCCTGGCTCGTGCCGATCGCATCGTCGAGCGTCAGCAGAGCCTCGTCCTTGCGGTCGAACGGAATCCGAACCCGCACAAACAGGCCCGGCAGCAGCGCGTGATCCTTGTTGTCGAACAGACCGCGCCCGGCCAGCGTGCCGGTCGCGGTGTCGAGCTGCGGCGAGACATAGTCGAGATGCCCTTTGTGCGGATAACCCTCTTCATTTTGCAGCCCGATCTCGACGGGGATGTCCGATAGACCGGTGGTGCGCAAGCTCCTGCCCCGGCTGGCGAGGTTTTGCTTGATCGCCAGAACTTGCGGCTCGCTCGCGGTGAAATTGGCGTAGATCGGGTCGGTCTGGACGATGCTGGCGAGCGGGGTGATCGATCCGGACACGCCGACCAGCGTGCCGACGTCGACCAGATGATTGGTGACGATGCCGTCGAACGGGGCGAGGACTCTGGTGTAGCCGAGATTGATGTTCGCGGTGTCGACATTGGCCTTGTCGAGGTCGACGGTCGCCTGGTTCTGCTGCACCACGAAGGCCTGGTCTTCCGCCTGCTGCGCCGCGATCGAGTTCTGCGCCCTCAGTCTTTGGTAGCGCTCGAGATTGGCCTCGGCTTGAGCCAACACCGACTGGTCCTTCGCCAGTTGCGCCTTGGCCTGATCGAGTTGTGCTTGATAAATGGCGCGCTCGATGCCGAAGAGCTGCGTTCCTTTGGTGACCGAGGCGCCGTCCTGATAATCGATCGATTCCAGAAAGCCCTGGACGCGCGCCACCAGATTGGCTGCCCGGTACGGCGCGGTGTTGCCGGTGAGCTCGAGATAGAGCGTCACCGGCTGCTGCAGGGGTTGCGCGACGGCGACCTTGGCGGGCGGCGGCGGCACGAACGTGTTTCTGGAGCCGCAGCCCGCCAGCGCAAGCGCGATCACCGCTGCGAGAACGGCCAGGCGCGGCGCGCTCCATCTTTTGCCGGACCAGGAAAGTCGCTGCTTCATGGTCGCATCGGCATAAAGTGATTGAACTGAAAACGACACGGGCGCCAGACTAGCCTTTTTGTTGCCACCTCAAAAGGCCGGCCGCCGCAGCGATTCTGCGCATTTTTGCTAAATGCCTAAAATTGAGCCGCCTGCAAATCTTCGGGCGGCCGTATATATCTCATTTACTCGGCGGTTTTATGCGCCCCTCACCGGCGGTGTTTGATGGGGGACGCTCGGCTCCGGCAGCCGCCCTAGCGTCGGCCCGCCATAGGGGTTACACCGGGGGCAAACTGATTTGCCTGCATGGTCCGCTTTCCGTCCCAAGGGAAACGGAAACCGCGCCGCGGACGTTTGCCCTAAGTCATGGATCAACGCGTCGACGACGAACACCGCGACGAAACGGTGCCGGGACGCCCGGCGCGGCCGGCTGCCGGCGAGCGGCACCGGGAACCGTCGTTTATCGAGCGGCTGCGCGCGCGTCGCGCGCTGGTGCTGACGATCACCGCCATTGCGATCGCGCTCGTCGTCGGCGTCATCGTGTGGTGGATCAGTTCCAGCCATTATGTATCGACCGACGACGCCTTCATCGACGCGCGCACCGTCACCATCAGCGCGCAGATCAGCGCCCAGGTGGTCGACGTGCCGGTCACCGACAATCAGGCGGTCGAGGCCGGCACCGTGCTGGTGCGGCTCGAGCGCAGCGACTTCCAGGCGCAGACCGATCAGGGCAAGGCGCAGGTCGATCAGGCGCAGGCCAACATCGCCAATCTCAACGCCCAGATCGCCGCCCAGCAGGCGCGCATCGAGCAGGCGCAAAAACAGGTGACGCAGGCCGAGGCCGCCCTCACCTTCGCGCAACAGGAAAACGAACGCTACGAGCGGCTGGTCAAGACCGGCAGCGTCACCGTCGAGGTGGCGCAGCAACACCATTCCAATTTCCTGCAAGCCCAGGCCACGCTTGCCGGCGCCGAGGCCAATGCGACGGCGACGGAAAAGCAATTGCCGGTGCTGCAAAGCCAGGCGCTGCAGGCGCAGGCGCAATTGGAGCAGATGCGCGCCGGGCTCCAGCAGGCCCAGGTCAATCTCGGCCGCACCGAGGTCACCGCGCCGGTCGCCGGCTACGTGACGCAGCTGACCGCGGCCAAGGGGCAATATGCGGCGGCCGGCCAGGCGCTGCTGATGTTCGTGCCGCGCGACGTCTGGATCACGGCGAATTTCAAGGAGACGCAGCTTGCCTTGCTGCGTCCCGGCCAGCCGGTCGACATCGCGGTCGACGCTTTCCCGAACCGCACCTTCAAGGGCCACGTCGACAGCGTGCAGGCCGGCAGCGGCACCGCGTTCAGCCTGCTGCCGGCCCAGAACGCCACCGGCAATTACGTCAAGATCGTGCAACGGGTGCCGGTCAAGATCGTGTTCGACAATCCGCCCGACGTGAAGCTCGGGCCGGGCATGTCGGTGGTGCCGAGCGTGCGGGTGCGATGAGCGACGAGCGCCAGCAAAGCCGGCCCGGCGGCTGGACCCCGAGCCGCTCCGCCGCCGGCGACCGCAATCCGTGGCTGGTCGCGATCATCGTGTCGATCGCCACCTTCATGGTGGTGCTCGACACCGCGATCGCCAACGTGTCGCTGCGCTACATCGCCGGCAGCCTCGGCGCCAGCATCGACGAGAGCACCTGGGTGGTGACGACCTATCTGATCGCCAACGCGGTGGTGCTGCCGGTGAGCGGCTGGCTGTCCAACGTCATCGGCCGCAAGCGCTTCTACATGCTGTGCGTGGCGCTGTTCACGGTGAGCTCGCTCCTTTGCGGGCTGGCGCCGAGCCTCAACGCGCTGATCTTCTTTCGCATCCTGCAGGGGCTGGGCGGCGGCGGCATGCCGACCAGCGAGCAGGCCATCCTCGCCGACACATTCCCGCCGGAGCGCCGGGCCCAGGCCTTTGCGCTCTACGGAATCGCCGTCATCGTGGCGCCGACGGTCGGGCCGACGCTCGGCGGCTGGATCACCGACAATTATTCCTGGCACTGGATTTTCTTCATCAACATCCCGATCGGCATCGTCTCGCTCATCCTGGTGAACTGGGTGCTGGTCGAGCCCGAAGCGCTGGAGCGCGAGCGGCGCGAGCGGCTCGCCGGCGGCTTGCGCGTCGACTGGATCGGCTTCGTGCTGATCGCGGTGACGTTCGGCAGCCTCGAATTCGTGCTCGACCGCGGCCAGGAGGACGACTGGTTCAAATCCAACCTGATTATCGCGTTCACGATCGTTGCCGCTGCCGCGTTCGTCTTCTTCCTGCTGTGGGAGCTCACCGAGCGCGACCCGATCGTCGACATCCGCCTTTTGTTCCGTCGCCAGTTCGGCATGTCGTTTCTGATCATGCTCACGGTCGGCGCCATCCTGTTCGGCTCCAACCAGATCATGCCGCAATTGTTGCAGACGAGCTTTCCCTATACGGCGGAGCTGTCCGGCCTCGCGGTGATGCCGGGCGGCCTAGCCATGCTGGTCATGATGCCCGTTGCCGGCATGGTGACCGGGCTGATGCAGCCGAAATACTGGATCGCGATCGGGCTCGGCGCGGTGGCGTTCTCGATGTGGTATTCGACCAGTCTCGTGCCGGACGCGACCTTCAGCTATTTCGCCCTCATCCGCATCCTGCAGGTGATCGGGCTGCCGTTCCTGTTCATTCCAGTCAACACCATCGCCTATGACGGCCTGCCGCAGACCAAGACCGCCGAAGGCTCCGCGCTCATGAATGTCGCGCGCAATCTGGGCGGCGGCTTCGGCGTCTCGCTGGCCAATACCCTGCTGTTGCAGCGCAGCCAGTTTCATCAGGCCCGGCTGGTCGAAAACGTGACGCCGACATCGCCGGTGTTTCAGTCGACCATGAAGCATATGAGCGACTACTTCATCCACCAGGGCGCGGCGCCGTCAACCGCGCAGTCCCATGCCTACGGCCTCATCGGTCGCACCATCATGAGCCAGGCTTCGCTGTTGGCTTACATCGACGTGTTCTACACCTGGGCGATCTTTGCCGCCGTGATGGTCCCGATCGTGCTGCTGACGGTCCGGCGTGTGTCCGGCTCCGCCCACGGCGCCGCAATGCATTGAGCCGCGCGGCCTTTTGCGCCATAAAAGCCGCTCCGCCGTCGGTGTAGGCTCGCTTCGGCCGGCCAACAGGGGATCAAGGGGGGACGGCAATCGTGCGCCACACCCGCGCGCTTTGGCGCTTCGGCTCCTTGTTTGGATTATTGCTTGCCGCGCCGCTGGCGCAATCGGCGCAAAAACCGGTCGAGCTCGACGTCGTGATGGTCGACTACGACTTTGAGCCCAACCACCTGACGTTCAAGCACGGCGTGCGTTATCAGCTGCACCTGCAAAACAAGGGCAAGGAAACGCACGAGTTTACCGCGCCGGTGTTTCTTGCCACCGCGGCGATCGAGAACCCCGACATTCTCGACAACAGGCGCAGCGAAGTGACGCTCGAGCCGGGCGAAAGCAAGGATCTGTTCTTGACCCCGCGCAAGCGGGGCAAATACGACCTGCGCTGCGCCGACCACGACTGGAATGGCATGGTCGGCGGCATCACGGTCAAATAGCGCGCGTTGGCGCGCCGGCCCGGCCGACACGCCGCAGAAATGCCGGAGACAGCACCGTCTAGCTGACAAATCGTGCCGCCGTGTGGATGCGGCGCGGCGCGATTGTGTCGCGCCGGCGTTGCGCCGACGCGTCTTTTCTGTCGCGGGCGGCGGCACCATTCTTTCGTCAAGTCGTTGTCGGAGTGGACTGTGGGGCTCTGTAGCGGAAGCCCCGGGCCTAGACCCCGGGACGAAAGGAGTCGCCAATGTGTGACTTTAGCCTTCAAAGCGTGCGATCGCGGCCGGCGCAAGTCGGCGACAAGCTCGTCACGCGCGACTTCGGGACGGGAACACGCGGGTTCTCCGCCTCCGACGATGCCGGATTGGCCGTCTGTATCCGGCCCGGAACCGAGCTGGCCTTCGCCGGCGACGTGGCCTGCCTGCCGGCCGGCCTGTTGGGCTGGAAGACCAAGACGATCAATCACCAAACCGCGATCTTCCGTCAGGTCAACAAGGACAAGTTGGCCGCGCATCACGACGCCCTCGAATTCCCCGACGGACGTATCGTGCTGCTGACGCTGTTGTGCGAAGGTCAGGAAGCGACCGTGCTGCAATTGCCGGCGCAGCCGGCCACCGTCGAAGAAGCGCGCGAACAAGAGCGCGTCGGTTTTTTGGGCTGAAGCGACCACTTTCCGGCCGTTTTGCAGCCGTGAGCCGGCCGCCAATCCGACGGCCGGCTTTTTTGCATTTTGAATTATTTAGCCGGACTCAAATAATTTAGCCGATTCGAAAGAACCGCATCGCTGCGATCCAACAGATGCGCTCAACAGATGCGGTCCGATGCCAAGAGCCGCGCCGCAATCAAAGCCTTGCCCTGCCCCGCGCGTAAGGCAGGGTCACGCGGGTGCGGCATTCTCCGAGTGTCGTCAGGCGCCGCTGCCTGGAACGAAACAGCGGATCACGACGTGGTCGCCATAGATGCTGTACCAGACCACGGCGTCGCCGACCGGATTGCCGGCGTCATTGAGAACGGCGTCGGGCGGCACCGGCAGCCAGCTGCCGTTAATCGGCACCCAGTATTGATCTTTTCGCATATCGTAATCGGTACGGTGGCCGTCGGCGATGTCGCAGCACGGCACGCCATGTTGCGACTTGACGCCTTTGAACCATGCCCGCACCGACGGCGAGACATTGGCAAACTGGCCGTTATCGTGCGCCAAAGCCGGCGTCGCAATTGCAAGCACCGCAAGCCCCACCCGAAACATCATCGACTTTGTTGCTGCGCTTGAACCACGGCCTGCTATTTCACGCGGATTCGCACTCATGGGGCACCACGTCAAAATTTGATAAGTCGGCGAAGCGACGTAACGTCACGCCCTGTTCCGCCGGCAATTCAACGCCGCCCCAAAATATTAGTTGCACGCAGCCGGCCGCCGCCACGGTCGCCAAACGGTCGTTCAGCGGCGATCAAACCGCCGCCAGGCTGGGCAACGGATTCGCCGCGGTGGATGTTCACCGCTATGGGTTTTCGAATAAACTTCGCATTAGCACTGTAGCCGGCCAGCACCCGACATGAATGAACGAAGCGAGGCAGCCCCATCGCCGGCTCAAGGCTTGGCGGACAAGCCGGCCGTGCCGCCGACGCCGGCCGCGGGCGAAGCCGCGAAAGCCGAATCGCCCCGCACCCTGTTCTTCACGGTCTTTCCCTCGATCATGCTGCCGATGTTTCTGGCAGTGGCCGACCAGACCATCGTCGCCACCGCGCTGCCTGCCATCGCGTCAAATCTAGGTGAGATCGAGCGCGCCTCGTGGGTGGTGGTGTCTTATCTGATCGCCAACACCATCGCGGCGCCGGTTTATGGCCGGCTTGGCGACACATTCGGCCGCCGCCCGATGATGATCATGGCGCTGTCGATCTTCATGCTCGGCTCGGTGCTGTGCGCGCTGTCGCCCAACATCGAATGGCTGACCGCGTTTCGCGTCGTGCAGGGTTTCGGCGGCGGCGGCCTGATGACCTTGTCGCAGGCGCTGATCGGCGAAGCGATTCCGCCGCGCGAGCGCGGTCGCTATCAGGGCTATCTGGCCGGCGTGTCGGTGAGCTCCAGCACATTCGGCCCGGTGGCCGGCGGCTATCTGACCGAAGCGTTCGGCTGGCAGTCGATATTCTACGTCAACCTGCCGCTCGGGTTTGTCGCCATGGCGCTGGTGCTGCGCCTGCAATCGCGGCCGGCCGATCGCCGCCGCACCACCTTCGATATCCCGGGCCTCGTGCTCTTTATTATGTTCGTCAGCCCGGTGATCCTCGCCTTCGAGCAATTGCAGCGCATGCAGACCAGCACCATCCCGGTGGCGCTCGGGCTGTTGGCGTTCGGCATCCTGGCGCTGGCGGCGCTGTTCTGGCAGGAGCGGCGCTCGACCTCGCCGCTCATTCCGCCGCGGCTGTTTCGCGAGCCGTCGATCTGGCGCGCCGACGCCATGGCGGCGTGCCACGGCGCGGCCCTGGTGTCGCTGATCACGTTTCTGCCGATCTATCTGCGCGCGGTGCGCGGCGCCTCGCCGGCCGAGACCGGCCTGCTGCTGCTGCCGCTGACCTTCGGCATCGGGCTCGGCTCGCTCATTACCGGCCAACTGGTGACGCGCACCGGCTGGACCGCGGTGTTTCCGTCCTACGGGCTCGTCGCCGCCACCGTCGGCCTCTTGATCATGGCGTTCTGGACGCCGCACCTGAGCACGGCGACCTTGCCCTGGATCTGGTGCCTGATCGCGACCTGCATGGGCTCGGTGATGGGCGTGGTGCAGCTCACGGTGCAGGCCGTGGCCGGACCGCGGCGGCTCGGCACCGGCGCCGCCATGGTGCAGTTCTCGCGCTCGGTCGGAGCCGCATTCGGTACCGCGTTGGTCGCGGCAATCCTGTTCGCCATCCTGGCCGCCGGCGACCGCGAGACCGCGAACCTGTTCGGCACCGTCATCGAGCAAGGCCCCGACGCCATCGCGACCTTGGCGCCGGCACGCCAGGCGATGGTGCGGGCCGAGATCGTCGACGCCTTCCGCGCCGCCTTCATCACCATCGCCAGCTTCACCGCCGCCGGCGCCGCGCTGGCCTGGTCGCTGCCGTTGCGGCGGATTTAACTCCATTCCGCTCATTCCCGCGAAAGCGGGAATCCAGAAGAACCGCTCTCTGCTTCTGCGAACTTCAACTGGGTCCCCGCTTTCGCGGGGACGAGCGGTCGGAGAGTACGACCATTGCGGCCCTCTCGCCGCCACGGCACACTCCGCCGTGACGCAGGCGGGAGGCAGCGATGATCGTCGACGCGCAGGTTCATCTCTGGAAGGCCAACACGCCGGACCGGCCGTGGCTGCCAAACCGCGTCGCCCAGCTGCCGGAGCCGTTCACCATCGAGAGGCTGGTGCCGCTGATGGACGAGGCCGGCGTCGACCGCGTCGTCATCGTACCGCCGTCCTGGGAGGGCGACCGCAACGATTACGGGCTCGAAGCGGTGCAGCGCTATCCGTCCCGCTTTGCGGTGATGGGCCGCGTGCCGCTGACCGAGCCGAAGACAGCGGCGCAGTTTGCCGACTGGAAGAAGCAGCCCGGCATGCGCGGCATCCGCGTCACCTTTCATCCGCCGCAATGGAGCTGGCTGACCGACGGCACCACGGACTGGTTCTGGCCGGCCGCGGAGAAATATCAGATCCCCGTCATGTTCTACGGCGCGCCGATGGCGCATTTCGCCCGCATCGCCGAGCGTCATCCCGGGCTGCCGCTGATCGCCGACCACTTCGGCATCACCGGCGACATCGCCAAGAGCGGCAAGACGGCGGAGGCGATCGGCGAAACCGCGGTGCTCGCCAAATTTCCGAATGTCTCCGTAAAACTCTCGAACGCGCCGCTTTATTCGGCGGAGTCCTATCCGTTCCGCGATATGACGGCGCACATCCGCCGCCTGTTCGACGCCTTCGGGCCGCAGCGCTGTCATTGGGGCACCGACATCACCAACTCGTTCGCCAAATGCACCTACCGGCAGCGCATCACGCATTTCACCGAGACGCTCGATTTCCTTTCCGAGGACGACAAGCGCTGGATCATGGGCGACGCCATCCGGGCGAAGCTCGGCTGGACGTGAGAAACAAAAAGCGGCGCGAAATCGGCTCGAGCACAATGTCCGCCCCCAAGTCCGTCATCGGCCGGTCGCTGCCGCGGCTCGAAGATCCACCGCTCGTCACCGGGCGCGGGCTGTTCGCCGGCGACGTGTCGTTTGCTCATCAGCTGCACATGCGCGTGGTGCGCTCGACCTGCCCGCATGGCCGCATCGTCGCGATCGATACCGCTGCGGCGCGCGCGGCGCCGGGCGTCGTCGCGGTCTGGACCCATGCCGACGTCGCCGACGTGCCGCCGATCGATTTTCGGCTCACCCGCGTCGAAGGGCTGGAGCCGTATCGGCAGCCGATCCTGGCGCATGGCCACGTGCGTTATGTCGGCGAGCCGGTCGCCGCGGTGTTTGCCGCCGATCCTTATCTCGCCGAGGACGCAGCCGATCTCGTCGCCATCGCATACGACGAATTGCCGGCGTTGCTTGCGGCCGATGCGCCGCCGGCCGAGTTCAGCGCCGGCTGCTCCACCGAAGTCACCCTGGTGCAAAAAGGTTTTGGCGACGTCGATGCGGCGTTCGCCAAGGCGCACGCGGTCGTCGCGCTCGATCTCGCCGTCGGCCGGCACTCCGGCGTGCCGCTGGAGACGCGCGGCGCCATCGCCCGCGAGCACCGCGGCATCCTCGAGCTGCACGGCGTCGCCAAGGTGCTGCATTGGAACAGAGACAGCCTCGCCCGCATGCTCGGGCGGCCGCCCTCCTCCATGCATCTGCACGAAGGCCATGTCGGCGGCGGTTTTGGCGTGCGCGGCGAACTCTATCCCGAGGACGTGCTGGTCTGCCTCGCGGCGCTACGGCTCAAGCGGCCGGTGAAATGGATCGAGGACCGGCGCGAGCATCTTCTCGCGACCAATCACTCGCGCCAGCAGCGCTTTCGCGCCCGCGCCGCGGTCGATGCCGGCGGCCGCCTGCTCGCCATCGACGGCGAATTCTTTCACGACCAGGGCGCCTATGTGCGCACCCACGCCGCCACGGTTCCCGATCTCGCCGCCGCGATGCTGCCCGGGCCGTATCGGCTCGACGCTTACCGCATGGTGGGCCGCATCCGGCTGACCAACAAGACGCCGTGCGGCACCTATCGGGCGCCCGGCCGCTACGAGAGCACGTTCGTGCGCGAGCGGCTGATGGATGCGATCGCCGCCAAGCTTGCGCTCGACCCGATCGAGGTCCGCCGCCGCAATCTGATCGGCGTGGCGGAGATGCCGTACGAGCGGAGCATGGGCGCGCTCGGCACCGAGCTCACTTATGATTCCGGCGATTATGCCGGGCTGCTCGACAAGGCGCTCGACGCGAGCGGCTGGCGAAAGCTGCAGGAGTCGCTGCGGCAGCGCCGCGCCCGCGGCGAAGCGGTCGGCGCCGGGGTTGCGATGTTCGTGGAAAAGAGCGGACTCGGCCCGTTCGATGGCGTGCGCATCAGCGTCGACGAGAGCGGCGCGGTCGAGCTCGTCTCCGGCTCGGCGTCGGTCGGCCAGGGCATGGAAACCGCGCTCGCCCAGATCTGCGCCGAGACGCTCGGCGTCGATTACCGGCGCGTGCGCGTGGTGCACGGCCAGACCGACCGCATCGCCTTCGGCATGGGCGCGTTCGCCTCGCGCGTCACGGTGATGACGGGCGAAGCGACCCGCGTGGCCGCAACGAAAGTGCGCGACAAGGCGCTCGCCGCGGCGGCGGCGCTCCTTCAGAGCAAGCCCGAGGCGCTCGACGTGGTCGACGGCAAGGTGGTGAGCCGTGCCACGCCGCAGGGGGCGTCGGTCGCACTCGGCGCGGTGGCGCGCGCGCTCGGGCCCACGTCAAAATTGCTCGGCGACGACTCGCCCGGGCTCACGGCCGAAGGCTGGGTCGAGCAGAGCCACATGGCCTATCCGTACGGCGTCCATGTCGCGGTGGTGCGCATCGACCGCGGCACCGGCGGCGTCATCATCGAGCGCTACCTCGTCGCCTATGACATCGGCCGCGCCGTCAACCCGATGCTGGTCGAGGGCCAGATCGCCGGCGGCCTGGCGCAGGGCCTCGGCGGCGCGCTGTTCGAGGAATTTTTGTACGACGCGCGCGGCGAGCCGCTGTCCGTCAGCTTCGCCGATTATCTGATGCCGACCGCGCGCGAGATCCCGCATGTGGAAACGTTGATCACCGAGGACGCACCGAGCCCGCTCAATCCGCTCGGTCTCAAGGGCGCCGGCGAAGGCGGCGCCAATCCGGTCGGCGCCGCCATTGCGGCCGCCATCGACGACGCGCTCGGCCGGCCGGGCGCGGTGACGCAGCTGCCGGTGACGCCGCAGCGGCTGCGAGCGCTGCTGCGGGACATCGGAACGAAGTAACCGGCTCTCCCCCTCGTCTCCGCGAAAGCGGGGACCCAGTGCTTGAACTTCTACGCCGAGGTGGCCACTGGATTCCCGCTTGCGCGGGAATGAGCGGAATATAATCGACGCCTCTTGGCCAGGATTCGGGTGGTCGAAAAACGCAGCCGTTCTTAGATTCGGCTCAACATGCACTTCGATGCGCAAGAGGTCCGATATGAGCACGGCTGTTGCGAAAAAAGCTGAATCGGCGACCGAGGTCGAGCGTTACGACTGGGACGAAATCGGCGCGACTCTGAATGCGTTCGGCGCCGCCGTGCTGCCGAAGCTCATGACGGCGTCCGAGTGCGAGGACATCGCCGCGCTTTATGCGGACGAAAAACATTTCCGCAGCCATATCCACATGGCGCGCCACGGTTTTGGCCGGGGCGAATATCGCTACTTCAAATATCCGCTGCCGGCGCGCATCGCCGCGCTGCGCACCGCGCTCTACGCCCAGATCGCGCCGTTCGCCAACGCCTGGAACGAGCGCATGAACATCGCGGTGCGCTATCCGCAGCGCCATACCGATTATCTGAAACTCTGCCACGAGGCCGGCCAGACCAGGCCGACGCCGCTATTGCTGCAATACGGCCCCGGCGATTTCAATTGCCTCCACCAGGACCTTTACGGCGAGCTTGCATTCCCGATGCAGATCACAGCGCTGCTCTCAAAACCCGAGCGCGATTTTACCGGCGGCGAGTTCGTGCTGACCGAGCAGCGCCCGCGCATGCAGAGCCGCGTCGAAGTGGTGCCGTTGCAGCAAGGCGACGCCGTGCTGTTCGCCGTGCACAATCGCCCGGTGCAAGGCAGCAAAGGCGCCTACCGGGTCAACATGCGCCACGGCGTCAGCCGCATCCGCTCCGGCCACCGTCACACGCTCGGCATCATCTTTCACGACGCGAAGTGAAACCGTTTTCCTCATCCTTCGAGGCTCGGCGCTGTGCGCCGAGCGCCTCAGGATGAGGACCATTGAAGGGCGCTTACCCCGGCTTCCTGTGCGCCAGCCAACGGCCGGCTTCGGCGGCGGCGAACAGGTCGGCAAGCGCGGCGTTGAAGACGGCGGGCTCTTCGGTCGGGATGTCGTGGCCGGAGCGCGGAATGACCAGGAGTCCCGCGGTCGGCGCGGTGTGCTTGAGAAAGACGCTGCCGTCGAGGCACGACTCGTCCTCGTCGCCGACGACGATCAATAGCGGCACCGCGAACTTTTTCAGGTCCGCTTCCATGTCCCACATGTTCGGCCGCTTGGCCTGCAGCATCTCCATGGTGAGCGCGTGGCCGCGCGACGAGTGCTCCGACAGCATGCGGATGAATTCGGCGTAGCCGCGCGGGTCCTTGTATTTCTGCGGCTGCCGCATGGCGCCGTCGCCGTAGATGGCGGCGGCTTCGGCCATGCTCTTCTGCGTGAACATCTGGGCGGTCTCCAGCGCCACGTTGCGCATGCCCTCGCGCGCCGCCGCATCGGGCAGCGAGCCCCAGCCGCAGCCGGCGGCCGTCACCGAGATGCAGCGCTGCGGATGGCGCATGCCGACGTGCAGCGCCGTGTAGGCGCCCATGGAATGGCCGACCACGTGCGCGCGGTCGATGCCGAGCGCGTCCATCAGCGCGATCACGTCGGTGCGTGCGATGTCCTGGCCGTAGCGCGCCGGCTCCTCCGGCACGTCGGACGGCGGATAGCCGCGCTGGCTATAGGTGACGCAGCGATGCGAACGGGCGAAGTAGCGCATCTGCTGCTCCCAGGTGCGGTAATCGCCGGCGAATTCGTGCACGAACACGACCGGCGTGCCGGTGCCGATCTCTTCGTAGTAGAGCTGCGTGCCGTCCGAAGCGCTGATTTTTGGCATCTGAAAATCTCGTTGGCTTATCCGCAAACAATCCCGCGCGCCGCGGCGCCGAGCGCTTCGACCGGTGCGTCGCCGGCATCGAAGATCGCCAGGATACGGCACGGGCAGGATTCCAGGCCCTCATAGCGCCAGGGAAACGCGCCGATGATGCAGCGCTTGCCCAGCACGCTTTCCAGATCGCCGCCCAGATTCTCGGCGTGCAGCAGGCCTTCCTGGAACGCATAATTGTGGAACGGGAAGACGTCCTGCCGCACTTTGCGGCCGGAGCGCTTGTGCACGTATTCGAAGGTGCCGAAATAATCCGCCGGCGTCTTGCCCATGACCTGCTCGAACTCGCGGGCGATGTCGGGGCGCATGTTGCGGATCGAGGTGTTCATCGGGTGATCGCACGATCCGGTGTCCATGCCGAACCATTTTATTTTCTTTTCCAGCATCCATTCCAGCGTGGCGAGCGTCGGGCCGGGGTGATAACAAAAATAACGCACCAGATCCTGCTGGCTCTGACCTTCGTAATATTTGTGCCAGCCGGTGTGCAGGATAAGAATGTCGCCGTCGCGAATTTCGGCGCCGGACTTTTCGATCATCTGCGGCGTGATCGCGGTCCAGTCCTTCACCTGCGGCGCCAGATCGACGACGACGCCGTGATTGACCAGAAAGTCGAGCGGCAGCGACGCCATGTCGCCGGTGCGGCCGTCGGTGGCATGCATGGCGCCGTCGAAATGGGTGCCCGCATGCAGCGACGTTTCGATGCGTTGCGCGACGATGCCCTGGGTCTGCAGGTTTTGGGCGTAATACATTTTATTCCCGGCGTAGCCGACCCAGCCGGGCGTGTGGATGCTCATCACATGGGAGAGATCGACGATCTTCATGGCTGCCTTTTTCTTACGCGTTCCTATGCCGTCATCCATTGCGTCCAGCGTTCGCGAATCTGAGCGAGCCGTGGCGCGAGCCACGCCGCATCGTGCTGGAACATGACCTTCTCGTTGTCCGGCCATGCCGGCGTCAACCGAAGCCGCGCCTCCGGCATCAGTGCGCGCGCTCCAGGATTGACCGGGCCGTACGGCAGCAGCATCGCGAAATCGGCCTGCGGTTTTGCTTGCGCGACGAAGCCGGCGAACTGCCATGCCGCCTTGGCGTTGGGGTCGCCCTTCGGCACGATCAGATTGGACCAGTACAGTTCGCCGCCGTTCCAGACGAGCTCGAGCGGCACCTTGTCGGCAATGAGATCGACAGCGCGCGCGCTCCACATCGCGATCATGTCGACCTCGCCGTCGCGAATGAGCTGCTGCGACTGGGCGCCGTCGCGCCACCACACTTTCACGTGCGGCTTGATCTCGTCCATCTTGCGGAAGGCGCGGTCGAGATCCATCGGGTAGAGCTTGTCCTTCGGCACGCCGTCGGCCAGCAGCGCGAAGGCGAGACAGCTGAACGAGCGGTCGAACAGGCAGCGCGGCCCGGGAAATTTTTTCACGTCCCAGAAATCGGCCCAGCTCTGCGGGCCGCCGTTCGGGAATTTGTCCTTGCGATAGACGATGTTGGTGCCGAGCGAATAGCTGACCAGGCTGTAGTCGCGCAAAAGGCTCGGCGGCAATTGGTCGGCATGGGCGGCTTGTTTGTCGAGCTTCTCCACCAGGCCGTCATGAACGGCCTGGGCGAATTCGCTGTCGCCGAGATTGACCAGATCGTATTCGTAATTGCCGGTCTGCACCTGCGCCTTGAGCTTGGCGAACACCACGCCCGGCACGGTCTTGATCGCAATGCCGGTCTGCGCGGTGAACGGATCGAAGAACGCCTTCTTCCACGACGTCTCCCACACGCCGCCGTACGAATTGACATAAACCGTTTTGCCCTGTGCCGCCGCGCCGCGGCTCACGAACGGCGCCGCCAATGCGCCGCCGGTGCCGAGCGCAAGCGCACGCCGCCGCGTCATCGTCATGCGTGTCATCGCTTCACCCTTGAGGCGAGCCCCCGCGGCCGCACGCGGCATCGGCGCGTGGTTTCGACCGCGCGCCTATGCTACGTCGGCAAAGGGCATGGTACATAATGCGAGGCGGCGTGCAAACGATGCGCCGCGCGCAGCGAGGGAGGGCGCGATCGCCAGCATCGCTCCGACGGCCGCCGGCAGATTGCCCGCAGCTATGCCGATGCCGGCGCGCCGCTCCGGCGAAGCGATGCGCGCCGGGCTGTTGGTCGCGCCGGCCGTTCTCTACCTCGTCGTGCTGTTCGTCATCCCGATCGGCTACATGCTGACCTTGAGCGTCACCGATCCGGCGCTGTCGCTTGCCAACTACCGCCGCCTGTTCACGGTGCCGCTCTATCTCCATGTGCTGCTCAATACCTTCAAGCTTTCGCTGATCGTCACGCTGGCCTGTCTCGCGCTCGGCTATCCGCTGGCTTACGTCATGGCGCGGCGCAACGACTGGATCGCGACGCTCTTTCTGGTCGCGGTCGGCATGAGTTTTTGGACCGGCTTCATCGTGCGCACCTATGCGTGGCTGGTCATCCTCGGGCGCAAAGGTCCGATCAGCGCCTTCTACGCCGCCGCCGGTCTCGGCCCGCCGCCGCAGCTGTTGTTCACCTCGTTCGCGTCGGCGCTCGGCATGACGCACATTCTGCTGCCCTACATGGTGCTGGCGCTCTACGGCGTCATGCGCAAGATCGACCCGTCTTACTTGCGCGCAGCCGAAAGCCTCGGCGCCCGGCCGTTCGCCGCGTTCCGCGACGTGTTCCTGCCGCTCAGTCTCCCTGGCGTCGTCAACGGCTGCATTCTGGTCTTCACCATCTGCCTCGGCTTCTACATCACGCCGATCCTGCTCGGCACGCCGCGCGACATGATGATCTCGCAGCTCATCAATCAGCAGATCGAGGATTTATTGGCCTGGGGTTTTGCTTCGGCGATCGCCACCGTGCTGCTGGCCGCGACCTTGATCCTGCTCGCCATCTACAACCGCTTCGCCGGTCTCGACCGGCTGTGGGGCTGACCATGGCGCGGCACCTGCCTCTCGCGGTCGCGAGTCTCGTGGCGCTGTTCCTGATCGCGCCGATGGCCATCATCGTGCCGATGTCGTTCTCGACCGCGATCTCGTTCGAATTTCCGCCGCCCGGCTACTGGCTCGGCTATTACGTGCGCTACTTCCACAGCGACGCCTGGCTCGCCGCCACGGCGAATTCCTTCATCATTGCGCTCGGCGCCATGGTACTGACCATGCTGGTGGCGCTGCCGGCCGCGTTCGGCTACGTGCGCTACCGGTTTCGCGGCAAGAGCGCCATGAACCTCGTCGTCATGCTGCCGCTGATCGTGCCGGGCGTGGTCAGCGCGCTCGGCTATTACGGTTTCTTGAGCCGCATCCATCTGGTCGGCACCCGGGCCGGCATGATCATGGCGCACAGCGTGCTCTCGATTCCCATCGCATTCCTGGTGATCTCGGCGGCGCTCAAGGGGTTCGACCGCAATCTGGAGCGCGCCGCCAACAGCGCCGGCGCCGGGCCGCTGCGTACATTCTTATATGTCACGCTGCCGGTGCTGCGGCCCGGCATCGCGGTCGGCGCGCTGTTCGCGTTCCTCCACTCGTTCAACGAGGCCGTGGTCGCGATCTTCATCGCCGGCCGCGATGCTTCGACACTGCCGAAGAAAATGTTCGAGAGCATCCGGCTCGAATCCGATCCGGTGCTCGCCGTCGTCTCCACCCTGCTCACCGGCGCGGTGTTCGCCGGCGTGCTGATCTCTCTCTTCGTTCGGCAAAGGACTGCGCATGCCCATTGAGCCTCTTGTCAAACCGCGCTCGGTCGCGATCGTCGGCGCCACGGATCGCGGCGGCCCCGGCCGCGCCGTGATGGAATCGCTCGGCGCCATCGGCTTCACCGGGCCGATCTATCCGGTGAATCCGAAATACAAGACCGTGCTCAACATCGCCTGCTATCCGAGCCTGATGGAGCTGCCGGAGGCGCCGGATATCGTGGTGTTCTCGATCCGCAATCCGCTGATCCCCGAACAGATGCGGCTTGCGGTCAAGCGCGGCGCCCGCGCCGCCGTGATCTACGACAGCGGCTTCGCCGAAACCGGCGCCGATGGCGCCCGGCTGCAAGAAGAGATCGCCGGCCTGGCGCGTGAGGCCGGCATGCCGGTGTGCGGGCCGAACTGCATGGGCATCCTCAACCCGCCGGCGCGGGTGACGACCTACAAGCAAAATATCATGGATCCGCCGGCGATCGTCGGCAATGTCGGCATCGTGTCGCAGAGCGGCTCGGTCTGCATCGCGCTCCTTTCGGATCTGCGCCGCTTCGGCGTCAGCCTCTCCGTCTCCGCCGGCAACGAAGCGGTGACGCGCACCGTCGATTACCTCGAATACCTGATCGACGATCCGAACACCAAGGCGATCGCGACTTTCACCGAAACGGTGCGCGAGCCGGAGCGCTACGTTGCGGCGCTCGATCGCGCCGCCGACGCCGGCAAACCGGTCGTGGTCATCAAGGTCGGCCGCAGCGAACGCACCCAGCGGGCGATCACCAGCCATACCGGCGGCCTCGCCGGCTCGTCGCGCGTGTTCTCCGAACTTTTGCGCGCGCACCGCGCCATCGAGGTGAGCGATCTCGACGAAATGACCGAAGTGCTGGCCGTCTGTCAGGGCCGGCGCTGGCCGCGCGGCCGCGGCATTTCGGTGATCACCGGATCGGGCGGCTTGTCGGAGCTGATCCAGGACAATGCCACCGCGCTCGGCCTCGATCTGCCGCCGCTGTCGCCCGCCGAGCGCGCCGAAGCCGAGCGGGTCATCGGCCGCATCTCCGGCGACGGCAATCCGTTCGACGCCTGGGGCAACGGCGATTACGCCACCAATCTGCCGCACGCCATGGCGGTGGTCGATGCGAGCGAGCGCATCGACGCCATCTGCTATTGCAGCGATACCTCGAACGATCCGGTCATCGGTCATCCGGGGCGCGTCCTGGAAAACGTGGCGATGCTGACCGCGGCCGCGCAAAAAAGCGCAAAGCCATATTATTTGCTGAGCACCCGCTCGGGCGTCATGAACCGCAAGCAGGTCGACGCCATGCGCGAGGCCGGCCTCGTGGTGATCGGCGGCACGCGCCAAGGCCTCGCCGCGCTCGACCGCATGGGCCGCTGGGCGGCCGCATCGAAAGCGTTGCGCAAGCCTGGCGCAAAGCCGCAGCTCACGCTCGCCGACCACGAGTTTGCCGGCCGGCGCACGATCAACGAATTCGACGCCAAGCGCTTGCTCGCCGCTTATGGAATCCCGGTCGCGCGCGAACTGCGCGTGATCACGGCCTCCGAAGCGGCGCAAGCGGCAGAGAAACTCGGCTACCCGGTGGTGCTCAAGGTCGTCTCTGACGCCATCGCACACAAGACCGAACTCGGCCTTGTGGCGGTGAATCTGAAAAACGCCGACGAATTGGCCGCCGCCTTCACACGCTTGAACAAAGCGGTGGCGTCGCTCGATCCGTATCCGGCCGATGTCGCCTATCTGGTGCAGGAGTTCGTCGCCGACGGCGTCGAGGTGTTTGCCGGCGTGTCGCGCGATCCGGATTTCGGCCTGACGCTCGCCTTCGGGCTCGGCGGCATCGCCATCGAGGCGCTGAAAGATTTTTCGCTGCGCATGCTGCCGCTGCGCGACGGCGACGCCGAGGCGATGATCGCCGAGACGCGCGGCGCCGCGCTGCTTGGCCCGCTGCGCGGCCGCGAGGCGGCTGACACGCAAGGCCTGGCCGAATGCCTTTATGCGCTCGGCGAGTTCGCCTGGGGCAACGCCGCGCGCATCGCCGAGATCGACCTCAACCCGATCAAGGTGCTGCCCGGCCGTGGCGGCTGCGTGGTGGTCGACGCCCTGATCGTGACGAGGCCGGATTCGTCCGCATGACCGGCTATCTGCGCCTGCGTGAGATCGTCAAATCGTATGACGGCAAGAGCAATGCCGTCGACGGCGTGTCGATCGATGTGGCGCGCGGCGAGTTCGTCACCTTCCTGGGCCCGAGCGGCTCGGGCAAGACCACCACCTTGTTGATGATCGCCGGCTTCGAAACGCCGACCGCCGGCGCCATCGAACTCGACGGCCGCGATCTTGCGCTGAGCCGGCCCTACGAGCGCAACATCGGCATGGTGTTTCAGAACTATGCGTTGTTCCCGCACATGACGGCGCGACACAACGTGACGTTTCCGCTGCGCATGCGGCGCTTTCCGCGCCGCGAGATCAAGGACCGCGCCGAAAAGATGCTGGCGCTGGTCGGCCTGCAAAAATTCGCCGAGCGCTATCCGCGCGAGCTGTCCGGCGGTCAGCAGCAGCGCGTGGCGCTGGCGCGCGGCCTCGTGTTCGATCCCGACGTGGTGCTGCTCGACGAGCCGCTCGGCGCGCTCGACAAGAACCTGCGCGAGCAGATGCAGGTCGAGATCAAGCGCATCCACCGCGAGCTCGGCATCACCATGATCTATGTCACCCACGACCAGACCGAGGCGATGACCATGTCGGACCGCGTCGCCGTGTTCAACAACGGCCGCATCGAGCAAATCGGCTCGCCGCTCGACGTCTACAATCGGCCGGCAAGCCGCTTCGTCGCCGAGTTCATCGGCGACAGCAATATTCTAGCCGGCTCAATCGATGCGGCGCGCCCCGGCACTGTCGATCTCACCGGCATTGGCACGGTGCGCGTGGCGTGCGCCGACGCGCCGGCCGGGCCGGTCGACCTCTTGATCCGCCCCGAACGATTGCGGCCGCTCGGCAACGGCGCAGCGGCCGATAATGTGTTCGAGATGACGATCGACGACGTGATCAATTACGGCGATTCGGTCCTGGCGATCGGCAAGACCAAGGGCCTGCCGCTGCGGGCTCGCCTGCCCGGCCTGCCGCCGGACACCTTGTGCCGCGGCGAAACGATCCGGCTCGGCTGGTCGGCAACGGATGCACACGTGCTGGCGCGGCGCTAAGATCGCGGCGCAACGGCAACGCGAGGGAGACCGGCGATGGCGACATGGCGTTTCGACCGCAAGCGGCGGCGGCTATTGCAGACGGCGGGCGCGACCGCAGTGCTCGGGCCGCTGCTCATCAGCGAGCGCACCATCGCCCAGACCCGCACGCTCTATGTCAACAGCTGGGGCGGCAGCTACACGGCGGCGCAGCAGGAAGCGTATTTCAAGCCGTTCACCGCGGAAACCGGCATCCAGATCCGCACCGTGACGCCGGTGTCGTATGCGAAAATCAAGGCGCAGGTGAAGTCCGGCAATTACGAGTTCGACATGACGTCGATCAACTCGATGCAATGGTTGCGCGGCGCCCGCGAAGGCTTGGCCGATCCGATCGACTGGAGCATTTTCAAGAAGGGCACGCTGCCCGACAACGCCATCGTAGCCGATGGCTACGGCGTGGCGTTCGCCGTGCTCGGCACCAATCTGTGCTATCGCAGCGACAAATATCCGAATGGCGGGCCGCGCTCCTGGGCCGATTTCTGGGACATCAAGAAATTCCCGGGCCCGCGCTCGCTGTGCAGCAGCGATCCGCAGCGCAACTGCATCTTCGCGCTTATTGCCGACGGCGTGGCGATCGACAAGCTCTATCCGCTCGATTTCGACCGCGCCTTCAAGAAGCTCGACCAGATCAAGCCCCACGTGAAAGTGTGGTGGCGCGAGGGCAACCAGTCGCAGCAACTGCTGCGCGACAGCGAAGTCGAGATGATGTCGATCTGGAACGCGCGCGGCACCGAGCTCAAGCAGCAGGGCGTGCCGGTCGAGGTGGTGTGGAACGGCGCCACCCGCAGCGACAGCACCTGGTGCGTGCTCAAGGGTGCGCCGGGCCGCAAGCTCGCTTGGGAGTTCATCAACTTCGCCTCGCAGGCCAAGCCGCAGGCCGAGTTCAACACCCGGCTCTATTACGGTCCGACCAATCCGGAGGCCTATAAGCTCATTCCGAAAGACATCGCGGTGCAGCTGCCGACCTACAGCGGCAACATGGCGGTTTCGGTGAAGGAGGACGAGGTGTGGGAAGCCGACCACGTCGTCAAGCTCGAAGAGCGCTTTACGCAGTGGCTGGCGTCGTAGCGCACGGCGTCATTGCGAGCGAAGCGAAGCAATCCACGGCGGCGGCACTGTTCTGGATTGCTTCGTCGCTTCGCTCCTCGCAATGACGGCGACAAAGAGGATTTCGCATGAGCGACGAACCGGTGCTGTACGAGACCGACGGCAAGGTCGGCCTGGTCACGCTCAATCGTCCGGAAAAGCTCAACGCGCTGAACAGCGCGCTGCGCGAGGCGCTGTCGGCGACGTTGCGCCGCGCCGATGAGGATGCGGCGACCAGCGTCGTGGTGCTGCGCGGCGCCGGCCGCAGCTTTTGTGTCGGCTACGATCTCGGCGGCGGCGGCAACGAGGCGTGGCGCAGCGATGCGCTCAAGTATCACGAGCGGCTCAATGTCAGCCTCGGCATCGAGCTGCAGCCCTGGTACATGAAAAAACCGGTGATCGCCGCGGTGCAGGGCCATGCGCTCGGCGCCGGCTGCGAGCTCGCCATGTTCTGCGACCTGACCATCGCGGCCGACGACGCCAAGTTCGGCGAGCCGGAGACGCGCCACAGCCAGGCCGGGCCGGGTTTCGTCATGCCGTGGATCATCGGCTACAAGAAAGCCCGCGAGCTTTTGTACTTCGGCGACATGATCGATGCGCCGGCCGCGCTTGATCTCGGCATGATCAACCGCATGGTGCCCGCGGCCGCGCTGCCCGACGCCACGATCAAATACGCGCGGCGGCTTGCGCTGATCGCACCCGAAGCGCTGTTCGCCACCAAGCTCGCCATCAACCGCGGCGCCGACGCCGCCGGCTTCCGCAACGCCATGCAGGCGGGCATCGACGTGGTGGCGCCGCTCTACGCCGCCAAGACCGAAGTCAGCGCGCAATTCCGCGACCGGGCGCAACGCGAAGGCCTTGCCGCTGCGTTGAAGTGGCGCCGCGCCCAGTTCGAGGAATAGCCGTTCTCACTACGTCCGCTCAGCTTTGAACGTCCGCTCAGCTTTGAGTTTGCGTTGCGCCTTCTGCGCGACCGGATGGAGCGAGTCGCGGCGGATGAAGGCGAACGCTGCCGCGGCGCCGAGCATTTCACCGATGCCGCCGATGATGAAGGCGGGCGGCAGGCCGGCTGAGACATGGCCGCCGCCGGTGCCACCGGCGAACGCCGCATAGACCGCGCCGAGCACGGCGACGCCGAGCGTTGCGCCGACCATGCGGGCGGTATTGACGAGGCCTGAGGCGGTCCCGGACCGCGCCGCGGGCACGTTGGCGACCGCAACGGCGTTGACCGGAGCGGTGTTGAGGCCGAGGCCGCAACCGATCACGAGCAGCGCCGCTTCGATCAGCAACAGGCTGTCGCTGAGCGGAATGAGCGCCAGCATGAACAGTCCGCTCCCCATCATCGCCATGCCGAGCGTCATCGGCAGGCGCGGCCCGTAAGCATTGGCGATCTTGCCGGACAGTTGCGAGACGATCACGAACGCCACCGACATCGGCAACAGCTCGATGGCAGCCTGCAACGCGCCGTCGCCGCGTTCCGCTTGCAGATAAAGCGGCGTCAGAAACAGCATGGCGTACATGCCGAACGTCATGGCCGCGGCGATGCCGAGGCTCGCGGAGAACACGCGGTTCCTGAACATCGCAAGCGGCACCAGCGCGCTGTCCGAACCCTTTTGCCGCGACACGAACAGCACGGCGCTCAGCGCCGAGGCGGCAAACGCCGCCACGCTGGCGATCGATCCCCATCCCCACCGCGGACCTTCGATGAACGCAAGCGCCAATGCGCCGAGCCCGGCGATGGCCAGCACCTGTCCCGGCGCGTCGAGCCTGCGGCCCTCGGGGTCCTTCGATTCGGGTACCGAGGTCGCGGTCAACACCAGCGCCAGAACGCAGATCGGGATGATGAGCAGAAAGATGCTGCGCCATCCGACCGACTCCACCAGCACGCCGCCGAGCGTCGGTCCGATGATGAAAGCGAGCCCGTTGCAGCTCGCCCACACGCCAAGCGCCTGCGAGCGTTGTTTGGTGTCCCGATAGGCGACGGTCAGGATCGCGAGCGAAGTCGGTATTTCGAGCGCGGCGCCAAGCCCGGCGACGGCGCGGCCGGCGACGAGCACGATGGCATTCGGCGCCAGACCGCAGACAAGCGAGCCGAGCGCGAACAGCGCAATGCCGAGCGCAAAGATGCGGCGCCGGCCGTAAAGATCGGCCAGCGTGCCGGCGGTCAGCAGCAGGCTTGCGTAGACGAGATTGTACGCATCGACGACCCATTGCAGCGCCGTCACCCCGGCATGCAGGCTGGCGCCGATCTCCTTGACCGCCAGGTTGACCACGGACGTGTCGATCTGCGCGATCAACACGCCGAGCGACATGGTCAGCAGGATGACGGCGTTGCCGTGCTTGAATCGCGCGCGCGGTGCGGCGGTGATCAGGGTCATGGCGAAACTCCGCTGTTCTTGCGTTGTCGAGCCCAACCTGGGAACGAACGGGCCGCGCTCAAGGCACATTGCTACGGCCGCGGCCGAAGTATCCGGGCTGGCCGTGCCGGCTGCCCGCATTACATTTGCCGGGTCGCCCGGTGCCGGCAGAAAGGACGACGTGCCATGACGGAAGACCTTCGCCTTGCGGAAGTGGCCGCCCTGGTCGGCGATCCGGCGCGCGCCAACATCCTCACCGCGCTGATGGGCGGGCATGCGCTCACCGCAGGCGAGCTGGTCCAGGCGACCGGCGTGTCGCCGCAGACCACCAGCGGCCATCTCGGCAAACTCGCCGACGGGCGATTGATCGCGTGCGTCAAGCAGGGCCGCCACCGCTACTATCGCATCGCCACGCCGCGGGTCGCGGAGATGCTGGAATCCATCATGGCGGTCGCCGTCGACGCACCGCCGCGCCATCGGCCGCCGTCGAAACGCGATGAGGCGATGCGCGTTGCGCGCACCTGCTACGATCACTTTGCCGGCAAGCTCGGCGTCGGTATTACCGAGGCGCTGTGCGCACGCGGCCATGTCACGTTGTCCGACGAGGGCGGCGAGTTGAACGAAAGCGGCATCGCTTTCTTCGAAGAATTCGGCATCGATCTGGCGGCGGCACGCAACCGGCGACGCATTTTCTGCCGCCCGTGTCTGGACTGGACCGAGCGGCGGCCGCATCTCGGCGGCACGGTCGGCGCCGTTCTGGCGCAGCGCTGCTTCGATCTGAAATGGCTGCAACGCATGCGCGACAGCCGCGCCCTGATCGTCACGCCGGCAGGCCGGCGCGGCTTGAGCGACGCATTCGGATTGTCGCTGTAGCCGGACAGATGATTTGAACGCCGGCGAGCCGGCCGCTTCGGCAAATCCCGCCTTCAGGCAAGCTCCGCCGCGGCTTCGATGTCGCAGACTTGCGTCACCGGCACCGGCAGCAGTTCGGGCTGCGGCTCCTCGTAGCCGACGACGCGCAGAATGCCGCGCGCCGGGCAGAGCACGGCCGCCAGCCGTGTGCACGAATTGAGCACCGGCTCGCAGACCCAGCCGAACGAGCGGTCGTCCAGTGAACCGCGCCAGGCCGCGAGCGACTCGCGGCGGGCGCAGCTATAGTCCCGCGCCTCCTCGTAGGTCCTGGTCAGAAACCGGCGGATGCCGATGCGGCCTTCCCAGCCCGGCCGTTCCGGAACCCAGTCGTTGGCGGCGCCGGTATCGTGCTCGCGCGTGACAAAGCCGGTTTCGGTGCGCTCGATCACGCAGCGCTCGCCGGGCACGCAGCCGATCAAAGTGAAAATCACCGGGCGCGCCACGGCAGTCGATTCCAGCATGCGGCGGGCCGCGCCGAAATCGTCACAGGTCTCGAAGGCGAGGCGCAGCAACTGATCGGGCGGCAGGCGTCCGCCATCCGCCATGCTGGCGATGGCATTGACGGTGACGTCCCAAGGCCGCAGGCAGCGGTGCCGGAACTGGCGCCGCAGCGGCGCCTGATTGATGGCGGCGGCGAAGCGCGACGGCGCCATGGCGGTGAGCGCGCCCACATAGCCCGGCCAGGTGATGCTGAAAAAGTCGCCGCTCGGCCCGCGCATCTGCGCGACCTCGACATGGCGGCCGAGGCCGTGGAACGGCCAGTCCAGGGTGCGCACAAGCCACGGCACGCCGCCCTCGTCGCGTGCCAGCGAAGTGCAGGCGAGCTGATAGGACGCGTTGAGCAGCCAGACGCCCGGGTATCCGAGAATCGCGGCGATGCGCGCGATCTCGGCGACATAGGGTGAGCCCGAGCGCTCGAGCGAGCGCCGCGCCAGGCGATCGATCAGCGGCAGCACGCTGCGGAACGTCGCTGGGAAAAGCCCAAGGCAGGCGGCGCGGAGCGCCAGGGCCTGTTCGATGCGCTGCCGCGCGTGCTCGGCCGGCCCGCCGTCGCGGACGTCGATCACCGGAATGGCGGGAGCCTGTCCGGGCAGCGCAGTCCCGCGGTTCAAATCCTGCTGCATGACGCGCGTTATACCTCAACGGGGTGCCTGCTGCATCGCCGCGTAAGACAAAGCGCCTCGCCCCGACGCCATCCCGGAACCCGAACCTCCGCTTGACGTTGTCGGGCGCGAGTATCCCGAGCGTCAGGTGTTGGAAATGCCAATGGACAAGATCCCGATGACCGCGGTCGGTCACCGCGCCCTCGAGGAGGAGCTGGAGCGCCGCATCCGCGATGAGCGGCCGCATTTGATCGAGCGCATCCGCCAGGCGATCGCCGACGAGCCCAACCTGGTCGAGAACTCCGAGTATCAGGCCGCCAAGGCCGATCAGGAAGTCAACGAAATGCGCATCGCCGAGCTGGAAGACAAGCTCGCCCGGTCCGACGTCATCGATGTCTCCAAGTTGTCCGGCGACACGGTGCGGTTCGGCGCCACCGTGACCTTGATCGACGAAGACAGCGAGCAAAAGAGCACCTGGCAGATCGTCGGCGAGCCGGAGGCCGATCCGCACGAGAAACGAATCTCGGTCAGTTCGCCGCTGGCGCGGGCCTTGATCGGCAAGGCGACGGGCGCCAGCGTCGAGGTCGAGGCGCCGGGCGGCGCCCGGAGCTATAAGGTCTCGAAGGTGGAGTGGCGCGAGCGCGGCTCGTCCTAAAGACCGCAGCGGACCGCGTGGCGCCCCCGCCGGCACGGTATTCGCCGGTGAGCCATCCGCGGCGCCGCCGTTCCCCGTCCGTTCATCGATCACACGTTTTTCGACATGGCTTCCCAACCGCCAGTCGTGCTACCCGTGGTCGGTCCCAGACACGGACGCCGGACACGTGGGCAAAGCCAACCGCCGCCTGAGAAAGCCCTCCTCCTACACCCGGCTCGTGTCACGCGTTCCGGTTTATGATGTCGCCTGGGGGGGCTTGAGCCCCCTGTTCGCTTTTTTGCTGCGCGACGGCACCATTTATTCGCCGGGGGTGGTGGCGGCCTATTGCGGGGCGGCGCTGCTGGCCTCGCTCGTCGTCTTCCAGTGGTTCCAGACCGGCTCGCCGATCGTGCGCTTCTACTCGGGGCGCGACGCCGTCGAGCTGCTCAAGGCCTGCGCGCTGGTGGCGGCGCTTTCGGCGGTGACCTTGTTCGTGATCAGCCGCCTGGAGGATGCGCCGCGCGCCATCCCGATCCTGCACTTTTTCCTGCTCGGCACCGGATTGCTCGCCGTTCGCACGGCGATTGCACGGCGCGAGACGCGGCGCGACCGGCCAGCGCCGCAGTCCAACAAGGCAACCCGGCACGTCCTGATCATCGAGGCGTCGCGGCTCGCCTGGTTCTTCTGCCGGATGGTCGAGGAGCTGGCGCCGGGAGATTTTCAGATCGTGGCGATCCTCGACGAACGGCGGGCCATGCGGCACCGCTCGCTCCACGGCTATCTGTGCGTGCACGGCGCCTATCATCACTGGTCGCGACTCAAATGGCTCGCCGATCTCAACGCGCTCTTGACGACGACGGCGGTCGACGTGACGCGCCTCTATCGTCATGCGCAAAAAATCGGCGCCGGCTTGTGCGCCGGGCAGGCGCTGCTGCTGTGCCACAGTTTGTTTGATCTGCCATTGCCTGCCGGCGTCATGGCCGAGCTCGAGGCGAACCCAAGGGTGTCGCGGCTTGCGAGCATCGCGCTGCGCGCCATGGCCGAGCCTGCGGCCGCCAACAAGCCGGTGCGCGCAGTGACGGCCGGCCTCTATACGCAATTTTTGTTTGGCCGCG
>DASRET010000018.1:0-3536 GCA_035651875.1 Xanthobacteraceae bacterium
GTTGATCGACGATCTTTTCGACCGCCTTGCCAAGGTGGAAAGCGTTCCGCGCGATGCGGAAGCCATGAGCGCGATCATGCAGGGCCTGCGCAGTGCGCCGAATGCGATCTATCCGCTGGTGCAGACCGTGCTGCTGCAGGACGAGGCGCTGCGCCGCGCCGCCGAGCGTATCCAGCAATTGGAACAGGCGCCGGCGCAGGACCAGGGTCAATCCGGCGGCTTCCTCGATACCATGCGCGACAAGCTGTTCGGCCAGTCCAACCAACAGCGCGGCTCGGTTCCCAATGTGCCGCCGCCGGTGCCCCAGAGCCGCCCGGTCTGGAACTCCGGCCAGGTGCTGCAGCAAACCCAGGGCCAAGGTCACTACGATCAAGGCCAGGGTCAGTATGAGCAGGGCTATGGCCAGCAGGGTTACGGCCAGCAGGGTTACGGCCAGGGCGGCTATGGCGGACCGGGCTATGGACAAGGACCTTATGGTGGCGGCCCGCAATCGCCGTTCGGCGGCGGCGGTTCGTTCCTCGGCACGGCCGCGGCCACCGCGGCCGGCGTCATCGGCGGCTCGCTGTTGATGAACAGCATTCGCGGCATGATGGGCGGCGGCCATCATCATCAAGCCTTCGGCGACACCGCGGCAGCCGGTTCGGCAAGCCCGTGGAGCGGCGATCAGTCCAACAGCTCGGCGGCGCGCGACCTCGGCGTCAACGACATCGGTAATGCCTCCGCTTCTGCCGATGATAGCCGGCGCGCCGGATTGTTCGATACCGCGTCGAACGACGCCAACGACCATGACGACATGGACATGGACTCGGACGACAATGACGGCGGCGACAGCGATTACGCCTGAACCTGATCGTCTTGCTTCCAAAACAAAACGGCCGCCCTTTCTGGACGGCCGTTTCTCTTTTGAGATCGATCATGCGTTAGAGCACGACGACCCTGGTGCCGACATTGACGCGGCCATAGAGATCGATCACGTCCTGGTTGCGCATGCGGATGCAGCCCGAGGACACGTTGGTGCCGATGGTCCAGGGCTCGTTGGAGCCGTGGATGCGATACAGCGAAGAGCCGAGATACATCGCGCGCGCGCCCAGCGGATTTTCCGGGCCGCCTTCCATGTGCCGCGGCAGGTCGGGACGGCGCGCCAGCATTTCCGCCGGCGGCGTCCAGTCCGGCCATTCCTTTTTGGCGGAGATGGTCTTGGTGCCGGCCCAGGTGAAGCCGGGACGCCCGACGCCGATGCCGTAGCGCAGCGCCCTTCCGTTGCCCTGCACCAAATAGAGATACTTGTTCGGCGTATCGACCACGATAGTGCCGGCGCCCTCGTGACCGTCGTAGGAGACTTCCTGCTTTTCATATCGCGGATCGAACTGGCGGGCAGCCGGATCGGTCCCTTGGTAGGATTGCTGCGGCTCATAGCCGGGCTGCTGTTGATACATCGGCTCTTGCTGGTAGCGCTGGCTGCGCGGCCCGTCGCCGAACAGGAACTGGATGAAGCCGCCGCCCATGTTGTTGGTGGCGACGCGCACCGGCGCCGGCGGCGCCGGGTCGCGGGCGTAGATCACCTTGGGTTCGACAGGAGCCGCGCCATCGATTGCCGCGGCTTGTTGAATACCTGCGCACAGGCAGGAGGCGCTGCCGAGCAGCGCAAGCGTGAAGTTTTTGAACATCGACGTACTCTGTACTGTTTCGTCTAGATCGCTCGCCGGCACGCTTCTGGCGCGCCTGCTATGGCTAATTAAGTCCAAAAGCGCCTCGGTTTGGTAAACAGAAGCCGCGTTTCGATTCACCACATCGCCAATGGCGCGCGGATTTATCCAACAGCGTTTATTTTCGATGAAGACGCGAGCGGCATGGTTAACCGCTGGTGAGCGGCGGAGCTTGAGCCGATTCGATAAGTGTTTGCGCGCGTTCCCTGTGTGAACCCGATGTTAAATCGCATCCGGCTAAAACCGGAGGATTGAGGACGGGGAAGAATTCCATGCCGATTCATCGCAAACGTTTTCGCGCCGAAGCCGCCATCAACGGCGAGCTGGCGATGCCGGAAATCGTCGAAGGCGACGCCGGGTCGATGCACCATGAAATCCTGAGCGAGCTGCGCGCGATCCGCGCCCAGATGGCTGCGGGACCGAAGGGCGCGGCGCCGGTCGGTGCGGATTCCGTAACCGGCGCGGTCGCGGAAGCCCAGGCGCTATTGGAGACCTACCGTGCGCAGATCGAGCAGTGCGAGAAGCTGAAGGTCGAACTCGACCTGATCCACGACGCCATCAGCCGCACCAAGCGCGAGATCGCGGTGCTGCACGGCAAGAGTTTTGACGGCCAGGAGATGGCCAAGGTCAATGGCGAGCTCGGCGCCGTGGTCGGCGGCACCGAACAGGCGACGCAGCAGATCCTCGAGGCCGCCGAGTCGATCGATCAGGCCGCCAGTGCGCTGGTGAAGGTCAACTCGCCCGAGCAGCAGAAGCTTCTCAGCGAAGATATCCAGGAGCGGGTGATCTCGATCTTCGAGGCCTGCAATTTCCAGGACCTCACCGGCCAGCGCATCACCAAGGTGATGACCACGATGCGTTTCATCGAGCAGCACATCAATGCGATGATGGATATCTGGGGCGGCGTGGATGCGATCCGCGCCCACGCGCCTGCGATCGTCGACGCCCGCGAGGGCGATGCCAGGCTGCTCAACGGACCGAAGCTCGACGGCGATGCCGGCCACGCTTCGCAGGACGACATCGACGCGATGTTCAACTGAACGGATTGCGCGGGTTCAAATGAAAACGCCGGCCTTCAGGCCGGCGTTTTTTCTGTACTCGTCATCGCGAGGAGCGATAGCGACGAAGCAATCCATGCTTCAGCGTATGCGGCGCGATGGATTGCTTCGCGGAGCCTGTCATCGGGCCGCGCATGCGCGCCGACCCGTCGGCTCGCAATGACGAATGGGGTGGCTTAAGCCCGCGGCCCGCAGCGGACATAGACCATGTTGCCGTATCGCGTCGCCGCGTCCTTGTCGACGAAGCGGGTGATCAGCACGCGGCCGTCGAAGGAGACGATCTCGCGGTCCTGCTCGCCGGGCGGCGGGCCGGGTGGGCCGATATAGTTCTTGCCGCTCTGGCTGCCCTTGATGCGCAATTCCTGCGGCGTCGCCTGGTCGGCGAGGTGCATGATCACGCCGCCATTGGCGCCAGCGCCGATAACGTAAGGCTGCTTGCACTGACCCTTTGCCGCCGCTTCGGTGCGTGCGCGGTCATTGGGATTCTGGAACGACGCCAGGCCCCACTTGCCAACGATCTCGTCGGCGCGAATGGTCGCCGGCATTTCCGGCACCGGCGCCGGCTCCGGCGCAGCCGTAGGCGATGATGATGAGAAGGAGGGCAGGCTCACGCTGCTGCATGCCCCGAGCAAGATCGCAAGCGTCGAGAGGACCCCCAGCCTGGCAGCTATCCGCTTGCCGCATGAACAGAGCATGTTCTCCCCCAAGCACTTCCGAGGCCGCACCCGTCTTGCAGCCGGTGGTTCAGAGCATCGTCCAACCAAGCGCAAAA
>DASRET010000019.1:0-11070 GCA_035651875.1 Xanthobacteraceae bacterium
CCAACGCACCGAGCAGCTGGAGATGCGCTCGCAGGAAATCGCCCGCCTGAACTCGCAGCTCGAAGAGCGAGTGAGCGAACAGGTTGGCGAGATCAGGCGGATGAGCCGGCTACGCCGCTTCCTGCCGCCGCAAGTTGCCGACCTGATCGTCGCGTCCGGAGCGGAAAAGCAGCTGGAAAGCCATCGCCGGGAAATTACGGCGCTGTTCTGCGACCTGCGCGGATTTACCGGCTTCTCGGAAAGCTCGGATCCCGAAGACGTCATGGCGCTGTTGCGCGACTACCATGCGGCGATCGGCAAAATCATCTTCACGTATGGCGGCACGCTGGAGCGATTTGCCGGTGACGGCGTGATGGTCATTTTCAATGATCCGGTGCCGGTCGAGAACCCGGCGCTTCAGGCCGTACTGATGGCGCTGGATATGCGCAGCGCCATCGGCACGTTGATCGAGCGATGGCGCCTCCTCGGTCATGATCTCGGATTTGGAATCGGTATTGCGCATGGTTTCGCGACACTCGGCACGATCGGATTCGAGGGTCGCTTCGATTATGCCGCGATTGGCATGGTTTCGAGTATCGCGTCCCGCCTCTGCGATGAAGCGAAACCGGGTCAAATCCTTGTCAGCCCGCGTGTGTTGGTAGCGGTCGAACAGGTGGTGACGGTCGAGACCGTTGGCGAATTTGCACTCAAGGGCATCCGCCGCCCGATGATGACTTACAACGTGCTCGCCTCCTCGGCGTCGCAGTCGGCCTGACCTCTTTGGTGCCCTTTCCGCCATTCTGCTGCCGCGCACCCAGTCCGGCCGGTCTCCAAAGCAGACATTGGCGGGCGGTACCGCATTGAGAACGGCGATCGCTCTAGGTCGGTGCCGGGTGCAGCGCAGAAAGCGAGAGTTCCTAATTCGACCTCCGCGCCATCCGTATTCGCTCTTTAACACATGCCCAAAAGCTTGGAGCACCGAAGCAGGACGTCATTTTTCCTCTTGGGCCAAGGAAATGCACGAACCAAGCGGCCAAAAGTGCACCGACAACCGTTGCCGCTACCCACATAGCCATCTCTCGTCCCATCTTTCGCCTCCCTCATCTTTCGGCCCTGTGCTCCGCCATGGGCGTCGGATCACGACACTACCCGGAACGCCGCGCCGTTGCGTGGCTGAGCGTTTTATGCGATGTCCGCGGCGATTTCGGCGACCTGCGGGCTTGATCGCGCGGCGGGCGCCTTCCACTACCTTTCGGGCCGGACCGACAGGTCCGGCCCTCACAACAGCCGAGGTTCCCTGCCATGAACGTCTTGTGGCTCATTATTATTAGCGGCGTTTTGGCCGTGCTCTACGCCATCTGGGCCACCTATTCGGTGATGCAGGCCGACCCCGGCAGCGACCGCATGCAGCAGATCGCGGCCGCGGTACGCGAGGGTGCGCAGGCCTACTTGCGCCGGCAATACACCACCATCGCCGTGGTCGGTGTGATCATCTTCCTCATCGTCGGCTTCTTCCTCGGCTGGCTGGTCGGCATCGGCTTTGCGATCGGCGCCATCCTGTCGGGCTCGGCCGGCTTTATCGGCATGAACGTCTCGGTGCGGGCCAACGTGCGCACCGCGCAAGCCGCGATCGGCTCGCTGGCCGGCGGCCTGGAGCTCGCCTTCCGCTCCGGCGCCATTACCGGCCTTTTGGTAGCGGGCCTCGCGCTCCTCGGCGTGACCGTCTACTTCGGCATTCTCACCCAAGGGCTGCATCTGGCGCCCAACGACCGCACCGTGGTCGACTCACTGGTGGCGCTCGGCTTCGGCGCCTCGCTGATCTCGATCTTCGCCCGTCTCGGCGGCGGCATCTTCACCAAGGGCGCCGACGTCGGCGGCGACCTGGTCGGCAAAGTCGAGGCCGGCATTCCCGAGGACGATCCACGCAACCCGGCCACCATTGCCGACAACGTCGGCGATAATGTCGGCGACTGCGCCGGCATGGCGGCCGACCTGTTCGAGACCTATGCGGTGACCACGGTCGCCACCATGGTGCTGGCGGCGATCTACTTCCGCACCGTGTCGCCCGAGGCGGTAACGCGGATGATGACGTTTCCGCTCGCCATCGGCGGGGTGTGCATCATCGCCTCGATCATCGGTACATTCTTCGTCAAGCTCGGCGCCAACCAGTCGATCATGGGCGCGCTCTACAAGGGCATGATCGCGACCGCGATCCTGTCGCTGATCGGCATCGCTGCCGTTGTTTATTGGCTGATCGGATTCGGTCCGCTCGCCGGCGTCAAATATTCGGGCGCCGACCTGTTCGCGTGCGGCGTCACCGGTCTGGTCGTGACCGGGCTGATCATCTGGATCACCGAATACTATACCGGCACGAATTATCGGCCAGTGCGCTCGATCGCAATCGCTTCAGTGACCGGCCACGGCACCAACGTGATTCAGGGTCTCGCGGTGTCGCTCGAGGCCACGGCAATGCCGGCTTTGGTCATCATCGCCGGCATCCTGGTGAGCTACAATCTCGCCGCCCTGTTCGGCATTGCGATCGCGGTCACGACCATGCTGGCGCTCGCCGGCATCGTGGTCGCGCTCGACGCCTTCGGGCCGGTGACCGACAACGCCGGCGGCATCGCCGAGATGGCCGGGCTGCCCAAGGAAGTGCGCAAGTCGACCGATGCGCTGGACGCGGTCGGCAACACCACCAAGGCGGTGACCAAAGGCTACGCCATCGGCTCTGCCGGTCTCGGCGCGCTGGTGCTGTTCGCCGCCTATAACGAAGATCTCAATTTCTTCATCGGCAACGCGTCGTCGCATCCGTATTTCAACGGCGTGTCGCTGAACTTCTCGCTGAGCAACCCATACGTGGTCGCCGGCCTCTTGTTTGGGGGACTGCTGCCGTATCTGTTCGGCGCGATGGGCATGACCGCAGTCGGCCGCGCTGCCTCCTCGATCGTCGAAGAGGTGCGCCGGCAATTCCGCGAACGGCCCGGCATCATGAAGGGCACCGACAAGCCCGATTACGGCCGCGCCGTCGACCTGCTGACGCGCGCCGCGATCAAGGAAATGATCGTGCCGTCGCTGTTGCCGGTGCTGTCGCCGATCTTTGCGTACTTCGTGGTCTACTTCATCGCCGGCGGCGGCGCGGCCGGCAAATCGGCGGCGTTCTCCGCGGTCGGCGCCATGCTGCTCGGCGTCATCGTCACCGGCCTGTTCGTGGCGATCTCGATGACCTCGGGCGGCGGCGCCTGGGACAACGCCAAGAAATACATCGAGGACGGCCATTACGGCGGCAAGGGCTCCGATGCCCACAAGGCCGCGGTGACCGGCGACACGGTCGGCGATCCCTACAAGGACACCGCCGGACCGGCAGTGAACCCGATGATCAAGATCACCAACATCGTGGCACTGTTGCTGCTTGCTGTCTTGGCGCACTGATCAGAAATCAGTAATTGGTAATCGGTAATCAGAACAAAGAAACGGCGGCTGCACGGCCGCCGGTTCCGTTTCTGGCGTTCGGGTGCGTGATATATCGTGCGACGACCGTCAGGTCGTCTTGTCGGCAATGATTCGGAAGATGCCGTTGATGATCGACAGGTCGGCGCCGCTGGTCGGCGTGGTGCGGCTGATGAAGTCGAATACCTTGCCGTCCTTCAGCCCGTATTCGGCAAGCCGTTGCACCCGGCGGTTCTTGTCGAAATAGACCGCGATCACGCGCTGGTCGACGATCTTGGTTGGCATGAAGGAGACCGACCGCTCCGCGCGCTGCGAGATGTAATAGAACGCTTCGCCGCTGACGGTGGCGACGGTGGACGGCGTGCCGAGCACCAGCAGCACCTGCTCCTGCGAGGCACCGAGCGGGATCTGCTGCAGCGCGCCGTCCGGCAGCACGTAGCCGCGCTGAAATGTCTCGCCGAAGCAGCCGCCGGGGAGCGCGCCGAGTGCCAACACCACAAGGCACGCCGCCGTGGTGCGCCGCGCGCCGATTTTTTGGCCCTGACCAACCGCCGTCTTGCCCCGCATCACCGCTCCACCTTGCACCCGGCCGCTGCCTGCCGTAGCCCCATAGCGCCGTCCGGGCAAAAGCTGCAAGCGGAGATGATATCCGAATTGCCCGCGCCAGCCCCGGGCCGGCATCGCGAATTTAGGACTAACCCCATGATCCTGCGGCCATTTCGGCGCAGCCGCAGCGCCACCAACATCGCCTCCCTCTATGGCGCCATCGTGGCGCAGGCGCGCCTGCCGGCATTCTATGTCGAATTCGGCATCCCTGACACGATCGAAGGCCGATTCGACCTGCTCGTCCTCCATCTCGTGCTGATGCTGCGGCGGTCGTCGCGGGCCGGCGAGCGCGGGCGAGAGTTCGGCCAGCGGCTTTTCGACGCCTTTTGCCGCGACCTTGACGGCAATTTGCGCGAGATGGGCGTCGGCGACCTCACCGTGCCGAAGCGCATGCGGCATTTCGGTGAGGCCTTTTATGGCCGGCAGGCCGCCTATCTCGCGGCGCTCGCGGCCGAAAACTCCGCGGAGTTTGAAAACGCCCTGTCGCGCAATATCTTACACGGCGAGGGCGGCGATCCTCGCGCCGCCGGTCTGGCGCGCTATGCGCGCGAGGCCGCTCGCCAGTTGGATGCTCAGGAGGATGCCCGCCTGTTCGGCGGCGCGATGGATTTTCCCCAGCCCGAGGCCTTTGCAGATGCGCGAGCATAAACGGCAGCAACCCGAGATGCCGTGGCGGGTTCCGGTCGCGGTCGCGGACATTGCCGAGACCGGCGAGCACATGAACCTAGCCGCCGATGCCGAAACGCGGGCTGCTATCGCGCGGGTGGCGGCACTGCGCGACCTGCCACGGCTCGCGGCGAGCTTCGATCTGTTGCCCCAGAGCGGTGGCGGACTGCGCGTGACCGGCCGGGTTTCGGCCACGGTCGGCCAGACCTGCGTGGTTACGCTCGAGCCGCTGACCAATGAGGTCGAGGAGGAGATCAACCTGCTTTACATGCCGTCGGCCGCGGCCGCCGCCGCGGACGATGAGTCTGAGGCCGAGATCGAGCCGAAATGGGGTGAGCCGGAGCCGCTGATCGCCGGCACGGTCGATCTCGGCGTACTCGCCACCGAGTTTCTCATCCTTGGGCTCGATCCGTACCCACGCAAGCCTGGCGCCGTGTTCGAGGGACCACGCGACGATCGGCCCGAGCCGGGGCCGTTTGCCGATCTTGCCGGCCTGATGAAGAACCGCAATGGCTCCTGAGTGCTGTTGTGTCGGCGCGCCGAACCGCTATTGTCGCGCTCGCTTTCGACCCGCCTCCTTCCGGAACTAGCAAGCCAATCCTGCGATGCCAGACAAGGTCCGCATTGCGCTCGATGCGATGGGGGGAGACCACGGTCCGGCTGTGGTCATTGCCGGGGCCGAGCTGGCGCTGGCGCGGAATCCGGCGAGCGAGTTCCTGTTCTTCGGCGATGCCGCGCAGGTGGCGCCGCTGATCGATGCACGGCCGGAGCTCAAGGCGGTGTCACAGCTCACTCATACCGAGGTGGCGGTGCGCATGGACGCCAAGCCGAGCCAGGCGCTGCGCTATGGCCGCTGGAAATCGTCGATGTGGCTCGCCATCGCGGCGGTCAAGAAAGGCGACGCCGATGTCGCGATCTCGGGCGGCAATACCGGCGCGTTGATGGCCATGGCCAAGTTCGAGCTGAAGATGCTGCCCGGTATCGACCGTCCGGCGATTGCGGCGGTGTGGCCCACGCTGCGCGGCAAATCCATTGTGCTCGATCTCGGCGCCTCGATCGGTGCCGATGCCGAGCACCTCGTCAATCTCGCCATGATGGGCGCGGCAACGGCGCGCATCCTGCTCGGCATCGCGCGGCCGAGCGTCGGTCTCCTCAACATCGGGGTCGAGGAGGTGAAGGGGCTCGAGCCGGTGCGTGAGGCCGGCCGCATGCTGCGCGAGGAGAAATTGCCGGACTTCGACTATGTCGGCTTCGTCGAAGGCGACGATATCGGCCCGGGCAAGGTCGACGTCGTCGTTACCGAAGGTTTTGCCGGCAATATCGCCCTGAAAACCGCCGAAGGCACGGCGCGGCAAATGGGCGAATACGTCAAGAACGCGATGAGCCGCACGATCGGCGCCCGCATCGGCTATCTGTTTGCCCGCTCCGGGTTTCGCGAGCTGAAGGAGCGCCTCGACCCGCGCCGCTCCAACGGCGGGGTGTTTCTCGGCCTCAACGGCATCGTGATCAAGAGCCACGGCGGCACCGATGCGGAAGGCTTTGCGGCGGCGATCGAGGTTGGCCACGGTGCGGTGCGCGACGAGCTGTTGGCCAAGATCAGCTTCGCGCTCGGTCGTCATCGCGATTATCAGCGCCATGCGCTTGGCGGAGCAGCCTCGTGACGGTGCGCCGCTCGGTCATTCTCGGCTGCGGCAGCTATCTGCCGCACCAGGTCCTCACCAACGAGGATTTGGCGCGCAAGGTCGAAACCTCCGATGAGTGGATCGTCCAGCGCACCGGGATTCACGAACGGCGGATCGCGGCGGCCGGCGAAACGACCTCGCAAATGGCGACCAACGCGGCCCGCTCCGCGCTCGCGCATGCGCATGTCGAGGCCGGCTCCATCGATCTCATCGTGCTGGCGACCTCGACGCCCGACAATACGTTCCCCGCTAGTGCGGTGTCGGTGCAGGCCGAGCTCGGCATCAGCCGCGGCGCCGCATTCGACCTGCAAGCGGTGTGCTCCGGCTTCGTGTATGGCCTCGCCACCGCTGACGCGCTCTTGAAGTCCGGCGCGTTCTCGCGGGCGCTCGTGATCGGCTCTGAGACTTTTTCCCGCATTCTCGACTGGACCGACCGCTCGACCTGTGTGCTGTTCGGCGACGGCGCCGGCGCCGTTGTGCTCGACGCCCAGGAGCAGCCGGACACGCGCGAGGCGCGTGGCATTCTTACGATCCATCTGCGTTCGGACGGCCGCCACAAATCGAAGCTCTATGTCGACGGCGGGCCATCCTCGACCGGCACCGTCGGCCATCTGCGCATGGAGGGTCGCGAGGTTTTCAAGCACGCGGTGGCGATGATCACCGACGTCGTGGAGGATGCGTTCAAGGCGACCGGCTATACGGCCGAGGACATCGACTGGTTCATTCCGCACCAGGCCAACAAACGGATCATCGACGGCTCGGCGCACAAGCTTGGCATCGCGCCCGGTAAAATCGTCACCACCGTGGACCGCCACGGCAATACCTCGGCGGCCTCGATCCCGCTGGCGCTATCCGATGCGGTCACCGAGCGCCGCATCAAGCGCGGCGACCTGCTGTTGTTCGAGGCCATGGGCGGCGGGTTCACCTGGGGCGCGGCATTGGTCCGCTGGTAGACTCAAAGTTCCGGGTCTGAGGGGCGGGCGGGCGACGAGTCTGGGGGGTGGGCCGGAAGCCCGTTGACCCTGCCCCGACAAGCTCATATCCTTGATAATTCAGGGCGATAGAGGTCTTCGGTAGGGACCGGTCGCCGACCTGGCGGGGCTGGCCATGGCGGGAAAGACTGTAACGCGAGCCGATCTGTGCGAGGCGGTCTACCAGAGAGTCGGTCTGTCGCGCAGCGAGTCGGCTTCGCTCGTAGAACTTGTATTGCAGGAAATTACCGACTGTTTGGAGCGTGGCCAGACCGTGAAGTTGTCGTCGTTCGGCTCGTTCGTGGTGCGCAAGAAGGGGCAGCGCATCGGACGTAACCCGAAGACCGGCAAGGAAGTGCCAATCTCGCCGCGTCGTGTCATGGTGTTCAAGCCGTCTGCGATTCTCAAGCAGCGCATCAATCCCAATTCCGGCAGCAAGCCGGAGGCGTAAGCAGCGGCGCCCGGCACGGGTGAGAGGGCCAGCCATTGGACAAGGCGCCGGAAGCCTTCCGCACCATCAGCGAAGTCGCTGACGAGATCGACGTGCCGCAGCACGTGCTGCGCTTCTGGGAAAGCCGGTTCACGCAAATCCGCCCGATGAAACGCGGCGGCGGCCGGCGCTTCTATCGGCCCGAGGACGTCGATCTGTTGCGCGGCGTTCGCCATCTGCTCTACGGCGAGGGCTACACGATCCGCGGCGTGCAGCGCATCCTGCGCGAGCAGGGCATTGCCTTCGTGCAAGACGTTTGGCGCGCCGGCGCCGCGCAGCCGCCGGCGCAATCCGACGACGATTTGATCGAAGACGACGGCGACGAGGCGCGGCATACCGATGCCGTACAAGCCGCTCGGTCGCTATTTGCCAATGCGGCACCGCGCGAACGCTCGGACGAAGTCCCAACACCGGTGCGTCGCGAACCGACATTCCAATCGCCGGCCGCCGACAAGCCCAAGGCGGCAGGACTCGGTAGCGAAGCGCGTGGTCGATTGCGCGCGGCGCTGGAAGAGTTGGTCGAATGCCGCCGTCTGCTCGAAGGGGCCCTGGCGAACCATGTCTCTGCCGAGGCCGGTGCTGACGGTGGGTAACGCTCCAGCGGGAGAGCGTGGCCGTTCGCGGTCCGTTACCGCCCGCTGAGCGCCAACCTCCGCTCCCGTGCGGCGCTGATGAACGCCGCGTAACTCCAGGTCAGATGCGATGCGGACATCGGCGCGCCGCTGGTGCGGTCGATTTGCTCCGAGAGCGCGCCATCCGCGGGAACAAATGCGCGCAGTGTCGTCATATAGGCGTCGCCGTGTGCGATCAGGTCGCGGCGCCGCCATCCTTGCCGCCGCGCTCGCCGGTAGCAGAGACCAGCGGCGGCAAGCGTGGTCGGATACCAGGCGCCGCCGCCGAAATAGCGGTCCCGGCGCGAGCGGCCGAGCGCCGGCCCGGCAGTGCACGTGTGGTTGATCGGGAACTCGCGGGCAAACAGCGCTTCGATGGCGGTTTGCGTTGTCTCCAGCCGCGGGTCGCCGATGCTGTGCGGACCGTCGGGCAGGTCGGCATCCCAGGCGCCGAGCAGCGTTAACGCGTCCAAGAGGTCATCAGCTGTTTCCGCTGCGGCGGGCCGCATCGCGCTCAGCACCTGGTGGCGTTCCGACCAATACTGCTCCAGGCCCTTGCGCAGTTTTTGCTCGGCTTCGTCCCTTTCTTTTGTTTGATCGTTCGCGACCCAGGTGCGGCCATGAACGAGCGCGGCCAGCTGCACGAGCTCGACGTAATAGTGGTTGGCATGCTGCTCGGGTTCTTCCCACGGCCCGATGCAAGGTTTGCCGGCATGCGCGACGGTGAATGCGAGGTCGCGGCGCAACAGCCGTGCCAGCTCGTCGGTTAACGCGCTGCCGGCCTGCAGATAGCGCAGGCAGGCAAGCGCCCGCAGCGCCGGTCCGTCATATTGCGGCCGCGACCAGTGGAAAATATCGAGCGTGCCGTCGGGATTGAACCGCGGCTCGGCAAGCAGCGCGTCGCTGCCGAGGGCGTGAATCTCGGCTTCCTTGCGGAGGAATTTTTGATCGTTCGTCGCGCACGCACCCGTCGCACGGGACAGCGCGAGCAAATAACGCTCGTCAGGTTCGGCGAGCTTGAGCGAAAAGCGCACAAAGTCTTCAAAATGCTTTCGCCAGCGCGCTTGTTCCGTGGCGCTCGGCGCCTCCTCCATCAGCTCGGCGACCGTGCGCATGACCAGCGCCGCATCGCGCACCCAATGGAAAAAGTAATCCGGTCGCGGATCCCAATCGGCAAAAACCGGCGACGCCAGCACTGAGCCTACGGCCGGGGTGACGGCTTGACCGAAGCGCTCACGCCGCCGGCACAGATGCGTTGCCGATATCGCACGCTCGAGTGCCACAATGCTCGTGGCGTTCTGACGCGCGATCCATGCGTCCAGCGATGCCATCGTATAACCGAAGCGGCGTAAGTTGTTATTGTACAGAGGTCGCGGCGCGGGTATTGCGCGGCAGCTCCAAGCACGGAAGGCGCATGTGCGCAACGGGCGCGATGGAACCGCGGAGTTCCATGGCGCCATCAATTGCTCGCATTTGCCGCGCTTAAGGGCGCGCAGGTGTGAGGGTGATTCAACAGCATGGCTATGACGCTGGCCCGGAAGGTCGTCGACGACCTTTCCGGCGGCTCCGATCCACATTGCCGTAGTGAGCAGGCGCGGTCGCAGGTGAGCGATTGCGATTGCGGCGACGCGGGCTCCATCGGCGAAATCGATTTTCGTCCGCCTGCCGCCGAATACAAAGAGCGCTCGGCACTTTCGGAAAGCGCCGTTTTGCTGCGTGCGCTGTGGCGTTCGCCGCAGCGGCTGCGCGCCCTTCTGCTTGCCGCCGGCATTGTCGCGGTCCTGCTCGGCAACATGGTCGGCCAGCTGCGGCTGAACACCTGGAACGGTGCGTTCTTCGACGCGGTGGCACAGCGCAGCCTCAATGGTCTCGGCCACCAATTGCTGGTATTCGCCGCGCTGATCGCCGTGCTGCTGACTCTCGTGGTCGGCCAGACCTGGATGCAGCAGATGCTCAAGGTGCGGCTGCGCGAGTGGCTCACCCAGCATTTGCTCGACGCGTGGCTCACGTCCGGCCGGCTCTATCGCTTGGCATTGGCGGGGCCGATCGGTGCCAATCCGGACCAGCGCATCGAAGAAGACACCCGTAAGCTCACCGAGCTCTCCGCAAGCCTCGGCGTTGGTCTGTTCCAGGCAACACTGCTGCTGGTGAGCTTCATCGGCATTCTGTGGGTCTTGTCCGATCAGCTCGTCTTCGTGGTCGGCGGCACCCGCTTCACCATTCCGGGCTACATGGTGTGGTGCGCGGTGGTTTATGCCGGCATCGGCTCGCTGCTGACGTGGCGTGTCGGCAGGCCGCTGATCCGATTGAACGCCGACCTCTACGCCAAGGAAGCCGAATTGCGCTTCGCGTTGGTGCGCGTCAGCGAAAGCGCCGAAAGCATCGGCTTGTTTGGCGGCGAACGGGACGAGCGCCGGCAGCTCGACCGCAATCTCGATCGAGTCATCGGCTCGATGCGGCATTTATCCGGCGCGTTGTCGCGGCTGACCTGGATCACGTCGGGCTATGGCTGGATCGCCATCGTGGTGCCAATTCTGGTGGCGTTGCCGGGCTATTTCAGCGGCGGCCTGACGCTGGGCGGGCTGATGATGGTGGTCGGCGCCTTCAACCAGGTGCAA
>DASRET010000020.1:0-67969 GCA_035651875.1 Xanthobacteraceae bacterium
CGCAATTTGACGGCGCGCTCCTTGAACGCCGGGTCTCGTTCGGTCACCCGGTAGCACTGATAATGCGTCGGGTTGACGCCCGGCGGATTGCGTTGCGCCAGCGACGGCGCGGCCGTGCCGATCAATGACAGCGCAGCAACAGACAGAATGACGATAGACGATTTCATGACAGTCGATTTCATGACGCCCCTCCTGGTGCGGCGGTGCCGGGCGCGTCTGAAACGGGCCGCGGCTGCGGCACCTCTCGTGTTTAACTAACGCGAGTATTTCTTACCTCATTCTCTATTAGTTGTAAAACACGCGAAGTGGCGTCGGGCACGAGGCCGGACATGACGAGTCAGAATTGGTGCGAACAGTTAGCCGCGATCCAACGCTTCCAGTTCGTCGATCATGCGGGCGATGACGCCGAGGCCGCCTTGCCAGAACGCCGGATCGCGAGCGTCGAGGCCGAACGGCGCCAGCAGCTCGGCATAATGCTTGGTGCCGCCGGCCGCCAGCATGGCGAGATAGCGCTCGGCAAATCCGGCGGCGGCGCGCTCGTAGACGGCGTAGAGCGAGTTCACCAGGCAATCGCCGAACGCGTAGGCGTAGACGTAGAACGGCGAGTGCACGAAGTGCGGAATGTAGGCCCAGAACGTTTCGTAGCCCGGTTTCAGCTCGATTGCCGGCCCGAGGCTTTCGCTCTGCACCGAAAGCCACAATTCGCCGATGCGCGCCGCGGTGAGCTCGCCGCTTCTTCGCTCGGTATGGACGGCGCGCTCGAATGAGTAGAACGCGATCTGCCGCACCACGGTATTGATCATGTCCTCGACCTTGCCGGCGAGCATGGCCTTGCGCTGTTTGTCGTCCTTGGTCTGCGCCAGCAATTTCTTGAACGTCAGCATCTCGCCGAACACGCTCGCAGTTTCGGCCAGCGTCAGCGGCGTCGGCGCCATCAGCGCGCCGTTCGGCGCCGCCAGCACCTGATGCACGCCGTGGCCGAGTTCGTGGGCGAGCGTCATCACGTCGCGCGGCTTGCCCTGGTAGTTGAGCAGCACATAGGGGTGCGCCGACGGCACGGTCGGATGCGCGAATGCGCCCGGCGCCTTGCCGGGCCGCACCGGTGCGTCGATCCAGCGCTGCGCGAAAAACCGCTCGGCGATCGCCGCCATCTTGGGCGAGAACGCGCCGTAGGCCGTGAGCACGGTGTCGCGCGCCTCGACCCAGCCGATCGGCCGCGTCGGGGTTTGCGGCAGCGGCGCGTTGCGGTCCCAATGCGCCAGCTTCTTCTTGCCGAACCATTTGGCCTTGAGCGCGTAATAGCGGTGCGACAGGGTCGGATAGGCATCACGCACTGCGGCGACCAGTGCGTCGACCACCTCGCGCTCGACGCGATTGTCGAGATGGCGCGCGTCGGCGATATCGGCAAAGCCGCGCCAGCGGTCGGAGATTTCCTTGTCCTTGGCCAGCGTATTGGTGATCAGCGCGAACTGCGCGACGTTTTGCTGGAATGTCTTCGCCAGCGCCTGCGCGGCGGCCTTGCGCTTGTCGGCCGAACGGTCGGCCAACAGATTGAGCGTCGGCTCGATGGCGAGCGCGCGGCCCGCCACCTCGAAGCGCAGGTTGGCGATGGTGGAATCGAACAGCCGATTCCAGGCGGTGTAGGCGGTCACCGACTTTTCGTGGAACAGCTGCTCGACGCGGTCCTCGAGCTGATACGGCTTGTAGCGGCGCACGTCCTCGAGCCACGGCCGGTAATGGCCGAGCGCCGGATCGGCCATCGCCGCTTCGAGCTCGCCGTCCGCGATGCGGTTGAGCTCGAGGGTGAAGAACAACAGATGCGTCGAGGCCGCGGTCAGCCGCTCCTGCACGTCGCCGTAAAATTTGGTGCGCGCCGGATCGACGGTGTCGCCGGCATGGATGAGCCCCGCATAGGAGCCGATCCGGCCCATGAGGTCGTCGAGCGCTTCGTAACGCCGCACCGCCTCGGCGAGCGCGCCGGCGCCGCCGGGCGCCGCCAGCTCGGCGAGCTTGCCCTTGTAGGCAGTCTCGAACGCCGCGGCGTCCGCATCGGTGCGGTCAAGATCGCGGGCGATGGCCGGATCGTCGAGGCCGGCATAGAGATCGGCGAGATTCCACTCCGGCAGCGCGCCGAGCGGCGATCTGGCCGCCGCGCTCGTGCGGGCGGTTCGCTTCGCGGCCGTCTTCGCCGCGGTTTTTCTGGCCGATTTTTGCGAGCGGGGCATGCGATCCTCACCAGCTCAATGATGTGGCGAAACGTGAGAAGAACCGCAAGAGCGTGCAATTATTCGGACGTTTTTGCGACGATTGCGGTCGCGGGCGCCGAGCCGGCGGTGCCGTGCAGGGTTTCACCGCAATTCTGCGCGAGGCCGCAACTCCCGTTTGCGCCATGACACCCCGCCTCGGCGCTCGTCGCGGCCGAATGTTATTTGCTCTCGGGGCTGGTGATCTGCGGCGCCGGTTGCGTTGAGCGGCGCGCGGCGCGGCGGCGCATCTAAAGCGCGGCGACGATGCTACAGCGCACGCCCGATACGTCGTAGTCGAGCTTGACCGCTCCGCCCAGGTCGTGAACCACAAGCTCTTCGAGCAGCCGGCTGCCGAAGCCTTTGTGATTTGGCGGTGTAACCGGCGGACCGCCGCGTTCTCGCCACTCCAGGTGCAGCATCCCGTCGCGCACGCCCCAGTCCACGCTGACGGTTCCTTCAGGGCGCGACAGCGCTCCGTATTTGGTGGCGTTGGTGGCAAGCTCGTGCAGCGCCAGCGCCAAGCCGAGCGTGTGCTTCGGCGAAATGCGCAAGGCGGCACCGGAAATCTCGACTTGGCCTTGCGGAAACGCGTGCAGGGCGCGCCTGACGATGTCGTTCAAATCCGCCCCGGTCCAAGACCGCGACGTCAGAAGATCGTGCGCATGCGCCATCGACAGAATACGGCGGTCCAAGGCCTCCCTGGCGGACGGCAAATCGCGTGCCGACCGCAAAGTCTGCCAGGCGATCGACTGCACCGTCGCCAAGGTGTTTTTGATGCGGTGCTTCAGCTCCTCGAGCAGCAGGTGCTGAAGTTCCTCGGCCTGCTTGCGCTCGGTGAGGTCCCGGCTCGCACCGGCGATCGCCACCGGCTTTCGCGCCGCACCCTCGCCATCGAACTCGACAAAACCCCAGGCGCTGAGCCAGCGCCAGCTGCCGTCGATCTGCCGGACCCGATATTCGACGTCATAGCGGCCGTCGCCCGCAGGATCGAGCGCCTTGGCGACGCGGGTCCACATCAGCTCCAGATCGTCGGGATGAAACTTCAACTTCACCCCTTCCTCGTCGTGGAGGAACCGGGCCTCGGTCAGTCCATAAAGGCGTTGCGCGTTCTCGTCGTAGACGCAAACGTTGTCGGCGAGCGTGTAGCGCCACGTCCCCATTTGCGACGCCTTCATCGCCAGATCGAAGGTGCGCTTCTGCCGCTCCAGTTCCCGGCGCAGCTCGTGCTCGGCCGTCACCGCGCGGACGGAGTCGGTCGCCGCGGCGGCATCTGCGGTCGGCGGAAGCTGCATTTGCATCGGGGTTAAGTCGGCTTTTTTCGGATGAACTGCGATCTTGCGACCGTAAGGTAGCTATTCTCCCGGCTTCCGGAAAGGGTTTGCCTTTGCTCCGCGGTCGGTTGATCGGTGCCGCGGACACTTTCGACCAGCTGATGATCGGCACGAGTCGACCGGGGGTTTCGTCTTTGGTTGTCGGTACGCAGCGCCCCGCGCGTCCCTGTGTCCGGTTGCGCCGCCGGCGATATGCGTCTAGTCCCGCCGAGAATCTGGGCGCGGTGCGGGCGGTGGCGGACGAAGGCGTGATCCAATCGGCACGGTGAAAGAGGCGGATATCCTCGACTTCGTGCGCAGCTCCATCGGCTCGGTGTGGGCTTTGGAGCTGCTGCGTGTGGTCGGCGGCCGGCCGGAGCGGGCCTGGCAGCACGACGAGCTGGTGCGCGAGTTGCGATCGAGCCCGGCCGCCGTCGCCGGCGCGGCGCTGCTGCTCGAGCGCGCCGGGCTCCTGGCCCGGGAGAGCGAGCACGTCTGCCGCTATCGGCCGGCCTCGCCGGAACTCGATCATGTCGGCGAGCTGGTGCGCAAGGTCTACGCGGCGAAACCGGCCACCGTGATCGGCGCCATCTTCGAAATGCCCGACGACAAGCTGCGCAGCTTCGCCGAGGCGTTCAAATTCAGCAAGGAGTAGGCCCCGTGTCCACGGCAACGTTCTCGATGTTGGCGACGACCGTGTACGCGCTGTGCTTCATCACCAGCGCGGTCTGCGGCTGGCTTCTGGTGCGCAGCTACCGGCGCAACCGCACGCGGCTCTTGCTGTGGAGCGCGGCCTGCTTCGTGCTGCTCGCCGTCAACAATCTGCTCGTCGCGATCGATCTGGCGGTGTTGCCGCCACAGGTCGATCTGTCGCCGTACCGCGTCGCCGCCAGCCTTGCGGCGGTGTCCACTCTGTTGTTCGGCTTCATCTGGGAAGTCGCTTAGGACCGCCGCATGATGCCTTTCCTGCACGGCATGGTGACGATGGGCTTCATCATCGCCGGATTGTTCTTTGTCCGGTTCTGGCGCCGCACCAAGGACGGCCTGTTCGTCGTGTTCGCGCTGGCGTTCCTGCTGCTCGCGCTCAATCAGGCGTTTCTGGGCATCGCCGGTGACGCCAATCCGAACGAGAGCTGGGAATTTTTGCCGAGCCTCGGCGCCTTCGGCTTGTTGATCCTGGCGATCCTGCTCAAGAATTTCGGCGGCTCCGAGAAGGGGCGGTGATGGCGGAACGTCGATGACGCCCATTCCGCGCCTGCGCTCCTATGTGGGCCCGGCCATCCTGAGCTACGGCTTTCGGCCGTTCTTCTTTCTCGGCGCGGCCTATGCCGGCATCGGCATCTTGATCTGGCTGCCTTTGTTGTTCGGCGACATCCGCATGCCGACCGCGTTCTCGCTGCTCGACTGGCACATCCACGAAATGCTGTACGGCTATGTGCCCGCGGTGATGACCGGCTTTCTGCTCACCGCGATTCCGAACTGGACCGGACGGCTGCCGCTGCAGGGCGGTCCGCTGGCGGCCTTGGCGGCGCTGTGGATCGTCGGCCGCGTCGCGGTCTGTTTCTCGCAGCCGATCGGCGCGCTGGCGGCGGGGGTGATCGATTGCAGCTTCTTGTTCTTCGTCGCGGCGGCGGCGGCGCGCGAAGTGTTCGTCGGGCGCAATTGGCGCAACCTGCCGCCGGTTGCCATCGTGCTGGTCTTCTTCGCCGGCAACGTGGTCTTTCACGTCGAGGATCGCCTGAGCGGCATCGCCTCGTTCGGCACGCGCATCGGTATTGCCGCGGCGATCGCGCTGATCTCGCTGATCGGCGGCCGCGTCATTCCGAGTTTTACGCATAATTGGCTCAACCGCGAAAATCCGGGGCGGCTGCCGGCGCCGTTCGGACAGTTCGACCTTGCGGTGCTGGCGATCTCGGTCGTGGCGCTCGTGGTGTGGATCGCGCTGCCGGATTGGCCGGGCACGGCGGCGCTGCTGCTGGTCGCCGGCGTCGGCCAGGCGGTACGGCTGACGCGCTGGGCCGGCGAGCGCACGCTGCGCGATCCCTTGGTGCTCATCCTTCACGTCGGCTACGCGTTCGTGCCGATCGGCTTTGTCATCGTCGCCGCGGCCATCGTGCTGCCGCGCGCGATTCCGCTCAGCGCCGGACTGCACTCGTGGACCGCCGGCGCCATCGGCACCATGACGCTCGCCATCATGACGCGGGCGAGCCTCGGCCATACCGGCCGCGCGCTCGCCGCCGGCCGCTTGACGCAAGCCATTTATCTTCTCGTCGTGGCGGCCGCATTGTTGCGCATCGCCGCCGCATTCGAACCGGCAACCACGGCGCTGCTGCATGCGGCAGGCGCCGCCTGGATCGCGGCGTTCTGGATCTTCGCCGTCGGCTACGGGCCGGCGCTGTTCCAGCCGCGACGATCGGGACGCTGAGCGGTTTCTGGCGCAGCGCGCTAGACCATCGCGCCTTTGCTGTTGATCGTGTCGATGTCGACGGCAGACCATGCGCCATCGGTCCGCTGAAAAGCATCTCCGGCCGTGTCCCACACGAAGCCGGTCTTGTCCTTGACCATGAGGCCTTGCGTCACGCGATTGGTCTGCGGCTCGACCTTGATTTTGCCGGTCGCCGGATTGAACAGCCTTGGCGGTATGAAATCCTTGCCGGCCTGCAAGGCTTGCGCAAAGCCGGGAAAAAGGTCCGAGCTCTCGAAGACCTGGCGTGCGGCGACGTAAGAGCCCGATGCGGCGGAAGCCTTGCGCGGATTGGCAAGCCCTTGAGCATCCATGGTGTTCGCCAAATCGACGATCCATGGCGGCGGCGAACTCGGCGCCGTATTGATCAGCTTCGACCACATCTGAGCCAGCTTCACGGCGCTCCCGACACCGTCGCGAAACGCGCCCGAAAATCTGTTCGGCCACGCGACAATGTCATCGTCCGCGGGGTTCGTATTGAGGAACGGCAGCAGTTTGTGCGTGCAGTTGCCCGGCGCTTGATTGTAGGACTTCATCGTCATCGCATAGAGAAGATCGGTCTTCGCGCTGCTTGTTGCGTTCTTGAACGCGGCCGTTGCCTCGGCCTCGCGCGCAATGCCGACGAGAGTAAACTCACTGCTGTAAATCGATTTCTTCTGATGGTCGCTTCCGATCAGCGCGTTGTCGATGTTCGTATTGACCCAATCGCTGCCGTCCGGCGACAGCACGAAAGTCGATAGCGCCGCGACATCTTGCCGGTGTAACGCCGTGCCCGGATTTGCCATCAGCGCTTGACCGTCGGATTTCAGCGCGGCGACCGCAAACTTATGCGTGCTGACGAGGCCGGGGCTGCCGGGGTTCGCTGCATGCCAGGTATCAAAGGCCGTGATGAAGGGCTCGGCTGCCGCTGTTATCTGACCGAAATCAAGTTGCAAGCAGCCGAGCGAGTAGCCGCTGCGCTCGACCGGGCGGACCGCCACCGGCACGCCGGTATGCGGGTCGTAGTCAATGTGTCCGCAAAAGTCGAAATGATAATCGCGCCAAAACTGGTCTTCTTCAGTTCCGAAGCCGACGAGAAAGCGCGCAAGGCCCTGAATGTGATTTTCCGTTGCCATAGTCTCCCCCCAGCCGTCGTTGACCCGAGGCAGCATAGCGCAACCCTCGGGCGAACCCTACCTTATTTCTTTCCGGGACGGGTACACGCAAAGACAAACCCGAGCCGGTCGCCGGGAAGGCCTCGTGATTTAACACCCTCTTAATTCTCCTCGCCCAGATTGCCCCGAAACGGGACACCGCGCGTTGCGCTGAACGCGGCGCGTAGGGTCGTCGCGCGCATGAAGGAATAACGAATGGCCATCCTCATTGTCGACGACGATCCGGTGCAGTGCCGGCTCCTCGAAGCCATGCTGCACAAGTTCGGCTATGAGGCCGTGGTCCGCGACAACGGCGAGGCGGCGCTGGCGCTGCTTTGCGGCGGCGACGGTGCGCGCATCGACTGCGTGATCCTCGATCTCGTCATGCCGAACCTCGACGGCCTCGGCGTGTTGGCGCGGCTGCGCCAGGCCGGCGTCAAGGTGCCGGTGATCGTGCAGACTGCCCATGGCGGCATCGACAATGTGGTCTCGGCGATGCGCGCCGGCGCCATCGATTTCGTGGTCAAGCCGGTCGGCGCCGAGCGGCTGCATGTGAGCCTGCGCAACGCGCTCACCACCAGCGCGCTGGAAGGCGAGATCGCCCGCTTCAAGCACAGCCGCGCCGGCACGCTCGGCTTTGCCGACATCATCACCAAAAGCGCCAACATGGGCGGCGTGATCCGCATCGCCGAGAAGGCGGCGGCCTCCAATATCCCGGTGCTGATCTGCGGCGAGTCCGGCGTCGGCAAGGAATTGATCGCGCGCGCCATTCATGGCTCCGGCGAGCGGCGCACAAAACCGTTCGTCGCGGTCAATTGCGGCGCCATGCCGGAAAATCTCGTCGAGTCGATCCTGTTCGGTCACGAGAAGGGGTCTTTCACCGGCGCCACCGAGCGGCACACCGGAAAGTTCGTCGAGGCGACCGGCGGCACGCTGTTTCTCGATGAAGTCGGCGAGCTGCCGCCGGCCGCGCAGGTCAAGCTGCTCCGCGCCATCCAGGAGGGCGAGGTCGAGCCGGTCGGCGCGCGCCGGCCGGTCAAGGTCGACGTGCGCATCGTCTCGGCGACCAATCGCGACCTGATCGCCGACGTCAAAGCCGGCCGCTTCCGCGAGGATCTGTTTTACCGGCTGCACGTGTTTCCGATCACGGTGCCGCCGCTGCGCCAACGGCCGGCCGACATCCCGGCGCTGGCGCGGCACTTTTTGGCACGCTTTGCCGCCGAGGAGGGCAAGCGCATCCGCGTCATTGCGCCGGAGGCGGTGCGCCTCCTCGCCACCTATGCGTGGCCGGGCAATATCCGCCAGCTCGAGAATGCGCTGTTCCGGGCCGTGGTGCTGGCCGACGGCGACACGCTTTCGCCCGCGGAATTTCCGCAAATCGCGGCGCAGGTCGAAATATCCGGCGACGCTCCGGCCACGACGCTGCCGGCCGGAATAGCCGCCGAGGGCGAATCCTATTCTGAGGGCCTCACAGTCGAAGCCGCCCCGCTGCAGCCCGACGTCCATACGGGCACGACGACGGCCGGTGCACCAGCGCCCGAATCGCTGCCGCTGCTCGACGCCGCCGGCGACGTCCGGCCGCTCGAGGAGGTCGAGGCCGAGCTGATCCGGTTCGCCATCTCCCATTACGACGGCCAGATGTCGGAGGTGGCGCGGCGGCTGCGAATCGGCCGATCTACGCTATACCGGAAGCTGGAAGGGCTTGGTCTGGGGGGCGATGGGCCGGACAACGCGGAACAAGCCGTTGCCGGGGAGCGACAGGGCCGGAAAATCGCGTGAGCCGGCCCGCATTTTCGCCGCTCTGCACAAGACAATTCGTGGCTGCGTCGCGTAAGGTGAAGGCAGAAATCGCTTTTTCGTCCGCAGCAATGACACTTTTCGGGAACATTGTTCCCGCGTTTCGGGCTCTCAGGCAGCCGCAGGGGCTGGGGACAAGAGCGAGGAATTGGGAGAATTTGCAATGCCCGGCGTCCGTCTGAATGGGTTTTTGGCCTCGACTGCGGTTGCGCTGTTGCTGTCGGTGACCGCCGGCAGCGCGCTGGCAGATCCGCTCGCCGAGCCGGGTGGTGCCGCTGCGGCGCAACCTGAGACGGCCGCGCCTGCTGCCGCCGCGCAGCCGGACAAGTCCGCCGCGCCGGCCGCAGCCGCTCCTGTATCTGACAATACGAACGCGGCCGTAGCGCCGGCCGCCCCCGCGCCTGAGCCTGCCGCCGTGGCGGCAGTGCCGGCCGAGCCGCAAAAATCCGCCGAACCGGCCAAGCAGGCCGAAGCGCCGAATCCGGCCGCCGCTGCGCCCGCGCCCGAGGCGGCGCCGGCCCAGACCGGCAGCGTCGCGCCCGCTCCCGAAGCCGCACCGGCGCAGACCGGCGCCGCCGCTGCCGAGCCGGCCGCCGCGCCTGCTGCGGCGGCGCCCGCGCCGGCTGCCAGCGCCCCGCCCACCGTCGATCAGGCGGTGGCCGATCAATTGCGCGCGCTCTCGTCCGGCAAGTTCGACCGCCTGCTCGGCGGCAAGTCCGAACGCACCGCAGTTGAAGCGTTTTATGCGGGCCGCTCTTATGCGCCGATCTGGCTCACCGACGGTCACGCCAATGACCGCGCCAAGGCGGCGACCAATTATCTCGGCCATGTCGATGCCGACGGCCTCGAACCCGCCGACTATCCGGTGGCAGACTTCAAGTCATCCGATCCCGGCACGCTCGCCGAAGCCGAGCTGCGCCTGACCGCCTCGGTCATCCTGTACGCGCACCACGCCTCGGTCGGGCGAGTGCACTGGTCGCGGGTGAGCGCCGACATTTCCTACGATCAAAAACCGCCGGAACCGGCGAGCGTGCTGGCCGCGCTCGCCGACGCCAAGGATGTCGGCGCGGCGCTCGACTCCTACGAGCCGCACGCGGCCGGTTACCTGGCGCTCAAGGCCAAGCTCGCCGAAATCCGCGGCGGCAACGGGCCTGCCGTGAAGGCGCCGATCGCGCACGGTCCGGTGCTCAAGGTCGGCTCGACCGACGAGCGGGTGCCGGCGCTGCGCGAGCGGCTCGGCATCACCGGCGACGGCACCACCTACGACAAGGATCTCGCCGAAGCGGTCAAGAAATTCCAGAAGGAGCACGACGTCAAAGTCACCGGCACGCTGACCGTGCAGACGGTCGATGCGATGAACGGACCGCGTCCGACCCACGTCACCGAGACCATCATCGCCAACATGGAACGCTGGCGCTGGATGCCGCACGATCTCGGCAAGACCTACGTGATGGTCAACCTGCCGGACTACACGCTGCGCGTGGTGCACGACGGCCAGCAGGTCTGGAAGACCAGGATCGTGATCGGCAAGCCCGGCATGCCGACGCCGATCATGACGGCGCAGATGAAGTTCATCACCATCAATCCGATCTGGCACGTGCCGCCGTCGATCGTGAACCGCGAATACCTGCCGGCGCTGGCGCAGGATCCGTCGGTGCTGCAGCGCATGGGGCTCGTCGTCGATCACAACCGCGAGGGCGGCATCAGCATCTGGCAGCCGCCGGGCGACCGCAATGCGCTCGGCCGCATCCGCTTCAACTTCCCCAACAAGTTCCTGGTGTATCAGCACGACACGCCGGACAAATACATGTTCAACTATGAGAAGCGCGCGTTCAGCCACGGCTGCATGCGCGTGCTCGATCCGCCCAAATATGCCGAGGTGCTGCTGTCGCTGGTGCGGCCGGGCGAGGGCTACACCATCGAGCGCATCAAGCGGATGTACGGGCCGGGCGAGGTCAACATCGACTTCCCGACCTTCATCCCGGTGCACCTGACCTATCAGACCGCGTTCGTCGACGATGCCGGCAAGCTCGAATTCCGCGAGGACGTCTACGGCCGCGACCGGGCGCTGATCGCGCTGCTCAACGGGCCCGAGAAACGGGTCGCCGACGTGCCGGTCGAGCACCGGATCGACATCACGCACCGCCAGGTCCTGGCCGTGCCCGACAGCCCGTCGCTGTGGGGCAACGGCGGCGGGCCCCGCGGCGCCCGCGGCTACTATTCGGCCCAGGGCGGAGGCGGCGAGGGCTTCTTCTCCCGGCTGTTCGGCGGCGGCTTCGCGCAGCCAGCGCCGGTACCGCCGCGGCCGATCAGCCGGCAACACCGCCGGATCACCCGCGCGGCGCGCCCGGCGGAGCCGGTGGCGCGGTAAAACAGTCCCCACGACAGTAAGGCACGGCGCCCGGCTCTTTATGCCGGGCGCCTTCGCGTTTAATTTGTCCGGTAGTCCCCGGCGCGGCATGCACAGCCGAGCGGGGGCGTCATCCAATTTGAGGTGCAAATAATGCAAGGCACCATACATAAGCGCGGAGAGAGAAGCTATTGATCGATCTTCCGATTGAATTGGCGCGCAGTCTCGGTTGGGGAGTGGGTGATGTGCTCAGTATCGATCCGGTTGAGGCTGGTCTGAAAATCGAGCGCACCATGACGGCCCATGATTACGGCATGAAGCTCGCGCGCAGAGGCATGGAAAGATACCGTGAGGCGTTTCGAAAACTGGCAAAGAGCTGATTGCCGCCTGGGCTCTCGCGAGTAAAGGAGCCCATGCCCACCGACCGCGAAAAGAACCGCTTGTCCGCCCGCGCCGCGCGCTATGCGCGGGTCGGCGCCAACGTGGGCGGCGTGGCGGCGCGCTATGCGGGACGGCGGCTCCTCGGCGGCGCGCCCGACCGCGCCGGCGAGGCGCTGGCGCTGTCGTCGGCGCTCGGCCGGCTCAAGGGGCCGCTGATGAAGGTCGCGCAACTCCTTGCGACCATTCCGGATCTGCTGCCGCCCGAATACGCCGCCGAATTGCAGAAGCTGCAGAGCGAAGCGCCGCCCATGGGCTGGGCCTTCGTCAAGCGCCGCATGGTGGCCGAGCTCGGCGTCGACTGGGAGAAAAAATTCCGCAGTTTCGAGCACCATCCGGCAGCCGCCGCGTCGCTCGGCCAGGTGCACCGCGCCCGCTCGCTCGACGGCAACGATCTGGCCTGCAAGCTGCAATATCCCGACATGCAGTCCGCGGTCGAAGCCGATCTGCGCCAGCTGCAGTGGCTGCTCGCCATCCGCCGCCGCCTCGACAACGCCATCGACACTACCGAGGTCGGCAAAGAGATCGGCGCGCGCGTGCGCGAAGAACTCGATTACTTTCGCGAGGCCAAGCACGTCGCGCTTTATCGCATCATGCTCGACGGTGAGGTATCCGTGCGCGTGCCGCGCGCCTGGCCGGAGCTGTCGACCGGCCGGCTGCTGACACTCGATTGGCTCGACGGCACGCGGATGCTCACGCACAAGGACGATCCGCTCGCCGCGCGCAACGCGCTCGCCCGCGCCATGTTCACGGCCTGGTGGTTTCCGTTCAGCCGCTTCGGCGTCATCCACGGCGATCCGCATCTCGGCAATTACACGGTATTCAAACGCGGTGGCGCGCCGGCCGGCATCAATCTGCTCGACTACGGCTGCATCCGCATCTTCGCGCCGAAATTCGTCCAGGGCGTCGTCGACCTCTATCACGGGCTGTTGCGCGGTGAGGACGATCTGATCGTGGGCGCCTACGAGACCTGGGGTTTTCGCGGCCTGTCGCGCGAGCTGATCGAGACGCTCAATATCTGGGCGCGCTTCATCTATGGGCCGCTCCTTGACGACCGCGTCCGCACCATCGCCGACGGCGTGGCACCCGCCGAATACGGCCGCCGCGAAGCGTTCCGCGTCCACCAGGCGCTCAAGCGCAAGGGCCCGGTGCGGGTGCCGCGCGAATTCGTCTTCATGGACCGCGCCGCAATCGGGCTGGGCGCCGTGTTCCTGCACTTGCGCGCCGAGCTGAATTTTTATCGCCTGTTCAACGAAGCGATCGAGCGCTTCTCCATCGAGCGCGTCGCCAAGCGGCAGGCCGACGCGCTGGCGAAAGCAGGACTGTAGGACGCGCATCGAAAAATCCGGTCGCTGCAAAAGCGACCGAACTACCGGGCTGCCGCAAGGTGATCCGAGGTATTAGGAGCGTCCTTTCGCACTGCAGAAGAATAGCGTAATTCCCGTCGATTGCCGGGGGACACTTCGCTGCAACGCGGGGATACGATATCCTTTCCCAGCGCTAATAATCGTATTATGGCCCGCGAGGTGGCGCATGCGAGCCACCACCGAAGAGGCGGCGATGATGGCGCAACCGCACGATACTTCGCAGTATCTGTCACCCTGGTTCTCTATCTGGACGCGTCCACGCGACACGATCTCCTACGTTCTCGCCCGCGACCCGCGCCGCCATGTGTTGTTGCTGGCGGCGATCGGTGGCATCGCGGCGCTCGTGAATCACCTGTTCCAGACAGGAGGCAGGGCCGGGCTCGTCGGTTGGCCCGTCGCCATGGCTATTGCGGTCGGTGGGGCGTTTCTCGGCATAGTCGGTCTTTATCTCAACGGATTGCTGCTGCGGCTGAGCGGCACGTTGTTCGGCGGTTCCGCCACGCAGGCGCAGATACGTGCCGTGATCGCCTGGGCCTTGCTTCCGAGCATTCTGGCCTTCTCGCTATGCGTCCTCGCGCTGCTGTGGCTTGCATATATCGCCGGCGGGGTTGCTCCGCGCGGGCTCGTCCCGGCGCTCCAGGCGATCACCTTGATACTCGGAATCTGGGGATTTGTGATTTTGCTGCTCATGCTTGCACGCGCGCAAGGGTTTAGCTTTTGGCGAACCATTGGAAGCGCCGTAATTGCCGGGTGCATTGTGCTGATCGCGCCTTTGCTGATACGAACCTTTCTATACCAGCCCTTCAACATACCGAGCGCAGCCCAGATGCCGACGTTGCTCGTTGGCGACTACCTTTTCGTGTCCAAATATGCCTATGGCTATACCCACTATTCTCTGCCGCTCTCGCCGCGGCTCTTCTCGGGCCGGGTCTTCAGCGCCGAACCGCAACGTGGCGACACCGTGGTGTTCCGCCTGCCGAAGGACGATACAATCAGCTACATCAAACGGGTGGTCGGCCTGCCGGGCGACCGCATCCAGATGAGGAACGGTGAGCTTGTCATCAATGGCACTGCGGTCGGCCGTAAGCGCATAGAGGATTTCGTCTATCTGGAGAATGGCCGCGCCGTCGGCGTCAAGCGCTGGCGCGAAACGCTGCCGAACGGGGCGAGCTATGAGACGCTCGATCTGCAGGAAAACAGTTTCCTCGACAATACGCCGGAATTCCTCGTGCCGCCCGGTCATTATTTCGTGCTGGGCGACAACCGGGACAATTCAACCGATAGCCGCGTTATGAGCCAGGTCGGCTACGTTCCGCTCGAGAACATCGTCGGTCGCGCCGCCATGATTTTTTATTCGGTCGACCAAACGTCGCCCAATGGGCCATCGACGGTGCGGCTCGACCGCATCGGCCGCATGGTCCATTAGGCTGGACTTGGTCTGGAGCGGTGCAGGCGGACTGCCGCGGATTTGCCAGCGACGCCGAGGTTGAAGCCGCGTTCCGTCGCTTCGATTGATCAGGCTTCGCTTGCTCATCCTTCCCCGCTTCGCGGCGGAGGAAAGTTTTTAGCAGCAGCTGCATTCGACGCCTTCGACCCAGGTGAGCGCGTCCTTCATGAAGGCGGGCGGCAGGTCGTCTTCGGCGACTTCGGCGAGCGGCTTGAACACCTGGAAATGGTGCCGGCCGGAAGCGGTCCAGAACACCACGTGGGTCTCGATCGGCGGGCACCCCGGCACCGTGCAGGCGATCTCGGACGCCATCACGGTCTCATCATCGGCAAGCGCAAAACGCGCCCGCGTCCAGCCGCGCACCCGTTCGCTGGCGGCGCCGTGATCGGCGCTGCGCCGCAACGGCCGCATCATCGGGAATGAGCCTGCCATGGCCCTCAAGCTAGGCTGTCGCCGGCGAAAATGCACCTGTTAGGCGGGCTTGACGCGCTTCGGCTGCATTCTAGATTGCGCCGGCATATTTAACGGAAAACAAGAACCAAGCTGGAGCGATTTCAAAGTGGCAGAACAAGTCCTGGCGGCGGTGCGTACCGGGCCGAGCAAGACCGAAATCCGCGAATTCGCCATGCCGGATATTCCGGAGGACGCGGCGCTGATGAAGATGGAGGTCGGCGGCATCTGCGGCACCGACGTCAAGCTCTACAAGCATCCGCCGAGTAACGCGCCCACCATCATGGGCCACGAGAACATCGGCACCATCGCCAAGGCCGGCCGCGAATTCACCCGCCGCAAGGGATTCAAGGAAGGCGATCTCGTCTTCGTCGAGCATTACGTGATGTGCGGCAAGTGCGAGTGGTGCCATGCCGGCCAGTACCGGCATTGCGAGAACACCAACTGGCGTACCAATCCGGACGCGATCCGCTACGGCTACACCTCGATCGAGCGGCCGCCGCATCTGTGGGGCGGCTTTGCCCAGTACGTCTACCTGCCGTGGAACGCGGTGGTGCATCACGTGCCCAAGGGCGTGACGCCGGAGCTTGCCGGCCTCGTCACGCCGATGGCGAACGGCGTCGAGTGGTCGCTATTCGACGGCGGCGTCGGCTACAATTCGACGGTGCTGATCCAGGGCCCGGGCCAGCAGGGCCTGTCGCAGACCGTGATCTGCAAGCAGGCCGGCGCCTCGCTGATCATCGTCACCGGCACCGCCAAGGACCGCGCCCGCATGGAGGTCGCCAAAAAGCTCGGCGCCGATCACGTCATCGACGTCAGCAAGGAAGATCCGCTGGCCAAGGTCATGGAGATCACCGGCGGCAAGGGCGTCGACGTCGCGCTCGACTGCACCGCCGGCGCCGGCACCATCCCGATCCTGCTCGGCATCGAGGCGCTCAAGCGCAAGGGCGGCATCATCGTGGCGCAGGGCGAGCTGGCGGCGTTTCCCAATTTCCCGCTGGAAAAATTCACGGTGAAGTTCATCACCATGAAGAGCGCGCGCGGCCACAGCTACAAGGCCTGCGAGCTCGCTTTGGCACAGCTCGCCTCCAAGCGTTTCCCGCTCGAGCTCATCACCACGCATCGGTTCGGGCTCAAGGACGTCGACACCGCCATCAAAGCGGTCGGCGGGGAGGGGATTCCCGACGTCATCCACGCCTCGCTGATGCCCTGGCTGTGAGCGCATCTGTGTCGCAGGCGGGCCAAGCGGGTACGTGTTATCTTCCGCTCATTCCCGCGAAAGCGGGAATCCAGCACTGGGTCCCCGCTTTCGCGGGGACGAGCGGGTTATAAGAACATCGCGGAGGAAGAAATGGCGCCGATGAAAAAGATTCAAACATGGCTCCTTGCAGCCGCTGCCGTCGTGGCGATGACCGCGCTGGGTGCGCGCGCGCAGGCGCAGGAATTGACTATCGGCACCATTGGGGCGGCGAGCGACGCGCCGCTGTTCATCGCCGACGCCAAGGGCTACTTCGCCGAGCAGGGGCTCAAGGTGAAATTCGTCCGCTTCGATTCGGCGGCCAAGATGATCCCCTCGCTGTCCTCCGGCGAAGTCGACGTCGGCTCGGGCGCCACGTCCGCCGGCCTCTACAACGCTGTGGCGCGCGGCATCGGCATCAAGATCGTCGCCGACAAGGCGCGCAACACCAAGAACTACAGCTTCGAAAACATCATGGTGCGCACCGACCTTTACGACAGCGGCAAGGTCAAGAGCCTGAAGGACTTCAAAGGCCTCAAGGTGGCGATCTCCGCCAAGGGCAACAGCGAAGACGCGCTGATCAACTACGCTCTGACGAAAGTCGGGCTCAGCATCAAGGACATCGATCCGGTCTATCTCGGCTTCCCCAACCACATCGCGGCCTATGCCAACAAGGGCATCGACGCCAGCCTCACGGTCGAGCCGACCGTGACAAAACTGTTGCAGCTCGGCGCCGCCAAGAAGCTGATGACCGCCGACGAGATTTTCCCCGGCTTCCAGACTGCGGTGATCTTCTACAGCCCGAAATTCACCCAGCAAAAAGACACCGCCAACAAGTTCATGGTCGCGCTGGTCAAGGCGATGCGCTTCTACGACGACTCGCTCGAGGGCGGCCACATCGCCGGTCCGAATTCCGACGAGGTGATCGACATTCTGGTGAAATACTCGTTCCTCAAAGACCCGAAGGTGCACCGCGCCATCGTCTCGCAGGTGGTCGATCCGAACGGCAACCTCAATGTGCCGGCGCTGGAAATGGCCTGGAAGTATTTCAAGGACGTGGGCGAGATCGACGGCAAGGTCTCGGTCAAGGACGTGATCGACCTGTCCTACGTCCAGGCGGCGACGAAGGTGCTCGGGCCGTACAACAAGAAGATTGACGAGTGATCTGCGGAATTGATAGTGGCCCTCATCCTGAGGCGCTCGGCGCGCAGCGCCGAGCCTCGAAGGATGCAGCTCCGGGCACCTCGGCCTACATCCTTCGAGGCTCGCTTCGCTCGCGCCTCAGGATGAGGTTAATGATATGCGCAGCGCCCTATCGAGCGCCGCCAAAATAATGTAGCCCTGTTTCCAGAGGGTTCGCGTCGCCTCCGAAAGGCCCGCCATGACTTTGGACCCGGTGCTGCTGTCGCGGCTGCAATGGGCCTGGGTGATTTCCTGGCACATCCTGCTGCCGGCATTCACCGTCGGGCTGGCGTCCTACATCGCGGTGCTGGAAGCCTTGGCGTTCTTCACCGGCCGCGCCATCTGGTTGCGCATTTCGGCATTCTGGATCCGCATTTTCGCCGTCTCGTTCGGCATGGGCGTGGTGTCGGGCATCGTCATGCCGTTCCAGTTCGGCACCAATTGGAGCGGCTTCACCGATAAAACCGCCGACGTGCTGTCGCCGCTGATGGCCTATGAAGGCCTGATGGCATTCTTTCTGGAAGCGTCGTTTCTCGGCGTGCTGCTGTTCGGCCGCCGGCTGGTGCCGCCCTGGGCGCATTTCTTCGCCGGTCTGATGGTCGCCTTCGGTACGCTGCTGTCGTCATTCTGGATCCTGGCGACCAATTCGTGGATGCAGACGCCGCAAGGTTTTAAGCTGGTCGACGGCCGGTTCGAGCCGGTCGATTGGCTCGCCATCATCTTCAATCCGTCGTTTCCCTACCGCCTGCTGCACACCGTGACCGGCTTTTACATCACCACCGCGTTCGTGGTGATGGGCGTCGGCGCCTGGCTGTTGCGCCGCGAGCGGGCAGGAGCCGAGGCGCGCATGATGATCCTCATGGCGCTCGACCTTCTGATCGTCATCGTGCCGCTGCAGATGTTTCTCGGCGACCAGCACGGTCTCAACACGCTCGAATATCAGCCGGCCAAGGTTGCCGCGATCGAGGGCCGTTACGACACCGTTAATCCCGTGCCACTGACGCTGTTCGGCATTCCGGATGATGCCGCCGCGAGGATGCACGACGCCATCGAGATTCCGGAGCTTGGCAGCCTTATCCTGACCCATTCGTGGAGCGGTACGATCAAGGGGCTCAAGGAATGGCCGCTCGATCAGCGGCCGCCGGTCGGGCCGCCGTTCTTCGCGTTCCGCATCATGGTCGGAATCGCCTTCATCATGTTGTTTGTCGCGGTGGCCGGCCAGATTTTGCGGCTGCGGGGGCGGCTGTGGCAGTCGCCGCGGTTTCTGTGGCTCCTCCAGTACATGGCGCCGCTCGGCTTCATTGCCGTGCTTTGCGGGTGGATCGTGACCGAGGTCGGACGCCAGCCCTGGACCGTCTACGGGCTGTTGCGCACCGCCGATTCGGTGTCGCCGTCGCTCACCGGAATCGACGTGGTCATTTCGTTCGCCTGCTACGTGGCCGTTTATCTGATCATGTATCCGACCGGCATCGCGGTCATGGCCGGCCTGGTGCGGCGCGGTCCGCAGGCGCCGGATGTGACGCACCCCGTGGCGAGTGGACGGCCCAGCCAGCCGTTCGAGAGTGCCGCCCGCGCCGTCTCCGATACGCGACCGTGAGGCTGCGATGGTCCTCGATCTGGTACCGCTGTGGACCCTGCTGCTGGCGCTGGCGGTATTCTATTACGTCGTGTTCGACGGTTTCGATCTAGGCGTCGGCATGCTGTACGGCTTCGCGCCCGATCAGGCGATGCGCCGCACCATCATGAATTCCATCGCGCCGGTGTGGGACGGCAACGAGACCTGGCTGGTATTCGGCGGGCTCGGTTTGTTGACCGCGTTTCCGCTCGCCTTCGCGATCATCATTCCCGCGGTCTACTTCCCCATTCTGGTGATGCTGCTCGCCCTGATGTTCCGCGGCGTTGCCTTCGAATTCCGTTTCCGCCACGAGCGGCTGCGACGGTTCTGGGACGGCGCGTTCTGCGGCGGCTCGATCGTCGCCACCATCGCGCAGGGCCTCGTGCTCGGCGCCTTCATCCAGGGATTTAGGGTCGACGGCCGGCATTTTGCCGGCACCTCGTTCGACTTCGCCACGCCGTTTGCCTTCGTGGTCGGCCTCGCGCTGTTGGCCGGCTACGGGCTGCTCGGCGCGGCGTGGCTCGTGCTCAAGACCGAAGGCGATTTGCAGGATTGGGCGCGGCGGGCCGGACGGCTGTGCCTGATCGGGGTCTTAGCCGGCATCGTCGTCGTCAGTGTATGGACGCCGCTCGCCAATGCCGGCATCGCCCAGCGCTGGTTCAGCTGGCCCAACATCGGCTTGCTGGCACCCGTGCCGATCGTCACCGCGGCGATCGCCATCGCGGAATGGTACGCGCTGACGCACCGCTACGAGCTGTTGCCGTTTTTCGGCGCCGTCGGCCTGTTCATGATGTCGTTCCTCGGCATCGCCATCAGCCTGTGGCCGATGATCGTGCCGTATCACTACACGCTCTGGCAGGCCGCCTCGCCGCCGAGCACGCAGGCCTTTCTCTTGATCGGCACGCTGTTTCTGCTCCCGGTCATCCTCATGTACACCGCGTGGTCCTATTGGGTGTTTCGCGGCAAGGTACGCGGCGACGTCGGCTATCATCCGTGATGCGTTCGTGATAGCACCACGCGGTCTTCGATAAAATCGCAAGAGCCGATGGAATCGATTTTCGTTGCGCGCGGCAGCGCCGCTGCCATCCCGATCTGGTTTGTGACCGCGGCCGGTTATCCGGATATACGCAAGCATATCGGGGCGGAGGCCTGCGCGTTTGCCGATGCGGCCGCCTTCGAGCCGAAGGCCGGGCGGCATTTGTTGCTGCCGGGCAAGGACGGGCTTGGCGGCGTACTGTTCGGCCTCGAAGCCGCCGACGACGCCAAGGATCTGTTCCTGCCCGGCCGCTTGCCGCAGCATCTGCCCGACGGCGTCTATCGCTTTGCCAACGAGCCGCATGACGCGCGGCTGGCGGCGCTGGCCTTTGCGCTCGGCAGCTACCGCTTCACGCGCTATCGCAAAGCCGAGGCGCGCAAGCTCAGTCTCGATCTGCCGCAAAGCCTCGACCGCGACGACTTGCAGCGTATCGTCGAAGGCATCGCCCTGGCGCGCGACCTGATCAACACCCCGGCCAACGACATGGGGCCGGCGGAGCTTGAAGCCGCCGCGCAAAAACTTGCGACGCAGCACGGCGCCTCCTTCCGGAGCGTCGTCGGCGACGATCTCTTGGCGCAAAACTTTCCGCTGATCCATGCGGTCGGCCGCGCCGCGCCGCGGGCACCGCGGCTTCTCGACATGACGTGGGGCGAAGCCGCGCATCCGCGCATCACGCTTGTCGGCAAGGGTGTCTGCTTCGACACCGGCGGGCTCGACATCAAGCCCGAATCCGCCATGCTCAACATGAAGAAGGACATGGGCGGCGCCGCGACCGCTCTGGCGCTGGCGCACATGATCATGGCGCGCGGGCTGAAAGTGCGGCTGCGCGTGCTCATTCCGGCGGTCGAGAACGCCATCGCCGGCGACAGTTTCAGGCCGCGCGACATTTACACCTCGCGCAAGGGCATCACGGTCGAGATCGGCAATACCGACGCCGAGGGCCGGCTCGTTCTGGCCGATGCGCTGTCGCTCGCCGACGAAGAGAAGCCGGCGCTGATCGCCGACTTCGCCACCTTGACCGGTGCCGCGCGCGTCGCACTCGGCCCCGACGTGCCGCCGTTCTTCACCGACGACGATGCGCTCGCCGACGAACTGGCGGCGTGCGGCAAGCGCGAGAACGATCCGCTGTGGCGGCTGCCGTTGTGGCGGCCCTACGAGGCGATGCTCGAATCCAAGGTGGCCGACATCAACAATGTCGGCGGCAGCCACGGCGGCGCCATCACCGCGGCTCTGTTCATGCGGCGCTTCGTGACGGCGCAATCGTGGCTGCATGTCGACGTGTTCGCCTGGACGCCGTCCGCCAAGCCGGGCCGGCCCGAGGGCGGCGAATGCCAGGCGGCGCGCGCGCTCTACGCGCTCCTTTGCGCGCGCTGCGGCTGAGTGTCGGAGATGCACGCCGCGTCCTCCTGCCGCTCGTCCCCGCGAAAGCGGGGACCCAGTGTGTGGGCCGCGAGGTCGACATGTCCCCTCTGGATTCCCGCTTTCGCGGGAATGAGCGGAAGACTGTGATGCCGGACTTCGATCCGCGTCTGACGCCGGCCCGCGCCGATCTCGCGGCCAAGCATCTCGAAGGCAAAGTGCCGGCGGCGCGGTTTGTCGAAGGCCGCGTGCTCGAAGTCGTCGCGCCGATCGCGTCGCTGCGCCGCGAGCCGCGGCCGGACGCGCCGCTCGATACCGAGGCGCTCAAGGGCGAGCGCGTTACGATCTATGACACCAACGAGGACGGCTGGTCGTGGGGCCAGCTTGCGGCCGACGGCTATGTCGGCTGGCTGCCGAGCGAGACGCTGGCGCCGTCCGGGCCGGCGCCGACCCACAAGGTCGCGGCGCTGCGCACGTTGGTTTTTCCCGGCCCGTCGATCAAGCTGCCGCCGCTCGAAGCGTTGCCGCTCGGCGCAAAGCTTACCGTGACGCGCGTGCAGGAGTGCCTGGCGGTCACGCCGGCCGGCGCCTACCTGCCGGCCGCGCATCTTGCGCCGCTCGATGCCTACGAAACCGATTTCGTCGCGGTGGCCGAACGCTTTCTCGGCGTACCCTATCTGTGGGGCGGCAAGACGGCGCTCGGCCTCGATTGCTCCGGTCTCGTCCAAGTCGCGCTGACCGCCTGCGGCGTCGCCTGCCCGCGCGACAGCCACATGCAGGAAGCCGCACTGGGCGAGCCAGTCGCAACGGCGACGGATTTTTCAGACCTGCAGCGCGGCGATCTCGTGTTCTGGAAAGGCCACGTTGCCATGGTGCGCGACCGCGCGACCCTGCTGCACGCCAACGCCTTCCACATGGCGGTCGTCGTCGAGCCGCTCGCCGAAGCGCTCACGCGCATTCGCGCTGGCGGCAGCGAGGTGACCAGCGTACGGCGGCTCGCGTCTTAATTCGCTACTCCGCCGCTATCGGCTCGCCCGGATGCTGCCCGGCGCGCTGCGGCAAGACGAAAACCAGCACGATGATCAGAGCGAGGATCGCTGCCGATGCCAGAGGACGGCTGAGAGCCAAGCCGCCATCGCTCGTCGGCTTATCGAGAAAGTCTCCGACTGTCGCACCTAGTGGTCGCGTCAGGATGAAAGCCCCCCAGAACAGGAACACGCGAGAGATTCTCGTCGAATAGTACAATGCTGCCAGCACGGCGAGTGCTGCACAGAACACGAGCGCGCCGCCGTCGTAACCGAGGCCGGTGTCATCAGCCATCCAATCGCCCAGCGCGGTCCCCAGGGTTTGTGAAAACATTATCGTCACCCAATAGAAGACTTCCACTTTTGGCGTTGCAACAGTCTGCACGTTGATCGAGCCGAGCGCAAAATACCAAATCGCGAGCGAGCCCAGGACGCATGCCAGCAAAATGGACGATCCTCCGGCGTAGCCGATGCCCAATGAGCGATCGAAAAAATCGGCCATGGCCGTGCCCACCGTCGTAGAGCCCACGATGGCAAGCCAATAGATCCAGGGATTGAACTTTCTTGCCGAGATTTGGGCGACCACGGCCGCAACAAACAGAACAAAAAATATGCCGATGCCGATCAAATATCCACCGTTGTGGGGATTTGCGTCGGCGTGCAGCCAAGTCATCGTCACCGCATCGCCGCCTGTTTCGCCGAGCGTCGTGGCAAGAATCTTTATGATCCAGAAACCAAGCGTGACCTCAGGGACTTTGCTGAGAACGTCGTCTTGATCGTTTTGCACAATGGCTCCTGCAAATATCGGTATGGACAAGCGGGGTCGAGGCGCTGAATTCGAAAATAGAGGAATGAGCGATGCTTCGGTAGAGTCGGAACCTTAAATATCGGTCATCTTTGCGGTGCGCGAACTTGAATTGTTCCAATTCTAACCCAGAGCACTAAATCTTTCTGTTGTGCGCGTTCCACTCGCGCTCGAGGTTTGCGATCAGCGCCGGGCTGAAATGGCAATACGCCTGATCGCGCGCATAGGCGGAAAAATACTGGCGGAACAGATCGAACGGCTCCTCGCCGATACGGAGCGCGCGGCGGTTCGAGGCGGCGCTGACCGCGCCCGAATTGGTGAGGCCGGCGATGACGTGATCGAGCGCGCGGTCCATGTCGGCCGGCGCGGCAATCTCGTCGCAGATCAGACGGCCCTCCGGGCTGTCGCAGTCGAGGCGGCGTTCGTACTGGATCGCCTGGCGGGCGATGCGGTCGCCGGTGAAGCGCGGCATGCGCAGATTGGCGGCGCCCGGAATGATGCCTTCCTTGCGCGCCGGCAAGGTCATGAACGCGTCGCTCGCCGCCAGCACGTAGTCCATGGTCAGCAAAATCTGGCAGTGGCCGCCGATGGCAAAACCTTCGAGCGCGGCGATCCACGGTTTCTCGATTGTCGTGCCGTGCACGTCGTCCGGCACGGCGTCGGGCCGCGCCACGCCGCGGAAAAATTTGTGCACGAAGCCGAGATCGCGCCGCAAAAACCAGGTGAACGGAATGAGCCCGCGATAAAGATGCGTCAGGTTGATGCCGGCTCCGAAGAGTCTGCGGCCGCGATATTTTTGATGCTCGACCTCGCCGCCGCGCAGCACCGCGACGTCGGTGGCCGGATCGAGGATGGCGACGTCGACCGCGGTCTCCATGGCGTCGAGCGTGGTGTTGTCCTCGGCATTGAGAAAGCGCGGGTTGCCTGCCGTGACGAACGCCGCTTTACCGCGGCGCTCGACCTGGACCTTGCCGAGATCGATGCGGCCCTTGGCGTCGAGCTCGCGCAAAAAATCCTCCGACGAGGCGCGCGGCAGCAGCATGGCGTGGCAGAGGTGGCGGCCGGAGGCTTCATGCGCCAGCACGTGCGCCAGGAAAATGCCCTGGTCGATTTCGACGCCGTCCTTGTCGCGCTGCAAATGCTCGCTTTCGGCGGCGACCTGCTCGGCCGTCGGCGTCAGGCCGGGCACTGCGGCGGCGGCGGCGAACACCAGATCTTCGAGGCGGATGAAGCGCGAGCGCCGCTGCGTCAGCTCGTCGTAAAGCGCCGAAGCGTGTGCGCCGAGAAAGCGCTCGCGCGCCGCGCGCGCGGTGGTGAAAATCGTCTGCGCCGCTTCGGCCTCGGCGCGGCTGCGCTTGGCCTTTTGCGGCAGCCGCGCGAGCAGCGCGTCGCATTGCTTCCAGAATTGCGCGAAGCGCTGGCGGTCACCCGCAAGATCGCTCGTGTCGCGCGGCGCCGCGGCAAGCCACGCGGCAACGGCCTTCGCCTCAAAGCCCGCGTCTTGTAAGCAGCGCGTCGCCGCAGCGTGATCCATGGTCTTCAGCTCTTCGGCCGCCGGTCGACGACGCGTTTGGCTTTCCCTTGCGAGCGCTCGATAGTACCGGGTTCGAGCACGCGCACGGTGGTGGAGAGACCGATATACGATTTGATCAAGTGCTGCGCGCGCTGCGCCAAGCCCTCGATGTCCTCGGCGGAGAGCTTGCCTGACAGTTCCGGCCGCATCTCGACCAGCACGTCGAGCTCATCGAGCGCCTGCGGCCGGCGCACTTCAAGCAGATAATGCGGCGCGAGCTGCGGCTCGTTGCCGAGCACGGCCTCGATCTGCGACGGAAACAGGTTGACGCCGCGGATGATCAGCATGTCGTCGGAGCGGCCCTTGATGCGCTCCATGCGGCGCATCGGCCGGCCCGCGGGCGGCAGCAGCCGGGTGAGGTCGCGGGTGCGGTAGCGGATCACCGGCATGGCTTCTTTGGTGAGCGAGGTGAGCACGAGCTCGCCCGGCTCGCCGTCCGGCAGCACGCGGCCGGTCTCCGGATCGATGATCTCGGGATAGAAGTGATCCTCCCACACGGTCAGCCCGCCGCGGCTCTCCGGACATTCCTGGCCGACGCCGGGCCCGATCAGTTCGGACAGGCCGTAATGATCGAGCGCCTGGAGGCCCATGCGGCGCTCGATCTCGTCGCGCATGCTGTCGGTCCACGGCTCGGCGCCGAATATGCCGATGCGCAGGCTGCAATCGGCGGCGACAAATCCCTGGCGCTCGAACTCGTCGGCGATGGCCAGCATGTAGGACGGCGTCACCATGATGATGCCGGGGCGGAAATCGACGATGAGCTGTACCTGCCGCTCGGTGAAGCCGCCGCTGACCGGAATGACGGTGGCGCCCAAATATTCGCCGCCGTAGTGGGCACCGAGCCCGCCGGTGAACAGGCCGTAGCCGTAGGCGTTGTGGATGATGTCGGTGGAGCGGCCGCCGGCGGCGCGGATGGAGCGCGCCATCAGCGCCGACCAGGTGGCGATGTCGTTTCGCGTATAGCCGACCACGGTCGGCTTGCCGGTGGTGCCGCTCGACGCATGGACGCGCACGATGTCGGCCATCGGCACCGCGAATAGGCCGAACGGATAATTCTGCCGCAGGTCGTCTTTGGTGGTGAACGGAAACCTGGCGAGGGCCGCAAGCTCTTTCAGGTCGCCCGGATGCACGCCCGCCGCGGCGAGTTTAGTCTTGTAGTGCGGAACGCACTCGTACGCCGCACGAACGGACTTTTGCAGCCGCTCGAGCTGCAGCGCGTGGAGCGCGTCCCGGCTCGCGGTCTCGATCGGCTCGAGTTCGTCGCGGGCGCTCATGCCAGACCGCTTAATGCGCCGCCTTCAATCCGAGCAGGCTGGCGAGGCCCTTGAGCTTGTCGCGCTGCTCGTCGATCGCGGCGCCGAACTCGGCCGGGCCGCGATTGGTCACGATCTGGCCGGTCAGCTCGAGCTTCTTGGCGATGTCCGGATTGGCAGCGACCACCTTGCGGAAGTCTGCCGCAATCCGTTCGCGCACCTCCTGCGACATCGAGGGCGGCGCGAACACGCCGCCGATGCTCTCGAAGGTCAGGTCCGGATAGCCGGCCTCGATGGCGGTCGGCACATCGGGCTGGCTCGGCGCGCGCTGCCGGCTGCTCACGGCCAGGATCTTGATCTTGCCGGCCGCGGCGAGCGGCTGCACCACCGCAAGCGAGGTCGCCAGCACCTGGATGCGGCCGGCGATGAGATCGTTCGGCGCCTGCATGATGTCGCGATACGGCACCTCGGCGACGTCCAGCCCCTGTTTCTTGAAAAAGCCGAACAGCATGAAGTCCGAAATGCCGTTGGCGGCGGCGGCGTTGAGCTTGCCGGGCTGCGAGCGCGCCAGTTTGACGAGCTCGCTGACGCTGTTGACGTTCATCGAAGACGGCATCGACACCGAGATCACCACCACCGAGACGCTCACCACCGGCGTCATCTTCGGTCCGGGATCGGAGGTGATTTCCGGATGCTGATACGGCAGCGTGGTGAACACGGCGGCCGGTCCCATCCACAGCGTATGATCGTCATTGGCGGCGATGAAGGCGTTCATCGACACGATGCCGTCGCCGCCCGGCCGGTTGTCCACGATCACCGGCTTGCCCCACATCGCGCCGAGCTTGTCGGCGAACAGGCGGGCGGCGATGTCGGTGGCACTCGCCGCCCCATAGGGCAGGATGATACGCACCGGTCGCGTCGGATAGGCCTGCTGCGCCGCCGCCGTAGCGGAAAACTGCAAGGCGGCCGCAAGGGCCAGCGCGATCGATGCGATGAGCCGTAGCATCGGCTTTTCCTCCCGACTGGATCGGATATGGCGGCAAGCTTAGCATCGTCGCGCCGGCTCAAACAGCCGCGCCGTCGCGGCAATTCGCCCGTTGCGCCATGCGCGTGCGCCGCGTTCGCTGCAATTGCCCATGACCCGGAGGGACCTGATGGCGAAGCTTGCCGCATGCGCAACCGCAACGCTGGCCACGGTCCTGCTCACCGCCGTGCTGCTCGCCGCCGGTGTTGCCGGCGCGCGCGCGCAGAGCGCGGACAGTTTTATAAAGGCCGCCAGATCAGCATGGTGGTGTTTTCCGGCGCCGGCTCGACCTACGACATTTACGCCCGCCTGCTGGCGCGCCATCTCGGCGAGCACATTCCCGGCAATCCGACCTTCGTGGTGCAGAACATGCTGGGCGCCGGCGGGCTGAAGGTCGAGGAGTATCTCTTCCGCATTGCGCGTAAGGACGGCAGCGTGATCGGCACCATCGGCCGCGGCCTGCCGTTCGAGCCGATGCTCGGGCACAACGAGGTCAACGTCGATCCGCTCAAGTTCACCTGGCTCGGCAGCATGAACCGTGACGTCAGTTTGGCGATGTCGTGGTTCACCTCGCCGGTCAAGACGTTCGATGATCTGAAGCAACACGAGCTCCTGGTGCCCGGCACCGGCGCCGGCGCCGATTCGGAGATCATGCCGCGCGCCTTCAATCAGCTCGCCGGCACGCGTTTCAAGATCATCGAAGGCTACCGCGACACGCCCGTGGGCGCGCTGGCGATGGAGCGCGGCGAGCTCGACGGCGTCGGCTATTGGTCGTGGAGCTCGATCATGGCGGCGCATCCGGACTGGGTGCGCGACAAGAAGATCCACCTGTTGTTCCACACCGGAATGGCGCCGCTCGCCGAGGTGCCCGGCGTGCCGAGCATCCGCGATCTCGTCACCGACCCGGTGGACCGCCGCGCGCTGACGTTCCTGCTGGCGCGCGAGGTCATGGGCCGGCCGTATCTGGCGCCGCCCGGAGTGCCGCCGGACCGCACCGCGGCACTGCGCGCGGGTTTCGCGGCAACCTTGCGCGATCCGGCGTTCCTGCAGGATGCCAAACGCACGCGGCTCGACGTGGCGCTGGTGACCGGCGAGGAGATCGACGCGCTGCTCAAGGACAGCGCCGCCGCGCCGGCCGACGTCATCGCGCGGGTGAAAGAGGCGCTTGGCCGCCACTGACGCGTGGCTCCAGCTTCAGCGCGGCGTCTTCGGCTCCTGCATCGGCTGTCCGTTGAGGCTGCGCCGCAGCGCTGCCGAGGATGGATACGCAACGCGCCTGGCATCGGCGATGGAGCCGAGCGGCCTGTTTTCGTGCAGCGTGCGCCACGGCGAAAATGCCAGGCTCTCGCCGTAGGCGGCTTGACCGGGAGCATCGATATCCTGGGCGTCGATATCGAGCCTGGCTATCGTCACGAACGGGGCAATCGTCTCGTCCCAGCGCACCGTAGCCCGATCGATCGGCGTCACGCTCTGGTCGACAAAGCGCTGTGCTTCGAGGAGGTAAGCCGCCGGCCCGCCCTGTAATCTGCGCTTGAGATCTTCCGCCAGATAATTGGGCGTCGCACCGGGCGACCCGCTGGGATCGGTCGGCGGCGCGTTGACGAGCCGATATTTGACGATCGCGTCGCCGAGTGCGTAGGGCAGGGTGCCTCGAGAATGTCGCGGTCAGCACGCTTGCCTCCGCCTTCGCCATCTCCTGGAGGATGATCGCGCTGCGCTTATGCGTCGCCTCGTAGGCGTCGCCATCTTGGGAAATCGCGCACATCTCGTGAACGTTGTCGACGAAAAAAATATCGCTGTTCTGAAACAGCAGATCCGCATTGGTGGCCAAAGGGTCGTCCGTGGCAAGCGTTCGGCCGGCGACGCCGAACAGTTTGATGGCGAGCCCCAACGTCGAATTGTCATGGTCCGGCGTACTCGGCGGCGTGTCGCTCGACCAGCGCATCCAGCATGTGTAAGGCCCGCCCGCCCACAAGCCTGCGCGAAACTCGGCCGGGCAGCTTGGTAGAACGGAAAGTTTCGACTTGGCGACACCGTGCTGCTTGCGGAAAACGGCCCGCTCGGCGGGTTTCTCGCCTCTTTGGATGCGGACCAGCTGAAACTCGTCCACGAACAGGTAACGGGTCTGTTCGATCGGCTCGATTTGACACGCCGCCGGGCGCGCCGGTGCAGCCGGCGTGGTGGTGAGAGCATTGCTTCCCGACTGTCCTTGCGATGGCATTAAATCCTCCAAAGGCGACTGCAAGCGAGTCCGTGGATTTGTCCGCGGGGAATGTGTCGGCGATTGCGCGGTCCCCCGCGGTTGTCGCTACAACTTTCAGGCGATCACAGATGCAAGTCAAGGTTTGCCGCGGCCGGAGCCGATAAAGGGGCGGCCAACGCTGCGCATCTCTTTTAATCTCAGGGTAGGGTGATATCGTCGCTCGCCTCGAGGGGCCGCAGCAGAGCAGCGGGGAAAACCATGGCCGGGCGCGTGGCGGGAAAAGTTGCGTTGATTGCCGGCGCGGGTTGTGTCGGCCCGGGCTGGGGCAACGGCCGCGCCGCCGCGGTGCTGTTCGCCCGCGAGGGCGCCAAGGTTTTTGCCGTCGACAAGAACGCCGAGTCCATGGCCGAGACGGTGGCGAGTGTCGGCAACGACGGCGAGACGGTCACCCATACCTGCGACGTCACCGACGATGCGCAGGTCCGCGCCATGGTCGACGCCTGCCGCAAGGCGTTCGGCCGTATCGACATCCTGGTCAACAATGTCGGCGGCTCGGCGGCCGGCGGGCCTGCGGAAATCGCCGAAGACGCCTTCGACGCCCAGATCGCGTACAATCTGAAAAGCGTGTTTCTCAGCTGCCGCCACGTCATTCCGCTGATGATCGAGCAGGGCGGCGGCGCCATCGTCAATACCGCCTCGACTTCGGGCACGCGCTACACCGGCTCGCCGCAGATCGGCTACGCCTCGTCCAAAGCCGCCGTGATCCAGTTCTCCCGCGTCACCGCCGTGCAATATGCCAGGCACGGCATCCGGGTGAACACCGTGGTGCCGGGGCAGATGCACACGCCGATGGTGGAAGCGCGGCTCGCCAAGCAGCGCACCGGCGGCGACGTCGAGGCGCTGCTGAAATCGCGCGTCGCCCGCATCCCGCTCGGCTTCATGGGCGACGGCCGCGACACGGCAGCCGCCGTGCTGTTCCTCGCCTCCGACGAAGCGCGCTTCATCACCGGCACCGAGATCGTGGTCGACGGCGGCATGACGGCAAGGTGCGACTAATCTTTTCCCGCCCCGCTATCGCGGGCGCTATTAGTGATAGCGGCGAAAGTAGGCCACTCGGGTGGCCGCGTTGTCGCTTGCGGTACGAGCGCAGCTCGACATGAGCAGCAAAGGGAGAGAAAAATGCGCTGTTGCATCAACTACGGCATCACAGCCGTACTCGCTTTTGGCGCTTTCCTGGCGGGCGTGCCCGATAGTTACGCAAATGAGACGATCCGCGTTATTACAACCGGCAAGGGCGCGGCTCTCCAGTTGCCGCTCTATATCGGCATCTCAAAGGGCTTCTTTCAAAGCCGAGGTGTCGACATCGACGTGTCCGCAGCGTCCTCTTCCGCTTCTGCAATACAACAGGTCACGGCGGGCGCGGGAGATCTCGGCGTTGGTGGTGTGCTAGACCCAATTCGCGCGATCGACAAAGGTGCCGGCCTGTCGATCCTGCTGGTCGAGAGCTCTAAAGCTCCCTACAGTCTCTGGGCAAAACCCTCCATAACCAACATTGGCGCATTGAAGGGCAAAATCGTCAGTGTGGGTCTAATAAATGATATGTCGAGATACTTTGTCGATGTCATGACCGCCGCAAACGGCCTAAAGGATGGCGATTATGACCGGAACAACGCCGCCACAACCCCGGCTCGGTACGCGGCCCTTTTGTCAGGGGCAGCCGATGCTGCCATCCTTTATCCGCCAGCGAGTTTTTTGGCACCCAAGGCGGGCTTTACTAAATTGGGCGAACTATCCGATTTCCTGAAAGGATTTCCTTTCACAACATACACAGTCAACCTTACATGGGCGAAATCTCATAAGTCGGCGATCAGAGCATTCGTGCAAGGTTACAATCAGGCTGTTACTTGGTTCTATGATCCAAATAACAAACAAGAGGCAATCGACATCCTCAAGAAGAACACAGGAAGCGACATTGAAACAAACACAGATACGTATGCATATTTCACGTCACTGCATATTTACCCGGACACCGCTGGGGTAAGCTCTGCCGATCTGACAACTATGCTCGATATAATACAAGACAATGCGTATCTTGGACGGCTAGAAGGAAAGTACGATCCCAAGCGTTTCATCGATCCCGCGGTGAATGCATTGCTCGGCACCGCGCGATGATGAGAACGCTTGGCGCGACGCGATGATCTAACACGCGTCAATGAGGGGGCGCGCGGCCATCGTTTCGAGTGCTCTGTGGCGCGTCTCCGAGAGTAGTTCCCGCTTCTGATTTGGTCGAGTCGGGGATTAAAACAATGGAAGCCTTCATTTGCAGCACGTGCGGAGTGCAATACGAGCCGGCCGAACGGCCGGCTGCAAAGTGCCTCGTTTGCACGGAGGAAAGACAGTATGTGCTTCCAACTGGTCAAAATTGGACAACTCTTCCATCCGTGCAAATTCGCTATAACAACGCCTGGAGGGAGCTCGAGCAAAACCTCTTTTCCATTACAACTGTACCCCAGTTTGCAATTGGCCAACGCGCCTTGTTGGTTCGGACGCCACACGGCAATATTCTTTGGGACTGCATTTCGCTGATCGACCGGGCAACGATTGCGTTGATCGAGGGGCTCGGTGGCCTCAAAGGCATAGCTATATCCCATCCTCACTACTACTCGACAATGGTCGAGTGGAGCCGCGCGTTTGGGGGGATACCGGTATATCTGCACGGCCTCGATAGGAAGTGGATTTTGCGCGACGATCCATGCATCGATCGATGGGAGGGACAGACCAAGGAGATTTTGCCCGGCGTTACGCTAGTCTGCGTGAGCGGACACTTTCCAGGTGGGACCGTGTTGCATTGGTCTGGTGGATCGTCAGGTAAAGGAAGCTTGCTGTCCGGTGATGTCGTCCAAGTCGTGAAAGATGGTAAGTCCGTCAGCTTTATGTGGAGTTACCCAAATCTGATTCCTCTTTCGGGACCGCGTGTCGAGGCAATTATCGATGTGCTTAAGCCGTTTGGATTTGAATGTGTGCATGGCGCCTTCGAGAATTGCAGTATCTTTTCTAAGGGGAAAGAGTTCGTCGAACGGTCAGCCGATCGTTATCTAAAGATGATCCGCGGTGACGGAACGTACGAAATGCAATAAGGCGTTGGGGGAGTTTTGCGGACCGTCGTCGCGGTCATCATAAAAGTGGCAGCGGTGGTTCTTGTCCCGGGCGCAATTGCATGTCGAAGATGGTGAGTAAGGCTGAACTTGCGGCAGCGGTTCCCATTAAAAGGACAATATCAACAAGCATGGTCGCCCCGAATAAAGTTAAGGCGCGATCGTATATGTCGGAGCTAACCGCGTGAGCTCCGAATGCCTGGCGTCCTAGCTCGATCACAACGGCGTCTTGTTCGTTTAAGCTTTCTGTCCCCCTACGGAATTTAATCACCTCGATCGTAGTGGGTGAAGCGCCGGCCTGTAGTGCTGCCCCTTCGTGCGTAGCCCACTGAAATTGGCAACTCGTTTCCCGGGCCACCACCAAGATTGCAATTTCGCGGACTGCCGGGCTAATGCCGGAGTCGAAGCGAAGATATTGGTGCAGCCCCTTGAGGTGCGGGAGGCTGCCCTGACTATAAAGCCAAATTCCGATAGGTCCCTTTAGTCCTGCGAGAGAACGGCCTGGCGAGGCCGCTTCATCGAAAATTCGGCGGCCGGCTTCGCCCAAGCTGTCGCGCGCCACGAGTGGAAGCCTGCAGCCTGAATCTTGAAAGATATCCGAACTCATTGAGAAGCACCGATAAGGCCCTAGTCGTGGCTCGATGTCGTGGCTCGATGTCGTGGCTCGAGGTCGTGGCTCGATTATCCGCTTTTTACCTTAAATGAGCGCCGTTCGGTATTGTCTCTGTTTATATTAGATATTCGTCTTGTCGACAACGAGATCGAATTTCCAAACTCCATCATACCGCGAACCGATCTGACCGCCGGCGGCTTCGGGCTTTCGTATGCTGCAATGAACGGCACCGACACGCGCAGCGAGCTTGGCGCACGTTTCGATGGTCTTACCGCGCTCAATGCCATGCCGCTTATCCTGCGTGCCAAAGCGGCTTGGGCGCACGATTGGGTCAGTAATCCGGCGCGCAATGCCAGCTTCGAGTCGCTTCCCGGCGCGAGCTTTACCGTCTACGGCGCCCCGATCCCGTACGACTCGGCCCTGACCAGTGCCGGCGCACAACTGTTCTTCACGCCGAACTGGTCGTTGCTCGCCAAGTTCGACGGCGAGTTCGTGCGCTGTGGGAACGCCGCTGCTTCGAAAAGGGGAGCAAACCTGCCCGCTTTCGTGGGGGAGGAAAGAAGTTACTGCGCCACCACGTCCGCCGGACCGGTCTCGATGTTGAAGGCGGCGGCGAACAGGGCGCGGGTGTAGTCGGTCTTGGGGTTGCGGAACAGCGCGGCGGCGTCGCCGGATTCGACGATCTTTCCGGCGCGCATCACCACCAGGCGGCTCGCCAGCGCGGCGACCACGCGCAGATCGTGCGAGATGAACAGATAGGTGAGGTTGCGGCGCTTCTGCAGGTCGCGGAACAGATCGACCATCTGGCACTGGATCAGCATGTCGAGCGCGCTGGTCGGCTCGTCGAGCACCACGAAGGTCGGCTCCAGCACGATGGCGCGCGCCACCGCGATGCGCTGGCGCTGGCCGCCCGAAAACTCGTGCGGAAAGCGGAAGCGCGTGTCGGGATCGAGGCCGACGTCGGTCAGCGCGCGGATGACGCGCTCGTCGCGCTCGCGCTCCGACATGGCCGGCTGGTGGACCTTGAGCCCTTCCTTGATGATCTCGGCGACCGACAGCCGCGGCGATAGCGATCCGTATGGATCCTGGAACACGATCTGCATGTCGCGGCGAAACGGCCGCATCTGTTTGAAGCGCAGGCCTTGCAGCGCGTTGCCCATGAACACGATCGGCCCGTCTGAGGAGATGAGGCGAAGGAGCGCCAGCCCGAGCGTACTCTTGCCGGAGCCGGATTCGCCGACCACGCCCAGGGTCTCGCCCTGGCGCAGCGCGATGCTGACGCCGTCGACCGCCTTGATGTGGCCGATGGTCTTGCGCAGCACGCCGCGCCGGATCGGAAACCAGACTTTCAGGTCGGTGGTCTCCAGAACGAGCGGCGCGGTGGGCTGCGGCGGCGCCGGATCGGGCTTCGGCTCGGCGGCAAGGAGCGCGCGCGTATAGGGATGCGACGGCGCGGCAAACACCCGCTCGACCTCGCCCTGCTCGACGATGCAGCCTTCCTTCATGACGCAGACCCGTTGCGCGATCTTGCGCACGATGCCGAGGTCATGGGTGATGAAGAGGAGCGACATGCCGAGTCGCTTCTGAATGTCTTTGAGCAGCGCGATGATCTGCGCCTGCACGGTGACGTCGAGCGCGGTGGTCGGCTCGTCGGCGATCAGCAGGTCCGGCTCGTTGGCGAGCGCCATGGCGATCATGACGCGTTGGCGCTGGCCGCCGGACAGCTGGTGCGGATAGCTCTTCAGCCGGTGTTCCGGATCGGGAATGCCGACCTGCTGCAGAACTTCCAGCGTGCGGGCGCGCGCCGGCGCGCCGGTGAGACCGCGATGCAGCAGCAGAATCTCGCCGATCTGCTTCTCGATGGTGTGCAGCGGGTTGAGCGAGCTCAGCGGCTCCTGAAAGATGATGGTGATGTCGTCGCCGCGCACCTGCCGCATGTCGCGCTCGGAGAGCTTGAGCAGGTTGCGGCCCTTGAAGGTGACGCTGCCGGACGGATGGTGCGCGGCCGGATACGGCAGCAGCTTCAGCACCGACAGCGCGGTGACCGACTTGCCCGAGCCGGATTCGCCGACCAGCGCCACGGCTTCGCCTTTGCCGATATCGAACGAGACGCAATCGACCGCGACCATGTTGCGGCCGCCGGCGCGGAACGCGACGGAGAGATCGCGGACACAGAGGAGGGGATCGGCGGCCATCGGCTTTCCGTTCAAGCGCGGTCTACGAACGTTTTGCGCGGGTCGAAGGCGTCGCGCACGGCTTCGCCGATGAAGATCAAGAGCGACAGCATGACGGCGACGGCAAAGAAGCCGGTGAGGCCGAGCCACGGCGCCTGCACGTTGGCCTTGCCCTGCGACAGCAGCTCGCCGAGCGAGGGCGAGCCGGGCGGCAGGCCGAAGCCGAGGAAATCGAGCGCGGTCAAGGTCATCACCGACGACGACATGATGAACGGCAGCATGGTCATGGTGGCGACCATGGCGTTCGGCAACAGGTGGCGGAACATGATGACCGAGTTCGACACGCCGAGCGCACGCGCCGCCAGAATGTATTCGAAGTTGCGGCCGCGCAGGAATTCGGCGCGCACGAGGCCGACGAGGCGGGTCCACGAGAACAACAGCAGAATGCCGAGCAGCACGAAGAACCCCGGCGCCAGCACCGAGGAGATGATCAGGAGCAGGTAAAGCTCCGGCACCGAGGTCCAGATTTCGATGAAGCGCTGAAACAACAGATCGGTCCAGCCGCCGAAATAGCCCTGCACCGCACCGGCGACGACGCCGATCAGCGATGAGATCACGGTGAGGATCAGCCCGAACAGCACCGAGATGCGGAAGCCGTAGATCAGGCGCGCCAGCACGTCGCGGCCGACATCGTCGGTGCCGAGCCAGTTATATTCGATGCTGCCGCATTGGCCGTAGCCGTTCTTGGCGGCGAATTCGCAGTCCTTGGCGTTGAGGAGCCAGGTCGGCTTGGACGGAAACGGCGACGGCGGCTTGCTGACAATGGTGTTGTCGGCAAACGGAATCGGCGGCCAGATCTGGATGGCGTCGCGCTCGGCAAGATACGCCTGCAGATGGGAATCGCGGTAATCGGCCGCGGTGCCGAACACATCGCCGAAATCGGTGTCCGGATAGGTGACGAAGACCGGAAAATAGTTCTTGCCGTCGACGCGGATGAAGATCGGCTTGTCGTTGGCGATGAACTCGGCGCCGAGCGAGATCACGAACAGGACCAGAAAGATCCACAACGACCAGTAGCCGCGCTTGTTGGCCTTGAAATTGCGCCAGCGCCGGGCGTTGATCGGCGAGAACTCGAAGCCGGGCGCGGGAGCGGCGAGGCCGAGCGGCCCGGCCGGCTCGATGTCGGGCCGCAGCTCCGGCGCTGCGGGCGCTTCGGCGCCGGGGGCGATAATGTCGTCGGTGCGCAGCTTGGCGTCCACCTCACACCTCCCGCGTCGCGAAATCGATGCGCGGATCGATCCACGTATAGGTGAGGTCGGAGATCAGCGTCACGACGAGGCCGACGAGCGCGAAGATATAGATGTTGGCGAACACCACCGGATAGTCGCGGTTGAGCACGCTTTCGAAGCTGAGCAGGCCGAGGCCGTCGAGCGAGAAGATGGTCTCGATCAACAGCGCGCCGGCGAAGAAGGCGCTGACGAAGGCGCTCGGAAAGCCGGCTACGACCAGCAGCATGGCGTTGCGGAAGATGTGGCCGTACAGCACCTTGCGCTCGGAGCAGCCCTTGGCGCGCGCGGTGAGCACGTATTGCTTGCGCAGCTCCTCGAGGAAGCAGTTTTTGGTGAGCAGCGTCATGGTGGCGAACGCGGCCAGCCCCATCGAGATGATCGGCAGGGTCATGTGCCAGAAATAATCGAGAATCTTCTGCCACCAGGGAAATTGCGACCAGCCGTCGGAGGTGAGCCCGCGCAGGGGAAATATCTGCAGGAACGAGCCGCCGGCGAACAGGACGATCAGCAGGATGGCGAACAGGAAGCCGGGTATGGCGTAGCCGACGATGACGGCGCTCGAGGTCCACACGTCGAAGCTGGTGCCGTCCTGCACCGCCTTGCGGATGCCGAGCGGGATCGAGATCAGGTACGACAACAGCGTCATCCAGATGCCGAGCGAGATCGACACCGGCAGCTTCTCCTTGATGAGCTGCAGCACGCTGACGTCGCGGAAATAGCTCTTGCCGAAATCGAAGCGGCTATAATTCCACAGCATGATGAAAAAGCGCTGGTAGGCCGGCTTGTCGAAGCCGAATTGCTGTTCAAGGCTTTTGATGAAGGCCGGATCGAGGCCCTGGGCGCCGCGGTATTTCGACGTGATTTCGCCGGCGCCGCCCGGCTTCAGCCCGCGCGCGCCGAAATCGCCGCCCGGCGAGCCGGAAATGCGCGAGGTCGCGCCCGTGTCGGTGCCAGACAGCTGCGCGATGACGCGCTCGACCGGGCCGCCCGGGGCGAACTGCACGACCACGAACGACACCAGCATGATGCCGAAGATGGTCGGGATCATGAACAACAGGCGGCGGATGATATAGGCGGTCATTTCATTTGCTTTGCGTTTGGTCCGTCAGCCTCAGGCATCGGCCGAAGGCCGAGCCTCGAAGGGCGACGTACCTCAGGATGACGGCGTCCAGTCTATCCCGTCCGTTTGATCTTCGCCGACTTGGCGCTGTCGTACCACCAGGTGTCCGGAATGCCGCGGAAGTAGCGCGGCTGCGCCGGCGGGCGGCCGAACACGTCCCAATAGGCGATCCAGTGCGACGGCTTGTACCATTGCGGAATCCAATAGCGGCCGGCGCGGACCACGCGGTCGAGCGCGCGGCAGGCGGCGGTCAGCGCCGCGCGGCTGTCGGCGGCGATCACGGTCTCGATCAGCGAATCGACCACCGGATCGGCAATACCGGCAAGGTTGTTCGAGCCTTTCAGCTTGGCCGCCTGCGCGGAAAAGAACGAGCGCAGCGAATCGCCCGGCGTTGCCGAGAAGCTGAAGCGGTCGGTGGTGATATCGAAATCGAAGTCGTCGCGGCGGGCGCGATACTGCACCGGGTCGACCAGCCGGATATCGGCGGCAATGCCGAGGATGCCGAGATTTTTAATGAGCGCCAGATGGTGCGGCTGGAAGGTCGGCTCATCGAGCAGAAATTCGATCGTCAGCGGCTCGCCGTTCGGCAACGCGCGCTTGCCGTTCTTGACGGCGCAGCCGGCGGCCTGCAAGAGCTCGACCGCCTTGCGCAGCTGGCGGCGGTCGTTGCCGGAGCCGTCGCTGACCGGCGGCACGTAGGGCTCGCCGAACACCTCGTCGGCGACGCGGCCGCGGAACGGCTCGAGCAGCTTGAGCTCGTCAGGGCCCGGCTTGCCTTTCGCCATCATGTCGGAGTTCTGAAACACCGAGACGGTACGCTCGTAAGAGCCGTACATGATGGTCTTGTTGGTCCACTCGAAGTCGAAAGCGTCGTCGAGCGCCTCGCGCACGCGCGGATCGGCGAACTTTTGACGTCGCGTGTTGATGAACCAGCCCTGGGCGCCCGACGGCGTATCGTCCGGGATGGTGTCGCGCTTGACCCGGCCGTCCTGTATGGCCGGGAAATCGTAGCGCGTCGCCCAGGTGCGCGAGGTGAACTCCTCGCGGAACAGATAATTCTGCGCGGTAAAGCCTTCGAAGCCGACTTCGCGATCGCGGTAGTATTCGAAGCGCAGCGTATCGAAATTGTTCTGGCCGCGGCTCACCGGCAGATCGGTGCCCCACCAATCGTTGACCCGGTCGTACTCGATATAGCGGTTGACCTCGAAGCGGCCGACCTTGTAGGCGCCCGACCCGAGCGGTGCGTCCAAGGTCGACTGATCGAACGGCCGTTGCGCGTAATAGGCGCGGGAGAAGATCGGCAGCGCCGCGACGAACAGCGGCACGTCGCGGGCGCGCTTGGGTGCAAAGGTGACCACCACCGATGCGTCGTCATTCGCTTTGGCCCCGACGAAATCGCGCAGCGATTGGGTGATCAGCGGGTGGCCTTTTTCCTTCAGCGTGTTCAGCGAAAAGGCGACGTCGTGCGCCGTGAGTTTTGTGCCGTCGTGAAATTTGGCTTCCGGGCGGATGAGGAATTCATAGGTCAGCCCGTCAGCCGAGCGGCGCACCTTGGCGGCGGCAAGACCGTACAGCGCATCCGGCTCGTCGCCCGACGGCACCATGAGTGTGGCGAAGGTCAGCTGCATGCCCTGCGCGGCGTCGCCCCGCAGGATGTAGCTATTGAGCGAATTGAAGGTGAGGAAATTCTGGTTGTAGAGCCGGTCCGGGCCGATCTGCGAAAACGTGCCGCCCTTCGGCGCCTTCGGTTCGACATAGCGGAAGTGCGGAAAATCCGGCGGATAGGCGAGGTCGCCGAATGCCGAGAGGCCGTGCGATTCGATATCGGGCGCGGCGCGCGCAGCCGAAACCGCCGCGCCCAACGACGCCGCCGAAGCTGCCGCCGCGGCTGCGGCGAGAACGCGCCGCCGCGTCAGATGACCTGGCTCAGCCATGCGATCCAAATGTCGCAGTCACGACTTCGTTCCGGCCTTGGCGGCCTTGTCGGCATCCCACCACCACACCGTCGGGAATGCGGCCCTGCCGTATTTCGGCATCGGATCGGGATGGCCGAAGCGGTCCCAGCGCGCGCTGCGCACATAGGGATAAGTCCATTGCGGCACCACGTAATGGTTCCAGAGCAGCACGCGGTCGAGCGCTCTCGTGGCGGCGATCAGATCGTCGCGGCTCGTGGCGAAGATTACCTTGTCGATCAGCGCGTCGACCGCCGGGTTCTTGATGCCGATCAGATTGAACGAGCCCGGCTGGTCGGCGGCCTGCGAGCCCCAATAGCCGCGCTGCTCGTTGCCCGGCGACAGCGATTCCGGCCAACCGTTGGTGATGATGTCGAAATCGAATGCGCGCAGCCGGTTCTGATACTGCGCGTCATCCACCGTGCGCACCGTTGCGGTTATGCCGATGCGATCGAGCGACGGCTTGTAGAACAGAAACACGCGCTCCATGCTCGGATCGTCGGCCAGAAACTCGACCGTGTAGGGTTCGCCGGTCTTGGCGTTGGCGAGCCGGCCGTTGCGGATCTCGTAGCCGGCCTCGCGCAACAAGAGCACCGCCTGGCGCAGATTGTTGCGCACGGCGTCGGGATTGCCGGCGACGGGATTGGCGTATGGCTTGCTGAAGACTTCAGGCGGCACCTTGTCGCGCAGCGGCTGCAGCAGTTCGAGCTCCCGCCCGGTAGGTAGGCCACTCGAGGCCAGCTCGGTGCGTTCGAAGTAGCTGCTGATGCGCTTATATTGGCCGAAGAAAATCTGCCGGTTCATCTCCTCGAAATCGAAGGCGTAATTGAAGGCAAGCCGCACCCGCGGATCGCTGAACTTGTCGCGGCGGATGTTGAAAGCGAACGCCTGCATGATGCCGGAATCGCTGATCGGAAACTGCTCGAGGACGACGCGTTTCTCCTTGACCGCCGGAAAGTCGTACGCGGTGGCCCAGTTCTTGGCGACGTTCTCCTCGCGCCAATCGACGGTGTCGCCCTTGAAGGCTTCGAGCGCCACCGTGGTGTCGCGGAAATAGGCGAAGCGCAGCTCGTCGAGATTGTCGCGGCCTGTTCGCACGTTGAGCTTGCTCGCCCAGTAATCGGGCACGCGCGCATAGGCGATGTCGCGCGCGGCAGAGAAGTTTTTGATGCGGTACGGACCGGAGCCGAGCGGCGGCTCGAGCGTGGTGGCGCCGATGTCGCGCTTCTTGCCGTTCGGATCGGTGCCTTCCCACCAGTGCTTCGGCAGAACAAAAAGCTCGCCGACGATCTGCGGCAGCTCGCGATTGCCGGGTCCGTCGAACGTGAAGGTGATCTCGCGCTCGCCGGTCTTTTCCACCTTGGTGACGTGGCGATAATAGGCGGCGAGCTGCGGGCTGTTTTGTTTGAAGGCGTCGAAGGAGAAGATCACGTCGTCCGGCGTGATCGGCTTGCCGTCGTGCCATCGGGCTTCTGCGCGCAGCCGGTACGAGGCCGACGATTTGTCATCGGGGTATTTGACCGCCTCGGCAATGAGCCCGTACTCGCTGCCCACTTCGTCGAGCGCCGACGCCAGCAGCGTGTCGTAGATCAGCGTGATTCCCGCGGCGAGATTGCCTTTGATGCCGGCTACCACGATGTTGAAGTTGTCGAAGGTGCCGAGCGCGACTTGCCGCACCGTGCCGCCCTTGGGCGCACCGGGGTTGACGTAGTCGAAATGGGCGAAACCTTCCGGGTACTTGAGGTCGCCGAACAGCGACACGCCGTGGCGCCAGGTGCCGCTCGCCTTGGCGGCCTGCGCCGCGGCAGGTGCGGTCCAGGCCGGCAGGCCGAGCCGCTGCGCGGTCAGGCCGAGCAGGGCGGATGTGAGCAGGGATCGGCGGTTCACCCGGTTCTCCAGTCGCGCTTCGCGGGAACAAAAAGCCGCACGGCCAAGCCGCGCGGCGGCGGCGCGCGAGGCCTTCAGGGCAATGGCGCGTGCTTATGTGGTTTTCGATTGCGGCGCCAGCGTGGGGGCGCCCCGGCGCGACGAAATGCCTTCACATCCGCGTGGGCAGACGCGCGAACAAGCCGCGCGGGACGGGGCGTTTGCCAGCCGAAAGCGCTATTTCGCCGGGGCCAATCCGCCCGGAGCTGGCGCCGCCGGTGGGTTTTTCGCGTCGGCCGGCGGATTGCCGCCTGCGGCGTTGTTCTCCGCCGGCTTGTTTTCGGCCGCCTTGGGCAGCGGCTCCGGCTTGTCCGAGTTCGAGTTCAGGTAGGCGATCACGTCGGCGCGCTGCTTTTCGTTGGCGATGCCGGCAAACGTCATCAGCGTGCCCGGAACGTCGGCGCGCGGATTGAGGAGCCATTTGTCAAGCGCATCGAAGGTCCAGGTGCCGCCCTTGGCCTTGAGCTGCGGCGAATAAGTGAAGTCGGCCTGCGCAGCGACCTTGCGGCCGACGACGCCGTAGAGATCCGGACCGATTTTTTTGCCCTGGCCTTTGCCGAGGTTGTGGCAGATCTCGCATTGCTTGGCGGCCGAGGCGCCGCGTTGGGTCGAGGCGGTGGCCAACAGGGTCTCGATCGGCACGTGCCCGGGCGCCGCGCCGCCGCCTGCGCCCTCCTTGGCCGGCTGCTCCTGCTTCACCTCGATGACATAGCCGGGTTTGGCCGGGACCTGCGGCGCGAAGATCGCGCCGGAAGCGATGTGGACGGCCAGCAGCACCAGGCACGTTCCCAAAAGCGCACCGAGAATCTTATTGAGTTCGAACGAATTCATCGAAGGAAAGCTCCGCAGCGGGAGGGGGAGGGCGGCGCACAAATAGCCGGTTTGCCGCGCCTGTTGCAACCCGTATAACCGGGCTCGGCTGGCGCTTCCGATGCCCGACATTGTCATTCTCATTCCCGCCCGCATGGCCTCGACCCGGCTGCCCGGCAAGCCGCTTGCCGACATCGCCGGCGAGCCGATGATCGTGCATGTGTGGCGCCGCGCCTTGGCGGCGAAGCTCGGCCGGGTGTTCGTGGCGACTGATGCGCCGGCCATCGCCGAGGCGGTGGAGCAGCGCGGCGGCGCGGCCGTCATGACGCGCGCCGATCATGCCTCCGGCACCGATCGGATCTGCGAAGCGCTGCAGACGATCGATCCGGGCCGCAGCGCCGAGATCGTCGTCAACGTGCAGGGCGATCTGCCGACCTTGGAGCCAAAAAACCTCGCCGCCGCCGTCGCCGTGTTGACCGCGAATGCCGCCGTCGATATCGCCACCCTGGCCGCCGAAATCCGCAAGGCCGAGGAGCGCGACAATCCCAACGTGGTCAAGGTGGTCGGCACGCCGGTCGGGCCGTCGCAGCTGCGCGCGCTCTATTTCACCCGCGCCACCGCGCCGGCCGGGGAGGGGCCGCTCTACCATCACATCGGCCTTTATGCCTTCCGCCGCGCCGCCCTGGAGCGCTTCGTCAAGCTGCCGCCGTCGCCGCTCGAACAGCGCGAGAAGCTCGAGCAATTGCGCGCGCTCGAGGCCGGCATGCGCATCGACGCCGCCATCGTCGAGACCGTGCCGCTCGGGGTCGATACGGCTGAGGATTTGGCAACGGCGCGCGCCGTGCTAACGAGCCGGCCATGAAACGACCCGCCAAACGGCCCACCAAACCACGCCGCAGCATCGCCTTTCAGGGCGAGCCCGGCGCCAACTCGCACATCGCCTGCAACGAGGCCTACCCGGCCTACGAGCCGCTGCCGTGTCCGACCTTCGAGGACGCGTTCGCGGCGGTGCGCTCGGGCCGCGCCGCGCTCGGCATGATCCCGATCGACAATTCGGTGGCCGGCCGGGTCGCCGACATCCATCACCTGATGCCGCAATCGGGGCTGCACATCCTGGCCGAATGGTTCTTGCCGGTGCAGCATCAATTGATGGCGCCGCAGGGCGCGAGCCTGAAGACCATCCGCACCGTCGAGAGCCACGTCCATGCGCTCGGCCAGTGCCGCAACATCATCCGCAAGCTCGGCATCAAGGCAGTGGTGGCCGCCGACACCGCCGGTGCCGCGCGCGAGGTGGCGGAGGCCGGCGACATCACCCGCGCCGCGCTCGCCACCGCGCTCGCCGCCGAGATCTACGGCCTGAAAATCCTCAAGCGCAACGTCGCCGATGCGCGGCACAACACCACGCGCTTCGTCGTGCTGGCGCGCAAGCCGAAATGGGCGAGCCGCGCCGAACAGCGCGTCGTCACCACCTTCATCTTCCAGGTCCGCAACATTCCGGCCGCGCTCTACAAGGCGCTCGGCGGCTTTGCCACCAACGGCATCAACATGACCAAGCTGGAAAGCTACATGGTCAACGGCAGCTTCTCGGCCACGCAGTTTTACGTCGACGTGCAGGGCCACCCCAAGGACCGCGCGCTCGAGCTGGCGCTGGAGGAACTCGAGTTCGTCTCGCAGCCCAACAGCCTGAAAGTTCTCGGCGTCTATCCCGGCCACAAATTCCGCGACACCTTTAAGTGATGGAGCGATCCGGAAGCGGCGCTGGCGCGTTGTTAATCGATCGTCATTGCGAGCGAAGCAATCCAGGGGCCGCGCGCACCGAACTCCTGGATTGCTTCGTCGCGGAGTTTGTCATCGGGCCGGCCACTTCGGGCCGGACCCGTTGGCTCCTCGCAATGACGGTGTACTGAAGGAGGCAAGCGATGAGCACCGAGGGCACCAAAGTCCGCCGTACGCTGCAGCTGCGCTTCACCTTTCCGACTTCGGATTCCGGGCAGATCGCCGCGATGATCAAGGCCGCGGCGCCGTTCTACCAGATGTTCGGCAATGCGAAGGTGCGGCTTCTGCAGAACGTCGACGATCCCAGCAAGTTCGTCCAGGAGATCGAATACGAGGCGCAAGAGGAATGGGAGCTGAACCGGCAACGCATCGCCGGCGACGTGCGGATGCAGACCTATCTGCATGCTTGGCGCACCATGCTGCCCGGCGCGCCGGAGATCGACGTCTATCAGGACGTCTGATTTTTTCGATTCCACGTAGCGCCGACGCGCGGATGCCCGCTCAAGTTAGGCATGTGGCGCGGAACCGGCCGCGGGTTTCGGCGTAAAGGAGCGCGATAAGTCCCGATTTCAGGGCATTTCGGGCCGTGTCTTCGATCGTTTAAAGGTCATTAAGGTTCATTAAGAGAACAGCAAATGCTTTGTGCTATCCGCTCAGGGTAGGACGCGATTGGCAGGACTCATCATGACACTTCTGGGGGCAGATACGATCCGGCCGGCAGGCGCACAGCCGGCCAGAACCCAACCGATCGGCCGCGTGATCGCCGTCACCGGATCGAAGGCGAGCATCGAGCTTTCGGCCGCTGCGGCGAGCAGCGGCGGCGCGACGGTCGGCAAGTTCATGGCGGTCGTCGCGTGCAACGGTCTCATCGTCGGACTGATCACCGAGATCGGCGAGCGCATCGGCAACGCGACATTCCGCAAAGTCGCCGAGATCGATCTGATCGGCGAAATACACGCCGCGGCATCTGGCGCGCAATTCGGCCGCGGCGTGAAGCAATATCCCAATATCGATGACGCGGCCGTCATGCTGGGCGAAGCCGAGCTGCGCCTGATCTACGGCTCGGCGAACGGCGACCGGGTCGCCGTCGGCCACCTGCAGCAGGATCGCAATGTGCGGGTGCACGTCGACATCGAAGCGCTGGTCAGCCGGCACTTCGCCATCGTCGGCACGACCGGCGTCGGCAAGTCGAGCGGCGTCGCCATCCTGTTGCGCAAGATACTCGAGGTCCGCCCGAACCTGCGCATGTTTCTGGTCGATCCGCACAACGAGTACGGCAGCTGCTTTGGCGACAAGGCGCAAGTGCTGACTCCGGGAAATTTGCGGCTGCCGTTCTGGCTGTTCAATTTCGAGGAGATCGTCGACGCATTTTTCGGCGGCCGGCCGGGGGTCGACGAGGAAATCCAGATCCTGTCGGAATCCATTCCGCTGGCGAAAGCCGCCTATTTGCAGTATCGCTCCAGCAATGACCGTCTCGTCACGAAACGGCGCGACACGCGCGATGCGGGCTTCACGGCGGACACGCCCGTTCCCTATCGCATCGAAGACCTGCTCAATCTGCTCGACGAGCACATGGGCAAGCTCGAAAACCGCACATCGCGGATGATCTATCACAAGCTGATCTCGCGGATTCAAACCATCCGCAATCATCCGCGCTACGCCTTCATGTTCGAAAATGCCAACATCGGCGGCGACACCATGGCGGAGATTCTCTGCCAGCTGTTCCGCCTGCCGCCGCAAGGCAAGCCGATGACCATCATGCAGCTGGCCGGATTTCCGGCCGAGGTGGTGGATTCGGTGGTCTCGGTGTTGTGCCGCATGGCGTTTGATTTCGGGCTGTGGAGCGACGGCGTCTCGCCGCTCTTGTTCGTCTGCGAGGAGGCGCATCGCTACGCGCCCGCCGACAACAAGATCGGCTTCGGACCGACCCGCCGCGCGCTGTCGCGGATTGCCAAGGAAGGCCGCAAGTACGGGGTGTTTCTCGGGCTCGTCACGCAGCGGCCGGCGGAGATCGATCCCACCATCGTCTCGCAATGCTCGACGCTGTTCGTGATGCGGCTGTCGAACGACCGTGATCAGGCGCTGATCCGCTCGGCGGCGTCGGAGGCCGCCCGCAACCTGCTGTCGTTCATTCCATCGCTCGGCACCCGCGAAGCGTTCGCGTTCGGGCCGGGCGTATCGCTGCCGACCCGCATGAGCTTTGAGGAATTGGCCTCGTCGTTCCGGCCGAACAGCGATGCGGTCGGCGATACCCGGTCCGATACCGCCGCCAAAGTCAACCCCGATCTGATCGCCATGGTGATCGACCGGTGGCGCTCCGCCAGCGCCAGTCAGCGCGTGCGCGACTTCGACGTGACCGAGCGGGAGCAGCCGGTGAGCGTCCCGATCGCGCCGACCCATCAGGCGCCGGTAGCGGCGCCGCGCACCGACGGGCTGCGCGCAAGCATCCTGAAAAAACCGCTCGACCCGGTATCCCTCGGCGGATCGTCACCGCTTGGGGGGAGCCCGTCGGCGCCGCTGCCGCCGCGGTTCAAATGATGCGCACCGGCCGGCGATGGCAGCCGGCCGCGCGCAATTGATCGGCTTGCTCGCGCTGGAATTCAGTAATTGGGGCCGAGCGGGCCGCCGAACCGGTAGTTCAACCGGCCGATCACCATGTCGACGTCCTGGCTGATATTGTCGGTGCGCGTCACCGCATTGATGCCGGTAAACGGCACGCTGTCGGTGCCCATGAACAGATGATCGTATTCGACGCCGAGCGACCAGTTCGAGGCGAAGCCGAATTCGAAGCCTGCTCCCACCGCGCCGCCCCACCGCGTTTCGCTCGCCTGATTAAACACGACGTTGGTGGCGGTGAAGAACGAGCTGTACTGGTTGTCGGTGACCGCGGCGCCGCCCTTCACGTACAGCAGCACGTTGTTCCAGGCGTAGCCGACCTGGCCGGTGAACAGGCCGATGGCATCGATCTTGGTCTGATTGGTGTAGGGAATGATCGCCGTCAGGCTGGCATTGGAGCCCTTCAGGTCGGCCCAATCGCCCTGCGCTTCGAGGCCGAACACCCAGCTCGTGACCTGCCAGCGATAACCGATCTGGCCGCCGAGCAGAGCGCCGGTCGCGTCGTGGCAGCCCTCGGAGTTCGGGAACACCGGAGCGCCGGCGACGCTGGTGATGGTGTAGCACTCATGGCTCGATGCGCCGCCGCCGTTGATGCCGAGATAAAAGCCGGACCAGCTATACACAGGCGCCGCGATGGCGGGCGCCTTGGTATAGACCCTTGCGGGGAGGTCCGCCGCGTTAGCCGCGCCGGCGAACATGGCGGCGGAAAGCAATCCAGCTCCAATGCTTGCAAACCGACGCATTCCAGCCCCCATGTGATCAAAACCCACGCCCTGATGTGGTCGCAAAACGATAACGCGTACGGCACGACGACGCCATATGCGGCAGGCTGGCTCACCCCAAGTTGCTGTTTTCCGGGAATGTGTTGCGGAAATGCCGCTACGGCGTGGCAGTCACACGGTTCCAGATAACCAGGAAATAAAATTCCAAGCTCCGCGTCGCGGCAAGACGGTTCAGATCGTCAGATTATACTCGCCGACTTCTTTATGGGTGCGCAGCACGGCGTCGACGGCCTTGAAACATGTCGCGCATGCGCGCTTTGTAACTCGCGCGGAAGCCCAACGGCACAATTAGATCGTCGTTATATGGAAATATCGGCGTCTTCGCCTAACCTCGCGCGGTGGACCCTCGATGCCCTTAGCGACCTCCTTAGCCTCCAACTTTCTTCGACGTTGGTCTACTGCAACGATGGCTTCAACGGTCTTTGGTAGCTCTGGCATTTTCTTTCTAGGTAGATTATTCAGAATGACCTCGACGCCATTGTCATTGGGGTTTGAATAGTGCAGGTCTGCTATATCAGAAACGATTTCTTGCTGCAGATCGTATTGTTGGCGGTGCGTAAGCGTCTCGCTATTGAGACGGTCTGTTTCTTGAATGATGCGATAAAGACGCCTGACATCTGTAGGCAGCGTTCTTTTGTAGATAACGCTCGATGGTGATGTATCAGTGATCTTGTGAAATTCTTCGATTACCCAATGTGAAAACCGATTGGCATCATCATACATGTTTATCGCTGATTCCCGAAGTTCGTGATAGCCTGCGATCGCGCCGATAATAGCTAAAATGGCTTTAAAAAGCCTAGCGCGCTGAATTAATGTACCATCTTCTAGAAGATATTCGAGCTTGGCATCGCTGACGAAAATCTCCCTCGCAATATTAATTACGCGGGGTTCAAGCTGTCTCGCTAGGGCCGTCGGGGCCTCCCTCCTAGAATATTTGACGTGGATATAAGTATCGGCTAGCAGCATTCCTCCCTCCCTGAGGCACTAACCATTACTTTAATTGATTATCGCCCTTCAATCTAGGGAGGTAACGTAAATCACGTGTTTCGGCTCGTATCCTTCATTGCCGGGAACGAGAAAGCTCTCGATGGTCTGATTATAGCCGCCGACTTCATTATGCCAGCGCAGCATGGCGTCGACGGCTTTGAACATGTCGCACATGCGCGCTTCGGAGATCGGGCTTTCGACCACCACGACCAGTTCGGCCTTGCTGGATGAGCCGGCACTAGGCGCCAGGTGCCGTCTGCGACGGTGAAGTGCACGCCGTTGACGCTGACCAAATCGCGGGTCGGTTGGCCGGCGACTAGGGGAAGCGATGTCGCCAACAGGATTGATCATTCCATGGAAATCCCAGCGATAGTGTAATCCAGCATTGACAGCCTGTGATTGATGCCGGAGGCCCTTTATGTTAATTTGCGAACGCGCGGGAGGGGTCGTGAATGAATTATCAAGTGGCGTTGAGTTTTTCTGGCGAGGACCGCGCATTTGTTAGGCGGATAGTCGAACGGATCAAGCAATTAGGTGTTTCCGTATTTTACGACCAGGATGAACAGGCAAACCTTTGGGGGCAGAATCTCCAAGAGTTCTTTGTAGATCTGTTCCTTCATAAGGCGCAATTTTGTCTGATGATCATTTCGGAGTCGTACAAAGAAAAAATATGGCCTAATTTAGAGCGCCAGGCCGCGTTCGCTCGTGCCATGAAGCAACAATCGATTTATCTCCTCCCCGTCAGGCTCGATGATACGGAGCTGCCTGGTTTGCTGCCCACCATTTCATATATTGATGGACGGGTGCACACCCCGGAAGAAATCGCGTCCTTGGTTTTGGAGATTTTGCATCGTGAGAAGGGTAACATACCAGGTTATCGTCTCCGTCACCCCGGCTCGCATCCGTCAGAAAACCCGGTAGCATCAAGTCTGTTCGCGGAAATAGTACAGTATTGGCCAGCAAAAGAACCTCATTATTTTGATGGCTCCTTGCAATACGATATCGACTTTTTGTTGGAGGTTTATTCAGAGGAAACACCGCTCGCGCCACGGATACCATATCAGGAACTCGCCAACTGGATAAGCCAGATTAATTCCAGGATTCAAACTCCTTCGATCGTGAGACTATTGGACGGCATATTTTCATTTGACGACAGTAATCCGCAAGAACGCGAGTTGCGTGAGGCCGGATTTGTCGCGCGGAGAGGAAAAAATGTAGGAGATCAATCCGAATTTGTGATCAGTTTACAGCATTATTCTTCTGATCAAAACCGGTATGTCCTACAGCGTGCTACGTATCATGATCAAGTAAGGTCTAACCTAGTAATGGACTTTGCGAAGCCGGGTGATCGGGCGACGTTGCGTTCATTGCTTACCGAGCTCTATGGAAGGCGCCTTCCTCCTTGGGGCTCGCGGCGCCTTGCAGATACAGTTGGTGCAGCGGTTCTCATGTTCTTTCAGCACGGTAATAGTTATTTTCCTTATTTGGTTCCGCGAGCCAAGAGTATGCCGGTCTTTCCGGGTGGATGGCATTGCTCTGCTTCTGGAGCGATGAAATGGCCGAGTTCCGCTGAGCAGGCAAGTTTTAACTCCTGCTTTATGGATGATCTCTATGACGAGATTCGTGAAGAGATAGGGTTATTTCGTAGTGCCCCTGAGAAAAGGTATTATCTGCAAGAACACGAGAGTTATAAAGAGTTCCGCCATCTCGTTGCAAATCTGGATGGTGAAGACATCGTGAGTTTATTTCCCGTAGCTTTCTGTCGAGAGTTTCTACGAGGCGGAAAACCGCAATTGTTTTTTCTCGGATACACTCCGCTGACCTGGGCTGAGTTAACCAGTCGGCGGATCATGGCGAGTAAGGTAGCTAACAAGAGAGGTGCAAGAGAGGAAATCGATAATCGACTTATCCATATGATGCCGGATTTGGGAACGGTTGGCGAGCTCAGTTATGATAAGTGGAGCCAGCGGATACATCAGACGGGTTATACATTGGAGCTGCTGCCATTGCTTTATTATGCTTCCAAGGTTCCGGTGTTGTCTTTAATAGAGTAGTGCATGCTTCCCTTATCTCCAATTCGCGATTGTTGGAATAGAACAGACCTAGATCGTCTGATTGTACTCGCCGACTTCTTTATGCGTACGCAGCACGGCGTCGACGGCCTTGAACATGTCGCGCATGCGCGCTTCGGAGACCGGGCTTTCCACCACCACGACCAGCTCCGGCTTGTTGGATGAGGCGCGCACCAGGCCCCAGGTGCCGTCGGCGACGGTGACGCGCACGCCGTTGACGGTGACCAGATCGCGGATCGGCTGGCCGGCGACCTTGCCGCCGTTCTTCTCTTCCGCCTCGAAGTGCTTCACCACCGCGTCGACCACGTCGTATTTGGTCTCGTCGGCGCAATGCGGCGCCATGGTGGGCGACGACCAGGTTTTCGGCAGCGCGTTCTTCAGGTCGGCCATGCTTTTCCCGGGATTGCGGTCGAGCATGTCGCAGACCGCGAGCGCGAAGATGAGCCCGTCGTCGTAGCCGCGGCCGAGCGGCTTGTTGAAGAAAAAGTGGCCGGACTTTTCGAAGCCCGCCATGGCGCCGATCTCGTTGACGCGGCGCTTCATGTAGGAGTGGCCGGTTTTCCAGTAATCGGTCTTGGCGCCGTTCTTTTGCAGCACCGGATCGGTCATGAACAGCCCGGTCGATTTGACGTCGGCGACGAACAGCGCGTTGTTGTGATTGGCCGAGATGTCGCGCGCCAGCATGACGCCGACCTTGTCGGCGAAAATCTCCTCGCCCTCGTTGTCGACCACGCCGCAGCGGTCGCCGTCGCCGTCGAAACCGAGCGCCAGATCGGCCTTGCTCGCCAGCACCGCGTCGCGCATGGCGTGCAGCATCTTCATGTCTTCGGTGTTCGGATTGTATTTCGGAAAGGTGTGATCGAGCTCGCAATCGAGCGGCAGCACCTCGCAGCCGACCTTTTCCAGCACCTGCGGCGCGAAGGCGCCGGCGGTGCCGTTGCCGCAGGCGCACACCACCTTGAGCCGGCGCTTCAGCTTCGGCCGGTTGGTCAGGTCGGCGAGATATTTGTCGGCAAAGCCTTCGACGAACGCATAGCCGCCGCCGGCGCGCGGCTCGAAGGCGCCGTTGAGCACGATGTCCTTGAGCCGCGTCATCTCGTCGGGGCCGAAGGTGAGCGGCCGCTGCGCGCCCATCTTCACGCCGGTCCAGCCGTTGTCGTTGTGCGAGGCGGTGACCATGGCGACGCACGGCACGTCGAGCGCAAACTGCGCGAAATACGCCATCGGCGTCACCGCAAGGCCGATGTCGTTGACCTTGCAACCGCCGGCGATCAGCCCGTTGACCAGCGCCATCTTGATCGAGGCCGAGTAGGAGCGGAAATCGTGACCGGTGACCACCTGCGGCGCCACGCCGAGCTCGTGGATCAAGGTGCCGAGCCCCAGCCCGAGCGCCTCGACGCCCATCAGATTGATTTCACTGCCGAACAGCCAGCGCGCGTCGTATTCGCGAAAGCCGGTGGCTTTCACCATCGGTTCGGATTCATACGCATAGGTGTTCGGCTTGAGCGCAGCTTTTGGCTTGGGAAACATGGAGATCGGGGGTTGGGAAAGGGCCGTGCAGGCATAGCCTAAACGGCGGCGGGCTGGAATGGGTTCCCCAAAGGAAAGGGGCGAATGGCGAAATGGCGAATAGCGAATGATGGGAGGGTGTCTGAAGCCTGTTTCCCCTATTCGCTATTCGCCATTCGCCTCTTCTTACTGTTCCAGCACCATCTTGCCGTCGCTGTACTCGAAATGGTGCAGCCGCGACAGAAACGACATGCCGAGCAGGTTTTCGCTCAAGACGCCGTCCGGCATTACCACTGCGGGGATGTCGCGCACCATGATGCCGCCGATCTCGACCATATCGAGCGTGGTCGGGGCGGCGCGCACCACGCCGTTGGCGGTTTTCAACGTGACGCGGTAGTCGCTGCCGCTCGGATGCAGGCCGAGCGAAGCGGCACCGTCGGCGGTGAGCACGACCACCGAAGCGCCGGTGTCGATCAGAAAGTCCAGACGGCGGCCGTCAATGCGGCCGTCGGTGCGAAAATGGCCGAGCCGGTCGCGCGGCACGATCACCGAGTCCGAGCCGCGCGACGTCTGCTGGATCGAATCCGCACTCTGCTGCGCGGCTGTCAGATGACGCGGCGCCGGCCCGGCATTGTCGAGATGCGCCGCATAGCGCGGCACGATCATTCCGGCGGCGAGCGCGAGGCCCGCAAAGGTGAGGATAGAACGCATGGCGCTTCCGGCACGATTGAGGGCGCCATTGCAGCACGCCGCGGCCAAAAAGCCGCTAACGCGATGCCGGGCCGCGCGGCCTTTGCAATGCATCGGTTAGCGCCGGGCGAAGCGATTGCTTCAAATTTTATGTGTTGCGCGGTTTGGCGCGTCGGGTCGGCGCGGCGGCGATGGGATCGTCGGGCCACGGATGTTTCGGATAGCGGCCGCGCATCTCGGCGCGCACGGCGGCGTAGCTGCCGCGCCAGAAGCCCGGCAGGTCGCGCGTGGTCTGCACCGGGCGGTGCGCGGGTGACAGAAGTTCGATGAGCAGCGGGATCTTGCCGCCGGCGATGGCCGGATGCCGGTCGAGGCCGAACAGCTCCTGCACGCGGATCGCGATCTTCGGCCCGCCGTCGGCGTCGTAATCGATCGGCACGCGGCTGCCGGTCGGCGCTTCGAAGTGTGTCGGCGCTTCGGCCTCGAGCCGCCGCCGCAACGCCCAGGGCACGCGCTCCTGCAGCGCGGCTTGCAGCGCGTCACTCGTGACGGCGGCGAGTGCGGTCTTGTCCGCCAGCAGCGGCGCCAGCCATTCGTCGGCAGTTTTGGCCAAAGCGTCGTCGGAAAGATCCGGCCATGGCTCGCCCTCGCTTCGGCGCAGAAACATGACGCGGTCGCGCCATTGCCGCAGCGCGTTGGTCCAGGGCAGCCGCGCGAGCCCGACGCTCACAATGCCGGCTGCGAGTTTTTGCGCATTCTCCTCGCTCGGCGCGACGGCAAAAACCTGCTCCGACAGAACGAGCGCGCCGAGCCGTTTTGCTCGCCGGCCGCGCAGGCTTGCGCTCGTTGCGTCGAACGTGACGTACTCACGCTGCGCGATACGCTCGGCGAAGTGCTGCTCGATGTCGCTGAGCGTAATCGGCGCCGCCAGCAAAATGCGCGCGGCTGCCGCTGCGCCGGCCAGTTCGGCGACAGCGAGATACGGTTCGCGCGCCAGCGACGAGGCCGGATCGACGTTGGCGCCGCGGCCGTTCGCCAACAAAAACCCGCCCGCGCCGCCGTCGCGGTTCTTGGCAATGCGCTCCGGAAACGCGAGCGCCAGCAGCGCGCCGACACTCAACTCAGCTCCACCTTGCTTCGATTCCCCTCCCCCTTGCGGGGAGGGGCCAGGGGTAGGGGTCGTGAGGCGCTCATTGGCGGTCGTTGCCCAGCGCTGCGCCATGCCGCGGGCATCGCGCGCCCGCGGCGACCGGTCACGGCGCAACGCGTCGAGCCGGTCGCGCAGGTCCACGTCGTCGCCACCGAGGCCGCGTTCGCCGACCAGCGCCGCGATCTCCGCGGCTTGGCCTGCTTGGCCGTAAGCCGCGGCATCGACCACCATGCGGGCGAGCCGCGGCGGCAGCGGCAGGCGACGCAGATGCCGGCCTTCGTCGGTGATGCGGCCTGCCTCGTCGATGGCGCCGAGCTCGCGCAGGAGCGCGTGCGCTTCGGTCAGCGCCGGCCGCGGCGGCGGGTCGAGGAAGGCGAGCTGCTCGGCAGGCGCGCCCCAGGCGGCGAGATCGAGTGCGAAGGACGACAGGTCGGCAGCCAGAATCTCCGGGCGGGCGAACGGCTCGAGCGCCGCGGTCTGCGGCTCGTCCCACAGCCGGTAGCAGACGCCGGGCTCGGTGCGTCCGGCGCGGCCGCGGCGTTGGTCGGCGGCGGCGCGCGACACCCGCACCGTTTCAAGACGGGTGAGGCCGACGTCGGGCTCGTAGCGCGGCACCCGCGCCAAGCCGCTGTCGACCACGATGCGCACGCCCTCGATGGTGATCGAGGTCTCGGCGATCGACGTCGCCAGCACGATCTTGCGCCGGCCCGCTGGCGCCGGCGCGATGGCGCGCATCTGCTCGTTGCCGGTGAGCGCGCCGTAGAGACTCACCACGTCGGTATCGGCGGCGACACGCTCTTGCAGCAGCGCGGCGGTGCGGCGGATTTCCGCCGCGCCCGGCAGAAACGCCAGCAGCGAGCCGGACTCGCTGCGCATGGCGCGCGTGATGGCGTCGGCGACCTGCGGCTCGATGGGCCGGCTGTCGCGGCCGGGATAGTGCGTGTCGACCGCAAAGGCGCGGCCGGCGCTCTCGATCAAGGGCGCGCCGCCGAGCAGATCGGCAACGCGGGCGCCGTCGATGGTCGCCGACATGGCGAGCAGTTTCAGATCGGGCCGCAGGCCCTGCTGTGCGTCGCGTGCCAGCGCCAGACCCAGATCGGCGTCGAGCGAGCGCTCGTGGAACTCGTCGAACAACACCGCGGCGACGCCGTCGAGCGCCGGATCGTCGATGACGAGCCGGGTGAAGATGCCCTCGGTGACGATCTCGATGCGCGTGCGTCTGGAGATTTTCGAGCCGAACCGCACCCGCACGCCGACCGTGTCGCCGACGCGTTCGTGCAACGTTTGCGCCATGCGCTCGGCGGCGGCGCGCGCCGCGAGGCGGCGCGGCTCCAGCACCAGGATGCGGCGGTCGCGCGCCCACGCTTCGTCCGCAAGCACCAACGGCACGCGCGTGGTCTTGCCGGCGCCGGGCGGCGCCACCAGCACGGCGGTATTGCCGGCGCGCAGCGCCGCCGTGAGTTCGGGCAATGCGGCATCGATCGGCAACGGGGGGAAATTCATCGTCGGCAATTATCCACTGCACCGTGCCAATTCGCGCGAAAGCCCTATATTATCGCCCATCATGCCGACAGCACAGAACGCCGCGCCGAAGGCGCCAAAGCCGCAGCCTGCGTCCGCCGCCGCGCTCAAGAAAGGCGACCACGTCTTCCTGGTCGACGGTTCAGGCTACATTTTCCGCGCCTATCACGCGCTGCCGCCGATCGCCCGCAAGTCCGACGGGCTGCAGCTCAATGCGGTGTTCGGCTTCTGCAACATGCTGTGGAAGCTCCTGCGCGACATGAAAGCCGAGGACAAGCCCACGCATCTCGCCGTGGTGTTCGATCTCTCCGAGCGCACGTTCCGTACCGAAATGTATCCGGACTACAAGGCGCATCGGCCCGATCCGCCGGACGATCTCAAGCCGCAATTCCGCCTGATCCGCGAGGCGGTCAACGCCTTCGACCTGCCGTGCCTGGAACAGCAGGGTTTCGAGGCCGATGACCTCATCGCCACCTATGTGCGGCAGACCTGCGAGGCCGGCGCCACCGCGACCATCGTCTCCTCGGACAAGGATCTGATGCAGCTCGTCAACGACTGCGTCGTCATGTTCGACACCATGAAGGACAAGAAGATCGGCCGCGCCGAAGTGATGGAAAAATTCGGCGTGCCGCCGGACAAAGTCATCGAGGTGCAGGCGCTGATCGGCGACTCGACCGACAACGTGCCGGGTGTGCCCGGCATCGGCGTCAAGACCGCGGCGCAGCTGATCGGCGAATACGGCGATCTCGAAACGCTGCTCGCGCGCTCCGGCGAGATCAAGCAGGAGAAGCGCCGGCAGGCGCTGATCGACAACGCCGAGAAGGCGCGGCTGTCGAAGAAGCTGGTCACGCTCGACGACCGAGTGACGCTCGACGTGCCGATCGGCGATCTCGCCGTGCACGAGCCGGATTACAAGCGGCTGATCGCGTTTCTCAAGGCGATGGAGTTCACGTCGCTGACCCGGCGGGTCGCGGAATTTTCCGGCGCCGATGCCGCGGAGATCGAGCCGGACTCGAAATATCTGGCCGGCGGTGGCGCGGGGGCGTCCATAACCTCTGACACAGGCGCGCCGCGTAGCGGCGCAACACAGGAGAAATCGCGCCCCGCAGGTGGCACGCCGCAAGCGCCGGCCGCCCCGGCCGACAACGTGCTGACGCCGCTGGTATTGGCGAAGGCGCGCGCGCAATCCGCGCAGAAGCAGACGTTCGATCGCACCCGCTACGAGACGGTGCGCAGCCTCGATCGGCTCAACGCCTGGATCGCGCGGGCCCGCGATCTCGGCGTCATCGCTATCGACACCATGACGGCGAGCGGCGATCCGATGCAGGCGGATCTCTGCGGCATCGCGCTCGCAGTGACGCCGAACGAGGCCTGCTACGTGCCGCTCGGCCATCATCAGGGCGGCGAGAGTGGCCCCAGCCTGTTCGGTGCCGAGCTCGCCCCGGGGCAAATTCCGGAGCGCGCCGCGCTCGAAGCGCTCAAGCCGCTCCTTGAAGACAAGGGCGTGCTCAAGATCGGCCACGACGTGAAATTCGCCTGGCAGATTTTCGCCCAGCGCGGCATCGAGACGGCATCATGCGACGACATCATGCTGATGTCGTATGTGGTGGACGCCGGCCGCGCCAGCCACGGCTTCGAGTCGCTCGCCGAGCACGGCTTCAGCCACGCCGCTATCAGCCTCGACACCCTGATCAAGGCCGGCAAGGCGAAAATTACGTTCGACTGCGTCGCCGTCGAGAAGGCGGCCGAATATGCGGCCGAGCGCGCCGATATCCTGCTGCGGCTTCACGGCGTGCTCAAGCCGCGGCTCGCCGCCGAAAGCGTACTGAGCGTGTACGAGACCTTGGAACGGCCGCTGGTCGGCGTGCTCGGCCACATGGAGCGGCGCGGCATCTCGATCGACCGCAATGTGCTGTCGCGGCTGTCCGGCGAGTTCGCTCAGGAAGCCGCGGGGCTCGAAGTCGAGATCAACAAACTCGCCGGCGAGACCGTGAACCCCGGCAGCCCAAAGCAGCTCGGCGATATTCTGTTCGGCAAGCTCGGCCTGCCCGGCGGCACGAAAACCAAGACCGGACAATGGGCGACCGGTGCGCGCGCGCTCGAGGAGCTCGCCGAGCAGGGCCATGAACTGCCGCAGAAGATTTTGGACTGGCGGCAGGTGTCGAAGCTCAAATCGACCTACACCGACGCGCTGCCCGGCTTCGTCAATCCAACCACCCACCGCGTGCACACCAACTACGCGCTGGCCTCGACCACGACCGGCCGGCTGTCGTCGTCGGAACCGAACCTGCAGAACATCCCGGTCCGCACCGAGGACGGCCGCCAAATCCGCCGCGCCTTCGTGGCCGCGCCGGGCCAAAAACTCGTCTCGGCCGACTACTCGCAGATCGAGCTGCGGCTTCTGGCCGAGATCGCTGGCATCGAGCAGTTGCGCCGCGCGTTTCGCGACGGCCTCGACATTCATGCCATGACGGCGTCGGAAATGTTCGGCGTGCCGGTCAAGAACATGCCGGGCGAAGTGCGCCGCCGCGCCAAGGCCATCAATTTCGGCATCATCTACGGCATCTCGGCGTTCGGCCTCGCCAACCAGCTCGGCATCGGCCGCGAGGAGGCCGGCGCCTATATCAGAAAATATTTCGAGCGCTTTCCCGGCATCCGCGACTACATCGAGGAATCGAAGAGCTACGCGCGGCAGAACGGCTACGTCAAAACGCTGTTCGGCCGCAAATGCCACTACCCGGAGATCAAGGCCTCGAACGCCTCGGTCCGCTCGTTCAACGAGCGTGCCGCCGTCAACGCGCGGCTCCAAGGCACCGCCGCCGACATTATCCGCCGCGCCATGGTCCGCATGGACGCGGCGCTCGCCAAGCAGAAGCTCGCGGCGCAGATGCTGTTGCAGGTGCACGACGAACTGGTGTTCGAAGTACCCGAGGCGGAAGTCGACAAGACCCTTCCCATCGTCACTCAGGTGATGATCGACGCGCCGATGCCGGCGATCGCATTGTCAGTGCCGCTGCACGTCGAGGCCAAAGCCGCCGTCAATTGGGACGACGCGCACTAGCCATTCCGCTCATTCCCGCGAAAGCGGGAATCCAGGAGAAAGCCGAAAGAACTGGGTCCCCGCTTTCGCGGGGACGAGTGGAAGGGGCGTGGATCGGCCAAATCCCCCGTGAACCTTTCTCCGAGCCGGCCGACAAATAGGCATCGGCCGCGCAGCCGGCCCTCGCGAAAACCCTCGGAGAACGATCATGTCACGCAAACTGATCCTCACCCTCGCGGCCGCGGCCAGTGTTGCTGCTGCCAGCGTCACTCTGGGCTCCAGCGCCGTGTATGCCCGCGGTATGGGCGGTGGCGGCGGTCACTTCTCGTCCGGCGGCGGCGCTCACTTCTCGTCCGGCGTCCGCATGGCGTCGGTCGGCCATAATCCCGGCCGCGGCTCCGGCAAAATGGTCATCCGCCATCCCGGCAAGCCCGGCGGCCACATCCCCCCGATCCGCATCGGCCATCACCACCATCATCACCACTGGGTATTCCGTCACGGCCACTGGATCGTGCTCGGCGAGGACATCGTGGAAGCCCCCGTGCTCGAGCGCACCGTGGCGGCCGGCCCGTGCAACTGCCTGACCAAGACCTACACCCAGGAAGGCCTCGTCGTGTTCGCCGACATCTGCACCAAGGAATCGGCCAGCGCGCAGGCTCTGGGCGACACCGCGGATGCTTCGAAAGAGCCGACCAGCGACGTGCCGGCCAAGGCGACGCCGATTTCGCAAGTGCCGACCAAGCCGAACTACGCCGGCCGCACCTACGAACAGTACCTCGCCGCCAACCCGCAGCTGCAGCCGCAAGCCGCCGTGGAAGGCACGCAGAAGAATTAAGTACAGCGTAATAAACAAGGCGACGTCGAAACTAACCGCCCGCGAGCCAACGCGCGGGCGGTCTTTTTTTGTTTCGAAATGGCGGAAGAGATTGACTGCCTATACGGCGGAAAGCGACCAGACAAGATCAAAGCTTAAAGACGTAGCTTGATGCTTACTTTCACTGCGTCCGCTTCGCCGCCTCGCTCACCACCTTGTAAGCCTCGGCGAGCGCCGGCTTCGCCTTCGCCGCTTCGCCGACCGCGTCCGCAAAGGTCTTCATCATCTCGGTCTGCTCGGCCGCCGGCAGGCTGATCAGTTCGCCGCCGGTCGCGGTCCAGCCCTGGCGCGCTTTTTCGACGATGTCCTGCACGATTGGCGGCATGGCGGCCTGCTGCGCGGCGGCATCGCCATCGACGATCTTCTGCAGATCGGCCGGCAGCGACTCGTACCAGGCCTTGTTGATCTCGACCATGACGAACACCGCGGGCTGCCCGGTCTCGGTCACGTACTTCGCAGCATCCTGAAAGTGCATCGGCGTCCACACCACGATGCCGCCGACCGCGCCGTCGACCGCGCCCTGCTGGATCGCCGGCACCACGTCGGCGAGCGTCATGGCCACCGGCGTGGCGCCGAGCCGCGCGATCGGCCCCATCTGGAACGGCGAGGCCAGCACGCGGATCTTTTTGCCCTTGAAGTCGGCGAGGTGGCGCAGCGGATTTTTGGCGATGATCGAGGACGGCGAGTTCATGAACATGGCGACGCCGTGCAGGCCCTTGTTGGCGCCGAGACCGAGCATCAGCTTCTTCACCTCGGGGTCGGCGGCGATGCGCTGTCCGTGCGCGAGCGTATCGACCAGGCCGGGCGCCGCCATCACCTCGAAGCGGTCGTCGACGCCGACGAAAAACTCCGGCGGGATGATCGCGCATTGAATCGAGCCGAACTGGGTGCCTTCGATCTGCCGCGGGATCGAGCCGAGCTGGCTCACCGGAAAGATCTGCGGCTTGATGCGGCCGCCGGAATCCTTCTCCAGCGCCGCCGCGTAAGCCTTGGCGAACATGTGGCTCGGGTCGTTCATGGTCGGCAGCGTGATCTTCATCGCGTAGGTCTTGTCCTGCGCGGAAGCCGTGCCGAGCGCGAGCGTCATGCCGACGACGATCGCAGAGCTCGTGGCAGCGGTGCGGGCCAACAGACGCCATTCGCTCATGGTTTTTCTCCCGGCCGCAAAGGCCGGGGTCATCTTAGCCGGTCGTCGCCAAATAGGCAGACCGCGCCGGTTGAACTATCACTCCGGCACTACCGCGATCGCCTCGATCTCGTAGAGCGCATCGGGGCGCGCCAGCTTGGAAATCTGGATGGTGGTGGAGGCCGGCGGATTCTTGGTGTCGACGTATCGGTCGCGCACCTCGAAGTAGATCGGCAGGTGCGCCATGTCGATCAGGTAATTGTTGACCTTGACGACGTGCTCGAAGGTGGCGCCGACCGCGGCGAGCGCCGCCTTGATGTTCTCGAAGCACTGGATCGCCTGGGCGCGGAAATCGCCTTGCGCACCGGCGAATTTGCCGTCCGGCGTCATGCCGAGCTGGCCGGACAGATAAATGGTGCGGCTCGGACTTTTGGTCTCCACCACATGCGAATAGCCGCGCGGCGCCGGAATGGCCGGCGGATTGAGATGACGATGAACGGCCATTGTGGTCTCCTTTTTGATTTGCTCTGATGCCGCTTTCGAACTCCGCTCATTCCCGCGAAAGCGGGTATCCAGCGTCTAAAGGAACTGGGTCTCCGCTTTCGCGGGGACGAGCGGAATAGTCATTCATTCATACATGCTCACGCAAGATAGCCGACGACTTCCTCGGCAATCGAGAGCGATGCAGTCAGCCCCGGCGATTCGATGCCGAACAGGTTGACCAGCCGCGGCATGCCATGCGCCGGCTCGGCCGCGATCATGAAGTCGGCGGCCGGCTCGCCGGGACCGGTGAGCTTCGGCCGGATGCCGCAATAATCCGGCACCAGCGAATTGGCCGGCAGTCCCGGCCAATAGGTGCGGATGCGGTCGTAAAAGCTGTCGGCGCGGCGCGGATCGACGGCGTAATTCTCTTCCGCGATCCACTCGACGTCGGGGCCGAAGCGCATGCGGCCGGCGAGATCGAGCGTGACATGGACGCCGAGCCCGCCGTCGACCGGCGTCGGATAAATCAGCCGCGAGAACACCGGGCGGCCGGCGAAGCCGAAATAATTGCCTTTGCCGAGTACGAGACGCGGTACCTTGCCGGCCGGATAGCCCTCGATGCGGCGCGCCAGCGGCTGGGCGCCGAGGCCGGCGGCATTGATCACGGCGTCGAATTCCATCACGCCGGCCTCGCTGCCGCCGAACGCGACGTGCCAGTGCGGCGCCTTATAGCTCATGCGCTCGACCGGCGTGGCGAAGGCGATCATGCCGCCGCAATCCTGCAGCTCGCCCCAGAGCGCCAGCATGTAACCGTGGCTGTCGATGATGCCGGTCTCAGCCGACCACAGCGCGCCGACGCAGGCCAGTTCCGCCTCCATGGCGCGCGCCGCATTGCCGCCGATGATCTCGGTGTTCTCGACGCCGTTGGCGCGCGCCTGCGCGGCGATGCCTTCGACCTTGGCGAGCTCGGCGTCGTTGGTGGCGACGACCAGCTTGCCGCATTTCTTGTGCGCCACGCCGTGCGAGGCGCAGAACTCGTAGAGCATGCGGCGGCCGCGCACGCAGTGGTGCGCCCGGCTCGATCCGGTCGGATAGTACAGGCCGCCGTGAATGACCTCGCTGTTGCGCGAGGAAATGCCGTTGGCGATGCCGCCGGTCGCTTCGGCGACGATCACCTCATTGCCGCGCAGCGCCGCCTGGCGCGCGACCGCAAGCCCGATGACGCCGGCGCCGACCACCAGGATTTGCATGCGGGAATAGCCTCAAGCGAATAGCGAGTGGCGAATGGGGTCAGGGTTCGGACGCCTCCCCATTCGCTATTCGCCATTTCGCCATTCGCACCCTTCAATCTCTCTTCCACGGAATGATCAGGCGCTCAAGCTCGTTGAGCGCCACCGTGAGCACGAAGCCGATGATCGCGATCATGAACAGGCCGACATACATCTGCTCGACCGAGAACGTCTCCCACGCGGTCCAGATCATGTAGCCCAGCCCGCTCTTGGCGCCGATCATCTCGGCGATCGCGATCAGAATGAGCCCGATGCCGATGCCGAGCTTGAAGCCGCTCATGATCACCGGCAGCGCGCCCGGCAGCGCGATGGTCCAGAACGTCTTCCAGCGGTTGGCTTTGTAGTTGCGGCCGACGTCGAGATAGATGCTGCTGATGCCGAGCACGCCGGTGGTCGAGTTGATCACCACCGGAAAGAACACGCCGACCGCGACCATGAAGATCTTCGAGGCTTCGCCGAGGCCGAAGATGAGCAGCGCCAGCGGCAGGATGGCGCTTTTCGGAATCGGGTAGGTCGCGGCGATCAGCGGATCGAACACGGCACGGACCCAGCGATTGAGCCCCATGGCAATGCCGAGCACCAGCGCCGGCGCGCCGCCGATCAGGACGCCGAACGCAAGCCGCCGCAGGCTGACCAGCGTGTTGGAGATGAGTTCGCCCGACCACAGCATGTCGATCAGCACCGCGATCACGCTCGACGGCGCCGGAAAGAAGCGGGTGTCGATGAAATGCAGCCGCGCGGCGACCTCCCAGACCACCAGCAGCACGATCGGCGAGGCGATGCCGAGAAGGCGCTCGCGGGCGCGGACCGACAGCGCAAAACTTTGCTCCGGAGCGGCGACGATGGTTTGCGTGCTCATGACGGCTCGCCTTCTTTCTTAGGGGACAAAAGTCACGCCGATTCCATCGTCATTGCGAGGAGCGAAGCGACGAAGCAATCCAGGAGTCGGTGCACCAGCCCTGGATTGCTTCGCTTCGCTCGCAATGACGAATAGGAAATCATCCTGACTCAGCTCTTCTTATCCTGCACGGCATCCTGGTGTTCCTGGTCGCGGGCGCGCTGTACCTCGTCGCGCAGCTCCGACCAGATGCGGTGCACCAGCGCGCCGAATCCCGGCGCTTTCTGCAGCTCGATGAGCGCGCGCGGCCGCGGCAGCGGCACGCGGACCAGGCCCTTCACCCGGCCGGGCTGCGCCGTCATCACCATGATGCGGTCGCCGAGATAGACCGCCTCGTCGACGCTGTGGGTGATGAACACCACGGTCTTCTTGTGCTCGTCCCAGATGCGCAGCAGCTCTTCCTGCAGGAGCAGCTTGTTCTGCGCGTCGAGCGCCGAGAACGGCTCGTCCATCAACAGGATTTCCGGGTCGTTGGCGAACGCGCGCGCGATCGAGACGCGCTGCTTCATGCCGCCGGACAGCTGGTGCGGATAATAATCGGCAAAGCGCGTCAATCCGGTGCGGTCGAGATAATGACCGACGCGCTCCTTGATCAGGGCGGCCGGCGCGTTGCGCATGCGCAGGCCGTAGGCGGCGTTGTTCCACACCGTCATCCAGGGAAAGATCGACTCGCCCTGGAACACCATGGAGTTTTCCGGCCGGTCCGCCCCGGCCGGCGTGTCGATCTCGATGCTGCCGGACGTCGCGGTCTCGAGACCTGCGAGAATGCGCAGCAGCGTGGTCTTGCCGCAGCCGGATGGCCCGACGATCATGAAGAACTCGCCGCGGCCGATATCGAGCGACACCCCGTCGATGGCGGTGAGCGCGCCGAAGCTCTTGTACAGGTCGCGGATGCGGATGGCGGCGTCGGCCCTGCCCGAATGCCGCTCGCCTGACGCCGGCGGGGTACCGAGGGCGCGCAGATTGGCGGCAGTCTGGCTGGCAGTTTGGCTGGCGGTCTGGCTCATGGGCCCTTGGTCAGGTTGGCAACGGGTCCGGCCGTTTCGCAGGCGTTTATCAGGCGCATTGTGCCGGGCAAAGCGGCCGATCTCAACCGATCGGCCGCGCAGTCGGTCTTCGCGCCGGGACATTGAAAGCAAATCGAAGCTGCCGCTATAAGGGCCGTCCTGGAACGGCCCGCGCCGCGGTCTTGTGTCGCAGGAGAGGGCAACCGTGCCGAGCGCGGCAGCGCAGGACTGAAGCAGCAAAGGGGCATGTCATGGCGGAATCGGTGGTTCGGGTCTGCGCGCAGGCCGAGGTTGCGCCGGACACGGCCAAAGCCTTCGACGTCGGCGACCGCCGGCTCGCGGTATTCAATCTCGGCGGCACCTTCTACGTCACCGACGACGAATGCACCCACGCCTCGGCGAGCCTCGCCGAGGGTATGCTGGACGGCGACGTCATCGAGTGCTGCCTGCATTTCGGCGCCTTCCACATCCCGACCGGTGCCGTGAAGGCGCCGCCGGCCTCGGTGGCGCTGCGCACCTACAAGGTGGAGCTGCAGGGCGACGACATCTTCGTCGATCTCGACCGCGACGCCGCCGGCGAACCGGCGTGAGCGCCACGCCCATCGGGCTCGGTATCGCCGGGCTCGGTATGGCCGGCGCCGTGATGGTGCGCGCCGCCGCGGCGCATCCCGGCATCAAGATCGTCGCCGCCGCCGAGCCGCATGACGCGCCGCGCCCCGCTTTCGCACGCGACTTCAATGCGGCGGCGTATGCGTCGATCGAGGAATTGTGCAGCGACCCCGCCGTCGATGCGGTCTACATCGCGACGCCGCACCAGTTTCATGCACCGCATGCGGTGCTCGCCGCGGAACGCGGCAAGCACATCGTTCTGGAAAAGCCGATGGCGCTGACGCTCGCCGAATGCGATGCCATTATAGCCGCCGTCGAGCGCGCCGGCGTCCATCTCGTCGTCGGCCATACCCACGCTTTCGATCCGGCGGTGCGGGAAATGCGGCGCATGGTGGCCGGCGGCGAGCTCGGTCCGCTCGGCATGATCGCGGCGCTCAACTACACCAATTTTCTGTATCGGCCGCGGCGGCCCGAGGAACTCGACACCGCGCGCGGCGGCGGCATCCTGTTCAACCAGGTGCCGCATCAGATCGACATGATCCGCCTGATCGGCGGCGGCCGTTTGCGCAGCGTGCGCGCCCAGGCCGCGCGGCTCGATCCGGCGCGCCCGACCGAGGGCGGCCTCGTCGCGTTCCTGGAATTCGACAAAGGCGTCGCCGCCTCTCTGGTCTATGGCGGCTACGATTTCTTCGACAGCGACGAATTGCATTTCTGGATTTCCGAACGCGGCGCCGACAAGCCGCCCGACCAGCACGGCGCTGCGCGCCGGGCACTCGCCGCGCGGCAGGCCGCGGATGAATCGCGTCTGCGTGTCGAGCAATACGCTTACGGCGCCGAGCCGGGCGCGCCGCCGGCGCACCAGCCGCACTTCGGCCTCATGATCGTGACCTGCGCGGGCGGCGAAATGCGCGCCTCCGCCGACGGTCTGTTCGTTTACGACCAGAACGGCAAACGCGAAATCGCGCTGCCGAAAAGCGCGGCGATGCCCGGCCGCAGCGAAGTGCTCGACGACCTGATCGCCGCGATGCGCGGCGGGCATCCGCCGGTGCAGAACGGTCGCTGGGCCAAAGCCAATGTCGAAGTGAGCCTGGCGCTCCTTCGCTCCGCACGAGAGCGGCGCGAGATCGTGCTCGAGCATCAGGTCGAGGTTTGATTGCCGTGTTGCTCGCGTACCGTCACCTCTGAAATCTCTTGGCGAGATCCAATGCTTCTTCGCGCGTCCGAAAGAGCGTTCCCCAGGCGATGAGCTCAACTTGGCCGCGCGTGAACGTTCTTGTGTCAAGCACCGTATCGTCCACAATGCGCGCCACGTAAACAGACGAGGGCCACTCCGAGACAGGAAACAAGGTCTGCCGGAGACCGGGAGGAGCCAGGATCAACTGCGTGATATCAGTGGCGCCCAGACCGAAGCGCTGACCTTCGACCGCCGGCTCGATCTCAATGAGCATGTAATCATCGCGAACCGCATCTCTTAGCCTTGTCCTCTCCCAGCATGCCCGCGGCGCAGCGAGAGGGCCGTACTCGCCTGCGGTAGACATGAAGAAATCCGGTGCCCTGTCCATTAGCAAGCGTAACCCGCAGCCCGGATTGAGCGGTAGCGAAACCTGAGAGCGACGTTGCGGCCTGCGTCGAAGGGCCCAACGACCCGAAGGTCATCGACGTCATGGACGAGGCCAATGACTGGATCACTTTACTCTTTCACCGTCGACCCACCACGTCTTGCCGCGGTGCGTCACAACGGCATAGCCGTCATCATCCTCATTGATGACGTCGACTTTCGTGCCCTTCGGCAGGCGGATGGGGCAGTTCCTGTCGATCTGGCCGCCTTTCGGCGTCAATGACTGCATCGTGTACTGATGCGCGGCGCCCCAGCTGGCACAGGCGTAAGTCTCGGCTTTGATCATCCCGGGCCGGCTTTGGACCGGCGTCGTAAATAGAATTGCGAAAGCGGCCGCGAGCGCGCCGAATTTCAACTTCATCGGGATGAATTTCTCACGGGGCATGACGCTGCAGGTCTTGAATGTCATATGCGCGGCAGCAATTCTCGACTGCGTACTCACCCAACGTGCGGCGCGACTTTGCCCACCTTGCGCCTTCTCAAAGATCGCTTCATCGTTTTCGATGTGGTCCTGCCCAACCCCAACACCACGATGGCCACCAAGTGGCTGAATACAAGCGCAACGCTCGGCATGGTCAGCAGAGAATACGTTATCACGCGCTGTCCCGGCCGCGTCGAACTTAAAAAATCCAAGATCTGCCAATTGAAGAAAAAAGCGTACCACAGACCGGCGAACACAGAGCCGCTGATCGCCAGGAACAAAAATAACTTCTGCCGGTCGAAGCACAACCACACCAGCAAAGCGTGCTTTCGTACCTTGCGCAGGAACATCGAAGCGAAATTGACGAGCAACAGAAGTTCGATGAATGTCGTTGCGGCGACCAAAAAACGCCGCAGAGGAAAATGCGGAGCGCCCGGCAACCGATATTCGGAAGTCACTGTGCCGATCGCCGGCGCCACATACTGATTGAGCTTTGCAATCCACCAGACGTCACCGACGCGCTCCCAAATCGGCATCATCGCCAGGAGCGTAAATGAGGGCAGGCCTATCAAGATCAATGCGAACCAGACCAATAGCTGCTGCTGCCGCGGCAAGCCGTAAAGCCGGACGCCGTGACGCCCTACGGTCTCCGCAATGGCGCCGAAGGCAGCCACCGAGAGAGAGCCCCTGCGGCTGCGGTTCGCGTTTTCCTGGACAGGCTTATCCATGACCGGATTGCAGCGCGTTCCACCGGGATCGATGCGGCCAGAATAGCCCCCGGATTTCGCTTCGCTCAATCGAGGCTACATGCTGCCACGAATCAAGAAATGTAAGCACTCTCCGCGCCTTGGCGGAAAACGTGCGAATCAAGGCAGCGTGTCACAATTTCGGCGCCTGCGAACCAAACAAAGCGCGCCAGAAATATATCGTCGGATCAAGGCGATGGCTTCCACCGGCGGATTTTCTTGAATTCACATCTCGCGACCAACTAAAAAAGCCGCAACTCACTCCCGAAGGGCGCTTTCTAGATGCGATCCGGAAGGTGGAGCGAGTGCGGTGCCTGCGCGCGGTCTCGCAAACCGCTCCCGGGCGGCTTCGGACCCTGCCTCTCCGACACTACGGTCGGGGCGCGAGGAGCTCGCTAGTAA
>DASRET010000021.1:0-51591 GCA_035651875.1 Xanthobacteraceae bacterium
CGACCTGCGCCGCCAGAACATCGTCACTTCCGCCGAGCTGCCGTACCGCACCGCCGCCGGCATGACGCTCGACACCGGCGACTACGTGGCCGCGCTCGACATCGCGCGCGACAAGGTCGATCTCGCCGCCGTGCGCAAGCGCCAGGCGCAGGGCGAGCCCGACGGGCGCCGCATCGGCATCGGCTTCGCGTTCTACACCGAGCAGAGCGGCCACGGCATCGTCGAATTCGCCAAGCGCAAATTCCGCGTCATTCCGGGCTACGAATCCGCTAATGCCCGCATGCTGCCGGACGGCACCGTGCTGTTGTTCGTCGGCGTGCAAAATCACGGCCAGGGCCACGAGACCACGCTGTCGCAGATCGCCGCCCACGAGCTCGGTATCGATCCAGGGCAAATTTCCGTCCGCTACGGCGACACCGCGGTCGGGCCGTACGGTTTTGGCACCTTCGCGTCGCGCTCCATCGTGTTCGCCGGCGGCGCGGTGGGGCGAGCGAGCCGCGCGCTCGCCGAAAAAATCCAGCGCATCGGCGCGCATCTGCTGCAGACCGACGTGGCGTCCACCCGGATCGAAGGCGGCGTGGTGCACGGGCCGTCCAGCAAGATCGGCATCGCCGAGATCGCGTTCGCCGCCAACGCGCGGCCCGATCAGCTGCCGGCCGGCATGGCGCCACTGCTCGACACCACCGCCACCTACGAGCCGGCCGATTCCGGCGGCGTGTTTGCCTACGGCACCCACGCGGTGATGGTGGCGGTCGATCCGGACAGCGGCATCACCGAGATCCTCGACTACGTGGTCACCGAAGATTGCGGCACCATGATCAACCCGATGATCGTCGACGGCCAGGTGGTCGGCGGCATCGCGCAAGGCATCGGCACGGCGCTCTACGAAGAGATTCCCTACAACGACCAAGGCCAGCCGCTCGCAACCAACCTGGCCGATTATCTGGTGCCGTGCGCCGCCGACATGCCGTTCATCCGCATCGCGCATCTGGTGACCCCGGCGCTGACAACCGAATACGGCGTCAAAGGCCTCGGCGAAGGCGGCGCCATCGCACCGCCCGCCGCCATCGCCAACGCCATCGCCGACGCGTTCCGCGACATCGGCGCCAGCTTTTACGAGACGCCGCTGAGCCCGCGCCGCGTCGTGGCCGAGGTGGCACGGGCGCGCCGCGCAAAACTTTCCTCCCCCGCGATAGCGGGGGAGGGGGACCATCGAGCGAGCGCAGCGAGCGAAGATGGTGGAGGGGGTGCGGGACCCGATGAAATTCTGTCGTCGAAAGTGAAGCGCCAAGTGTGACCTCTTCGCCATGGCGAAACTCCTGCAACGAAAACGAAGCGTCGATGCCGGCGCCCCCTCCACCATGCCGCTTCGCGGCATGGTCCCCCTCCCCCGCGCTGCGCGCGGGGGCGGATAAACGACATCGTCCTCGCGATGCGGGGGCATCCGAGCGTTCTCCACGGCACGGCACGAAAGCTTTGCCTCCCGGCAAATAAAAATGAGGGAGGCGGAGCGCCGACAGGCGCATACGCATTACAACCGCGCCACACCGACAAACGTTACCGTTTGCCGGTGCTCCGGGCGCGGCGCGCGCCACGCATGTGCGACGTTACCGCCGTCATGCGCTTCGGGCGCACTCGCCTCTCGGCGCTCCGTCGCGGCACTCGCCAGGCTGTTACCTCTGGCTCAGCTTCGGGCCGCGCTTACCGGGATCTGCAGCGGCTTGCACCGCCACAGCCCCTTTTACTAGCGAGCTCCTCGCGCCCCGGTCGTAGTGCCGGAGAGGCGGGGTCCGAAGCCGCCCGGGAGCGGAGTGTGTCGCTCCGCCCGCAGGGACCGCACTCGTTCCGCCTTAAAGAGCACCCTCGCGAAAGGCTTCCCTCAGGAACGAGCGGCGCGCCCTAAAAACCATCATCGAACGATTGTCAACATTTTCGCCGGGCGGGCGGCGCAGCCATTGATTCTGCGTCACTTTTTGTTTTTGGCCAGAGCCGCGTGCGCGGACCGTCGTCGCGCACTCGGTCTTGATTCGCAAGAAGCATTGCGTGGCACGCTGCCGGTCGTGAAGCCAGTCAAACAGCGCGCGCCTGCAGCGTCGGCACCGAGCGATCTTGCCGCGCGTAGGCGCGCTCGAGCACAAGCGCCTGCGCAAACACCATCGGCAGCGCCAGCAGGATTGCCGCGTCGACCGGCAGGCCGAGCCCGCACAGCGCCGCGGCGATCAGCGCAGCGGCCACGCCGCCTGTGTCCCAGCCACCCTCCGCGGCGAACTGAAAGCGGAATGTGCACGGCGCGCGCTTGGCTTCGTTGTAGGCCGCGGTCAGCCACGACGTATAATACATGGCGCCGATAGCCGTCGTACCGACGGCCACCGCCACCGCGGCGGCGGCGTTGCCGGCGGTCGCGACCCGCGCCACGACGACGACCAGCAAAATGGCGGCGTTGATCCACACCGCCACACGCGCGTGGCCGCGGTCGATATGACGGCCAAGCCAAACGCCGCCCACTGCGCCGGCCAGCGCCGCCATCGACAACGTGCCGCCGAAGAAATCGTAGCGATCATGCAGAGCCTCGAACAAGACCATGCTCCAGGCGGTGGTCAGGCTCATCTGGATCCAGCCGTCGGCGAAGAACAATTTGACGCCGGTCCGCGCCGCCGCATAGGCGCGCGGCGGCGGTTTGCGCGCCAGCGGCGGCTCGGCAATGCGCAACAGCGGCAGGATGCCGGCAAGGGCGATGAAAAACGCGACGGCGAACGTGAGCTGCGGACCGCGCAGCGCAAGAAGAAGCCCGCCGGCCGCGGGCCCTGCGATCGTCGCCAAGGTGCCGAACATCTGGAACGCGCCGACTTGCACGCCGCAGCGGCCGTCGTCGCTGAATGCGGTGAAGAACACATGATAGCAGGTGTAATAAAGCACCTGTCCAAGCGAGGTGAGGACGATGAAGGCCAAAAACCCGATGCCGACGCCGTCGACGAAGCCAAGCGCCGGGTACGACAGCGCATTGATGAGCGCTCCGAAAATAAACGTGCGGCGCAGCCCGAAAGCCGGCGCGGCATAAAGCACGATCGGGCGCATGGCGAAGCGCAGCGCCAGAATGGCGGCGAAGCTGAGAAAAATCTGGGCCGGCGTAAATCCGGCACGAAGAAAGAACGGCGCCGAGAAGGCGGTCGACATCGCAAAGGCCAGCGTGCCCGCGGTGTTGTGCAGCGCCAGACGGTGGATGTTGCTGTTGCCGAAATAGGCCATGGATGGATGCTCGGCCGAACGCGCTGACGGCGGGACACCTGACGTTATCAGTAGACCTTTTTGAGCGATCTGGCGTAACGGCCGGCGGTTAAGAAAGGGTGGTCGCCGATGTTGGTCTAGTCGATGTTCCTCGTCGACCACGAAGTTCGGCGGTCGCCGCGGCCGACCCGGGGTCATGATCCTCGACTGGATCGCACGGATCGGTTAGTTTCATCTCGGGCTGATTGTAACGGCCATGCGAACGAGGCCTGCCCGATGAAAGAGCCTTCCGTTGTCCATTCTGACCCGAACATCCTGGGCGGCACGCCGGTGTTCGTCGGAACGCGCGTTCCCGTGCAGGCGCTAATCGACTACATCGAAGGCGGCCACTCGTTGAACGAGTTCCTTGATGACTTTCCGACCGTCACGCGTGAGCTTGCCATTGCGGCGCTCGAGCAGGCGAAAGCGCGCCTGATTGCCGATGCGAGTACTGCTTGACGAGTGCGTGCCCCGCGCGCTGCGGAGCGATATTTCCGGCCATGAGGTCAAAACGGTTGCCGAGGCTGGCTGGGCCGGCGTCAAAAACGGCGAGTTGCTGCGATTCGCTGCAGCCGAGTTCGACGTTCTGATCACGGTCGATCGCAATCTTGAATACCAGCAGAATTTCGAGGGGCTTGCGCTTGCCGTTATTGTCATTCACGCGCCGAGCAATGACATCACCGTTCTTCGACCATTGATGCCGGGAGTTCTTGCTGTCATTCCCCAAGCCAAACCTGGAGTTGTGATGCACGTCGGCGGGGAATAGCAATGAGCGGGGGCCAAGGCATGCAGCTCCGTGCCCACATCTTCCTCTCGGATCGCTAGCCCGCGTGACCTAAAACCCCTTCGGCAGCTCGTGCGCCCATTTGGCGCGCATGCGGTCGTCGAGCGCCTTGCTGGAGCGGGCGATGACCGGGAATGTCTTCTGCCGATTGAACGGGATGCAGGCGTCGATCACGACCCGGGAATTGCGCCGGTCCTTTTCGGTGTCGTAGCACATCGGATCGAGCGCCGAGCTCCAGCCGCCGTGGATGACGTCGACCTGGATGCGCGGATCGCAGCGCGTGCACATCGCCCAGATCACGTCGTTGATGTTGGTCGGATCGATGTCCTCGTCGACCACGATGGTCCAGCGGTTGCAGTAGGCGCCGGCGTGGCAGTGCGAGGCCACCATGCCGGCCTGCTTGGCGTGGCCGCCGTAGAGCTGCTTGATCGAGATGGTCAGCATGAAGCGGCTGCCGCCGGCCTCGTGCGCCCACACGCCTTTGACCTCCGGGATGCCGGCGGCTTCCAGCTGATTCCACACCGCGCCGCACCGATAGGTGCCGAGATAGAACGTGTTGTCGTTGGGCGGCACCGCCGGGATCGCGCCCATCAGGATCGGGTTGTTCCGGTGCATCATGGTGGCGATGCGGATCGCCGGCTCGGGCGCGCTGCCTGAGGCGTAGTAGCCGGTCCACTCGCCGAGCGGACCTTCCTGCACCTTGTCGTCGGGATGGATGAAGCCTTCGAACGCAATCTCCGAATTGGCCGGCACCGGCAGACCGGTGCGCGGCATGTTCATGACTTCGATCGGCTCGCCCAGAATGCCGCCGCCGGCTTCGAGTTCGTTCTTGCCGTACGGAATTTCCAATCCGGCCAGCATGAACAAGGCCGGATGCACGCCGGCGATCACCGCCACCGGACACGGCTCGCCGCGGTCGTGATACTTGCCCATGATGATGCGGCCGTGCTTGCCGGGCGACATCATGATGCCGGCGACGTCCGGAGCATGGCTCTGGATGCGGTAGCAGCCGTAGTTGAGCCAGCCGGAATCCGGGTCCTTCATCACCACCATGCAGCCGGTGCCGATATAGGGGCCGCCGTCGTGCTCGTGCCAGACCGGGGTCGGGATTTTCTCGATGTTGACGTCCTTGCCTTCGAGCACGTTCTCGTTGAGGGGGCCGCCGTTGACGGCGCGCGGCGGATGCGACGGCGCGTGCTTCATGTAATTGCGCCACCACTGGATCAGCTCCATCTCGGAGGCTTGCGGCGGCAGCCCGAGCGCGACGTTGATGCGCGGCACCGAGGTCAGCACATTGGCGACGACGCGGTGGCCCTTCGGGAAGCCCGGCACCTCGTCGAACAGCAGCGCCGGATTGCCCATGCGGCGCTGGTAGATGTCGACGAAGCCGCCGATCTCCTCCTTGGGCTCGGCGCCTTTGATGATCTTGAGCTCGCCGGCGGCTTCGACCCCCTTGATCCAGTCCCGCAAATCCTTGTTGGCCATTGCAATTCCTCACGAACTTTGGCGCGCGCTGCCGGCCGATGGTCCTGAATTTCCGGACATGGGGCAACAGCTATTTGGTCTACTACTTCAGCTTGCCGGCATGGCTGTTGATGCGCCGGAGCGGCGTCATGCCGCGTGGTGACAGCCCGGCGGACTTGCCTGTATGCTGTTTGCATCCCGCCACGCCGTTCTTTCGGAGGATCTCATGAGCGCCCATTCTGTGCAGCACAGGTCGATATCGCGCCGCCGCTTTCTCAACCGCTCGGCACTCGCTGCGGGAGCGCTGGCTGTGCCGTTCGCGCCGTTGCGGGCGCGCGCCGCGGGACCGCTCAAGCCGGTCAGCATGACCTTGGACTGGGTCTATGAAGGCCCGAACGTCGGCTTCCTGATCGCGCACGACAAAGGCTATTACCGCGACGCCGGCCTCGACGTCTCGATCACGCCCGGCAAGGGCTCGGGCAATACCGCGCAGCTGGTCGCCAACAAGGGCACGCAGATCGGCTTCGCCGACGGCTATGCGGCGTCGAACGGCATCTCCAAAGGCATGAACATCAAGACCATCGGCAGCGTCTTCCGCCGCAACCCGGCGGCGATCATGTCGCTCGAGAGCTCCGGCATCAAATCGCCGAAGGACCTCGAAGGCCGATCCCTGGCGATGATCGCCGGCAGCGGTCAATTCCAGCAATGGCCGGCCTTCGTGAAGGGCGCCAAGCTTGACGCCTCGAAGATCACCATCGTCAATCTGGCGCCGCCGAGCCTCGGCCCGGCGCTGATCAGCGGCAAGGTCGATGCCATCGGCGCCTACGTGCAGAGCTATTTGCCGATCATCGAGATCCAGGGCAAGAAGCAGGCGCGCGTCGACTGGTTTGCCGATTACGGCGTCAACGTCGTCTCCAACGGCATCATCGCCCACAACGACTTCATCAAGAGCGACCCCGAGCTCCTTCGCGCCTTCGTGGCGGCGAGCATCAAGGGCTTCCTCTACGGCCGCCAGCACCCCGACGAGGCGGCCGCGACCATCAAGAAGGTTTCCGAGACCGTGAACCTCGACATCATCAAGGGCGAGTTCGAAGTGTCGTGGAAGACCTGGGTGACGCCGAACACCAAGGGCAAGCCGCTGTGCTGGGGCTCGACGGACGATTGGAACGCGGCGATCGCCGTGCTCAAGCAATATGGCGGCGTCACTGCGCCGCTGACGCCCGAGCAGGTCTTCACCAACGACTTCATCCCCACCGGCGCCGAGTACGTGCCGCCGCAACAGGCTTGAGCGGCCGAACGAGCGTGAGCGAAGCCGCCGACGACGATCGGGCGTATCTGCGCATCGAGAATCTGTCCAAGGTCTATGCGACCCGCGACGGCGAGGTCCGCGCGCTCAACGATGTTTCGTTCACCCAAGGCCGCGGCGAGTTCATCTCCCATGTCGGCCCGAGCGGCTGCGGCAAGAGCACGCTGTTGATGATCGCGGCCGGACTGCTGCCGCCATCGAGCGGCGCGGTGCGGGTGCGCGGCAACGCGGTCAAGCGGCCGCGCACCGACATCGGCATCGTGTTTCAAAGCCCGGTTCTGCTCGACTGGCGCACGGCGCTCGGCAACATCATGCTGCAGGCCGAAGCCCGCGCCATGAACCGCAAGGACGCCGAGGCGCGCGCCCGCGAGCTCCTGGCCACGGTCGGGCTCACCGGTTTCGAGGAGCGCTATCCGCATGAGCTGTCCGGCGGCATGCGCCAGCGCGTCTCGATCTGCCGGGCGCTCATCCATCAGCCCGATCACCTGTTGATGGACGAGCCGTTCGGCGCGCTCGATGCGCTGACCCGCGACCAGCTCGTGCTCGACCTGCAGGCGCTGGTGATGGAGCGCCAGATGACGGTGCTGTTCATCACCCACAGCATCGCCGAAGCGGTATTCCTGTCCGACCGCGTCGTCGTCATGACGCCGCGGCCGGGCTGCATCGACCGCATCATCGATATCAAGCTGCCGCGGCCGCGGACCTTGGCGATGCGCGAGACGCCGGAATTCGCCGCGTACAGCCGGCAGATTTTGGACCTGTTCCTGGCGCGCGGCGTGCTGCGCGAGCACTGAGCCGCGCGCGAGAGGAGACGCACCATGACCGAAGCGACCCATTCGCCCGCGTTCGCCGGCGCTCCGGTGCCAGGCGGCGGCGACATCGAAGCCGGCATGCAGCGGCGGCGCCGCGAGCAGGCGCGCCGCGAGCGGATCGGCGCTATCCTCTACCCGATCGGAATGATGGTGGTGCTGCTCATGATCTGGGAAGCGGCCTCCCACGCGTTCTCGATTCCGGCCTATCTGGTGCCGGCGCCGAGCGCCATCTTGCTCTCGATGGACACGAACTCGGCGGTGCTGATCAAGGAGAGCATCGGCACCACGTTCGAGATTCTGCTTGGCTTTGCGCTGAGCGTCGCGGTCGGCGTGCCGCTGGCGCTCGCCATTTATCTGTGGCGGCCGTTTGCCCGCGCGGTGTATCCGGTGCTGGTGTCGTCGCAGGCGGTGCCGAAAGTCGCGGTGGCGCCGCTGTTCCTGGTCTGGTTCGGTTTTGGGCTGTTGCCGAAAGTGCTGATCGCGTTCCTGATCGCGTTCTTCCCGGTCGTCATCAACACCGCCATGGGTCTCGCCGGCCTGGAGCGCGAGAAGATTTATCTGGCGCAGTCCATGGGCTTTGGGCCGATTGCCACCTTCTTCAAGATCCAACTGCCCAATGCGATGCCCTCGATCTTCGCCGGCCTGAAAATCTCCATCACGTTCGCGGTGGTGGGCGCCGTGGTGGGCGAGTTCGTCGGCGGCCAGGGCGGCCTCGGCTATCTGTTGCTGATCGCCAACGGCAACATGGATACGGCGCTGCTGTTCGCCGGCATCGTCGCGCTCACGCTGCTCGGCGTCGTGCTGTTCGCGCTGATCGGCCTCGTCGAACGCCTCGTGCTGCCGCCGCACGCCGTCGAGCGCGCCACCTTCGGCAACGAGACGATGTAGCTCTTCATCCTCCCCCGCGAAGCGGAGGAGGATGAGCCTACACGACCTTGCGCAAAAAACCGTCGACGCTGCCGAGCAAGCGTTCGGCGGCATCCTCGACCGCATCGGAGGCGGTGAGCACGGTGTCGGCCGAATGGCGCATGTCGGAAATCTTGGTGGACACGAGCTCCAGCCCCGACACCACGGATTTGGTGCCCGACGCCGCCGCGGCGACGTTCTTGGAAATCTCACCGGTCGCGGCGTGCTGCTGCTCCACGGCGGCGGCGATCGCGGCGGTGAATTGCTGAATGTCCTGCATGCGGCCGGTGATGCTGGCGATGGCGCGGACCGTGCTCTGGGTCGACGACTGCACGGCGGCGATCTGCGCCGCGATCACCTCGGTGGCTTTGGCGGTCTGTACCGCGAGCGCCTTGACCTCGGAGGCGACCACCGCAAAACCCTTGCCCGCGGTGCCGGCGCGCGCCGCCTCGATGGTGGCGTTGAGCGCCAACAGATTGGTCTGTCCGGCGACGCTCTGAATGAGCTTGACGACGTCGTCGATCTTTTGCGCCGCTTGCGCCAAGCCGGCGATCTCGGCGTTGGTCGATTGCGCTTCCTCGGCGGCGGCGCGCACCACCTCGCTCGCGCGCAGCAGCTGGCGGTTGATCTCGGCGATCGATCCGGACAATTCCTCGGCGGCGGTCGAGGCGGTGTCGACCCGGCCGAACGCCTCGTTGGAGGTGCGCACGGCGCCGGCCGTCTGGGCGCTGGTTTCGTTGGAGGTGGCGGACAGCGCCGCGGCGGTCGACTTCATCGCCGCCACGCTCTCGCCCACGGTCTTCAGCACGCCTTCGACGGTTTGCCGGAACCAGCCGATGGCATCGTCGACCACGGCACGGCGTGCCTCCTGCTCGCCCAGGAGCGCGTTCTTGCGCTCCGCCGAGCGGCGTTCGGTGATGTCGTCGTGGGTGCCGACCCAATAGGTGCCGCCCGGAACGGCGCGGTTCACCACCGAAATGGCGCGGCCGTCCGGCGATTCGCTGACGAAGCTGACCACTTCTCCAGACGCCATCTTGTCCATCAGCTCGGCGCAATATTGCCCCGGATCGCGCGGCAGCGTGCCGGTCGTGGCGCGATGCTGGACGATATCGACCAGGGTGGCGCCTCGCTTCACGATGTCGGGCGACAGGCCGTACATGTCGAGATAGCGCTTGTTGCAGACGATCAGGCGGCCGGCGGCGTCGAACATCACCACGCCTTGCGTCAGGTTGTTGAGTGCCAGCTCGAGCAACTGGCCCTTGTCGTACAGGCGGCGCTCGGCAAACGCACTGATCAGGGTCATGCCGAGGATCGCCACCGCCACGCTGGTGACCGCAATCGCCAGCGATTCCGGCGACAGCGAGAGCGCCGTGAACGTCCGCGTCGGATCGGGAACGATCTCGACCGCCCCCATGGCGGTGAAATGGTGCGAGACGATGGCGAGCGTCAGCAGCAACGCGGCGCCGCCCCAGGCGTAAAGGCCGCGCCATGACACGGCGACCGCAAGCGCTGCCATGCCGAGCGCCATGCCGAGGGCGATCGAGAGGAGGACCAGCGGAATGTCCCAGTCCACGTGTCCGGGAAGCTCGACCGCCGACATGCCCGTATAATGCATGCAGGCGACGCCGCCGCCGATGATTCCGCCGCCGATCGCTGCGCCGATGCGCGAGGGCACGAACACCGCCACCGCAAGCCCGCCGGCCGTGATGGTCGCCGCCGCGAGCAGCGAAAATGCCGTCAGGCCGATATTGTAGGCGATCGGGACGCCGGGCTCGTAGGCCAGCATGGCCAAGAAATGCGTCGCCCAGATGCCGCAGCCGGTCGCGGCACCGGCCGCCGCGATCCAGATCGCGCGGACGCGGCCCGTGGTCGAGCGCGCCCGGTTGAACAACGTGATCGCGGTCAGGCTCGATAGAAAACAGACCAGTCCGGCGACAACGACCAGACGCCAATCATGCTCGGTTGTCAGACAGGACCAGATTCGGAACATGGTGTCTCTGCACTAGCGGGCGGTGGACTCCCATTAGGTAGCGGACACCGATTTACGCTGCGTTAATCAAGCAGTGCGGCCGTGGCATGCTCGACATCCGGCCGGGCTGGGCGGGAACGCTGTCGCGGTGTTTTACTTGCGAAGACATCGCCGCCGGCCGGCAACCCGCGCTGGCAGCCGACCTGCCGGTCTGATAGCTTTTCGCAACTTTTTCAGCGGTGAAAGCGGGCATGAGCGGCAGACGAATCTGGGTTGCCGGGCATAACGGCATGGTCGGGTCCGCGGTGGCGCGGTGCCTGGCGGCGTGCGGCGAGGAGGTGCTCACGGTCGGGCGCGGCGCACTCGACCTGCGCGATGCGCCGGCCACGCTGGCGTGGCTGCAGCAGAACCAGCCCGACGCCATCGTGCTGGCCGCCGCCAAGGTCGGCGGCATCTATGCCAACGACGCCTTTCCGGCGGACTTCATCCACGAGAATCTGGCGATCGAGATGAGCGTCATTCATGGCGCCCATCTTGCCGGGGTCGATCGCCTGGTGTTTCTCGGCTCGTCCTGCATCTATCCGAAATTCGCGCCGCAGCCGATCAATGAGGACGCGCTGCTCTGCGGCGCGCTGGAGCCGACCAACGAATGGTACGCGGTCGCCAAGATCGCCGGCATCAAGCTGTGCCAGGCCTACCGCAAGCAACACGGCCGCCGCTTCATTTCGGTCATGCCGTGCAACCTTTACGGACCCGGCGATAACTTCGATCCGCTGTTGAGCCACGCCATGGCGGCGCTCATTCGCCGCTTCCACGAGGCCAAGCGCGCCGAGCGCACCGAAGTCGTGGTGTGGGGCACCGGCACGCCGCTGCGCGAGTTTCTGCACGTCGACGATCTGGCGCGCGCCGTGGTATTTCTGTTGGACAAGTACGACGGCTACGAGCACATCAATTGCGGCGCCGGCAGCGACGTGTCGATCGCGGCGCTGGCGGATATCATCGCCCGCGTCGTCGATTACCGCGGCAAGATCGTGTTCGATCCGGGCAAGCCGGACGGCACGCCGCGCAAGCTCATGGATTCGAGCCGCATTGCCGCGCTGGGCTGGAAGCCGCAGATCGCGCTGCAAGACGGCATCGCCGCCATCTATCGCTGGTACCTGGACAACAAGGCCGGCGGCGCGACTTTGGCGGCGTGACCGCGGCGCGACCGTTCGATCGGCGCAAGACTGGATGACGGGACGTGCCGCAGAGCATTTTCTCGATCGACGTTGAAGACTGGTTCAATCTGTCCGGCACGGGATTCGAGCCTCCCGTCGCACAATGGGATCGGCTTGAAAGCCGCGTCGAGCGCAATCTTCGTGCCCTGTTCGAGCTGCTGGCGGAGCGCGGCAGCACGGCGACCTGCTTCATCATCGGTTACTTCGCCAAGCGCTTTCCGCATCTGGTGCGCGAAGCCGTTGCCGCCGGTCACGAGATCGCGTCGCATAGCTACTTTCACCGGCTGATCTACGACATGTCGGCCGAGGAGTTCTATCAGGACGCGACGGCGTCGCGGAAACTGCTCGAGGACATTTCCGGCAAGCCGATCCGCGGCTACCGCGCGCCGGCGTTTTCCGTGACCGAGCAGACGCCGTGGTTCTTCGAAAGGCTCGCGGCCGCCGGTTATGAATACGATTCGTCCGTGTTTCCGGCGCCGCATCAGACCGGAGGATTGGCAACTGCGCAATTTGCGCCGCATCGCATCGAGACTGCTTCGGGCGCGCTCACCGAATTCCCCATCACGGTCGTGCGCGTGCTGCAAAAGCCGATGTGCTTTTTCGGCGGCGGCTATCTGCGGCTGTTTCCGTATCGGCTGATCCGATCCATGGGGCGGCGCGCGCTCGGCGAGAACCGTCCGATCGTCTTCTACATCCACCCGCGCGAGATCGATCCCGATCAACCGCGCCTGCCGCTGAGCCGGCGCCGCCGCTTCACCTGTTACGTCAACCTGCGCAGCACGCGGCCGAAGCTGCAGCACATCCTGCGGGATTTTGACGTATCGTCGTTCGAACAATACATCGCCGGCGCCTCGATGCACTGATCGCCGCAAGCGGCGCCCCGGGCCCGGCCTACATCACGTCGAAATCGGCGGCCTCGAAATGCACGCGCTCCGGCGCAAGGCGGGTGCGCCGCGCCGTGAGATCGCGGAAAATGAAATTGAACGGCGAAGGCCGCAGCCGCATCGGCACGGCAATGGACGCCGGCGATTGCAGCTCGGAAGACTTGCCGAACCACAGCAGCGGCGGCCAGGTGGCGCGCCGCGCCAGCTGCTTTTCAATCTGGCCGCGGAGCAGCGGATCGGTCTCCACCTTGAGCACGGCGCGCACGCCCGGATATTTGGTGCCGCCGGCGACGCAGGAAAAATCGTCGTTGGCGGCGAGCCAATAATGTCCACCCGGATTGGCGAGGCGCCACGACAGATCGGCGGCACTCCACTTCCGGCGCCATTGCCAGTCGATCACGTCGCCGCTCGGCCGCGGCGGTGTCAGGCAGAAGCGCACGTCGAGCGGCGTGACCAGGCTGAAGCCGAGATGGCGCAGGAATCCCGGCGTGCTGCTGGCATTGGCGATGGCCACGATGTGGTCGACGCCGAGCTCGACGGCGCGTTCGTTGGTCAATTCGGCGAGCTTTAGAAACAGCGACTGGCCGCGATGCCGTTCGTCCACCGCCGCATTCAGCGCCAGCGCCGATTTTTTGATCTGGCCTTCGATCTCGACCGCAAAAGGCACGACCACGTAATGCGCCGCAACGTCGTCACCGTGGAAGGCGTTGTAGCCAATGGCCTGCCCGTTGGGATTGTCGCGATAGAGCCATTCGATGAACTTCAGATCGAAGCGCCGGTTGTTCGGCCAGACCCGGCGCAACAGCGCGGTCACTTTTTCCAGCTCGGGACCGGCATTTGTTTGCAGGCGGAATTCGTATGGCATCGTTTTTCAGCTTGCCGAAGCGGACCGGCGGAGTCCAGCCGCGCGCGCCGCGGAGCTTGCCGTCAATGGCGTGACGAGCGCCGGGCAGCGCGGCGTCAAACCTTTCCGGCGATCGCCGCCACCAACAGACCAATGTCGCCGAGCCGGGACTGACGATGGATGCCCGAGCGGACGAGACCGCAGACCCGCGGCACCAGGCCCCGTTTGCGCGAGCGCCGGAACAGATCGAACGTGCGCCTGTTGTCGTCGGTCATCAGGGTCTCGATCCGCTCCAGCGCCGCGACGTTCATGTCGGCCCAGCTCTTGAAGCGGCCCTGCCACAGCAGGCGGGCGCGGACCATCTGGGCCCCTGCCGTATCGTTGGAGCCGATCACGTTGCGGGCGTGCATGCGGTACGAGACGGTCGGATAGCTGTCGTAGAGAACTTTGCCGCCGACCGCGGTAATCGCCAGATAAATCCACCAGTCGTGCGACGCGATGTTCACGTCGGGACCGGCCTGCATCAAGAGCCGGCGCACTCTTTCGTTGAGCACCATGGTGTTGCCGCCGGCGAGGCTCTGCGCCAGCGCGTTGCGGAAATGCGGCGCTCGGCCGTAAAGGGTCGACAGGCCGATTTCGCCGCCCTGCTCGTCGATCAACCGGGTGCGCGCGCAATAGACCGCCGGCGCGTCGGCCGGCACCTCGCCGAGAACGCGGCGCGCGCGCGACAGCTTGTCGGCGCTCCAGATGTCATCTTGATCGGACAGCGCGTAATAGGCGCCGCGCACCGCGGGATCGCAGATCAGCGACAGGAAGTTGGCCACAAAGCCGCGGCACGGCCCACGCCGGATGTGCACCTTGTCGGCGCCGTGCTTCTCTCGAAACGCTTCGAGCAGGGACAGCGTCCGGTCCTGCGAGCCGTCGTCCGAGGCGAACAGCCGCCAGTCGGCAAAATCCTGCGCCTCATACGACGCAAGCTGCTGCGGCAAAAACCGCGCGCCGTTGTAGGTGCAGAGCAGGATGACGATCGGACCGGACGCGCCGGGCCCGCTTACCGGACCATCTTCTGCAGCGACATGGACGAGATCGGAAACCATCGGTGCGAAACATCAGTGGTGCTGCCCGGAGGCAGCGTTGAACAATTCAGTGAACGAGCCGGAGGCGCTACTTAGCCCTCGCAGCGATATGCGCGAAATGCTGTGCGCCGCGCACCCGCTCATGACCGCCTCAACATGAAGTCGCGCCCTATGATCTTGTAGCCAAGCAACACGATCAGGATTGTGGCGCCAAGAAGAAAGAAGCCGAGCGCGGCGAGGATTTCAAAACTGCCGTTCTCGCTGAGATCGAGCATCATCACCGAGATCACGCGAGTCTGGGCACCGACCAGGAAGATCGCCGTGCTGAGCTCCCGCGTAGCCGGGATAAATACCAGGAGCCAGGTGCCGAGCAGGCTCTTTTTGAGCACCGGCACGATCACGCGCACGATTGCACGCAAGCGCGTGCCGCCGAGGATGCGGACCGCGTCCTCCATCTCGGGATTGAGCGAGCGCAGGCTGGCGGCGCAGTTCACAAAAGCGATCGGCAGAAAGCGCGTGGCGTAGCCCAGAATAAGGATGAGCGCGGTTCCGTATAACGCGACCGGAGGCGCGGCGAACGCCGCATAGAAGCCGATGCCCAGCACGATGCCTGGGATCACGAGCGGCGCCATGCACAGCAATGTCAAGAAGCTGCCGCCACGCATCAGGTTGCGGTTCACCACATAGGCGACCAGCAGCGCCAGCACCACCGCCACACAGGCGGCTGCCGCGGAATAGGTGAAGCTGTGGACGATGGTCCGCCGCGCGCCTTCCTCGGCGAGGAGATGGCGGAAGTTCTCGAGCGTGAAATTGGCGAGCGAAAAGCCGAGGCCCCAGGCCTTGCTGAACGCCGCCTGAGCCAGCGCCGCATACGGCAAGATCACCGCCAGCCCAACCACAAACAGCGCGTAGCCAAGCATCAGCCAGCGCCACGGACCAAGCGGCGTCAGCGTCCGGCTGCCGCCTTTTCCGGTGAGCGCCACGTAACTCCGGCGGCCGAGGATCGCGCGCTGCGCCCAGAACAGCGCCACGGTGATAATGATCAGCGGGATGGCGTAGGCGGCTGCCACCTCGGCGCGGACCGGAAACTCGAAATACTGCCAGAGCTGCAGGGTCATGATGCGGATGCGGGCCGGCAACGCGATGACCGCCGGCGTGCCGAACAGCGCAATGGTGTCGAGGAACACGACGATCGCACCGCCCAGGATCGCGGGCGTCACCAGCGGCAGGGTGATGCGGAAAACCGTATAGAAGCGGCCCGCGCCCAAGATGTTCGCCGCCTCCTCCATTTCGGAGGAGACGCGATCAAGCGCATCCGATGTGAACACAAAAATGTAGGGGAACGCATAGAGCGCGGTGACGAAGGACAGGCCGGCGAAGCTGTAAACGTTGATGAAGCCGCTGTGGCTGCCGGTTATCGCCATCCAGATGGAGTTGAGCCAGCCGGCGTTCGGCCCGGCAAGCAGGATCCAGCCGATCGCGCCCAGATAGGGCGGCGTTATGAAGGCGCCGAGAATCAAAGCGCGGATGAGGCTCTTGGCCGGCATGTCGGTGCGCGAAACGCCCCAGGCGATCGGCACCGCCATCATGGCGGAGAGCACGGTCACTTGGAGCGCATACAGGAGCGAGTTGCCAAGCGCTTCCAGATTGCGCGCCCGGCCGTAGGCGCTGATGTAATTCTCAAGGGTGAATGCGCCGGTATCGGTCGCCTGCAGGCTGGAGATCAGCAGCCGCACCATCGGGGTCGCCACCAGGAACAAGAGCCCGGCGGCCGCAAGCAGCCAAAAAAGCTTCGCCGTCTCGTAGCGCCGAAAACGTCCGAGCCGGCCCTGGCGCAGGGCAATACCCTGCGCCAGCTTCGATCCCATCACACGCATTCGACGCGTTCTTCGTGCACCGCGCTCAACCGCCGAAGGTATCTCGCCATTTTTCTTTGACCTTCGGCAATTGCTTTTCGATATCCGACAATTCCACCGTCAACACCTTCATGTCGGACAGCGCCTTGGCTCCCGCGGGCGGCGGCACGTCGTCCCGTAGCGGCTGTTCGGAGTTCTTCGCCAGGATTTTGGAATATTCCGGTCCGGTCAGAAACTCCATGAAAAGCTTCGCGGCGTTGGGATGCTGCGTCCCCTTGATGATCGCGGACGGCGACGGATCCATCAGAGCCCCTGAGGTCGGATAGTTCACCGCCAGCGGATTGCCGCGCGCCGCGCTGCGGAACGCGGAAGCCGGATTGCCGGGAGCGACCGACCGCTCGCCCGAATTCAGCACCGTAATGGCATCGTCGATGGAACGTCCGATCTGCGGATTAAGCTTGTTGAGCTTCTCGAAATAATCCCAGCCGTAGCGCTTCTCCATCGCGACGGCCCAGACCCCGACCAGGCCGCTGAAGTTCGGGCTGCCGAACGCGATCTGGTCCTTCCATCTCGGATTGGTGAAATCCTGCCAGTCCTTCGGGGACTCCGCCGCATTCACCTTGTTTTTGTTATAGATCGCGGTCACGAGCCCGACCCAGCTCACGTGATAATAGCCTTTGGGATCGATGTTGCGGAGCACCTTCGACAGGCCCTTCTCGTTCTCCGGCACGTATTTGATCAGCAGGTCCTTGCCTTCCAGATAGGCCATGTGGCTTTCGTCGGTGGTCGTGAACACATCCGACTGAACGGTGCCGGCCTTGAGATCCTGCATCAGGCGCTGGAACGCGACCTGCGACGTGGTCTTGACCGCGTGGACGGTGACGCCGGGGTATTTCTTGCCGAAGGCCTCAGCCACCTCGTCGCAAATCTGCTGGTTGAGGATGCCGGAAGACCAGGTCACCTGACCTTCCTTCTTGGCTGCTTCATAGAGTTGCTTTTCGTTGTCGCTCTGCGCCATGGCGGCCGCCGGCGCCAGCGCCAAGAGGCCGGCCAGCGTCAGAAGCAGCACGCCCCAGCGTGGAACTGAGATCATAAGGATTCCTCCGAAAGACCGGTGTTTAACCTCGCGGCGAAACGCAATTACGCCGGGGTCGTCACGCGAGCGTCGCGCGGGCTTTCGGGCCTGTCAATGAGTGCATTGTTCGCAGCCGGGGTCCGCTATCGGCGCTAATCCTGCCCCCAACACGGGTTGTCAGCGGCTCGAGCGTTCGCCGCAACGGCGCGCGACAACGTCGAGGCCATTCCGGAGGGCGCATTCATTCTGTTCCGACATGATGTCGAATCGGCCGAGCCATCGGGCGACCGGGCAGCGCGAGCGTCGAAAGGTCATCGCGCCGTAAAGTGCCATTGGAGAAATAGCGCCAGCTGTGGCTTAGAGAGCAAACAACAGCTGTAGGGGCATCCGCTCGCTTATGACCACTTTCGGACCTGCCGCACAAGAAGTCGCCGCTGGGCATTTGACGTTGAAGACCATTCCGTCGGTTGCAAATTTGTGCTAAATTCAATCCGTGCAGCTCCGGTCTCCGAACCGAGGGAGCAATATATGGAAGCATTCCTTCCCATCCTTGCCCTCGCCATTTACTTTGCGATTTGGGCAGTCGTGATTTCGGGCTCCAACTACTTCAACAAGAACGTAAGATAAAACGGGCGTAATAGATTCTAGCGACGCCGCATCCACCACCGTGCGGTATCAGCAGCGGTGCAACGCCTGGACTTGGCCGGGTGCAAGGCCGCATGCCGTTCTGTTACGCGCAATACGATTTTGAGCGGTGCAATCCTACGAAGCGCGCAGCGCGAAGCAGGATGGTGCCCAGGGGCGGAATTGAACCACCGACACCTGCATTTTCAGGCAGTGCTCTACCAACTGAGCTAGCTGGGCGCCGTGAGCAAGCCCGCGCTTGGAGCTGCGCGGACAATGCGCTGCGGCGCCGCGTCGCATTCTCCATACGAGGGCCCGCAGTAAATTTCTGCCGTTATTCAAGCTTTTAACGGGGGGCCGCGTGCCAGTTGCCGCCGCTGCGAAAAGAGCTGCCTTTTGCGCTCTAGCTCTTGCTGTATCTGCTCTATCGTTTGGCGTTGAAAGTCCAGCGATGGCTGAAGTCATCACTCTTAGATGCACACCAATACCCGATCAGAATGGGGTTGCCCCCAAGCCATTTACCCTGGACGTCGATTTTACCAACCACCGAGTCACAAGCTCGGTTCAGTCGCCGCACGTTTCACAGGCAGAGACGTCGGATCGTTATGTCTATTACCTGAATGATATTCAGCGGATCGACCGAATGACGGGTGTTCTTGCCGGAAGGAGAGCAGACGGCACATACGGCGATTGGGCAAACTGCAGGCGCGTAACGCGAGTGTTCTAAAGTGTGAGGTTGACGTGATCACTACTGAAAGCTGCTAGAAATGACGATCATTCCCATACTTGATCAAAATCTCGGACGCTGTCCCCTGTGCATGCGTAAGGCGTTTCTCAGTGCTCTTGCAGCATGGGCGCTTGTAGTGGCGACTGCAGCCCTCAGTGGTCGTACAGAGGCCATTGCGGCGACAGCAATGCTCGCATTAGCGTTCACCGGGCTTTGGCTCGCCCATATCTGCGCCCTCTCGATTCGCGCGACGATGAATCGACTACTCGCACGGGCCGATGCATCGCACGATCCGGCAAATTACGATCCCAGCGTTCGCCGATTGTCGCGCCGCCGGGTCGTCATCGACTTTGCCACAACGCTGGCGCTCACGGCGGCTGCGACTATCCTGCCGCGGAGTGCGCGTAGCCAAGCAGCATGTGGCTGCCGAGTAGGCGATATTTGCTGCAATGCAGGCACGCACGTCACCTGGCAATGCCAAGATGTCAACGGTTGCACGCAGTGGATACTGACGGGCAATGCTTGCACGCCGACATCACAGAACCAGTGCTAACAGGCGCCCTGTTAGTGCAGGGCGACTGGTCCCGTTCAATGAAGCCGCGTCAACCGTTAAGGCCGATGGCGACTACTGCTCTGTATGCAGCCCAGCGAACTCAACTCATCCAGGAGCGAGAGAAAACGGACATGCACACCCGGGGTAAATACTTTATCGCGTATATGGGGCTCGCGCTCCTCGCGGTTGCGACGCCCGCGCAGGCACAAACGCTGGTGACGAATTGTTCGAACGGCACATTCACCTGGACCTACATTTTCGATCTAGCGCACAGCACCGTGGACATGGAGGGATCGTTCAGTTGGAAAGGACACGCCAACATTTCTGAAGACAAGATCACGTGGTCCAGACCAACCCCTTCTGGCGGGGAATATAATGTCCTTAACCGCTATAGCGGCGTTCTCTACTCGCGAAACATTGATAGGACGAGTACATGGAATTGCAACGTTGCGTCAAAAAAGAAAATTCAATGACGCAACGCCGGCAGGCATTACCCGTATGACGAAATAGGCCGCCATCGGCTCGTTGAACGCGCGATGGCTCTATCGGTTACGCCACGGCTCCTGTTGAACTTGCCGATCGTGCTGATCCTGCTCCGCCCCGCCTGCTCGTGACGGTATTGCGCACCATGACGCCGAGCCGCACGCGGACCAAGGAAGAGTTTCAATAGAGGGCGCGTAGCGCGAAGCAGGATGGTGCCCAGGGGCGGAATTGAACCACCGACACCTGCATTTTCAGTGCAGTGCTCTACCAACTGAGCTACCTGGGCGCCGTGAGCGAGCCCGCGCTTGGTGCGGCGCGGGCCGGCGCGGCCTGCTTATAGGGACTCGGTTCAAGGCTGTCCAGAATGGAAGACATCAGGAGCGAGGGGCCGTGTTCCATCATCCAGCCGTCCGGGCTTGACGAGTCATCGACGGCGGCGCCCACGCTGACCGGTTTGCAGGGATGCCCATATATCGATCTCGAAAAACGGTCCTGTACCGAGCCTCCCCCGGTCCACGTCGCGCTCGCGCGACACCGGAGCAGGTCAGGCCAGGCGCACCCCGCCCGCGCTCACGGCGCGCAGGCAGCCGATCACGATTCGGCTCTTCACCGGTCAGTTCGGACGTACAGCGCGCATCGCTCACAATGCCGGCGCCCTCGCTTGCGACCAAGGCGCACCATGGATGGCAGGCGGTCCGGTGCTGATCCCATCGCTTGCCGACAACTGATCAGACGACTGGCTCGCCGCAGCAATCCGGTCCGGACCGTCCTCGCACCAAAAAGAGCGATTCGCATTCGGACCTTCTGATATTGCAGCGGGTTGTTAAAGCAGGCGCATCATAATTCGCGAAAATCGGCCTCTAACCGGCAGATTTGTGCGGCTTAGTGAGCTCGCCGCCCTGTGGACAATCTGTGAATAAGCTTGCAGAAGCCCCCTAGAGTTTGTCGCGCCCCCTACTCTTAGTTGCTCGGCTGCCATATCGTTCAGGTCGGGGACTGAAACAGCGCGTTAGAAGAACGAGCTCGATCGGAGCGCGTCGCGCGTTGTGGTGGGGGGCGACGTTATGGGTCGGATTGCGTCTTTTGCGTTCTTGGCGTGTGTCGTGCCGTGTGCCGCTGGTTGCAGCGCTCTTTCCGTCGGCCCCGACCGCATTCATACGGTTGAAGTAGAGGCTGCGGCGCTGGTTGCCTATGTTCCGGAAACTGTTCCGGCGCCTAATAGCCCGGAGCTCTTTAACTACGTTACCGAGCGCATGTTTGAAATCGACTTGGAGTACAGCGTCTATTTCGCGAAGCTTACGACCGACTATCAATTGGGAAACCTTGCTGGCGATTTGGCGATACTCGGCTTAACCGCCAGTTCGACTCTTGCTCCTGCGGTCGTGACCAAGACTGTACTGAGCGCGACGTCAACGGCAGTAACGGGCGCAAAGGCCGCAATCGACAAAGATGTTCTTTTGGCGCATACGATTCAAATTCTGCAAAATCAGATGGAAACAAGCCGCACGCACATCAAAAACAGCATTTTGGCAAGTCTCAACGACAGCCTTACCAGTCACACTCCATACACATACTGGGAGGCTCTCTCGGATCTTGAAGCTTACTATCGGGCGGGCACCCTGCCCGGTGCCCTGGAAGCACTCCAAGCGGCCACTGGCACTAACGCTCAGAACTCAAAGAACTGTACCACCGGCGTTACCCAAACCAGCACGGCGGCGAACTGTACGACGACAGGCGGTAATACTCAGGGCGGGACCAACACCCTTAGATTGGCGGCGCCCGTGCGCGCCGGCGGTCCTGCTGTCAACTCTCGCGGAGCGCGAGTTCCTGCTTTAGTACGATAGTTGAAGGAAATCCCATGATCCGTGGCGCGCTAATCCGCATTGTGCGCCACTCGTTAAGTTCTTAGCTTGGCTCGCCTTCCGCGCGCAGCTCGTCCTCTTCCTCGTCGGCGCGCACCGGCACGCGGTAGACGCCGGAGAGCCAGCGGTTGAGGTCGACGTCGGCGCAGCGGCGGGAACAGAACGGCCGGTGGCGCTCGGCGGCGGGTTTGCCGCAGATCGGGCACGGCTTGTGGGCGGTCTCGGCCATGCGCGCAATATGGGGCGCAGCGCCTTCCGCGCCAAGAATGTCAGGCCAGTGTGTCAGGCTGTGGCGTTGAGCCAGCCGAAATGGACCGGATAGCCCTCGCCGCCAAGCAGCGTGATGGTTTCGTAGAGCGGCAGGCCGACGATGTTGGAATAGGAACCGACGATCTTGACCAGAAAGCCGCCGGCGATGCCCTGCGCCGCGTAGCCGCCGGCTTTGCCGCGCCATTCGCCGGAGGCCAGATACGCCTCGATGTCCTCGTCGGACAGCCGCTTGAAGCGCACCCGGGTCTCGACATGGCGCTGGCGGAACGCCTCCTTCGGCGTCACCAGACAGATCGCGGAATGAACGCGGTGATTGCGCCCGGACAGAAGCCGCAAGCATTGCGCCGCCTCGTCGAGCATTTCGGCCTTGGGCAGGATGCGGCGGCCGACCGCGACGACCGTATCGGCGGCCAGGATGTAGGAACCCTTGAGCTCCTCGTCGATGCGCACCATGGCGAGCGCGGCGTCGGCCTTGGCGCGCGCGAGCCGCACCGCACAGGCACGCGGCAGCTCGCCGCGTTTCGGCGTTTCGTCGATGTCGGCGGGACGCAGCGCGTCGGGCTCGATGCCGGCCTGGTTGACCAGCGACAGCCGGCGCGGCGAACCCGAAGCCAGGACGAATTTGGGACGGCCGATCATGTGCGCCGACCAATCATTTGAACCGGCAAATCATTTGAATCGGCAATCATTTGAATCGGTATGTGATCCGACCCTTGGTCAGATCGTACGGCGTCATCTCCACCAGCACCTTGTCGCCGGCGAGCACACGGATACGGTTCTTGCGCATGCGGCCGGCGGTGTGGGCGATAATCTCGTGCTCGTTCTCGAGCTTGACGCGAAAGGTGGCGTTGGGCAGGAGCTCCGTCACGACACCCGGAAATTCCAGCAGTTCTTCTTTCGCCATCGTTGCCCGAGTTGCTGCGGTCAGCCCCGACCGGCCGAATTTTGCGCAAAACGTAGCGGATGCCGGGCCGCTCGACAACGGTTTCGTGCGGCCGGCGCTGCGATATCAACGATGCATCCGTCATTGCGGCGGCGTGCCGTTGGCGGCCAACACCTCGCCGGCCAGATAGAGCGAGCCGGTGATCAGAACGCGCGGCGCCGGTTCGAGATCGAGCTTGCCGGCGATATCGATTGCGCTTTCGACGTCGTCGCGCGCCAGCGCCGGAATGCCGATATCGCGCGCGACCCCCGCAAGAGTGGCGGCAGGCACCGCCTTGTCGTTGGCGATCGGAACGGCGATGACGCGGCGCGCCAGTCCGGAAAAATGCTTCAAGAAACCGGCAGAGTCTTTGGTCGCCAGCATGCCGACGATGAGCACGAGCGGCCGCGGCACGCGCTCTTCCAGGTCGGCCAGCGCCGCCGCGATGGCGCGGCCGCCGTCGGCGTTGTGACCGCCGTCGAGCCACAGCTCGCTCTGCGCCGGGAGGAGCGCGGCGAGGCGGCCCTGCGACAGCCGCTGCATGCGCGCCGGCCAATCGACGCGGACCATGCCGGCCTCGAATGCCGCCGCGGGCAGCTTCAGGCCGGCGCGGCGCAGTGCGGCGATGGCGGCGCCGGCGTTCTCGAATTGATGGCGGCCGTAGAGCTTCGGCGCCGGCAGGTCGAGCAGCCCGTCGTCGTCCTGATAAACGAGACGGCCGCGCTCCTCGGTGGCGGTCCAGCTCTCGCCCGCGATGGCGAGCGGCGCCCGCAGCCGCGCCGCCTGCCGCTCGATCACCGCCAGCGCCTCGCGCGCCTGGCTCGCGATCACCGCCGGAACGCCGGGTTTGAGGATGCCGGCCTTTTCGGCGGCGATCTGCTCGATGCTGTCGCCGAGAAAGTCGTGATGATCGAGCGAAACCCGGGTGATGACGCTGGCGAGCGGCCGCTCGACCACGTTGGTGGCGTCGAGCCGACCGCCGAGGCCGACTTCAAGAAGCAGAACGTCTGCCGGATGCCGCGCGAACAACAAGAACGCGGCAGCGGTTTCGACTTCAAAGACGGTGATCGGCGCGCCGCCGTTCTTGGCTTCGCATTCGCGCAAGACCTCGACCAGCTCGGCGTCCTCGACCAGCCGCCCGCCGTCCCGCCGACCGAGACGAAAGCGCTCGTTGAGCCGCACCAGATTGGGCGAGGTGTAGACGTGCACGCTCTTGCCGGCGGCTTCCAGGATGGCGCGCGCAAAAGCGATGGTCGAACCCTTGCCGTTGGTGCCGGCGACGTGAATGAGCGGCGGCAGGCGGCGCTCCGGATGACCGAGCGCATCAAGCAGGCGCTCGATGCGGCCGAGCGAAAGATCGATGCGCTTGGGATGCAGCGCCAAGAGGCGCGCCGCAACGGCGCCAAGCGACGCCGCATCGGACCCTGAATCGCTCACGCGCTCGCCGCGGGTTCTACGACCGACGGCGCCGGCAGCGGCAGGTGCTGTTGCGGCGGCGAACCGGCCGGCGCCTTCATCAGAAGCCGGCACAGCCGCGCGATGGCGGCGCGCAGCTGATGACGATGCACCACCATGTCGACCATGCCGTGATCGCGCAGGTATTCGGCCTTTTGAAAACCCTCCGGCAATTTCTCGCGGATGGTCTGCTCGATGACGCGCGGGCCGGCAAAGCCGATCAGCGCGCCGGGTTCGGCAATCTGCACGTCGCCGAGCATCGCATACGAGGCGGTCACGCCGCCGGTGGTCGGATTGGTGAGAACCACGATATAGGGCTTGCGCGCCTCGCGCAGCCGCTGCACCGCGATGGTGGTGCGCGGCAGCTGCATCAGCGCCAGAATGCCTTCCTGCATGCGCGCGCCGCCCGAGGCGGCGAACAGCACGAACGGGCAGGCTTTTTCGACCGCGGTGTCGAGGCCCTTGATCACCGCCTCGCCGGCCGCCATGCCGAGCGAGCCGCCCATGAACTCGAAATCCTGTACCGCGATCACCGCGGCGAGGCCGTCGAGCTTGCCGTAGCCGAGCTTGATGGCGTCGTGCAGGCCGGTCTTGGTGCGGGCGTCCTTGAGGCGCTCGCTGTAGCGCCGCTCATCGCGAAACTTCAGCGGATCGGCCGCCACGTCCGGCACCGCGATGTCGAACCAGGTCTCGTTGTCGAACATCGACTTGAGCCGCGCCTTGGCGCTCATGCGCATGTGATAGTTCGAGCCCGGAATGACGAACTGGTTGGCCTCGACGTCCTTGTAGAACACGAGCTGCCCGGTCTCCGGACATTTGATCCAGAGATTCTCCGGCACTTCGCGCCGGGTGAGCATGCTGCGGATTTTTGGGCGCAGCGTATTGGAGATCCAGTTCATACGGTCACTACTCGAACGAAGCACCGACGGGCGCTCGGCCACGCAACATGACGCCGCCCCAGTCTAGCACGTCTGCTCGATGAGATATAATCCTGGGTCCGCTCTCGCAATCGGCCGGAAATTTTTCCGTCACCTCCCGAACACAGATGCCCGGACCGCTCATCGTCGTCATCGGACTAGGCGCCACGGGCAGCGCCGCGCTGTGCCAGCTGGCGCGCCGCGGCGTGCGCGCCATCGGCATCGAGCAGTTCCAGCTTGGCCACGAGCGCGGCTCCTCGCACGGGCCGACGCGCATTTTCCGGCTGGCGCATTTCGAAAATGCTGCGTACGTGCCGCTGTTGCATCGCGCCGCTGTGCTTTGGCGCGAGCTAGAAGCGCTTGCCGGGTGCAAACTGCTGGTCACGACCGGCATTGCCGAGCTCGGACCGCCGGACGGCGAACTCGTGCGGGGAACGCTTGCGGCGGCTGCCGCTCATCAACTACCGCACGAGGTGCTGGACGCCACAGCCTTGAGACGGCGCCATCCGGCATTCACGCTTCCGCACAATTATGTCGCGGTGGTCCAGCCTGACGGCGGCTATATCGAAGCTGCCGCCGCTCTCGATACGTCCATTCGGCTTGCCGTGGATGCCGGCGCCGTTATTCGCACCGAGGAAAAAGTCGTCGCCGTCGAGCCGCGCCGCGATGGCGTACGCGTCACGACCGATCGCGCAGCGATCGACGCCGACGGCGCAGTGGTGGCAGCCGGGCCATGGGCTGCGAACGTATTGCCGCAGCTGCGGCTGCCGCTGCGCGTGACGCGCCAGGTGGTCGGCTGGTTCGAGCCGACGGCTGCCGCCGCATTCGCCGGCGGCTTTCCGGTTTTTCTGCTCGAAAGCCGGCATGGCATTCACTACGGTTTTCCACCTTATGGTCGCATGGGTATCAAGATCGCGAAGCATCACCATCGCGATGAGGTCGTGGAGCCCGATCGCTACGACACAATCGTTTCGGCGACGGACGAAGCCGCAATCCGCGCGCCGCTTGGCGAGATTCTGCCGGCCGCGAACGGACGGCTGCTCGGCGCGCAGACCTGTCTTTATACGATGACGCCGGACGAGACGTTCATCATCGACCGCCTACCGGACGTGCCGCGCGTCGTGATCGCTTCGCCGTGCAGCGGCCATGGCTTCAAGTTCGCGCCGGTGGTCGGCGAGATCGTGGCCGATTTGATCACGCTGGGGACAACGCCGCACGACATCGCGGCATTCCGGCTCGGACGGTTCAACGCGTGACAAGCGCCACGCCGGTCGCGACCAGGATGGCCGCGACGCCTTTCTGCGTCAGCTCGCGGCCGGACAGGTTTTCGCGGCTGAGGCGCGGCGACGCGACGCTGAGCACCACGCCTATCAGCACGACGAACAGTGTCGTGGTGCTGCCGATTGCCTGCACGATGCTCAGCGGCGCGAACAGGAGCGCATAGCGGCTGCCCAGCCCGCCGCCGAGATTGATCAGCTCGTTCGAGGCGTTGATCGACAACAGCGCCGCCGTGTTGGTGCGCAGCAATCTGAAAAACTGGGCGCGGTACGCGGGTACGCTCAACAATCCGGCGCCGAACACGGCCTCGCCGGCGAACAGCCAGAACGTGGTGGTCCAGAACTCCGTCCGGATGGCGAAGATCTTGAAGATCAGCCCGCTTGTCGCCAGCGCAAAACCGCAAGCCAGCATCAAGAGCGCCAAGCGCGCCTTGAACCGGCCGGCTCCGGCGCTTCCGCCGAGCTTGAGCGAAACGATCAGCGCGCCGGTAATGATCAGAACGCCGCCGATCATTTGCCGCCCGGACAGGGTTTCGCCGAGCACCAGATAAGCGAGGCCGTAGCCGAACAGCGGCGAGGTTTGAAAGAACGGCGCCACGACCGAGGCTTCCTCGGTCTGCAGCGCGCGCAGATACAACAGCATGGCGCCCATGTAGAGCACGCCCGACGCCATGATCACCGCGATGCTGGCGGCGCCCGGCGCGGTCACGTTGGGCTCGTAAAACCAGATGAATGGCAAGAACAGCAGGCCGACCGATGCCGTGAACACCAGCAGCACGGCAACGTCGCTGTCCTTGAAGAAGCGCTCGACAAGATATTTGTCGAGATGCACCGAAATGGCCCACAGCACCGGGCCGGCCAATGCGAAGACAAGCCAGGACATGGACGATAATCGCTGTTCTCGTCATTGCGAGCGAAGCGAAGCAATCCAGGGGCTGGTGCACCGACTCCTGGATTGCTTCGTCGCTTCGCTCCTCGCAATGACGACTCTGAGCACCGAGACTTCTAGTCTCCCGTAGCCCGATGACCCAGCGCGTGCGCGGCTTGGCGCTCGGACGGCGGGTCGACGTGCAGATCGATGACGCAGACGCCGCCCTTCTTGAGCACATCGACGCCTTTTTCGATCGCCGGCTTGAGGTCGGCGGCCTTGGTGATCGGCCCGATGCCGACGGCGCCCTGTGCCTCGGCGAGCTTGGCGATGTCGGGCGACGGATCCTCCATGCGCAAGCCGATCCAGCGGTTCTTGACCTCGCGGCCGCGGGTGCGCGCCACGTTCTCCTGGTGCAGTTCGTCGTTGAAATAGGAGCGGTTGTTGTTGATCAGCACCAGGAGCGGGATGCGGTGATGCGCGGCGCTCCAGATCGCGGTCGCGCCCATGCAGAAATCGCCGTCGCCCAGCATGGAAATGGCGTAGCGGCCCTGCTCGGCGAGCGCCAGCGCCGAGCCGACCGACAGGCCGGGCCCCGAGCCCAAGCCGCCGCCGCCATCCTTGCCCAGATAGGCCATGCCGTTGTGCAGCGGCCACAGATCGAACGGCCAGCCGCGGCCCAGCGTGCAGAACGTGACGTTCTCCGGATCGTTGAATTGATCGCGCAGCGCCAGCGCCACCTGGTCCATGCTGATGGCGGCGCCGTTGGTGGCCTTGGCTTTGGCCGGCACCTTGGTCTTCCACGGCTCCTTGCGGCCGGAGCCGAGCGCATCGTTGAGTTCCGCCACCACCACGTCGGCGGTCGAGGCCATCGTCACGTCGATCGGCGAGAGCGCCTGATATTCCATGTTGGCGCCGGTGTGCAGGTTCTGGTCGAGCGAGCAGGCGATGATGCTGGCGCCCACCGCGCCGGCGCTCTTGGCCTGGCGCAGCGCGCCGCCGAGATCGACCCAGTCGAGCGCCAGAATGACATCGGCCTCGCACAGCAATTTGCGCGCGTCGTTGCCGAGCGCGTTGAACGGCGGACAATAGTGCGCCGGATGATCGGTCGGGAACGTGGCGCCCTGCTTGAGGTCGGTGACGACGCAGGCGCCGAGCCGCTCCGCCAGCTTGATGCGCGGTGTCCAGTATTCGGCGCGCCGCGAGCCGCGGCCGAACATGATCACCGGGCGCTGCGCGTCCTCTAAGAGCGCCGCAGCCTGCTCGACCGCTTGCTGCGACGGCCGCGGCGGCGCCGGTGCCTTGAAGCGCTTCACGTCCGGCCATTCCGGCTCTTTGTCGAGCTTTTGCTCCTGAAAGCCGGCGTTGAGGCAGATGTAGACCGGCGCGGTCGGCGCCGAGCGCGTCAGCAGGTTGGCGCGGATCATCGACTCGACCAGCGCATCCGGCGAGGTCGGCTGATCGTCCCATTTGATGATGGAGCGGATGTAGGCGCCCTGATCGCGCGAGGTGTGAATCCAATCGATCCACGGCCGGCGTTTTTCGGCCGCCACCGGCCCGGTGGCGCCGAGCACGAACATCGGCGCGCGATCGCACCAGGCGTTGAACAGGCTCATCATGCCGTGAAGCAGCCCGACATTGGAGTGCAGCACGCACGCCATCGGCTCGCCGGTCGCCTTGGCGTAGCCGTGCGCGATCGACACCGAATGGTCCTCGTGGAGGCACAGGATGATGCCGGGATCCTGGTTGCCGAGATGGTTGACCAGGCTGTCGTGGAAGCCGCGATAGCTCGCGCCGGGATTGAGGCTGATGTAGCGAATGCCGAACCGCCGTAGCATCTGCGCGGCGATGTCGCTGCCCCAGGCCACGCGGCCGTCGGGTTGTCCTTCCACTTTATCGAGACGCATGCGCTGTTCTCTCCGTCATCGGTGTCTATTTGGCCGAGCCAAGCTGGCGATAGGCGGCGACGATATCCGGCGTGGCCGCTTTCGCCAAATCGGCCACCATGGCTTGCAGCTCGGCGCCGCCGATCGGCGCGCCGACCGCCTCGCCGGCTTTGGCAGCTTCGGCCACAAAAGCCGGATCGGCCGCCATGGCGAGGAACGCTTGGCGCAGCACAGCGACGCGGTCGGCCGGAATGCCCGCCGGGCCGACGAGGGGCAGGCCGAAATTGTCCGGCGCTTCGAGCAGCAGCAACAGCGGCTGCTTGTCTTTGGCCATCATGCCACTGAGCAGCGGCACGCCGGAAATGTGCGGCCGCGTCTGCAGGATCGGCCGCACGAGGTTTTTGGCGATCAAATCCTGGCGGCGAGCGAATGAATCCTCGACGGTCCAGAAGCCGTCGATCTCGCCCTGCTCGAGCGCGACAAGAATACGCGCCGTCGAAACGTAACCGGAGACGAGCTTGATCGGATAGCCGGCTCTGGCAAGCAACGCCGGCACCATGGCGGTCGGCGTGGTCGAGCCGAGCGTGCCGAATGTCAGCGGACGTGGCGACGCTTTGAGCGCGGCGAGATTGTCGATGCCGGTGGCCGTGCGCACATAGAGCGCCGAATTCACCCCGCCGGGGCTGCCGATGAAGCTGAGCTTGTCGACGTCGAAGCCGACGCCGGGCCCGTGCAAGGCACCCTCGACATACCAGGAGCGGCCCGGCATCGCGATGGTGAGCCCGTCGGCGGCGACGCGCTTGGCCACATAGTTCATCGCCACCAGTCCGGCGGCGCCTTCCATGTTCTGCACCACAATGTTCGGCGCGCCCGGAACGAAGCGCACCAGATGGCGGGCGACGACGCGCGCGGTGGTATCGACGCCGCCGCCCGGCGCAAAGCCGACGATCAGGGTGAGCGTCTTGTCGCGATAAAAATCGGCGGCACGGACTGCAGACGCGCTGTCGGCGAGAAACAGCGCAGCCGCACACAAAATGATCGAGCGTAGCGCCTTCATCGGCCCTCCATCAGCGCAGAGCCGAACCGCCGTCCGGCCATGGCTCCCCGCGCTGAAATATTATACCAAGTTGGCACGCGCGTTCGCGTGCGGCGGCCTTGATGAGCTCGACAGTAAAAGGGCGGCCGCGTAGCGGGGGGAGTGAGTGGCAGCAGACAATATCAGCATTCGATCGCCGGCCAGCATGTTGCAGGCCGCCTCGGTGGCGATCGTCGGCGCCTCCGAGCGCGCGCGCTGGGCGAGCCAGATTTTCAGCAATCTGCGGCAATTCGGCTATGGCGGCCGCGTCGTGCTGGTGAACCCGCGCCAGCAGACGGTGTTCGGCGAACCGTGCCTGCCGTCGCTGCGCCAGCTTTCCGAGCCGGTCGATCATGCCATGGTGATCGTGCCGGCGCCGCACGTGCCCGAGGTCCTGAGCGATGCGGAAGCCGCCGGCGTGAAGTCCGCCACCGTCTATGCGTCCGCGGTCGGCGACGGCGAGGGCGAGGCCTCGCGCGAGCGCGGCGCCTGGCTGAAGAATTTCGTCGCCACGAGCCGCTTGCGCGTCAGCGGCCCGAACTGCATGGGCTCGTACTCGTTCCGCGAGCGGCTGTTCGCCTATCCGAACACCGAACTGTGCAGCGTGCCGCCCGGCCCGGTCGGCGGCCTGTTTCAATCCGGCGGTACCTTGCAGTTCTGGCTCAAGAGCGCCGCCGAGCGCGGCTTGCGCTTTTCCTACGCGGTGTCGTCCGGCAACGAGGCCGATCTCGATCTCGCCGACTACCTCGATTTTCTGGTCGACGATCCGCACACCAGACAGATCGTGCTGTTCATCGAAGGCATCCGCCGGCCGCAAGCTTTTATGCACGCGGCGGGACGGGCGCTCGCCGCCGGCAAGCCGATGCTGGCAATCAAGACCGGCGCCACGCAGCGCTCGCGCTCGGCAGCACGCTCGCATACCGGCGCCATCGGCGGCGATTATGCGGCGTATCTGGCGATGTGCGAGCGCTACGGCATCGTCAATTGCCGCTCGCTCGACGATCTTCTGGAAACCGCCCTCGCCTTCCAATGCGGCCGTCTGCCCAAGGGCCCGCGCATCGGCTTCGTCACCACCTCGGGCGGCACCGTCGATCTGTTGCTCGACTACGGCGAAATCGAAGGCGCCACCATTCCGGAGTTCAGCGCCGCCACCAACACGGCGCTGTTGCCCTACATGCAGGAAGGCATCGCGCCGAAAAACCCGCTCGACACCGGCATACCGACCAATCTGAAAGACGCCGCCGACCAGATCGAGATCGTCGCCCGCGATCCGCAAGTCAACATGGTCGCCTGGGCTTCGCCGCTGCCGGGCAAAGGCGACAACTGGAAGGACGTGCACGAGATTCGCCGCGTGCTTACCGCCACCGACAAGCCGGTCATTGCCTTCGGCCGCATGATGCACCAGGTGCCGCCGGAAGGCCTCGAGGTACAGGACAAGGCCGGGATCCCATTCCTGCAGCGCCAGCAGCCGGTGCTGCGCGCGCTCAATGCGCTGTGGTTTTACGCGCAGCGTCGCGGGCGCGCTCCGGCCGTGCTGCCGCCGGCGCCAACGAGCGATCTGACGCCCGACTCTCTTGACGCCACGCTGGCGCGCTACGGCATCACCCTGCCACAAAGCCGCGCGGTGAACAGTGCCGAAGCGGCGGCCGATGCCGCGGCCGAAATCGGTTTCCCTGTGGCGCTGAAAATCCGCTCAGCCGATATCGTTCACAAGACCGAGGCCGGCGGCGTGAAACTCGATCTGCGAAGCCGGCAAGAAGTTTTGGACGCCGCGAACGCGTTACGCGAGGCCGCACTGGCCGCGCATCCGAAAGCCACGATCGACGGCTTCCTGGTGCAGCAAATGATCTCCGGCCTCGAGACCATCGTCGGTGTGCACACCGATCCGCTGTACGGCCCGCTCCTCCTGGTCGGCTCCGGCGGCATTCTGGTCGAGCTGGTGCGCGACGCGGCACAGCGGCTGCTCCCGGTCGAGGCGCGCGACGTGGCGGCGATGATCCACAGCCTGAAGCTCGCACCCCTGCTCGCCGGTTATCGCGGCCGCCCCGCCGCCGACCGCGCCGCGCTTGAAGCGGCCGCGCTCGGGCTTGCCCGCTTCTATCTCGACCACCGCGCCCGCATCGCCGAGATCGAGATCAATCCGCTCATGGTCAGCGCCCAAGGCGCGGTCGCGGTCGACGTCCGCGTCGCTTGGCGCGAGGAGAACGCCTGATGGACTTCGAGCTCCCCGAAGAACTGCGCATGTTCAAAGAGTCGCTGCGGCGCTTTGTCGACAGCGAAATGATTCCGGTCGAGCGGCAGACCACGCTCGAGGGCGGCGAGAAGCTCAAGCCGGAATATTACGAGCGCTACTGCAAGCGCGCCCAGGAGCTCGGCTTCTGGAAGATGGACATTCCCGAAGAATACGGCGGCGGCGGGTTCTCGGTGCTGGCGCGCTCGATCGTCGAGCAGGAACTATCGCGCTCGATCGCGCTGCCGGCGCGCGGCATGGGCGGCATCACCGGCCCGAGCGTGCGCGCCATTCTCTATTCGCTCACCGGCGACATGAAGGAGAAGTACCTGTTGCCGACGCTGCGCGGCGAGAAGAAAGCCTGCTTCGCCCAGACCGAGCCGGATGCCGGCTCCGATCCGGGCGGCATGCGCACCGTCGCGGTGCGCGACGGCGACCATTACGTCATCAACGGCGTCAAGCGCTTCATCAGCCACGCCGGCGACGCCGATTTCATCCAGCTGATGGCGGCGACCGACCGCGCCAAGGGCTCGCACGGCGGCATCTCCTGCTTCATCGTCGACATGAACACGCCGGGCGTGAAACTGACCGCGCAATATACGACCATGATGGGCGACCGGCCGTGGGAGATCGTGCTGGAGAACGTGCGCGTGCCGGCGAATCACCGGGTCGGCGAAGAGGGCGAAGGTTTCCGCCACGCCCAGCAATGGCTCGGCGCCGGCCGCGTCCGCCACGGCGCCCGCGCGCTCGGCGTTACCGAGCGCTGCCTGGAGCTCGGCGCCTCATACGCCAAGCAGCGTTCGACGTTCGGCCGACCGCTCGCCGACCGCCAGGCCGTGCAATGGATGCTCGCCGACATGTATATCGAGCTCGAAGCGGCGCGGCTCCTCGTCTACAAGGCCGCCACCCGCCTCGACAAAGGCGAAGACGCCCGCCAGGACGCCTACGTCTGCAAATATTTCTGCGATGAGATGGCGTTCCGCGCCGCCGACATGTGCATGCAGATCCACGGCGGCATCGCGCTCACCACCGACCTGCCGATCGAAAAGTTCTGGCGCCAGCAAAGGAGCTTCCGCATCACCGAAGGCGCCAGCGAGGTGATGAAGATGGTCATTGCCCGGCATGTGCTGAAGACGTACGGGTGAGCGTTGCGGCCAAGCTAATTGAAAAGCTTGGCAAAGCTGGTTTCGCCCTGGGGGGTGAACCGCACGACGCGCGAGTCCTCGACCCGGCTGGCCCATCGCAGCTCGAACAAGCGTTCCAGCAACCGCGCACCGAGTGCGCCGGCAAGATGCGACCGGCGCTCGCTCCAGTCCAAACAGGCTCGGCAAACCGGGCGCCTCGCCGACTTCAGAGCGACAACATCGATGCCGAATTCTGCAAAGCGGCGTTCGCCCCGCCGGGTGATCGCGATGGCCCCCTCCTCGAACGCGACCAACTTGCGCCGTGTCAGCGTGGCAAAGAGCTCGACGCCGCGCTCGCCGGCCAGATGATCGTAACAGACCCTCGCCTTCCGCATTTCGGGGTCTCTCGGACCAGGACGCACGCGATGGCCCGACTGCTGAGCCAGGTCCATCAGCGCTTCTATGGCTGTCGCTACGTCGGGGCCTGCCAGCCGATAGTAGCGGTGGCGCCCCTGCTTTTCGACGGCGAGTAACCCTCCATCCAGCATTTGCGCCAAGTGGCCGCTCGCGGTCGCGGCGGCAACGCCGGCCACATTGGCGAGCTCGCTCGCAGTCAACGCCTGCCCGCCCATCAACGAGGTGAGCATGTTGGCACGCGCCGGATCGCCCATGAGCGCGCCGGCACCCGCAATGCTGGGACCGTTTCTCATCACATCAGCATAGCACGCCGCGTCGGGAAATACTTCGGTCCTTGCCGAAGCATTCGGTGCATCGGATCGACTAAGAACCTGCAAAAGCCCGGAGAGGAACCATGATCACGTGCATCATCCGCTATCGCATCGATCCAACGAAAAAGTCCGAGTTCGAGCAGTATGCGCGCAATTTTGGGCAGGCGATTCCGCGCTGCGGGGCGGATCTGATCGGCTATTTTGCGCCCCATGAAGGATCAACGACGCTGGCCTATGGCATCTACTCGATTGAAAGCCTGGCGGCGTACGAGCAATACAGGGAGCGCCTCGCCGCCGACCCGATCGGTCGCGAGAACTATGCTTTTGCACAGCGTGAACGCTTTTTGCTGGGTGAGGACCGTACATTTCTCAAGCTCGTGTCGGCACCGCATAGTGCTCGGGTGAACCCGTGATCCAGTCGTCGTCGACTAATCCTTGCAGTCCGCGCATGCGGGCCGGACTCATCTAGACTTGTTCAACACCCTGATGCGATCGCGAACGCCGTCGATGAACATCTGCACAACAGGCGTCAGTGTGCGATTCTTCGGGGTGATCAAGCCAACCGGTGCGGGCGGATTGGCCAGTGCGACGGGCACTGCCTTAAGTGGGGTGTAGCCGCCCGGAATCTTGAGGACGAAACTCGGCAACACGGTGAGAAAGCGTCCGGTCACAAGGAACTCGTTTTGGGCATGGACCGAAAGGGTCGAAATGGTCAGGCGTGGCGGATCAACGCCGTTTTTTCGGAAGATTTCGCCGATCATCGAACCGAAAAAGCTTTCGTAGGGAAAAAGCAGCCACGGCTCCGAAAGCAGATCGGACAGCGTCAGATTGCGCCGCCGCGTCAACGGATTTGAGGCCGCCGTCATGATGGCGACGGAATCCCGGAACAACACTTCGGCCTCGGCCTCGTCGGGCAACCGGCCGATCATCCGACAGATCGCAAGCTCGATGCTTCGGTTGGCCACGTCGCGGTAAAGTGAGGCGGTGTCGCCGCTGGCGATATGAAAGTTCATCTGCGGATATTTGCGCGACAGGCTGTCGATGACCGGCGCGGCGATGGCGCTCATGACCGGCTCGGTCGTGCCGAGGCGGATTTCGCCCTTCGTCGGATCCATGAGGAAGTCGATGTCCTGGACGCCTTGGCGCAAGTCGTTGAAAATCGAGACGCCGCGCTTTTGCAGCGCCAGACCGTACGGCGTCGGCTCGATGCCGCGGCTGCTGCGATCGACAAGCGGCACGCCAAGGGCATCTTCCAATTCGACAATGGCTTTGGAGATGCCGGGCTGGGAAACGTTAAGGCGTTTTGCCGCCTTGCCCATACTTCCCGAATCGATGACGGCCATCAGGATGTCGAGATCGCGCAGCTTGAGCCGGCGCTTGGTGCGATCGCTCCAGGGCATGCGGCACTCCCCATTCCAAAACGATATGAGATCATACCATAATAATATTATTCAGGAATGGTCGGTCGAACTATCTTGTCGCCACTGCCAACGCTCGAACACAGCCGAAGCGAACCGAGGGAGTGAATGCGATGGATCGGCGATCATTCTTGAAATGCGCCGCGGCAACGGGTTTCGGTGCGACCACGTTCCACCAGGCTTTCGCGGAATCGTTTCCATCGCACACCATCCGAATCATCGTGCCGAACTCGGCATCGACGCCGCCCGATATTCTCGGACGCATCGTCGCCAACGCCTTGCAGGAGGACGAGGGCTGGAAGGTTGTGGTCGAGAACAGGCCTGGCGGCGTCATGACGATTGCCGCGACGGACGTCCTCAAACAGCCTGCCGACGGTCACACCATTCTCGCCGTCACCGCGCCGGTCGCGGCGGCGCCGGCGCTCGTGCCGGATGCGGCATTCAGCTATGAGACGGACTTCGCCCCGCTGATCCGAATCGGCACCGGCTACAACGTTCTGGTGGTCAATCCGTCCGTGCCGGTTCATTCCGTCAAGGAACTCGTCGAATATCTCAAGAAAAATCCGGGCAAGCACACCTTCTCGTCCGGCGGCTTCGGCACGCCGGCGCATTTGATCGGCGAGATGTTCAAGCTGGAAACGGGTGTCGAGGCGACCCACGTTCCGTATAACCAGTTCCCGCAGGCGATCGGCGATCTGCTCGCTGGCGTGAACACTTATCAATTCATCACCATCCTTCCGGTGGTGCAGTTCATCCACACTGGCAAGCTCCGCGCACTGGCGGTAACCGGGCCGAAACGCGTTGCCGTTCTGCCCGATGTGCCGACGCTGGCGGAGGCCGGCTATCCGAAGCTCACCAGCGAGGACTGGGCGGGCATGCTGGTGAAAGCAGGCACGCCGGCCGATGTCGTCCACCGCCTCAACGGCGCGATCGACAAGGCCGTCAAGAGCGAGAAAGTTCGCACCGCGCTGGCCAAGCTCGGTGTCGATCCCGCGGGCGGTTCGCCGGAGGCCTTCGGTTCGATGCTGCATGACGAGATCGCGCGCTGGGGCGCGATCGTCAGGGAGGCGAACATCAAGATTTCGCAATGAACAGCGACTTTCGCGTCACCCTGCTGGGGACCGGCGTGCCGATCCCCAGCGCCGATCGCTTCGGCCCGAGCACGCTGGTCGAGGCCGGCGACCAGAAGTTGCTGATTGACTCCGGCCGCGGCGCCACCATCCGGCTTTTTCAGCTCGACATTCCGATCGGCCGGATCGACGTGCAGTTACTGACGCACTATCACTCCGACCACGTCTCATGCCTGCCCGACGTCTGGCTGACCGGCTGGCTGGAATCGCACTTCGGCAGGCGCAAGACACCCTACAAGGTGATCGGCCCCACCGGCGCCAAGCGGCTGATCGAGAATCTCGAGCGCGCCTATGCGGACGACATCAAGATCCGTATCGCCGACGAGAAGCTGCCGCTATCCGGCATCGCCACCGAGGTGTCCGAATACGATTGCGATGGCCTGGTTTACGAAAAGAACGGCGTGAAGGTCATTGCCTTCGAGGTCGACCACGGCGATGTCATCAAGCCGTGTTACGGCTACCGCATCGAGTACGGCGGACGGGTCGCGGTGTTCTCCAGCGACACGCGCTACAATCAAAACGTCATCAAATACGGCAAAGGCGCCGACCTGCTGGTCCACGAGGTTGCGATGGCGCGGCCTGAGCTGATGAAGCAAGCTTACATCCAGCGCATCATCGGGCATCACACCGTGCCGTACGATTGCGGCCGCGTGTTTGCGCAGACCCGTCCCAAGCTTGCCGCCTGCACACACGTTGTGCTGCTGGCGAGCAAGGAGGTGCCGCCGCCATCGCTCGATGATGTCGTCGCGGGCGTGCGGCAGACCTACGACGGTCCGCTCGAGATCGGCGAAGACCTCATCTCGTTTGAGATCGGCGACACCGTCACGGTAAGGCGGCTGATGCCTTCGCGCACGGCGGCCATATCCGCGGTGTGAGCGCGCTGCTGATCCGAGCCGCAGAACCGCCGCTTTCAGAGCACGAGTCCTATGCCGCCCGCCAGCAGGATCGACAGCACCACGCGCCGGTACGATGCGGCGCTGGCTTTTCTGAACAGATAGATGCCGATCGCCGTGCCCGCCGCCAGCGCAGGCAGGCTCACCAGCGCATAGAGCAGCGTGGCGCGATGGAATCCGCCGCTGCCGAGCAACAGCGCGATGGCAATGCATTGCATGGTCATGATGTAGGGTTGAACGACGCCGCGCTGCTCATCTTTGGGCATGCCGCACAGGTTGCACCAGATCGTCGGTGCAGCGCCCGGCATCGCGGTGAATCCGCCGATCAGGCCGCCGACGAGCCCGATCGCCGCAGCGGCGCCCGCGGGAGCGCCTTGCCGAAAGGCTGACAGCTTGGGTGCAACGAGCATGTAGACGGAATACGCGACGATGAACAAGCCGAAGCCGATGCGCAGCGTCCAGGTGTTCATGTGATGCAGGAGATAGAGCGCCGGCGGCAGTCCGGCGGCGCCGCCGATCAGGAAAGGCAAGGTGGTGCGCCAATCCATGGACTTGCGCAGCGTCACCATCCCCAGGCCCTGAACCGCAACGCTGCACGCCATCATCAGAGGCACCGCCTCTTTGGCCGGCAGCAGATGCATGAGAACGATACCGGCGACGCCGGAAAATGCGAACCCGGCAAAGCCTGAAACCAGCGCGCCGGCGAATACACCGCTGCCAAGCGCCAGATAAAACCAGCATTCCGACATGATTTCCTCCCTCAGGGCCAACTTGATGTCGGCCTCCGACCCGACCTACGGAGCCACTAGCGTCTCCAGAATGGCTTTGCGGTTTCCGCGTCGACCGCCCGGCGCTGTCTCGTGCGGCGACGTTTGGACGAGCTTTGCGCTTCCCGCTGTGACGGGCGGCACAGGCGATGCGGACAAGGCCGGCCGCCTTGTGGCTGGCTGCGCGCCTTTAAGCGGCGGCCATCATGGTCGGCGGGCCAGCCGACGGCGGGTAAGTCTGCCCAGCGCGCCTGTCTTGGATGACAGAAATGTAATGGAGCTGCCCCCGGATTGGCGCAATTTCGCCTTGCTGCTCAATAGTCTGGGGTCCGGGCGGCACCGAGTGGAACTTTATCGCTGCTGCGCGTTAACCATGGCGGTAAGGGCCGGGTAATCTTTTCTGCGCAGTGTCGTATGGAGCGGAGTTGCCCCTGGGCAGCCGGATAACGAGGCCGAAAACTGTGAAGCGAAGCTTTATTGCCGGGTGTCTGGCTTTGGCTGCGCTCGCCGCTGCGCCCAGCGCGCAGGCGGCGGATCTTGGCCTTGCGCCGCTCTACAAGGCGCCACCTGCGCCCTATGCGGCCTATAACTGGAGCGGCTTTTATCTCGGCGCCAATGGCGGCGGCGGCTTCGGCGATTCGCGCTGGCAAGGCACCAATCGGTTCGACCTTTCGGGCGGCATGGCGGGCGGCACCGCCGGATTTAACTGGCAGACCGGATCGGTAGTGCTCGGCGTCGAAGGCGACTTCGACTGGTCGGGGCTCAGCGGCAGCACCGCTTCGGCGGCATGCCCGGGCGGCAGCTGCCGCACCAGCGACACCTGGCTGTCCACGGTCCGCGGCCGCGCCGGCTACGCGTTCGATCGCTTCCTGCCCTACGTCACCGGCGGCCTTGCGGCCGGCGACATCCGCGCCGCCACGCCCGGCCTGCCGGGCGGTAACGGCACCAACGCGGGCTGGACCGTGGGCGGCGGCGTCGAATTCGCCCTGCCGGGCAACTGGAGCGCCAAGGCCGAATACCTCCACGTCGATCTCGGCAGCTTCAATTGCGGCACCGGCTGCGGCGGCACGCCGAACGAGAACGTGTCGCTGCGCGACAACGTCTTCCGCGCCGGCGTGAATTACCACTTCGGCTGGGGCAAGTAGTCCCTATCGCTCTCTCGTTTGCGCGCGATTGACTCCGGCCCGCCGGCTGGTGTCAGTTCTTTGCACGTCACCGCACGGGAAAGAGCGCACGCCGATGAGCACCCCCGCATCAAGTCTCGATTTCGACAAATACCGGTTGCGCAATTTCGTCGACCGCCTGGTTCAGCTCGGCGAGGTGGAGATTCACGAAAAGCCGGTGCGGCTGACCGAGCTGAGCCCGATCATCGAAGGCACCGACAAGGCGGTGCTGTTCCGCAAGGCCGGCCCCGAGCAGGTCGAGCTCGTCGCGAAGACCGCCGGCAACCGCAAGCGCCTCGCCGCCGCATTCGAGGTCGACGAGGACAAGCTCTACGACGAATACTTCAAGCGGCTCGCTGCTCCGCAGCCGCTGATCGAGGTGCCGTCCGGCGACGCGCCGGTCCATGCCGTCAAGATCACCGGCAAGGACGTCGATCTGACAAAACTGCCGTTCCATCCGCAGCACGCCTATGACGGCAGCTGCTACCTGAGCTCGGCGATCGATTACGTGATCGACCCGGCGACGGGGCGGCGCAACGTCGGCTGCCGGCGTCTGAGCCTGCGCAACCGGTATGAGACCGGCACCAATGTCACGGCGCCGTCCGATCTCAAGCGCATCTACACCGCCTGCGTGGCGCGCGGCCAAAAGCTGCCGGTGACGTTTACGGTCGGCGCGCACCCGCTCGATTTCTTTGCCGCCACGACGCGGCAGCCCGGCGACGAGCTGGCGCTGGTCGCCAATTTCCGCGGCGAGCCGGCACCGGTGGTGAAAAGCCTGACCAATGACATTCTGGTGCCGGCCGACGCCGAGATGACGCTCGAAGGCTATCTGGACGAACGCGGCTACGTCGAGCCGGAAGGCCCGTACGGCGAATACATGGGCTATTACGGCGCCATCCACATGGACCCGGTGTTTCACTGCACCGCCATCACCATGCGCTCCGACGTGCTGCACCACACCTTGCTACACGGCACGGCGTTCCTGCTCGACCAGACCGACAGCGCCAACATTTCGGCGATGCGGGTCGAGGCCGATGCGATGAAAATCCTCAAAGCCACCGTGCGTGAGCCGGTCGCCTGTTATCTGCGCGCGGTGTCCGGCGGCGCCAACACGCTGCGCGTCTCGATCAAGCAGCGCGTCTATGGCGAAGCCAAGCAGGCGATCGCCGCGCTGTTCGGCGGCATCATGCGGCTCAAGCACGTCTACGTGTTCGACGAGGACATCGACATCCACAACGATCGCCAGGTCGATTGGGCGCTCGGCACGCGCTTCCAGGCCGATCAGGACATGGTCGTCCTCACCGGCATGCTCGGCATGACCATGGACCCCTCGCTCCAAGGCCGCCGCACCGGCGCCAAGTCCGGCTTCGATTGCACAAAGCCGTTCGGCCGCGACGGCCAGATTCCGTTGACACGTTGCGCCGCCAAGACGTTCAAGGGCCCGGCGCGCTACCAGAACGTCGAGCAGGCGCTTTCGGCATCGCCGATGTTTTATGCCGATATCGTCGAGGCGCTCGGCAGCGACGACGGCCGCGAAGTTGCTTGTGCGCTCGACGAGTTGCGCCAGGCCGGCAAACTCGGCCGCGACCGCGACGGCCGCTATCATCTGCACACGGCCAAGCCGGGCGAGACCGGCATCGTCGGCGAGCTCTATCACGACCCCAACCACGGGGCTTAAAGCCGCTTCACGACGCTGAGACTGCGCGCCGCGCCCGCCTGCTCGGCGGCCGACGCCGCGCAACGCCATTGCCAAGCCGTTCGCTCTCGGGCAGATTTTGGCCAATCCAAAATCAACGTCAGGGAGGCGATAATGACGCGGCGGTATGGCCTACTCGCGAGCGCGGCAGCAATTTGCCTGGCCGGTTCGCTGACATCCGTGGCGCAAGCGCAAAACGCGGTGCCGATCAACGGCCAATCCATCGGCGGCGTGGTCTCTGGACCGCACGGGCCGGAAGCCGGCGTCTGGGTGATTGCCGAGACCCACGATCTGCAAACCCGTTACGCCAAGATGGTCGTCACCGACGACCAGGGCCGCTACGTGGTGCCCGATCTGCCGGCCGCCCATTATAAAGTCTGGGTGCGCGGCTACGGCCTCGTCGACTCGCCCAAGGTCGATGGCGATCCCGGCAAGCAGCTGAACCTCACCGCAGTGCCGGCGCCGAACGATGCCGCGGCGGCGCAGATTTATCCGGCGATCTACTGGTACTCGATGCTGAAGATTCCGGGCGCCGACCAGTTCGGCGGCAAGAGCGATATTCCGGCCAAGGCGCACCTCACCGACTGGCTCAATCTGATGAAGAACAACGGCTGCATCGGCTGCCATCAGCTGGGCAACCTCGCCACGCGCACGATTCCGGAAGCGCTCGGCAAGTTCGAGTCCGGCGAAGACGCCTGGGCGCGGCGCATCCAGTCCGGCCAGTCGGCGACCACCATGGTCAACATCATCGCCGGGCAATTGAACTCGGCGCCGATCAAATATTTCGCCGACTGGACCGACCGCATCGCCAACGGCGAATTGCCGGGCGCCAAACCGCAGCGGCCGTCCGGCCTCGAGCGCAATGTCGTGATCACGACGTGGGACTATGCCGACTCGCAGCATTACACCCACGACGAAATTTCCACCGACAAGCGCAACCCGACCGTCAATGCCAACGGCCGCATCTTCGGCTCGCCCGAATATTCGACCGACAACATCCCGATCCTCGATCCGGTGAAGAACACGGCGACCAAATTCCACGTGCCGGTGCGCGACAAGGACATGCCGTACTCACTCGGCCCGGGCCACGCCGCCGATCTGAAACCGATGGCGCCGTCGGCCTATTGGGGCACCCAGCAGATCTGGGACAATCACATCAACAATCACAACTCGATGTTCGACAGCGACGGCCGGCTGTGGCTCGCCGCTGCGGTGCGCGGCACCAAGGATCCGGATTTCTGCGGGCCGAACTCCGATCTGCCGTCGGCGAAGCAATTTCCGCTGAAAGAGAGCCACCGCCAGCTCGGCATGCTCGATCCGAAGACCATGAAGTACACCTTCATCGACACGTGCTTCACCACGCACCATCTGCAATTTGGCTTCGACAAGGACAACACGCTGTGGACGTCGAGCGGCGGTGGCGGCGGCGTGGTCGGCTGGCTCGACACCAAGAAGTTCCTGGAAACCGGCGACGCCGCGCATTCGCAAGGCTGGACGCCGCTGATCGTCGACACCGCAGGGCTCGGCAAGCGCACCGCCGACACGCCCTACACCGAGCCCGGCAAGCCGCTCGAGCCCGGCAAGGACATGCGCCTCGGCCAGGTGTTTTATGCGCTGATGCCGAGCCCGGCGGACGGCACGGTGTGGGGCACGCTCCGCAGCAATCCAGGCTCCATCGTCCGGCTCGATCCCGGGTCGAACCCGCCCGAAACGGCCTTGGCCGAAATCTACAACGTGCCGATGCCGGGCTTCGGCCCGCGCGGCGCCGATATCGACTCCCATGGCGTGGTCTGGGTGTCGCTGGCAAGCGGTCATCTCGGCAGCTTCGACCGCCGCAAGTGCAAAGGCCCGCTCAACGGCCCGACCGCGACCGGCAACCATTGTCCGGAAGGCTGGTCGTTCTACAAATATCCCGGCCCGGGCTTTGCCGGGCTCGGCGACAACAGCGCCGAGTCGAGCTACTACACCTGGGTCGACCAGCACGACACGTTCGGGCTCGGCAAGGACGTGCCGATCTCCACCGGCAATCTCAACGACGGCCTGATCGCCTATGCGGGCGGCAAGATGATCACCCTGAAGGTGCCGTATCCGACCGGCTTCTACGCCAAGGGTCTCGACGGCCGCATCGACGATGCGAACGGCGGCTGGAAGACCCGCGGGCTTTGGACCTCGAGCGGCGACCGCGTGCCCTGGCAACAGGAAGGCGGCAAGGGCATGACGCCGATGATCGTGCACTTCCAGCTGCGGCCGTCGCCGATCGCGGATTGAACCGCGTTCGCACCCGCGGACGATCTGAATGCGTTACGATGGCCGGGCTTGTCCCGGCCATCGGCGTCTTTAATCTCTAGTCCAGAAGAATGCGGCGAAGTCCTGCGATGGATCGCGAAAGCCCGCTGCTCACCGATCTTTACCAGCTCAACATGATGCAGGCCTACCTGGATCGTGGCGAGACGCAAACGTCGGTGTTCGAGTTTTTCGCCCGCACGCTGCCGCCGCGGCGCGGGTTTTTGCTGGCGGCCGGGCTCGAACAGGCGCTTGGTTATCTGGAGAACTTGCGTTTCTCCGCGGCCGATCTCGAATGGCTGCAAAGCACCGGACGGTTCAAGCAAAACCTCATCGATTATCTGCGCGAGCTTCGCTTCGACGGCGATGTGCATGCGATGCCGGAAGGCACGGTGTTCTTCGCCGGCGAGCCGATCCTGCGCGTCACAGCGCCCTTGCCGCTGGCGCAGTTCGTCGAGACCCGGCTCATCAATCTTCTGCACTTTCAATCGCTGATCGCCGCCAAGGCGGCGCGCTGCCTGCTCGCCGCTCCCGGCAAAGTTTTGGTCGATTTCGGCTTCCGCCGCGCCCACGGCGCCGAAGCCGGCGTGCTGGCGGCGCGCGCGAGCTTCATCGCGGGCTTCGCCGGCACCGCGACGGTGCTGGCCGGAGAAAAATTCGCCCTGCCGCTCTACGGCACCATGGCGCATTCGTTCATCGAATCGTTCGACGACGAGGCCGCGGCGTTCGAGAGCTTCGCCCGGTCGCGGCCGGACAATCTGGTGCTGCTGCTCGACACCTACGATACCGAGGCGGCGGCGCGCAAAGTCGTGACCTTGGCGCCGAAGCTCAGAGCCGCCGGCATCACGATCCGCGCGGTGCGGCTCGACAGCGGCGATCTGGTCGCGCTCGCCAAAAGCGTGCGCAAGATTCTCGACGACGGCGGACTCGCCGAGGTGACGATCTTCGCCAGCGGCGGGCTCGACGAAGATGCACTGGCGGATTTCGCGCGCCGCAATGCGCCGATCGACGGCTTCGGGGTCGGTACCCAGCTCACCACATCGGGCGACGTGCCGGCGATCGACTGCGTCTACAAGCTGCAGGAATATGCGGGACTGGCGCGCCGCAAGCGCTCCGAGCGCAAGGCGACATGGCCGGGCCGCAAGCAGGTGTGGCGGCGTTACGGCGCCGACGGCCGGATGATCGGCGATTGCCTGGCACTCGAAGGACATAACAAGGACGGCGAGCCGTTGCTCGATCTGGTCATGCAGAACGGTACGCGCGTGCGCGCAGCCGAACCGCTCGACGACATCAAGCGCCGCGCCCGGCGCGAGCTCGACCGCTTGCCCGAACCCTTGCGCCGGCTCGAAGCGGACGCGACATATCCGGTCGAGATCGCTCCCGAACTGGTCGCGCTCGCCGCCGAGGTCGACCGCCGCCAGCAATCGCACGGGGCGCCGGCGGGATAATGCGCATGAATGCAGACGCGCGGTTCGGCGACGATGGCGTGCTGATCATCGTCGACGTGCAGAACGACTTTTGTCCCGGCGGCGCGCTGGCGGTGCCGGAGGGCGACGCAATCATTCCCATCGTCAACGGTCTGGCGGCGCGCTTCCGCAATGTGGTGCTGACGCAGGATTGGCATCCGCGCGGTCACCTGTCGTTCGCCTCGTCGCATCGCGGCAAGAAGCCGTTCGACAACGTGACGATGGACTACGGGTCGCAAGTGTTGTGGCCCGATCACTGCGTGCAGGACACGCCGGGCGCCGACTTTCATCGCGCATTGCAGGCACCGCATGCCGCTCTCATCGTGCGCAAAGGCTTTCGCCGCACCATCGACTCGTACTCGGCGTTCTACGAGAACGATCGCAAGACGCCGACCGGGCTCACCGGCTATTTGCGCGAGCGCGGCCTGACCCGGCTGTTCCTCGCCGGGCTCGCCTTCGATTTTTGCGTGCGCTATTCGGCCGAGGACGCCCGGCGGCAGGGCTTTGATGCCTTCGTCATCGAGGACGCCTGCCGCGGCCTCGACGTCGACGGCTCCGTCGCCGCAACGCGCAACAGCTTGGCCGCGATCGGCGTGCCATGCATCCGGACCCAGGAATTCGCCTGATTTGGCAGTGTCTTGGCTGTCTGCCCGCTGCTATGCGGCAACGCAGCGCACCTGTGTGCAATGCACAAAATTCCTTGACTCCGCGTTTAATCCCGCGGAAAGTCGCAAAACGTTCACATTTCGGGCCAAGCCGATGCGCCACCTCCGGGCCCCGAACTCGGGCCTGCCGTCGCTGATGATGCCCTGCCCGGCTTGCGCCGGCCGCATGGCCTATCAGGGCCGCCGCGCCATCGCTGCCGACATGGAAGACACCGTGTACGCCTGCGGCAAGTGCGGCGCCGAGGTTGTCCGCACCTCGGTGCGGCGCGCGAACTCCGCCGAAGCGGCGTAAGAAGAATCCACCGGCAAGCAGGCCGCTCGTCCCCGCGAAAGCGAGGACCCAGTCCTGGATTCCCGCTTGCGCGGGAATGAGCGGAATAACGAAGCCTAGGCCAGCCCCATCTGCGCGAGCACGGCGCGGCCGAGCAGCCCGTACGGATTGGCGAGCGTCTCCAGCATCTCGAAGTGATTATAACCCTCGCCGACGATGAGCTCGACTGGCTTGCCGGCGGCTTTCACGGCGGCGGCAAAGTCGCGGCTCTGGCGCTGGAATTCCGGCGTCTCGTAGGTGCCGTAGGTGAGCACGAGCGGCGTGTGCAGCCGGTCGAGATGGCGCATGGCGCTTAGCTCCTGCTCCATCGCGTCGGTGAACTTGACGTACTTGGAGCGCTTCGACAGCCGCACCGGCGCCAGGTCGTACATGCCGCTCGAGAACGTGGCGCCCTTGAGAACGTCGCGCGGCAGGCCGTCCTTTTCCCAATCGTGCGTGACCGCGCAGCCGGACAGGTGCGAGCCGGACGAGTGCGAGATCAGATGCAGCCGGTTGCGGTCGCCGCCGAATTTTTCGGCGTTGCGATAAACCCAGCCGATGGCGCGGCAGACCTGCTCGACCATCGGAAACAGATCGCCGCCGGCATTGTCGACGTTGGTGAAGTCGAGCACCACGAAGTGCGCGCCGGCTAGGACGAACGGTTCGGCCAGATAGGTGAATTCCGACGCCGCGCCGTTGCGCCAGGCGCCGCCGTGCACGAAGATTCCGACCGGCGCGTTGGCCTTGTTGGTGCGGTAAACGTCCAGGCCTTCGATCGGCGTCGGCCCGTAAGCGTGACGCTCCGGTTTACCGAGCCGCTGAAGCGCAAGCGCGCTGTTCGCCAGCCGCCGCTTGCCGAGCTGATCGCGGTTCGGCGCGTAAGCGGCCTGATCGTAGGCGTCGTCGAGCTGCTGCTGGTCCATGTCGAGCCAGACGGTCGGACCTTTGGTCCTCACGGGCGCGGCGGCGGTCGCAGTCATCGTGTTCATATTGTTCTCGTGATCCCAGGCTTGTCATGCTCCGCGAGGGCGAAGCATCCAGTGGTCTGCATATTAGGGGGATTGGCGTCGCCTTCCAATCCCGACAGCCCAGTGATTACTGCATCATCCGCATGCGCGGACGATGAGACCTATTTGGCGGTCCCCGGCTGCACCAAAGCGGCGGCGCGCTGCACGATCGGTTTGGGCGCGGCGTAAGCCTTGGCCAGCATGGCCTCGATCTCTTCGCCGGTCATCGGCTCGATCTCGAGCTGCGTCTTCTGCGCTTCGGCCACGAACGCCGGATCGCGCAAGGTCTCTTGGAACGCCGTGCGCAGTGCGGCGATGCGGTCGGCCGGCACGCCGGGCGGCGCGGCGAACGGGCGGCCCGCTTCCTGGCGCATCAGGATCAGCTCCATGACTCGTTTGCTTTCGGGGTCGCGCACCAGATCGAGCGCGCTCGGCACGTCGGGCAGGTCGTGCAGTTTGGTCAGCCCCATCTGCACGATGACGTTGAGCAGATGATCGCTGACCCACCGCGGCCGCGACGCCTTCATGGTCGACCACGACAGCCCGCAAATGCCTTCGGCCTCGCCGCTCTCGACCGCGATGGTGAGCCCGGAGCCCGGATCGTAGCCGGCGATGACCTTGAACCTGGTGCCGATCAGCGCGTTGAGCAGCTTCGGCACGATGGCAGTGTTCGAGGTGGCGCCGGCCGCCGCCACCACGACCTCGCGCTCTCGCGCCGCCGCGATGGTCTTGACCGGACTGGTGTGCCACGTGGCGCAGACGTTCTCGAGCTTGCCGATGCTGCCGAGCCAGGCAAAGCGCCGCGGATCGTAATGCGCGCCCGGATTGCCGAACAGCGGATCCATCGCCGCGCCGTTGGTGAAGGCGCCGATGGTGGCGCCGTCGCGGTCGGCAGTGTTGTAGAGCGTCGACGCCGCCTGGAGCCCGGCCGCGGCCGGCACGTTCTTGGCGACGATCGGCGGATGGCCCGGAATGTGATTGGACCAATGCCGCGCGAAGGCGCGCGCGTAAACGTCATAGCCGCCGCCGGCGCCGCTGCCGACCAGCATGGTGATGGGATGCGATTTGTAAAAGTCTTCGACCGATTGGGCGTGAACCGCTTGGGAAGTGCCAAACGCGACAGCAGCTGCGGCCACGCAGATCGCTGTCATCGCCCGCGAAAGCGGGCGATCCAGTAATCGCCGAGCGGGTGACTTTTTGCAGAGCATGGCCGCTTAGGGGCTTTTTCCAATGCCGTATTTCTGCTGCATCTCGGCAAAGAAGCCCTGCGTCTTCAGCGCGTCAAGCAGGCTCGTGTCCACGTAGTTGCCGATGCTTTGTTTCGCTTTCGGAAACAGTTTCAGAATGTTCTGCGCGCCTTCGGGCGTCGGCTGCAGATCGACCGGCGATTGCTGCTTGAAGTCGTCGTAGGCGATCTCGAGAATTTTCGCGTTTTTGATCTTCAGCTCCTTGGCCAGAACCTGCTTGGCGCGCTTGGCATCGGTCAGCGCGATGGCATTGCCTTCGATCGTGGCCTTGAGGAAGCGCGTCAGCAGGTCGCGGCGCGCCGCAATGTCGGCGCGGCGCACGACGATGCCGCTGAACAGCCACGGGATATGTTCGGGCACGAGGTCGACCAGCACGTTGACGCCCTCGGCGCGCGCCTGCGAGGCGATGGGCTCGTTCAGCGCGGTGGCCTTGATCTCGCCGGACTTGACGGCCGCGAGCCGATGCGCACCGCCGCCGTATTCCTTGATCGTCACGTCGTCGCGCGTCAGCCCGAGCTTTTGCAGCGCCAAGGTCACGGTCGAATCGCTTTCCGAGCCGAGCGTGCTGACGCCGATCACGCCGCCCTTCAGGTCCGCGGCGGTCTTCACCCCCGGGGCGGAAAAGAACGTGAAGCGGATGGTGTTGGACAGCGAGCCGACGGTGCGTAGATCGCCGCCGGCCAGATTGACGCGGATGACCGACGACAGCCCGACATGCATCACGTCGAGGCGGCCGGCCTGCAATTCCTCGGCGCCCTTGCTGCCGCCGTGCATGTTGATGATGTCGACGTTGAGCCCTTGCGCCGCATAGAGTCCGGCGGCGCGCGCCATGTACCAGGCCAAGACCGTGTTCACCGGATCGGAAATGCCGGCCTTGATCTGCAACGGCGGCGTGCGGGATTGCTGCGCTGCAGCCGGCGCCATTGCGGCGAATACGGCGAGGATGCCCGCCGCGATGGCCCGCCAAGCTTGAACTCTGTTCACGTGCATGCTCTGCGTCTCGCGCCCACCGCCATTGTGTCATGTTCCTCGAAAACGGAACATCCAGTAAACACAAAAGTTGCGCCGGCGTAACGCGACGAGAGCGCTCAGCGGCGATGACCGGATCGTCCACGCGCGGCCGGCGGCAGAGGATCAAAACTCCCGGAACAGCCGGCCGAAACCTTCGATGCGGTCGTTCACGCCGCAGCGCCGCAGCGCGTGCCAGACGATGGCCTGATGGGCGGACATGCAATTGACGCCGAACTCGCGCTCCAGCACGTCAAGCGCGCCTGCGGTCGGCCAGTGCGGCGACGGAAACAGGATCGTGTCGGCGTCGGGATGCTGCTTCATCAGCGCGCGCCCCATGTCGATCGCGGCATGGCGCGGGATGCGACCGATCTGGTTGAACGCCGAGCCCCAGCCGGTGGCGCCCAACACTTCGCAGCCGAAATGCTTGGCGTACGAGGCGATGCGGTCGGTCTCGCTCAACTCGTAGGGCTGCGCCACCACGACCTTCTCGCAGCCGAGCGCCTTGGCGGCCGCAGCCTGCGCCGAAGCGCTGGTCGCCACTTTGACCTTCAGCTCGGCTTCGAGATCGCGAACCACCTGCTCGGCATTGGCGGCGCCGCGCGACAGATTGATCGGCACGCCGCCGAGCACGACGATATCGCAGCCGGCGGCCGCCATCTCGCGCGCGGCCCGCATGCTGATGTCGTAGGACTGATCGACCTCGTCCTTGCTGCGCACCACGATGGCGAGCGACGTCACCACCAGCGTCACGCCGGCCGGCACAATCTTGTAGAACTCGTAGGGAAAGACTTCGGTGGTCAGCGGCGGCGAGGTGTAGCCGATGCGGGCACGGCTGCCGTAGATGTCGGCGCGGCTGTCTTTTGTTTCGGACATTCCGGTCTCGGTACGCTTATTGGGGCGCCGAGGCTATCGGCCGGTGTCCGCCTTGTCCATGTTCGCAACGGCGCGTGATATGCTCGATTTGCCACCCGGAGAGAGCCAGCCATGCAGCGCGTGACCATCACCATCGACGACGAGCTCGCCGCCGAACTCGACCGCTTCATGGACGGGCGCGGCTACGCCAACCGCTCTGAGGCGATGCGCGACCTCGCCCGCTCGGGCCTGCAGCAGGCCGCGACCGAAGTCGGCGGCGCGCGGCCTTGCGTCGCCGCATTGGTTTACATGTATGACCACGAGGCGCGCGAACTACCGAAGCGGCTGACACGTGACTTTCACGCCCGGCACGATCTCGCCCATACCACGCTGCACGTGCATCTCGATCACGACAATTGCCTCGAAGTCACCGTGCTCAAGGGCCGCGGCGCCGATGTGCAGAAATTCGCCGACCACATCATCGCCGAGCGCGGCGTGCGCCACGGCCATGTGGTCTATCTGCCGGCTGACGGCACGCACACGCACGGTCGCGGCGAATCGCACAGCCATGCTCACGGCCAAGGTCATAGCCACAGGCAGCGCAAAGACGGCTGACGCGCCAGCGTCAGATGCGGAATTCGTCGCCGCGCTTGCGGCCCTGGAACGCGTCGAGGAAAATCTCATCGAGCGTCGGCTTGCGCCGGATCAGCCCCTGCTCGTGGGCGTAGTCGATCAGCGTCGTGAGATTCATCGCGTTTTGCCGCCCCAGGCCATATTGCCAGGGATCGCGGCCGAGCAGGTCCTCCTGTTCTTCCCAGGCTTCGCGATACCACGCCAACGGCACGATGCGGGGATTGGCGAGGCGCTTCATGGCGGCGTTCTTGGCATCGTCGAAAGCGTGGAACAGGTTAATAGCGATCCACGGGTGCCGTTCGAGCACGCTGCGCTTGATCCCCATGACGTGCATGATCGGAAAAATCTGCGTCTTGCGGTAATACGCGATCTCCTCCTGGCGGAAATCGGGAAACAGCCGCGCCACGCGCGGATCCTTTTCCACGAGCGGATGAATGAGATCGGGATGCAGCAGGGCGTCGATCTCACCCTCGGCCAGCATGCGCTCGACCGAGCTGTCGTTGGGCAGGCGCACGACCTTCAGCCGCGACGGCCCGGCGAGCTCAAGGGTTTCGTCTAGTTCGCAGACCCATTCGATGGATTCGAGCGGCAC
>DASRET010000022.1:0-29292 GCA_035651875.1 Xanthobacteraceae bacterium
CCTGCTCGGGCAATCCGGGTCCCGGCGGTTGGGGCGCCATTCTGACGTTCCGCGATCACGAGAAGGAGCTCAAGGGCGGCGAGCCGAATACCACCAACAACCGCATGGAGCTGATGGCGGCGATCTCGGCGTTCGAAGCGCTCAAGCGGCCGTGCCGCGTCGACCTCTACACCGACAGCCAATATCTGCGCCAGGGCATCCTGAGCTGGATCGCGACCTGGAAGCGCAACGGCTGGCGCACCGCCGACAAAAAGCCGGTGAAGAACGTCGATCTCTGGCAGCGCCTCGAGGCCGCGCTCAAGCCGCATCAGGTGCAGTGGCACTGGCTGCGCGGCCATGCCGGCCACGCCATCAACGAACGTGCCGACCTGTTGGCACGCCAGGGGATCGCCGCAGTGCGCGCGGCGGGCAAAGCGCGGCAGTGAAATAAGTTTCTGACGCATCATGCCCGGCACGCGGCCGGGCATGACGCAGTGAAACCGCAAACACGCCGTCGGGCTCAGAGCCCCTTCAGCAGATTGTCGGCGCCGGAAATGTCGGCCTTGCCGGGCGCGTCTTCGATGTTCAGCGTCTTGATCACGCCGTCGTCGACCAGCATGCAGTAGCGCTGCGAGCGCACACCGAGGCCGCGCTCGGTCAGATCCGCCGTCAGCCCGACCGCCCTGGCCCAGTTGCCGCTGCCGTCGGCGAGAAACTCGATGGCATCGCCGCTCGACGCTCTTTTCCAGGCGTCCATGACGAACGCATCGTTGACGCCAGTGACCGCGATCGTGTCGACGCCCTTGGCCTTGATGGCGTCGGCGTTCTTCACAAAACCCGGCAGGTGGTTCTTGTGGCAGGTCGGCGTGAAGGCGCCCGGCACCGCAAACAGCACCACCTTCTTGCCCTTGAACAATTCGTCGCTGCTCTTTGGCTTCGGTCCTTCGGCCGTCATCACCGTGAACGTGCCGCTGGGTACGCGATCGCCAACTTTGATGGCCATTGTCCTATCCTCTTCGATGCATACGGGTAAAAATCGTCCGCTGAACGCGGCCGGGTCTAACCTAGCGCGCCGCGCGAATTAGTCGAGATGGTCGGGCACCTCGATGGCGTCGTCGCCGGACACCGCGGTGAGCGTCAGCGTCGCGCCTTTGGCCTGCGCGCCCGGCGGCAGGCCGTCCAGGTCGAACGTAAATCGCCGCGTTGCACCTTGGGCCGGGCCGACGGGCTCCGGCAGCGGTAGCGCCCACTCAGCGGTCGGTCCTTCGGCAAACAGCTCGATCGGTGCGCCCGGCGGTGCCGCCACTTCGACGGTGACGCGCTCATGCGGCTCGCCTGGTTCGCGATGGACCGACAAAACGGCCAGCGCATTGTCGGCCCTGGCGCCGAGCGCCGTACGCTTCGGTACGCGCTGCTCGGCCTTTTCCAATGTCGCTTCGGCGGCGCCCTGGCCGGGCAGCATCAGGTCGAGCGCGGCGTTGGCCGGCACGCATTGCACTCCGCAAGCCTCGTAACGGATCTTTGCGTGCAGGGTCACCGGCCGTGTGGCATCGATCGGAATCACCCGCACCGGCAGGATCACATCGTCCGCATAGCCGATCGAATTGCCGCCGCCGCCATCGGGAAAACGCTCCGGGGCCGGGAATTCGACCTGCGCGGACTGCACGTTCTGTGAGCCGGCGAAATCGAAGCTCGGTGGTGCGCCGCTATCGCCCGGATAGCGCCAATAGGTTCTCCAGCCGCTGTCGAGCCTGATCTCGATCCCGGCATGCAGCACCGTGTCAGAGCCGGTTTTGTGCGCGGCGCCGGCGAGCAGACGGGTCGCCGCATGTGCTTCTTTTTGCCACGGCGAGGCGTCCTGCGCCTGCACCGGCGTGGCAACAACGCCGGCAATCGCGGCGGTCACAATTGTTAATGTCGCGGCGGGCGCGCCAAGCATGCCGTTGTCTAAGACAAAGTGCGTGCACGTGCCACTGACATGATCGTGAGGCGGAAACGCGCGACACGTCGGCTGTGGCGGCACGCCGGACGCTGCGTGCAACAGAATTCGGTCGGGAAATCGTCACAGAGCGGGCGGCTATCGGCAGCCGCCGCGCCGCTCGCCGCCTCCGGACATCGTGAACTTTTGCCGGTTCCGTTCGTTTGCAAATGCGGGTCGTTAGGCTAACCTCGCATCATGAAGATGGCGCGCCGCAAATCGGGCACGAAGACCAGAGGCTATCTCGACGGTCAAATGCTGATCGCCATGCCGGCGATGCTGGACGAGCGTTTTGCGCGCTCGCTGATCTACATCTGCGCCCACTCGTCCGAGGGCGCGATGGGCATCGTCGTCAATCATCCGGCCCCCAACATCAAGTTCAGCGATCTCCTGGTCAAGCTCGATGTGATCCCATCGTCACAGCGCATCCAGCTGTCGCCGCGTGCCGGCGGCGTGAGAGTGATGCGCGGCGGTCCGGTGGAGACTGAGCGCGGCTTCGTCCTGCACTCGGCTGATTTTTTCATCGAGAATTCGACGTTGCCGATCGACGAGGGCATTTGCCTCACCGCGACCATCGACATTCTCAAGGCGATCGCGCGCGGTGACGGTCCGGCGAGCGCCATCCTGGCGCTGGGCTACGCCGGCTGGGCGCCCGGCCAGCTGGAGAACGAGATGCAGGCCAACGGCTGGCTGCACTGCGCCGCCGATCCGGACCTCATCTTCGGCGATGTCGAGAGCAAATACGATCGGGCGCTGAAGAAAATCGGCATCCAGCTCGGCATGCTGTCGAGCGACGCCGGGCACGCGTGATCACCTGACCTCAGACACTCTGCCCCTGGCCTCGGCGCGGCGCTCCGGCTGCAGGAAGGCGCGGGCGCGTTCCGCGGTCATCGGCTCGCCGAACACAAAACCTTGCGCGTATTCGCAGCCGAGCTGGAACAGTTCGACGGCGTCGGAATCGGTCTCGGCGCCCTCCGCCACCACGTCCATGCCGAGATCGTGGGCGAGCGCGATGATCGAGCGCAGGATCACCGGCCGCGTGCCCTTGGCGGTGGTGCGCACGAACGACTGGTCGATCTTGATGGTGTCGAACGGGAAGCGCTGCAGATACGACAGCGACGAATAGCCGGTGCCGAAATCGTCGAGCGAAAGGCCGACGCCGAGCTCGTGAATCCGCTGCAGCATCTGCGTGGCGTGTTCGGGATTTTCCATGACCACCGATTCGGTGATCTCGAGCTTGAGCGTGCCGCGCGTGAGCGGCGCGCGTGCCATGACGGTACGCAAGTCGGCAATAAGGTCGTGGCGCAGCAGCTGCCGCGACGAAACATTGACGCTGCAGAACAGCGACTCGCGATGGCGCACCGTGCGCTGCCACGAGCTGAGCTGGCGCGCAGCGCGTTCCAGCACGAACAGGCCGAGCTCGACGATCAGCCCGGTTTCCTCGGCGACGGTGATGAACTCGACCGGCGACAGCCGGCCGAGCTTGGGATGATTCCAGCGCGCCAGCGCCTCGAAGCCGGCGACGGCGCGGTCGTCGAGCCGCACGATCGGCTGATACAGAAGGGTAATCTCGTCGCGCTCCAGCGCGCGCCGCAGGTTGGATTCGATCGACAGCCGGTCGGTCTTGCGCGCCCGCATGGACGGCTTGAAGACGTCGATGCGGTCGCCGCCGTTGCGCTTGGCGTGATACATCGCGAGTTCGGCGTCCTTGAGCATTTCCTCGGCGCGCTGCACTTCGCCGTCGCCAAGCGTCATGCCGATCGAAGCGGTAAGAAAAATTTCGCGGTCCTTGAACGCAATCGGCGCGCGCAATGTGCGGCGCATGGTCTCGGCGAACGCGGTGATGCGGCCGCTGTCGCGCTCGGAGAGGAGCACGAGGCCGAACTGGTCGCCGGCCAGCCGCGCCAGCGTGTCCTGCGGCTTGATCAGCCGGCCGAGCCGGCGCGCCAATGTGAGCAGGATGGAGTCGCCGACCGCCATGCCGATGGAGTCGTTGACCTGCTTGAAGCGGTCGAGATCGATCACCATCACGGTCGGCCGCAGTGCCGCTTCGGGCTTGGCCGGATCGGCCTTGGCGAAGCCCAACACCGCCTGCAGGCGATCCAGAAACAGTTCGCGATTGGGAAGGCCCGTAAGGTTGTCATGCACGGCGTCGTGCAGCAGCCGCTCTTCGGCGGTCTTGAACGCGGTCACATCCGAGAGCGTGCCGACGACGCGCACCACCTCGGCGTCGGAGCCGACCACCGGACGCGCGCGCAGCGCGTACCAGAGATAATGGCCGTCGGCGGTACGCAGGCGAAAGTCCTGCGCGACGCGGCCGCGCCGCTGCTCCAGCACGCTGTCGAGCGTGGCGCGGAACCGGTCGCGGTCGAGGTGATGCAGGATCTCGAGCCATTTGCCGGCCGGGCCCTGCAGGCTGCCGGCCTTGAGCCCGAGCATCGCCTCGGTTTCGGGGCTGGTGAAGACATGATCGGAGGCGACGTCCCAGTCCCAAATCATGTCGCCGGCGCCGGTCAGCGCCAGGGCGCGACGCTCCACGTCGGAGACGATGCCGTGCGTGATGCCGCCCGCGAAGGCGTGCTGCATCACCGTAAACCCGATCAGCATCACGATCAGGACGAGGCCGCCTAACAGCGCCGGCGCGACGATGTCGTTGGTCAGATAGCCGAGCACGGTCAGCATTGCGCCGACCACCCAGACCACGAGCAGCAGCCAGGTCGGGATCAGCATCACGGCGCGGTCGTAGCCGTGGGTCGACAGATAGACGACGAGGCCGAGGCCGAACACCGCGACCAAAAACAGCGAGATGCGGGCGATGCCGGAGGCGACTTCGGGCGAGAACAGCGCCACCGCCACCAGCGCGGCGAGGAAGGCGAGCCAGCCGGCGGTGATGTGGGCGTAGCGCACATGCCAGCGGTTGAGGTTCAGATAAGCGAACAGAAACACTAGCAGCGTCGCGGCGAGGATGGCTTCGCCGGACGCACGCCAAACCCGCTCGGCGCCGGAGGAGACGTCGAACACTTTGCCCCAGAAACCGAAGTCGACGCCGATGTAGACCAGCACCGCCCAGCCGAGCGCCGCCGCGGCCGGAAACATGACGCTGCCCTTGACCACGAACAGGATGGTCAGGAACAGCGCCAGCAAGCCGGCGATGCCGATGACGATGCCCTGATAGAGCGTGAGCGAATTGACCTTGTCCTTGTAGGCGTCGGGCTCCCACAAATAGATCTGCGGCAGATTGCGGGTGCGCAGTTCGGCGACGAAGGTGATGACGGTGCCGGGATCGAGCGTGATGCGGTAGACGTCGGCGCTCGGGTTCTGTTGGCGCTCCGGCGGATCGCCGGATGACGGCGTGATGTAGACGATGCGGGAGCGGCCGAGGTCGGGCCAGAACAGGCCGGAGCCGACCATGCGGTAGTGCGGCGCCACGATCAGCCGGTCGATCTGCTGATCGCCGTTATTGGCGAGCGAGAACACCGCCCAGTTGCTGTCGGGCTCGCGGGCCCGCACCTCGATGCGCCGGACGATGCCGTCGGCGCCGGGCGGCGTCGACACCTGAACGCGGTCGCCGTCGGAATGCTGCAAATTGATCGCGCCGGTCAGATCGATGGGCGGACCGCTGTTCGGCACGTTGACGGCGTCGACGGCCGACGCGGTGCGCACGCCGATCGCGGCCGCGATGGCAAGCGCCAGCACGCCAAGCTTCAGCGCGGCACGACAGAATGCCAACGGTGCCCTCCGACCTCAGCCATCGGCGCGTACCGCGCCCCGACGATCACGTAATCCCCGGCCGCATATCGTACCGCGTTTGCGCCGAATTCGCGGCTAGGTTTTGCCAATCTCGTTAGCGGCAAGGGAGCGCCTGCGTAACCCGGTTTGGCGCCGACTAGCAAGGAGTTTCCCATTAACTTTCAAGGAGTCAGCGGCGCTTTCGCGGGCCGCTGACAAGGCCGGGCGGCGGCGCTAGATTTGCGGCTCGAAGGAGCCCCGCATGGCCGCGATCGACCCCGACGAGCTGCCGAAAAAGAAGATAGCTCACGAATTGGGCCAGGAGCTGTCGCTCCTCTCCGTGGGCGAACTCGCCGAGCGAATTGCGGCTCTGAAGGAGGAAATCGCCCGGCTCGAGGCCGAAATGGCGAGAAAACGCTCGTCGAAATCGGCGGCCGACAGCTTTTTCAAGAAATAAGCGGTATTTGCGCCGTTGCGGCGAGATGCCGATCGCGGCTCAACGGCCCGCCTTATTCGACTCAAACGTAAAAGAAATCTCCCAACTTTTTGCGTTTTATTAACTTTTGGTTAAGCTTTCTCGTTCATTACGGTTATTGTCCATCTTCTGGACATCGAGTGGCTCCTGTCCACTCTGTTTGACGCCTCCCTGTTATCACCTTGAGCCGCCGGCAACGGCGGCTCTTTTTTCGTTTTCGAGCAGTTCGGCTCGCCCGCCGGGCGTCCGTCCGGCGGAGCAACCATGTCGGCAGCTTCACCAGGCCGGCGCTGGACACATCGCCGTCGCCGGGCGATGCTGGCGCGGTGTGAGGCGTACAATGTCCGAGAAGCGTTCCGTGGAAGCCAGCGCGGTCTCCTTTGGCGAGCGGCTGGCAAGTTCGCAGGTGTTTGCCGCGCTGTTCCGCGACGGCATGGCGCTGGTGGAGGAAACGGCAAGCTATCTCGATGGGCCGGGACGCACGGAGTCGAAAAAGCTCGATCGCAGCGCTGCGCTCATCTACGCCACCGAAAGCATGCGGCTGACCACGCGGCTGATGCAGCTTGCGTCGTGGCTCCTGCTGCATCGCGCGGTCAAAGAGGGCGAGATGACGCTGGCCCAGGCCAGCAAGGAAAAGGCCAAGGTGCGGCTCGCTAGCTGCGAGCCAGGCGACGCCAAATCGATCGCCCTGTTGCCGCTGAAGCTGCGGGAACTGATCGCGCGCTCGGTCAAATTGCAGGGCGAGGTCCGGCGCCTCGATGCGACGATGTATGCGGCGCCGCCGGCCAAGATCGCGGTCGGCAACCCGGTCGAGCGGCAATTGGGCTTGCTGCGGGCGGCCTTCGAATCCGAGGCCGAGGTCAAGAGCCGAGCCTAGCTGCCGGCTTTTTCGCTCTTCAAAAACCCCGAAAACTTCTTCTGGAACCGCGACACCCGGCCGCCGCGGTCGATCAGGTGCTGCTGGCCGCCGGTCCACGCCGGGTGCGACTTCGGGTCGATGTCGAGATGCAGCGTATCGCCCGCCTTGCCCCAGGTGGTGCGCGTCAAGAACTCGGTGCCGTCGGTCATGACGACCTTGACGGTGTGGTAATTGGGGTGGGTGTCGGGTTTCATGGCTCTCGCGGTCCGGTCGCAGCGCAGTCAAGCGCTTGTCATCTGGTGCCGAAGTTGGCGGCTCTATAACAGCAGCCGCGCGGGGGGTGCAAGCAGGGCCCTTCGGGACCGGCAATTGACCCGTAGCGACGCCGTGGGGCATTGTCCGGCCACTTTACGCGGGGAACGTCTCGCGTCATCCCGGCCCGCATAGCTGATTGCAATGCAAAAGCAGGAATTCCGCGCCGCCGTGTCGCTGTCGGCGGTGTTCTCCGTCAGGCTTCTCGGCTTGTTCATGATCTACCCGGTGTTTGCCGCCTATGCGCGCAACCTCTCGGGCGCCAGTCCCTATCTGATCGGCGAAGCCCTCGGCATTTACGGCTTGACCCAGGGCTTGCTGCAGATTCCGTTCGGGCTCCTCTCCGATCGCCTCGGCCGCAAGGTCATGATCGTGCTCGGGCTTCTCCTGTTTGCGGCCGGCAGCGCGATAGCCGCGCTCTCCGGCTCGATCGGCGGTGTCATCATCGGCCGCGCCTTGCAGGGTTCCGGCGCCGTCGGCGCGGTGATCCTGGCGCTGGTCGCCGATCTGACCACCGAGGAGAACCGCACCAAGGCCATGGCCCTGGTCGGGCTCACCATCGGCGCGTCCTTCATGATCGCGGTGGTCGCGGGGCCGATTGCCGCGAGCTTGATCGGCGTGCCGGGTATCTTCTGGCTCATGGTGGCGCTGGCGCTGGTCGGTATCGTCATCACCGAATTCGTCGTGCCGAATCCGCGGCGCGTCAGCGTACATCGCGACGCCGAGGCGGTGCCGGCGCTGTTCTGGGCGGTGTTGCGCGACCGTGAGCTGCTGCGCCTCGACTTCGGAATATTCGCGCTGCACGCCATGCTCACCGCGAGCTTTTTGGTGGTGCCGGGTCTGCTTAGCGCGACCCTCAACGTGCCGGTGCGCGAACAGTGGTTCGTCTATCTGCCGGTGCTCCTGGTATCCGTAGCCGTGATGCTGCCGGCGATCATCGTCGCCGAAAAATACCGGCGCATGAAGGGCGTGTTCGTCGGCGCCGTGGCCGCGCTCGCCGCAAGCCAGCTGATGCTCTATTTCGGCGCCGGCAATCTGTTTGTTCTGCTCGCGGCGCTGGTCGTGTTCTTCTCGGCCTTCAACGTGATGGAGGCGAGCCTGCCGTCGCTGATCACCAAGGCGGCGCCGGCCGAGGCCAAGGGCACCGCGACCGGCATTTATTCGAGCTTGCAATTCCTCGGCATCTTCATCGGCGGCATTGTGGGCGGCTTCGCCAACCAGCACGGCGGCAGCGCCGGCGTGTTCATCATCACCACCGCGCTCGCGCTCGCCTGGCTTGTCGCCGCCGCCACCATGGCGCAGCCGAGCTACCTGACGACGCGGCTCCTGCCCATCGTCGGCGGCCGCAAGGGCGATCCCGAAATCCTGGCGGCGCGGTTGCGGCAGGTGCCGGGCGTCGCCGAGGCCGTGATCATCGCCGACGAAAACCTCGCCTATCTGAAAGTCGACTCCCGCTCCTTCGACGTCGCGCGCGCGCAAGCTTTGGCCGGAGCGGAGTGAGCCCCTCATCATCGTCCGGCGTCCCAGCGCATGCGGTAAATCGGTGCGCCGGAGCGTGGATTGACGTCCTCGGCGACGGTGACGAAGCCGTGTTTCTGATAAAAACCGATGGCCCGCGTGTTGTCTTGATTGACGTGCAGGTCGAGGGCGGCAGGTGAGAGCCGCCGCGCTTGCGCGAGCAGGACGTCGGCAACGCCGCGCCCCTGGTCTGCCGTGGCGACCACGATCTGATCGAGATAGCCGGTTTCCGGATTGACCACCAACGCGCCGATGATGCGCTCGTCGCGCAAGGCGACGAGCGACTGTGAGCCGGTGCGCTCGAGTTCGGCGATGCGATCTTTGGTCCAGCCGCGGCGCGCGGCAAAATCGATGGCGGGGTAGGCGGCCTGCCAGGCGGCAACCCACATGTCGAGGGTTTCGGCGAGGTCGTCAGGGCGCATCGGCCGCACCGTGACGCCACCGCCGTCGCCGCCGTCCATCAGCGCTCCGTCAGTTTCAGCTCGATGCGCCGGTTGTGCGCCAGCGCCTGGTCGGTGTTGCCCGGATCGATCGGCTGAAATTCGCCGAAGCCGGCGGCGGCGAGCCGCTGCGGCGAGACGCCCTTGCTGATCAGATACTGCACCACCGAGATGGCGCGCGCCGCCGACAGATCCCAGTTCGACTTGAACGGCGAGGTCGCCGCCAGCGGCCGTACGTCGGTGTGGCCGTCGACGCGCAGCACCCAGTTGATGTCGGATGGAATCTGCTTCTCGAGACCAAGGAGCGCGCCGGCGAGCTTGTCGAGCTCGGCGCGGCCCTCCGGCCGCAAGGTTGCGGCGCCGCTGTCGAAGAACAATTCCGACTGGAACACGAAGCGGTCGCCGACGATGCGGATGTCGGGCCGGTCGCCCAGAATGTCGCGCAAGGTGCCGAAGAAATCGGAGCGGTAGCGCGACAGTTCCTGCACGCGCTGCGCCAGCGCCACGTTGAGCCGCTGGCCGAGATCGGCGATGCGCAGTTGCGCCGTGCTCTCTTTCTTCTCCGAGGCGCCGAGCGCATCCTCGAGCGCGGCGATCTGGCGGCGCAGCGCGGTGATCTGCTGGTTCAAATTCTCGATCTGCGCCACGGCGCGGGCGGTCGCTTCTTTTGCCAGGTCGAGCTGGTTGTTCTTGTCGGGGCCGCCGCTGCCCGCCGCCGGCGGCTGATTGGTGGCCGCGCGCAGCCGGTCGCGCTCGTTCTCGGCGGCATTGAGCGAGGCGCGCAGCTTTGAGACTTCGTCCTGCAGGCTCGACTTGCCGGTCTGCTCCAGCGACAGGAGCTGGCTCAGGCGCGCGATCTGGGCATTGAGCCGCGCCAGCGCGGTGTCCTTGCCGGCGACCTCCTGCGACAGGAAGAACTGCGCCACCATGAACACGGTGAGCAGAAAGATCACCGACAGCACCAGGGTCGACAGCGCGTCGACGAAGCCCGGCCAGTAATTCATGCCGCTGTCGCGGCGGAAGCGGGCGAGTGCCATTACGGCCTATCTCGATCTCTGTTCGTCGCTTGCGCGACGTTTGTTAGCTCAGCGATCCACGGTCTCGCGCGACAGCAGCTCCATGAAGCGGCGCAGGTCGCGGTTGAGCTTGGACTGCTCGTCGGCCCAGTCGCGGATCATCTGCTGCTCGGTGCGCATGTGATGGACGAGGCCCTGGATCGCTTCGGCCAAATTGGCCATCGCCGCGGTGGTGGCCTTGTTGGAGCCGGCGTCGCCGATGGTCTGGCGCAGCCGTTCCATGGCGCCGAGCGTGCCGGCCGCCAACGCGCCGCCCGCGCCGGCCGGCGCGCCGATGTCTTCCTGCACGGTGGTGGCGAGCCAGTCCTCGAAGCCGGTGTAGAAGCGGTTCTGCGCCTGGCTGGTCTGCAAGTCCAAAAAGCCGAGGATCAGCGAGCCGGCCAGCCCGAACAGCGACGACGAGAACGAGATGCCCATGCCGCCGAGCGGCGCCGACAGGCCTTCCTTGAGCGCCTCGAACACGGAATCGGCATCGCCGCCGACTTTCAAGTTGTTGATGATGCTGCCGACCGAGCCGACGGTCTCGATCAGGCCCCAGAACGTGCCGAGCAGGCCGAGGAACACCAGGAGCCCGGTGAGGTAGCGCGAAATGTCGCGCGCCTCGTCGAGCCGGTTCGCCAGCGAATCGAGAAACGCCCGCATGGTCTGCGCCGAGATGGCGACGCGCTCGGCGCGCTCGCTGCCCAGGATGGCGGCGATCGGCGCCAGCAGCTTTGGCGCGGTCTTGGCGGCGAGTTGCGGATCCGCGCGATAGCGGTTGACCCAGCCGACTTCGGAGAACAGCCGGATCACCCGGTGGAACGACAGGATGATGCCGATCAGCAGCACGCCGACGATCAGGCCGTTGAGCCACGGATTGGCGAAGAACGCCTGCAGGATCTGGCGCTGCAGCACAAAGGCGATCAGCGCGCACAAAACGACGAACACCAGCATCCGAAACAGATAGATGCGGGGTGAGGGGAGCTTTACCAGGTCGAGGTCGGTCGTCGCCATCGGGTCAATAGGCCCTGAATCGGCACAATATGGCACAGGACCGGTCGGAACGCATTCCGACTGCCGCGCCGGCGCACACGCGCCTTTTGCCGCGGGCCGGTGCCGCGCACCCGACCCTGCCATGTTCCCCGGAGCCTTCCAGCGTTTTTGCGGCAACGTGATGGCGAGACGCCACATTGCCGCCGCGGAACGCAAAGTTATTTCGTATTATCGTCGATTGCTCCTTGCACTCGTCCCCGCGAAAGCGGGGACCCAGTCTGGATTCCCGCTTGCGCGGGAATGAGCGGAATCCATTCATCGCGCCGCCTCGGCTTCCGGTTCGCGCTTGGCGGTTTCGGCGGCTTCGCGCAGCAGCCGCAGGAGCTCGCGGTGCATGGTGTCGTTGCCGGCGACGATCGAGCCATTGGCGAGGATTTCGTCGCGGCCCTCGGCGTCGGAGACGAAGCCGCCGGCCTCGCGCACGAGGAGAATGCCGGCCGCCATGTCCCAGGGCGACAGGTTGCGCTCCCAGTAGGCGTCGAGCCGGCCGGCCGCCACCCAGGCGAGGTCGAGGCTGGCGGAACCGTAGCGGCGGAGCCCCGCGAAATTGCGCTGCGCGGCGGCGATCTCGTAGCGCGAGGCGCGCAGGTGCTCGGCGTCGCCGCGGCCGTAATGCGGCAGGCCGCAGCCGACCACGCCGTCGATGGTGCGGCGCCGCGCCGCGACGCGCAGCCGCTGGTCGTTGAGGAACGCGCCCTTGCCGCGCTCGGCGACGAACAGCTCGTCGTTGGCCGGATTGTAGGTGACGGCGGCGACGATTGCTCCCCCCTGGGCGCCGGCGCGCTCGAGCGCGATCGACACGGCGAAATGCGGAATGCCGTGCAGGAAGTTGGTGGTGCCGTCGAGCGGATCGACGATCCAGCGGTGGGTTTTGTCGCTGCCGGCGTGTGAGCCGCCTTCCTCGCCGAGGAAACCGTAATTCGGCCGCGCCTTGGCGAGCTCCTCGCGTACGATCTCCTCGGCGCGGCGGTCGGCGGCGGTGACGAAATTGCCCGGCCCCTTGAGCGAGACCTGCAGCTTCTCGACCTCGCCGAGGTCGCGCTTGAGCGCGCGCCCGGCGCGGTGCGCCGCCTTGATCATGACGTTGAGTACGGCCGAATGCAGCATGGCGCCCTGCGGTAAGCGTTCGACGGTGACCCGGTCAAGCTCTGCATCCTCCCGCCGCGGAGCGAAGCGGAGCGGGGGAGGGGGACCATCCGGAGCGCGCATAGCGCGCGCAGGATGGTGGAGGGGGCGCGGGCGGTGACGAAACTCCTGCGACGACAACGAAGCGTCGATGCTGGACCCCTTCCACCATCTTGCTGCGCAAGATGGTCCCCCTCCCCCGCGCTTCGCGCAGGGGCGGATAAACAAGAGCGTTCTCGCGGCGCCTTTTTCGCCCGAGCTTTGCCAACGCCATTCCCAAATTCTTTGCCTCCACATAAAAGAAGGGGAGGCGGAGCGCCGATCGACGCCTCGTCTAGAGACCGCACCGGCACTTCGGATGAGCACATCCGAACCCGCGGCCAGTGCGGCGAGCGCCACGGATGATTCGCGTTACCGCGGTCATCCGCTTGCGGGCGCCCTCGCCTTTCGGCGCTCCGTCGCGGCACTCGCCAGGCTGTTACCTCTGGCTCAGCTCCGGGCTGCGCTTACCGGGATCTTGCAGCAGCTTGCGCCACTGCAAACCCCTTTTACTAGCGAGCTCCTCGCGCCCCGGTCGTTGTGCCGGAGAGGCAGGGTCCGAAGCCGCCCGGGCGCGGTGTGCGAAACCGCGCGCAGGCGCCGCAGCCCGCTCCACCTTCAGGATCGCATCCGGAATGTGCCCTTCGATGAGCGAGCTTGAGCCTCAGTAATCAAATCCCAGGATTATTGTCAAGATTTGTCTCGATATATGAGACGAGCCATTGATTCTACGTCATTTTTTGTGAGCGCTCAGGCGAATTGCTCTGGCCGTCAAATGGCACTCGGGGTTTGATTCGCGATGGTAGACATTCGTCACTTGAATGCCCCAGACCCCCTTAGGGATTAAATTTAGCCAAAAGAACTCCCAATAACCCGGGTGCCTTCCGAATTGGGACCAAAATCCCCAATCAACCCCCGCTGTCCCGCTGTGGATACTATCCTGTTGTGGGAACATTGGGTCCACAATCTGCCGCTGTGCCTTCTCCGTGGGGTACGATCCCCAAGAGAAAGGATTCAGCGATGTTCGGCCATCTCAGATTCATTTGGCGCTGCCTCAAACAGGCGTGGCGCGGGTGCTGGACCAAAGCGAACGAACAGGCTGCCGTCCTCGGCGGCACAATTCTTTTCATCGTCCTCGTTCTTTCGCGCAATTGGCTAAAGCAGATGAACTGGATTGATGCGCCAACAACGTTGTGGGGCACTGCTGGGTACACGGCAGCCCTTGCCGCCGCTTCGGCGATTCTTGCCTTCCTTGTCATATTTTCGGTGAGATTAGTTCTCGCGCCAGCGCGGCTCTATTGGGAGCAGCACCGGAGAGCCGACACGCTGCAACTTGAATTATCAGCCGCAACAGCGAAGCCAGAGGACGGACCAAATTGGCCAATCCACGAACTATTTTCTTACCTTGAGCCGGAGGTCCTTGATCGCCCCGAAGATAATTTGTGGGAAAAAGCCGGCAATCAAATTCGCGATGCATTTTCGCTAGGTCAGTTAAGGGTGTGGGGGCGTCCAAGTAAGACGAACTTGGGTGATTGGATCGGCCAGCGCGCCGCGTTGCGAGTCATTGAGCCGAAATACTGGGAAAGAGCTTATTTTACCTACTCGTTTTTCGATGCTACGGCGAAGGAAAATGAAACTCATTGTTACGCGGATCGAAATACTGGGCGCCCGGCTTATGCGGACTTGAGGGTTAATCGCGCTGAAGTTCTGAAACTATGGCCCGGCGAACCGGCCGATCTAGCGGAAAGTTACCCAAACGTTCGCGTAGCCGACAATGATGCGCTAATTGCGTTGTTCACGACGCAAGGCGTGCAACGCAGCAAATTCTTAGCTCTTCTCCGAGAGGCAAAGCTTCGCAGTTGGGCGCGGCGCACAATCCCGGACCAGGACCACGATCTACAAAAACTTGATCCTTTGATTTGGCATCAAAAGAAGCTCACATTCACCAAAGCAGTTGATGAACAGCACATAAACCAAACCTTTCTTAGAAAGGGGAAGATACCTCCATGGGAAACTGTCGCTCCATCGCATTATGATGTGTGGCTGAATTTTGCAGAACTAAAAAAAGTTTGGCCAGATTTGCCTGCCAGGATAGCAACAAAAGAAAGCCGCTAATGTCGGCATCCGTTTATAACCGCTGGGCTTCGCTGCGCTCAACCCACCCTAAGTCCGCGGCGCCTTGTGCCTCGTCAAGCTCACTGGCGGCGCTTCGATCCCGGATAGCCGGCGCAGGGTGCCGAGAAATTCTTCGAAGCGTTTCTTGCCGATGATTGCGGCCCATTCGTCTTCCAGCTGCTTCATGGGACGGATTAGCCGAAAGGCGTAATCCGCTTTAACGCGACGCGAATTGGCGGATTACGCTTGCGCTGATCCGGCCCGCGTTGACCTTTAAAAGTCGATGAAAATTGTTAAGCCGCCATCATCCCGATTCTGCGATTATGCCACGACCGCTCTTTTCGGGACGAATCCATGAGCCCCAGACCGTTTGGTCGCCGTGGCGAGCCTCTGCGCCAGCTCTCACCCGTGATGGCGTCAGCCGGAGCCGTCACACCAGTTACCGTAGCGCCGGCCGCCAGCTCTCTTCGGCAGGACGGATCGCTTTCGAAAGAGCTCGGGTTCTCGTCGCTCGATGACGAGCTGGAGCAGTGGAAGCGGTCGCGTCAACACAAGTTCGAGATCCCGTGGCGTCCGCTTTCGCTGATGGCGTCGTTGTTTTTTGGCGTTGCTTCTTTCGCCTTGCCGGATTCGGTGAACCATGTCGTGCGATGGCCGCTTTATGCGCTGGCGGTCATGAGCTTTTTGGCGGGATCGCGCCGCCGCCGTCAGCAAGCGAAGACGTGAAGCCCGCGCCGGGCGGATGAGCCGCGGGCGTAATCCGTCGTGACGCGACGCGAATAGGCGGATTACGCTTGCGCCGCCTTATGCGTTTTTTGCTCCGCGCTTTTGCCGGGCGGGGCTCGCCGGCGGCACTTCGATCGCGGATAGCCGTCGCAGGGTGCCGAGAAATTCCTCGAATCGTTTCTTGCCGGTGACGGCGGCCCATCCTCCAAATCGCGAAGCAGATAGTTCATCGCCTGCTTGGTCATGAAACAGCGTTCGGCGAGCTCGGCGGGGCGGACCCCGTAGGCAAAGGCGAGAAGCGCCGTGCCCACGCGTTCACACCGGCCTTGCTGATCCGCGTGGGCTTCGCTGAGCTTGTCATCGGGCCGGTCACTTCGGGCCGGCCCGATGGCTCAGCTCATAGAACCCTCGCTGGAATTACGTGCGGCCCATGAAGAAGCTTTCCTCGACGATCTTGCCGTTGCGGACCGTGTAAAGCCCGATCTCGTCCAAGTGGATGCGTTTCTCGCCTTTGGGCGTGACGTCCGACTCGAAGCGAACGACGAATTGATCGCCGTGCACGTAGGGTCCCTCGACCTTGAGGTTATGGATTTCGTGGTTCGCATTAAACCATTGGCTTTTTCCTTCGACCGCCTTGCGCCCCTTGAGCTCGGCCATGTCGCCGGTCATCGGCTCGCGGCTCACGACGTCGTCGGACCAGAATTTCTTACCGGCGGCGTCCAGTTCGCCCTTTGCGCACATGTCGGTGAAAGCTTTCGCCAAGTCTTGGGTGTTCATCAAGTCTTGGGTGTTCATGATGTTAGTCCTGTTCTGGACCCCTCGCCGGGATTCTACCGATCCCATTGCGACGTCGCCAAGGCGACCGCTGCGCGCAGCCGTCCCGGACGCGGCCGACGCATCGGCCAAGGCGCACGCCAGCAATAAGAAATTGCTTTCGCTTCGCTCCATCACGAAAGGGTTACAGCAAGCGTGCGGCCGTCGACTCCCGTGGGGTTCGCTTCGCACAGCACGTGGCGCGTCGCGCGGATTAGCCGAAGGCGTAATCCACCGTAACGCAAGCCGAATTGGCGGATTGCGTTTCCGCTAATCCGCCCTACGCACTACGCACCTCACTGCCCAGTCGCGAAAATGTGTCTTGGCCGGTCACATTCGCTGCACAAGCGCCGGTGACATTACGAGCGTAGGCGGGGCGACCGTTACATTGCTGACGGAGCCGCTGAACATGCATCTGATCATTGAATGCCTGCGCTGTGAGCAAGCGTGCCGCGACCTGGCCGCCGAACTGACGAATCCGAATGACAGGCGTGCGCTCGAATTGATGGCATCCGGCTGGGCGCGCCGGGCGGCCGAACGGCTGCGCAAGCTGGAAGAACACGCTGCGGCGTCGCTCGTGCCGCTCGGAGAACCCTGCGGCGGCCTCGCGCAACGTCGCTGCGAAATTGGCTGAACGACAATGCTTTGCGCTATGCGAGTAGCGCTTGCACGAGCGAACCGGCAATGCATGGCGGCGTTGAAGTGGAAGCGGCCGGTCGACGCTTGATGACGGCACGAGCCGGCCTCCGACGTCCAGCGTTCATTGAGGTGCGGCCGGAGTGCGTTCCATGCCGTGGAAAAGCGTTGCTGTCGTTGTGGTTCTGGTGCTCGGCGCAGCCCCTATGACCACCCGCACGGCGTTCGCTCGCGGCCTGGCGGGCGGCGCGCATTTTGGCGCTGCGCATTTCGGCGGTTCGCATTTTGCTGGCGGCGGCATCGCGGGTCCTCGACCGGCGATCGGCCGTGGCTTCGCGGATCGCAGGTTTGCCATCGGCCGCCGCTTCGCCGCTCATCGGTTTGTTATCAGGCGCGGTTTCGGCCGCGCTTTTGGTGGAAGCTTTGCCGCCGGCGGCCTGTGGCCCTACGACCCGCTTTGGACCGGCGCATACGGCGGCGTGGCCACCGCGGCGTACCCGGGGGCAGGCGATGTCGCGCCAGAACCAATTGCTGTTCCGGTATGCCGCCGCAGCGAACAGATCGTCAGGGTGCCGGCGGAAGCTGGCGGCACCCGCGAGATCAAGATCACAAATTGCCCGCAAGGCCTGTAAGGCCGATACGCGCTCACTGACGCGGCGGCGTGATGCGCAGATAACTGGAGATCGGCACAACAATCACTGCCCGGGCAATCGCCGCCACGACAGCCATTGCCCGAGCAATCGTCGCCGGGACTGTTACCCGATCAATCGCCGTCCCAGCAGTGAGGTCGGAGTTCTTGCGCCAACGGTGCGATCGGCTGTACGACGCCGCCGGCATGACGGCAATCCCGCGGCGCAAGATTCAGCGTCGCGATGGATCACCGCGCCGGATCGTTTCTGACCGCGCCGTTGGCAATCCAACGACCCGCCGCGATGCGGATCAAAAATGCAACATTGGAAGAAGTGCAGCTCGCCGCGATCGGCCCGATTATGCCGACAAACTGGGCATCGCCGCGTGGACTGAGCGTCACCAACGGGGTGTTGAAGGTCAGGTTTTGCGAGCCGGCATCGCAAACGACCGTGCCCATGACCTGAGTGATCGCGCCCGGCGTTCCGATCGTGTTCCCGCCGGCCAGGACCAGCCCGCGCACTTCGAACTCCACGCGCCCGGAGGCCAAATCGACACTCGCGAACCCGCCGAGCGTCGTCCATGGCTGCCCGCCGCCCGCAATATTGCCGACCGCATTGTTTGCATCCTCGAGACCGACGACAGTACTCCAACGCACAGAGTCCGCCGCCGCCGGCGAAACAAGTGCAGATAAGAGCAGTGCGCTCGCCATCGCGGCGAAGAGCACGGTCGCTCGCACGCAACATCGACTTATGATCGTCATCATGTGATTCCTCCCACGACAAAATCCACGCAACGTTTCCGGAAACACCATGAGGAAAGAGTTATTCCCGCCCGGCCTCGCCAGCCGCGGTCAGTCGCATATCAACAGTCGGAACGAGATGATCGGAATATTGCGGTGTCGAAGTTTGATGCTGCCGATGGCACTTGGCGGGCATTGTACCGATCGCCGATGTCAGCTTTCGACCCTGTGACATCGCCTTGGCGCGCCGAATTGTGTCATGAACATTCGAAATTAATTTGGCCTGACACGACTCTCTCTGCGTTGACCCTAAGAGAAACTACATAGCATCTAAGTATTTTCCGCACGCGGGGCTATCTGCGAATTCCGCAAACTCTTCAAGGCCCTATCGCGCGACTGTTGCTGCTTTGTCACCGCGCAGGGAATTTTGCGAGCTGATGCGGATTCCCGCGAGCCTGTGTCGCTCGTTTAAGGATTTGCCATTTTTTGTTCGTAGAAGACGAGTCACCGAAACCGCATGTGAGGGGTCGCTTCATGCAAAAGCTGTTTCGCTCGGTTTCAATTGCTGCGCTGCTGGCGGGACTTTCGGCGGGTGTCCAGGCTGCCGATCTCAGGCCGGCTCCCGCGCCGGCCTATCAGCCGCCTGTCGTGCCATTGTTCAGCTGGACCGGGTTCTATCTCGGCGGCAACCTGGGCGCCGGGTGGAGCAACGGCAACCTGACCGACAGCCTGTTCGGCGTGAATTGGAGCGCCAACAACAATGCGACGTTCGTGGGCGGCGGGCAGGTCGGTGCCAATTACCAGTTCAACAGCGTCGTCGTCGGCGTCGAGGGCGACTTCGATTGGTTTGCCAACAACAACAATTCCGCTGCCGTCACGGCGCTGGGCACGACCGTGCAGGGCAGCAACAACGGCCGATGGCTCGCCACGCTGACCGGCCGGCTGGGTTACGCGGCCGGCCCGGTGCTGTTCTACGGCAAGGGCGGCGGCGCCTGGGTGGGCAGCAACAATTTCACCGTGACGAACGTGGCGACCGGCTCGTCGGTGTCATTCGCCAACAACAACACCAATACCGGATGGACGGCCGGTGCGGGCATCGAGTGGGCCTTCTACAACAATTGGACGGCTAGGCTCGAGTACGACTATGTCGGACTAAGCAATGCCACCTTCACGGTTCCGGCCACGTTCCCCGTCGTTGGCGGCGACGTGTTCACGACCCACAATCGCAACATCCAGATGGTGACGGTGGGTGTCAACTATCTGTTCAACTGGGGGCCGTGACCGGGCACGGACCAAACTATTGCGGTTGAATTCAGTATCGCGGCCGATAACCGAGCCCGGGATGCGGCCCGGGAGGTGGAATGTATTGCGTATTCCGCTCGCAAAAGCCGCCCATGCCGCTGCGCGTCGCCATGCACTGCTCAAAGGTGACGAAGCCGCAATTTGACGCGCCGCCGGTATCGGCGCCGCCGAACACCGCGCACCACGGATAATTCTGGGCATTCGCGCTGCCGCCAAACGTCGCCACGCCGGCGACGGTGACGAGCATCAAAAGCAAGAGCCGCATGGGAGCCTCCTGGTTGTCTCTCCAGGAAACCCGCGATGACGTACGGTATTCCCTTCACTTGGACGTGATGACTTTGGACGCAATTAGTTCTGCACTATTTGAGTAAATCACGGCCGTGACTCGTTGCGTGCTGAACCAAGCCCGCTCCTGAACTCAGCTAGTGTTGCTGCTTTCTGCCGGCCATGTGCTTGAGATAGGCAACGAGAAGCGCGATCTCGCGGTCGCTCAGCCTGTCCGCGGCAAATGCCGGCATGGTCAGAGCCGGCCAGGTGCGCACGGCCCGCGGATTGCGGATCACATCGTGCAGCCCCTGCGCCGTGAAATATTCGATCGGATTTTGCGGCAGGTTGAGATCGGGGCCGACATCGGACGCGCCGCCGCCGTTCATCTTATGACAGGGCAGGCACTGCACGATGTAGAGCGCCTGGCCGGCGCGGGCCGGGTCCGTGGGCGGCAACGCGGCATCGACGGCGAGGGCAGGCCAGCGCACGGCGGGCGCAGGCTGGCTGACGAGCTTGGCCATCTGATAGGGCCATTGCTCGCTGCGAATGGTGGCGGCCGCGGCCCCGGTCCAGACAATGTAGAACGGCCCCGCGCTCTCGTCTTTTCGCGGTATCGGTGGCCAGGGACGGTCGGCGGGTTCGATGGCGAGCCAGGCGACCGCCTGGCGCGCATCGGTGTTGAGCACAAGCTCGGTCGGCAGCTGGGCGATGAAGCCGTCGTGCGTGACCGCCTCGATCACGCCGTCGGCCGGCGGCGTCATGCCGGCGAATAGCGCCGCGACCGGCACGGCGCGATAGCTCATCGGCACCCCATAGGTGATATCGCGGGCTACCGCGATGGTCGTTAAGTCCGGGCGCGCCACAAGCTCGGTTCGCGTGAAGCTGCGGGTCTGGTTGCCAACCGTGACGGTTATGATGGGCTCATCGGCCCGGGCGAGACTTGGCTGCAGCAACACAGCGAGATTGGGCAGCAACAAGAAACAGAATATGACCAGCGCACGCATCGTGTCTTCCTCACCCCATGACGCCGATTATTGGCCGCATCTGCGTCACTTCAATCCGATATTCATCGCCATTACGGCTTGCCTCCGGCGCGCCGGAGCAAGGCGCCCAGCGTGTCGATGGACTCGTCGATCAGCGATTGCTGGTAGCGATAGTACATTTCGTCGCCCATCGGGGTGGCAAAGGAGCCCGTGTAGCGGCGACAGCGGGCGCGCAGTTCCATGAGCCGTTGCAGCAGCGCCTGGGCTGCGGTGCGCCGCTCCGGTGCGTCGATCGGGCGAACAGTCGTTGCTGCGCGGATTTGCGCGTACGTCAGCCCGGCATCGGCGAATTCCTTGAGCGCCGTCTCGAGTTTCTCGCGCGCCGCATCGATCCGCCACAGCCGGAACCGGCTGAACACGGACATGCCGTTGAACAGAACGGTCACCGCCATCACCAGATAGATCCAATAGGCGGGCGACAGCAGGTTGACCAGCCATGGAAAATATTGATCGGCGAGCGATGGCTCTCCCCTGACAAAAAACTGGCGTGCTGCAGCGGCAAACGGCGCCGCCGTCGCGGGACTGGCCGCACGCGGCGGATTAGCGCGCACGAAGCCGGGCAGCTCAGCCGACAGCAGCACCAGCATCGCGACCTGGTCGGCGCGTCTGGCGCAAGGTCCCGCGACAACGAGCGTTGCCAGACGCGCCGCTTGTCGGTCCGAAGCCGGCGTGGGCCGGATCAGATCAAAGCGCCCGGCGGCGATGGTGCCGAGGCTGAGCCAGGGATACCGCGCGATCAGCCCCTGCAAGCCGGCGGGCGCGACGATGTCGAGATCGGTCGCGCGCAGGATATCGTGCAGAAGCTTGGCATCTTCCTCCATGACGTAGGCGGCAAGATCAAGCTTGCCTTGCGCGACCAGCGCGGCCTGTTCGGGCAATTCATGATACGAGAAACGCACCCTCAATCGTTGCAGGTCGGAGGCGGCAAACAGCTGACGCATCAGATACGCCGTGCCGGATCCTTCCGGCCCGATGCCGATCGAGGCGTCGCGCAGATCGGCGAAACTGCGAAAGGTGTTGTTCGATCGGGCCAGCAGGATCAGCGACTCGCGCTCGGGCAATTGGCCGAGCAGTTCGATGCCGGCATCGGCCGATACCGGCGTGCCATCCTGGATGAGACCGAACATCTCGCCGCAGCGCCCGCTTTTGCTGGTCAGCCGGCTGACGTTTTCGATCGATCCCGCGGTCGGTACGACGGTGAGCGTGCCATGCCCGCGACCGGCCCGATCCGCCAGGCGGGTTGCTAGCGCGTGATAATAACCGTCCGGCGTGCCGCTCAGGATCGAGGCGTGCAGGTAGCCGAAGTCGCGCGCGATGCCGAATTCTGCGGCCAGGCCGGCGATGATCGCGGCGGCGCCGAGGAGTAGCGCTGCACGCGCCAATCCCCTGCCGTACCAGGTGCCGCGTGGATTGTCGTTTGACGGCGCTGTTACGGGCGTCATCCCGGCCTGCCAGACCGCGTGGGCTTCGCTGCCCTCGGCCGAGCTTACGCTTATTTGGATAACAAATTAACCGCCTCGCAGCGGCGGCATCGTCAGCCGATCGCTCCGGCATGAACGCCGGGCGACATCAGGGCAGTCGCGAAACTGCAACTGCCTGGACAGGCACAGACGCACTTCGCTCAATCGTTTTCTGCTGCACTCGACCGCAATGCCGTCGCGCATCAGCCCGGGATTGGCTTTGACAAAGGCCTCGGCCACGGCGTTCGGCGTTACGTTCAGCGGCTGCGCCAAATCGCGATACTCCGGCGGAATGGTCACGGCGGCGCGCGCCTTGCGCACGGTCTCGAAGTAAGCGCGCGGCGACAGGCCCGAACAGGTGCCGTGCTTGTCCCATTCGTTGAAGATCAGATGCGGCGCCGGCATCAGATCGAGCATCGAAGACACCAGGCGATGATCGATCCGCGGCGCCGGCACCTGGCAATACTGCGGAAATCCTCTTTCATATTGCGGCCAGAGCCCATGCACCACGAAGGCGTAGGGCCGGGCGCCGCATTGCGCCCCGGCGGAGCGGCCGGCATGGCGTTCCGCGGCCTCGGCGCAAAACGTCGGCGACCATGACAGCGACAGCACATAGAAATCGAACCGTCCCGGTGTGCCTCGCCCAGCATCCTGTGCCGATGCCGGCGCCGCCAAGGCGGCGAGGCAGAGCACGACGCTTGCTGCGATCAACGACGGGCGCGCCAAAAGCCCGGTTCGCGTGACGCCTATTGTAGGCTCATCGGCCTGAGCGAGACTTCGCAGCAAGACAGCCAGATGTGGCAGCAGCAAAAAGCGGAATATGACCGGCGCGCGCATGGTGTCTTCCTCACCCGGTGAAGTGACGCGGATCCTTCACAGCATCTACTGCTGCGCGCTCATTTCAAGTGTCTGTTTCGCCGGACATTGCGCTCGGTTCCATCGCTTTCTTTGTCGCATGGAACAAGCTTGATTCAGGAACCGCTTCACCCTGCCGCTCGTTGTTTAAATGACAGAGGCCTCGTCTCGACGCGATTTGCGGAAAGCAGGAGAGCATCAGTGACTGAACAGAGCAAAAGGCAAAGCGACCAGCGGCAGAACGGTCAGGACCAGAATCGGCCGCAGCAGGGCGGCGAGCGCGACCAGAACAAGTCGGAGGTGCGGCGGAAGGCCGAAGAGGCGGCGCGCAAGGACAAGCCTGGAGGCGACGCGTCTTCAGTCGGCAATATGGGAACTTAGCTGAGCGACGAAACGGCAGCCTGGCCGGGCGGCCGGGCTGCCGCTTTTCGTTTTGTCTCAACGTCGCGCTGCGCGCTCGTTTGTTTCGCCGCCCCTAGAGGTGCTCCCGCGCAGATCGGCTCGGCCCCATTGCTCCGGCGGTCGATGCGAGATGCGTAAACCCTCTGCGCACGGCTGAGAAGAAACAAGGCATCAGGTGCCGGCTGCAGGCCGATGCCAGGTGTTTTCTACTGGTGTGTCGCGCGACGGGAATGCTTGCGGCTGAATTGGCTGGCTCGCCGGCCGTTGCATTGTTCGGTTGATCGACGGCAGGCGTCTGCCAAATTGGCTTTTCCCAACTGGGCTCGTAGAGCGCGGCTTTTATCCAGCCTGGTCGAGCGACCTGCGCTGTTCGATTGTGGGATCGTGACGGGGATGCACTCGCGCGCGTGACGCACGGTTCGTAATTTCCGGCCCGGTCGTAGCATTTCAATGTGCTGTTCCCGGCCCCCGACGGCATCAGCAGGATCAGGACCGCCGCGACCGTGAGCAACGCCGCGAACGCGCCCAAGGGCAGGATTTTGCTGTGCAGAACCGAATGTGTCGCGTGAGCGGGCGGCGGGGTGACAGGTTCGGCCGGATCGGAGCCGGGACGCCACACGGGTCGATCAGTCATCGAACGCTACTCCACGCTCTGTCACTTCATTCCCGACGTCACGCGACTCGCTGTCACCTGCGAGCCGCGGAACCGCCGCAAAACCACCGCCGCAAATCCTAGATTCGCCAGGTCCGAATTCCAACACAGAGCGCTTGCGGCTGTGGATAACCGGGAGGCGGCGCGTAACACAACGTATGGCTGAGCGAGGCGCGATGCGGCAATGGAATCGCGACACCAGTGAAGCGGCGCGCTCGGCATCTCCTCATCCGCTCCGGCAGAGCACAGCGAAGCGGGTGGAGGACGGGTAAGCCGCTACTTCTTCGCCGCCGCGTTCGGTGCCGCGGCGTTCGGCGCCGGCGCTTGCTGCTGTTGCTGTCGCGCCGCGGTCTGCGCCGCGATGATTTGTTTGATGAAGGCGATCCAGGGCTGGGCGCGCTTTTCGGCGGTGGCGCGGGCGGTCGGATCGAGCTTGGCGACGAAATCGTCGAGCACCAGATTGGTGTCGCCGGCGGCCTTGGCGATCAGGTGCCATTTGGCGGCTTCGATCGGATCGGCTTTCACGCCGCCGAGCCCGTTGGCGAGGATGAGCGCGAGCCGGTCCTGGGCGATCGGGTTGTTCTTCAACGCGGCCTTGCGAAAGATCTGCGCGGCGAGCGGCTGGTTGCGCTCGATGCCGTCGCCGTTGAACAGCGCGATGGCGTATTCGACCTCGGCGTCGGTCTGGTCGCCGAGCGCGGCGAGCGCGAACAGGTGCACCGCCTCCTTGGCATCGCGCGGCACGCCGCGGCCGTCCTTGTAGAGCGTGCCGAGCGCGTACTGGGACTGCGCATTGCCGGCGTCGGCGGCGACGCGAAGCAGTTCGGCAGCGCGGCCGAAATCGCGTGGAAACAGCTCGCCCTCGATATAGAGCAGCGCCAGATCGTAGGCGGCGATCGGGTGGCCGAGCTTGGCCGCGGCGGCGAGCCACTTGGCGCTCTCCTGCCGGTTTCGCGGGCCGGCGCGGCCCTGCAGCTCGAAGATGGCGAGCGCGAACATGGCGTTGGCGTCGCCGCGCGCGGCGGCGAGCCGGTACCAGGACGCCGCCTTGGCGTCGTCGCGCGGGATGCCGAGCCCGTTCGAGTACAGCTCGCCAAGGAGCGTCATGGATTTCGGATCGCTCTTGTCGGCGGCGCGCTGGGTGGCGAGCGAAAACGCCGTGATGTAGTAGCCGCGCTGGAAGGCGCCGAAGGCGAGGTCGGGCTCGGCGCCGTTCTTTGGCGCGGGCGGCGCGGCTTGGGCCGGCTGCGGGGCCGGGGCGGCCGGCTTGGCGGGCGCGGGTTTTTTCGCCGGCACCAACCGATGGTGCGGCTGCGCGGGCGCCGGCGGCGGGGGCGGGTTTTGGGCGCCGGCAGGGGCGAGGAGGGGCAGGCTTAGCAGCGCGGCGAGGCCCGTCGTTGCAGCGCTGCGCATCGCGGCGGCCGCAATGGTGCGCAGCGGCGCGGGCGCCATCAGCCGGCCGCCGCCGCGAGGGCTTGCGCGGCCGCTGCCACGATCCGTTCCGTTCCGGTTGGCTCGCTCCATATCCACTCACCGAGCGCGACGAAATCGGCGCCGGCTTGTGCCAGCGGCCGGATCTGGTCGGCGCTTGACGCGTAGCCGATGCAGGGCGGCTGGAAAAGCTCCGCCCACCAGGCCACGCGCTCCTCGACCGCCGGGAAGGGCGGGTTTTTGCCGGGGTTTTGGCCGGCCGGCCCGCGCTCGGGTTCCCCGAACATGACGTAGTCGGCCTCTGTTTCGCCGGCGAGCATGGCATCATGACGGCTGCGCAAGCCCCCGGCGCCGGCGATGCGGTCGGGCTTGAGCAGGGGCAGCGCTGCGCCCAGCGCCTCGATGCCGGTCAGATGCGCGCCATCGGCGCCGGCGCGGGCCACGAGTTCCGGCCGCCCGTCGACCAGGAGCGCAACGTCGCGGCGCTGCACTACGGCGGCCACGGTCTTGATGCGGTTGATCAACGCGCGTTCGTCAGCGTCATTGAGGCACAGCAGCACCGCAGCGATGTCGGCTGCGGGCAGGGCGCGCTCGAGCGTGCGCGCGAAGGCCGCAGTGTCGTCGAGCGGCGGGGTGAAGAGATAGAGGCGGGGCATGGCGCGCTTTTATCCTCCCCCGCGAAGCGGGGGAGGGGGACCGCGCCGAAGGCGCGGTGGAAGGGGCCACCGCCTCAACGCTGCTCCGCCGCCATGCGAACGATGGCGTCAGCCGCTTCATCCAGGTCCGCCGTCAGTTCGGCTGCTGCGATTCGCACGACCTTCACGCCTTGTTGCAGGAGCCAAGCGTCGCGGCGTTCGTCTCGTTCCGGATGGCTGCCCATGTCGTGGCTCAACCCGTCGATCTCGATGGCGAGTTTCGCTTGCGGGCAATAAAAGTCGAGGACGTAGGAGCCGATTGGATGCTGGCGGCGAAAAATCGGCTTTCCAGGTACGCGCTTGCGCAATCGGCTCCACAATCGCACTTCCGGCATGGACAGCGTGCGACGGAGGCGGCGCGCTTGTTTGATCGTTTTGCTTGGGGGTCTCATGGTCGGCGCGGCTGAAGGGCCCCTTCCACCATCTTGCTTCGCAAGATGGTCCCCCTCCCCCGCGAAGCTTCGCTTCGCAGGGGAGGATAAGGAAAGCTCACGCGGCTTTGCGCTCCAGGTCGGCTTTCCATTGGCCGAGGCTGGCGAGGCCGTTCATCATGGCGCGGTGGTTGAAGGCGCGCTGGGCGGCGGCGACGTTTTCCGACTTGCCGGACCACGCCTTTTGCGGCGCGTGTTGCAGCGCGCGGCCGTAGGAGAACGTCAGGTGCCAGGGCAGCGGCCCCATGCGGTTCATGGCGTCGAGATGCGCAGTCGCCTCTTCGTCGGACTGGCCGCCGGACAGGAACGCGATGCCGGGCACCGCGGCCGGCACGCAGGCCTTGAGCACGCGTAGCGTTTTCTCGGCGACCTCTTCGACGGACGCGCGCTTGGCGGATTTCTTGCCGGGCACCGTCATGTTGGGCTTGAGCACCATGCCTTCGAGCGCGACGCGATTGAAGAAGAGAGCCTGGAAGGTTTCCTTGAGCACCCACTGGGTGACTTCGAGGCAGCGGTCGATGTCGTGGCCGCCGTCCATCAGCACTTCGGGCTCGACGATCGGCACGATGCCTTCGTCCTGGCAGAGCGCGGCATAGCGCGCCAGCGCGTGGGCATTGGCATTGACGCAGGTGTAGCTCGGCTGGCCGTGTTCCTGGCCGATGTCGATGACGGCGCGCCACTTGGCGAACTTGGCGCCCAGCCCACGATACTCGACGAGGCGCTCGCGCAGGCCGTCGAGGCCTTCGGTGATGACTTCGCCGGGGCAGAACGGCAGCGCCTTGGTGCCCTTGTCGACCTTGATGCCGGGCAGCGAGCCGGCCTTCTCGATCAGCTTGACCAGCGGCGTGCCGTCCTTGGCGTTCTGCCGGATGGTCTCGTCGTAGAGAATGACGCCGGAAATGTGTTTCGACATCGCCTCATGGGTGCGGAACATCATCTCGCGATAGTCGCGCCGCGTGTCCGCCGTCGACGGCACGCCGATGGCGTCGAACCGCTTGGCGATCGTGCCGGAGGATTCGTCGGCGGCGAGGATGCCGCGGCCCGGCGCCACCATGGCCTCGGCGACTTTATTGAGTGCCTCGAGATTCATCGCGCCCTCCTCGAGAGACATGACGACATTATAGCATCAACAGTCCGATACCATCAGCACGGCGACGCCGGGCAGCGTCTTGCCTTCCAGCGATTCCAGGAACGCGCCGCCCGCGGTCGAGACGTGGCTGAGCCGGCCCATCACGCCAGCGACATTGAGCGCCGCCACCGTGTCGCCGCCGCCGGCAAAGCTGACAAGTTTTTTCGCCTTGGTGAGTTCCGCTACCGCCTTGGCAACCGCATTGGTGCCTTTGTCGAACGGCTCGGTCTCGAAGGCGCCGAACGGGCCGTTCCAGACTAGCGTCTTGGAGCGGGCGAGCACCGCGGCCACGTGCTCGACGCTGCGCGGGCCGATGTCGAGGATCATGTCGGCGGGGCCGACTTCGTCGACGCCGACCACGCGGGTCGGCACGTGCGCGGCGAGTTTTTCGGCGACCACCGCGTCGACCGGCAGCACGATCTCGCGATTGAGCGCGGCGGCCTTGGCGAGGATGTCGCGGGCTTGCGGAATAAGGTCGTTCTCGGTGAGCGATTTGCCGATCGGCTTGCCCTGCGCGGCGAGAAAGGTGTTGGCCATGCCGCCGCCGATGATCAGCGCCTCGACTTTGCCGAGGAGATGGCCGAGCAGTTCGAGCTTGGTGGAGATCTTGGCGCCGCCGACGATGGCCGCGACCGGATGCTCGGGCGTCTCGAACGCTTTGGCGAGTGCGTCGAGCTCTTCTTTCATGGCGCGGCCCGGATAGGCCGGCATGCCCGATTCCGTGACGATGCCGGTGATGGAAGCGTGGGCGCGGTGCGCGGCCGAAAATGCCTCCTCGACGAAGATGTCGCCGAGCGCGGCGAGCTGTCTGGCGAACGTCTTGTCGTTCTTTTCTTCCTCGGGATGGAAGCGGGTGTTTTCCAGGCAGAGAATGTCGCCGTTCTTCATCGCCGCAACGGCGGCTTGCGCTTTCGGGCCGACGCATTCGTCGGCGAAGGCCACCGGCCGCCCGACGATGCGCGCCACTTCGGCGGCGACCGGACGCAGCGAATCTTTCGGGTCCGGGCCTTTCGGCCGGTTGAGATGCGACAGCAAAATCACCTTGCCGCCCTTTTGGGCGAGCTCGGTGATGGTCGGTGCGACTTCCTTGATGCGGGTCGCGTCGCCGACCTTGCCGTCATGCATCGGCACATTGAGGTCGACGCGCACCAGCACGCGCTTGCCGCTCACGTCGGCATCATCGAGGTTGCGAAAACTCATGACAGGCGCGGCTCTAGCTACAAAACTCTACAATCGCGGGTCGCTTCGCGCCGTTCTTCTGTGATCGCTTGCGGTCGTCGCCCATTTTCATTTTCAGTTCGTTCAGCCCAGCTTGCCCATCGCCACCGCGGTGTCGACCATGCGGTTGGAGAAGCCCCATTCGTTGTCGTACCACGACATCACCCGCACCAGCGTGCCGTCCAT
>DASRET010000023.1:0-37991 GCA_035651875.1 Xanthobacteraceae bacterium
CCGCTGCGCGAGCGGTAGGCCTGCGATAGCGCCAGCGATGGAATGCCCAGGATCGTTCCCTCCATCGCACCCGCGATTGTACCGGAATAGATCACGTCCTCGCCGGCATTGCGGCCGCGATTGACGCCGGACAGCACCAGATCGGGCGCCTTGTCCTTGAGCAGATAACGTACGCCCATGATGACGCAATCGGTCGGCGTGCCGCGCACTGCGAACCGGCGTTCCTCGACCTGACGCAGCCGCAGCGGATCGTTCAGGGTCAGCGAATGGGCGACGCCGGACTGATCGAATTCCGGCGCCACGATCCAGACGTCGTCGGACAGCACGCGCGCGATCTCCGCGCAGACATCGAGACCTTCGGAATGAATGCCGTCGTCGTTGGTGATGAGGATGCGCAAGCGGTGGGATCTTTCTCTGCAATCGATAACGGCGAGCGCGAATGGCGAGTGGCGAATAGCGAATGGTGGGATCAAGCCGGCCTCTTCCCCTATTCGCTATTCGCCACTTCGCTATTCGCTTTTTACGATCCTTTTCATGCCACCCATGTAGCTCTGCAGCGCATCCGGCACGGCGATCGAGCCGTCTTCCTGCTGATAGGTCTCCATCACCGCAATGAGCGCGCGGCCGACGGCGACGCCGGAGCCGTTGAGCGTGTGGACGGGACGCACCTGCCGGCCTTCCTTGGTGCGATAGCGCGCATTCATGCGGCGGGCCTGGAAGTCGCCGCACACCGAGCATGACGAGATTTCGCGGTAGGCATTCTGCCCCGGCAGCCAGACTTCGATGTCGTAGGTCTTTTGCGAGGCAAAGCCCATGTCGCCGGTGCACAACGTCATCACGCGGTAATGCAGATCGAGCCGCTTCAAGACCTCCTCGGCGCAGGAGAGCATGCGCTCATGCTCGTCCTTGGACTGCTCCGGCGTGGTGATGGAGACGAGCTCCACCTTGGTGAACTGATGCTGCCGGATCATGCCGCGCGTATCCTTGCCGGCCGCGCCGGCCTCGGCGCGGAAGCACGGCGTGCAGGCGGTGTAGCGCAGTGGCAATTGGGCTTCGTCGAGGATGGATTCGCGGACGAGGTTCGTTAGGGGGACTTCGGCGGTGGGGATGAGCCAGAGAGCTGCGGCGAAAGCTCGAAAGTAATCGACATCTTCACGCCTGAATGTCGACAACTGCTTACGAGATTCCCAAAGTTCAGTCAGAACTAGGTCCATGAATGCTTTTAGACCATTCACAAAGCCTTCATCGACCTTCAGCTCTCCCAAGGCGTTTAAAATTTGATCTCTGGCGGCCGCCTCCGGCTCCATCAGATCAACGCCGAGTCGCTCCTGTTTCTCCACGATGGAATATAAACGAGATGCAAATGACTCAACCGCTCTTGGCGCAAATGACGAAATAGCAACAAATTGGTCTTCCGCGAATTTTGGCAATTGCGCGGTACCGAACATTACGTTGTCCCGCACCAAAAGAGGTGGCACGACCTCGGTGTAGCCATGCTCGGTCGTGTGGAGATCGAGAAAGAGTTGCCCTAGCGCTCGTTCGAGACGCGCTAAACCTCTTTGCAACACAACGAATCGTGCTCCGGACAGCTTGGCCGCAGTATCGAAATCCATCTGGCCGAGAGTTTCGCCGAGTTCGTAATGCTGCTTGGGCGCGAATGCGTAATGGCGCTCGGCACCGAAATGATGGTACTCGACGTTATCGTCGGCATCCTTACCGTCGGGCACCTCATCGAGCGGCAGGTTGGGAATTTCTGCGAGCGCCTTGTCGAGTGTCTCGCTCGCGTTCTTCTCCGCCGCCTCTAGCGCGGGAAGCGTATCCTTCAGCGCCGCGACCTCAGCTAAGAGCTTGTTGGCGCGCTCTTCGTCCTTCTTCTTCTTCGCTTCGCCGATTTCCTTCGATGCCGCGTTGCGGCGGGCCTGGACGGTTTCGAGTTCGAGGATTTTCTTGCGCCGCTCCTCGTCGAGCGCGATCAGGCGCTTTGATTCCGGCGCCAAGCCGCGCCGGGCGAGGCCGCGGTCGAACGCTTCGGGATGCTCGCGGATGAAGCGGATGTCGTGCATGGCGTGTCCACGGCGTCATGCCCGGCCTCGTGCCGGGCATCCACGTCTTTCGCGCCGGACATAAAAGACGTGGATGGCCGGGACAAGCCCGGCCATGACGGCTTCAATAGCTCATTAGAGCGCGGCGGTCACTCCGCCGGCTTGGCGGCGGCGGCGGCTTCGGCGGCGGCGCGCTCGGCGGCGAGGCGCTTTTCCACCATGCGCACCGACCAGATCGAGCCCTCGTAGAGCAGAAGGAGCGGCAAGGCGAGCGACATCTGGCTCATGACGTCGGGCGGGGTCAGCACCGCGGCGATGACGAAGGCGCCGACGATGAAGTAGCGGCGCTTGGACTTGAGCGTATCGGAGGTGATGATGCCGACGCGGCCAAGGAGCGTGAGGATGACCGGGAGCTGAAAAGCGATGCCGAACGCCAGGATCAGCTTCATCATCAGGGAGAGATAATCCTCGACCTTCGGCAACAACTCGATGGTCGCCTCGCCGGGCCCCCCGAGCTGCTGCATGCCGAGCGAAAACTTGGTGATCAGCGGCCAGACCACGATGTAGACCACCGAGGCGCCGAGCACGAAGAAGATCGGCGTCGCGATCAGATACGGCAGGAACGCCTTGCGCTCGTTGCGATAAAGCCCGGGCGCCACGAACATGTAGATCTGGGTGGCGATCACGGGGAAGGACAGAAAAATCCCGCCGAATATGGCGAGCTTGAGCTGGACGACGAAATATTCGAGGAGCCCGGTGTAGATGAACTTCGAGTTGGCGGCGCCGGCGACCCAGACGTAGGGCCAGGTCAGCACGTTGTAGATATGCTTGGCGAAGAAAAAGCAGCCGGCGGTGGCGATGCCGAACGCGGCCAGCGCCTTGATCAGCCGCGAGCGCAGCTCGATCAAATGATCCATCAGCGGCGCTTTGGTCGCCTCGATCTCCTTCTCTTCGTCTTCGCGCGTGGCCATGGTCATCCGGTCCGGCCGCCATCGGCCGGCAGGGCTTCGGCGGCGTGGTGCGGCGCTTCGGCCGGCTGCGGCGCTGGTGATTCCGGCACGGCGGGCACAGCCGGCTCGCTTGCCGCAGCTTCGCTTGGCAGCGCCGCGGCGGCGTCGGATGGCACTGGCGTGGGCAGCGGCAGCATCGGCTCGATTTCGCCCGCGGACGATGTAGCTGTTTGTTCGGTGGCGCTTTGCTCGGTGGTGCTGCTGAGCGAGCGCTGCACGTCGCTGCCGACGCTCTCGATATCCTCACCAACGCCTTTGAGCGGATCGACGCTGGTGACGTCGTGCGCCATGTCGTCGACCTGCTTCTTCAGGTCGGCCATCTCGGCTTCGCGCATGGCTTCCTGGAACTGGTTCTGGAATTCGGCCGCCATGCCGCGCACCTTGCGCGTCCATTGGCCTAGCGTGCGCATGACGGCGGGCAGCTCTTTCGGCCCGATCACGATCAGCGCCACGATGCCGATCAGAAGGAATTCGCTCCAGCTGATATCGAACATGAGAGCAAGTTCCCGGCCCGTGCCCGCCGCGTCTGACATCCGTCCCGACCCCCAGTTCTCAGCGAGGAGGATAGGAGAGCGGCCGTTGCCAACGGCCTCTTGCGAACAGCCGTTCGCGTTCCGCCGTGCTCACCCCGCCGGATGCCGATAGCGAGCGAGCCGCGTCGCTTCAGGACATCCGAGCGCTAGACCTTGCTGTCGGCCTCGGCGCGCCGCGGCGCTTCGGCCGCGACCTGGTGGTCGATGCTCTTGGCCGGCGCATCGGCTTTCGCCGCTTCATCGTCGGCCAGACCCTTCTTGAACGACTTGATGCCCTTGGCAACGTCGCCCATCAGGTCGGAAACCTTGCCGCGACCGCCGAACAGCAACAGCCCGACCGCCAGAACGATCAGCCAATGCCAAATGCTTAAGCCACCCATGAAATCCTCCGTCCGCAACCGCGTCCGCGCCCGCGGCAAGGTGTCTGTTTGAGCCTGAAACTAGGCGTCGCGGCCGGCAAAAACAAGCGCAACCGCAAAGCCGCACCGCCGCAGGGTGAATGGGCGGCGCGGCGCGCTGGCGCGGGCGGAAAACGCCTTATTGCTCGGTGCGATCGCTCGGCGGAACCAGGCCGAGGTCGAGATCGCCCGGTTCGAGCGGATCTTCGTCCTCACGCAGCGCCGGATCGTCCGACGGCACCGGGACGGCGAAGCCCGCCGGCACCGCGCCTTCGATCAGGCCCGCGCCTTTGAGCTCGTCGAGGCCCGGCAGATCGGCCAGCGCTTCAAGGCCGAAATGCGTCAGGAACGCCTCCGTGGTTCCATAGGTCACCGGCCGTCCCGGCGCTTTGCGGCGGCCGCGCAGGCGGACCCAGCCGGTTTCCAAGAGCACGTCGAGCGTGCCTTTGGACGTGGTGACGCCGCGAATGTCTTCGATCTCGGCGCGCGTCACCGGCTGGTGATAGGCGACGATCGACAGCGTCTCGATGGCGGCGCGCGACAGCTTGCGCGGCACGTGGGATTCGCGGGTCAACAGCCAGGCGAGATCGCTTGCGGTGCGCAGCGTCCACTTGCCGGCGACGCGAACCAGATTGACGCCGCGGCAGGCGTATTCGTGCTGCAGCTGGTTGAGGAGCGCACGCACGTCGACGCCGGCCGGCAGCCGCTCGCCGAGCGTCTTTTCGTCCAGCGGCTCCTCGGCCGCGAACAGCAAAGCTTCGAGAATGCGCAGTTCCTCGGCGCGCTCGGTTTGCTCGGTCTCATCCCTGTCGCCGACGATCACTCGCATCTCTGCTACTTGGCCCATCAAATGCCCCTCCTCACCCATTCCCCACGTCCGGCGCAGCGCCGTTCTCGGCCGGCTGCGCGCGGGCGCGCACGTAAAGCGGCGCGAACGCCGCATGCTGATTCACTTCGAGGCGGCCTTCGCGCACGAGCTCAAGCGTGGCGGCGAAGCTCGAAGCCAGCACCGTCGGCCGCTGCGATGGCTCGACCAGATATTCGATCAGGTACTGATCGAGCGGGCTCCAGTCGAACGAAACGCCAATCAGCCGCTCGATGGCCTCGCGCGCGTCGGCGAGCGACCAGACGCTGCGCTTGGGCATACGCACAAAAGTCCGCGCCTGGGTCTGCCGCCGCGCCGCGTAGGCCGACAGCAGATCGTACAGCGTCGCCGTCCATTGCGGCCGTTTGATCTCGGCGATCGGCTCCGGCTGGCCGCGGCCGAACACGTCGCGGCCGAGCTGCGGCCGATTGAGCAATTGCTCGGCGAATTGGCGGATCGCTTCGAGCCGCCGCAGCCGCTGCGCCAGCGCATTCGCCATGTCCTCGGCGCTCGGCCCTTCCGGCGCCGGCGGCTCCGGCAATAACAGGCGCGATTTCAGATAAGCGAGCCACGCCGCCATCACCAGATAATCGGCGGCGAGTTCCAGGCGCAGCTTGCGCGCCTCCTCGATGAAGGCGAGGTACTGGTCGGCGAGCGCCAGAATGGAGATTTTGGCGAGGTCGACTTTCTGCTGACGGGCAAGGGTCAACAAGAGGTCGAGCGGGCCTTCAAAGCCCTCGACATCGACCACCAGCGCCGGCTCGCCGGCGGCGGCCGGTTCCGCGAGCTCGGTCTCGAAGCTCAGCTCTTCGGCGTTTTCGGCTTCGGCGTTCATGCCCACCCCTGCGCCGGTTCCCAGACGCTCTTCATCAGCGCGGCGAATTCGGCGCGCTTCTCCGCAAGATCGATCGGCGCAGGCCGTTGCCGCTTCGCCAGCGCCGCGGCGGCCCGACGGCCCGCCTCGCCCGCGAGCAATGGCGCCGCAGCCGCCATCGCCTCCATGGCGGCGATCTCGCCGTCACAATGGAGCGCGACATCGCAACCGGCTGCGAGCACCGCACGTGTGCGCTCGCCGAGCGAACCGCTCAATGCGCCCATGGAAATGTCGTCACACATCAGCAAGCCCTGAAAGCCGATCGAGCCGCGAATCACATCACGCACTATAGCGGCCGAAGCGGTGGCGGGCGCGATCGGATCGATGGCTGTAAACATGACGTGGGCCGTCATCGCCATCGGCAGATCGGCAAGTCCGCGAAACGCAGCAAAATCGGTCGCCTCGAGTGTCGCTCGGTCGGCCGTGACCACCGGCAGCTTCTTGTGGCTATCGGCCGCGGCGCGGCCGTGGCCCGGCATATGTTTGACCACCGGCAGCACGCCGCCTTCCATCAGGCCGCGTGCGAACGCGCCGGCGAGAGCCGCGACGGGCTCCGGCGCCATGCCGTAGGCGCGGTCGCCGATGATCGGATCGGCTTCCGCCACCGGAATGTCGGCGACGGGTGCGCAATCCACATCGATGCCCACGGCGTGAAGATCGGCAGCGATCAGCCGTCCGCCAAGGGCCGCGGCCGCAAGTCCCTGCGCGCGGTCGGCACCGTAAAGACGAGCATAGGCGGCGGCCGGCGGGTATTTAGGCCAATGCGGCGGGCCGAGGCGCTGCACCCGGCCGCCTTCCTGGTCGACCAGAACCGGGGCGTCGCGTCCGACGACGCTGCGAAACGCGGCCGTCAGCCGGCGCAGCTGTTCGGGATCGGCGACGTTGCGGGCAAAGACGATCAATCCCCACGGCTGCGCGTCGCGCAGGAACGCACGTTCGGCGTCGGTCAGAGTGAGGCCGGCAACACCGGTGATGAAGGCGCGCATGGGGCGCCGCTTAGCTGCCGCGCGGCGTGGGGGTCAAGCGCGAAGCGGCTAATTTCTTTGGACGATGCAGCTGCCGCCGGCCGCCTTCAGCTTGCTGCAGAGTTCCGTCGCCTGCTCGCCGGAGGCGAACGGACCGACCATGGCGCGGTAATAGGTGCCCTTGGCGCCGAGATCGGCGCGGCGGACGAGAGGACGATGGTTGCCGAGCTCCTGCGGATATTTGGCCTGCAGCGCGCGGTAGGCGGCCTCGGCCTCGGCTTCGCTGCGTTGCGACGTCACCTGCACGGCGTAGCCGCCGACGCTCGAGGTCGCTTCAGGCGCCCGCGAGGCGACGTGGCTGCGCGCCGGAGCCCGGGCTTGAGCGTCGCCTTCCGGACCCGGAACGATGGAGAGCGGGCCGCCGGCGGTTGCGGTCTGCCGCGGCCGTTGCGCGGGCTCGTGCGTGCGCGCCGCATGAGCGGCAGGCGCGGCAGCGGCCGGAGCTGGATTGGCGGCAGCCGGCTGCTGGCCGGGCCGAATGACCACGGTGTGGACTTGCTTGGCGCCTGAGCCGCCCGGTGCGAGCGGCTGGGCCTGCTGCGGCGCCCCTGCTGCGGGCGGGTTCGCTGCGGCCGGCGGCAAAGCCATGCCCTGCTGCGCCGGTGGGAGCGGTTGCCCAGGCGCATTGAATTCACCCGACGGACCGCCCGGGATCGGCGCGGCTTGCGCGTTCGAGATCACCGGAATGGTCTGGACCACGCGCGGCACCGGCGGATTAGCGGATTGGACGTCGACCGGCTGTTCCTGGTGCTCGACCAGCCGCTCCCCGGTCTTGCTGGCCGGCTCGGCCTGGCCGGGTTGGCCGGCGTGCGCCTCCACCTTCGGCTGCACCTTGATGGGGCCCTCGGCCGGCTTGATGATCGGCGGCATTCCCGCCACCACCGACCGGCCGAACATGGCGCGATAACCGAACGCGCCCGCGCTGCCGAGGATCGTCAAGCCCAGCACGGCGAGGACCAAAACCGTGCCGCTGCGACGCGGCGCGGTCGTGTCCTGCTCGTAATCGTCTTGATCCGAATCGTGCGCCGTGTCCCTCGCATATGGAGCCGGCGCCCCATAATGCGGACGATCGTCGCTCTCATACTCGTCGTGCGCCGGCGGTGCGTAGCGCGGCACGTCGGTGCCGAACGCCGGCGACCCCTCGCCACGATCCGATCCATCCTCGAACGCCGCATCGAGCTCGGCATAATGCCGCGCCGGCGGCGGCTCATCATAGCGATCACGATCGGCGGCTTCGCGCGACCATGCGGCGCCGTTGGGCGAATGCGACGGGTAATCGTCATGCGCGGCGTGCGCCGGCTCCGCATAGGCGTCGTCGCCGGCCGCCCAGTCGACCTGAGACACCGGCGGTGCATCCTCGTAGCGCTGCGCGTCGGGGGCGTGACCGCCGCCCTGGCCTTGCCGCGGCGCGCTCTGGCCAATCAGCCGGGCGAGCTCTGCCAGCGGATCGGCGACGCTGCTGCGCGGCGACGCTTCGCGTGCATCGCCGCGAAAGGTCCGAAAATCGTCGGCCATCAAACTCGCCCCGTTACGCCTATCCCCTCGACCGCAGTCGACCCGTCGAAAGCTACGGAGGATTACCGCATCTCGTCCGGCGCCTGGACCCCCAACAATGCGAGGCCGGAAGCAAGCACGGTAACTACGCCTTTTACGAGGACGAGCCGAGCCGCAGTCATTTGTCGATCATCTTGGATAATGAAGCGTAAATGAGGCGCCGCATTACCGAGCGTCCAAAGCGCATGAAATTCGCTGGCCAACTCATAGAGATAAAAGGCAATTCGATGCGGCTCGTGCGCCAGCGCGGCGGCTTCGACGACGCGCGGGTAAAGGGCAATTCGCCGCATCAAAGAAAGCTCGGCTGGATCGCTCAGCCGGTCGAGCGGAGCCGTGCGGACGAGTTCGGCAATGTCGGCCGGCAAGTCTGGGAATGACTCGCGAGCATTGCGAAACACCGACTGGCCGCGGGCATGGCCGTATTGGACATAAAACACCGGGTTGTCGCGCGACTGCTCGATCACCTTGGCAAGGTCGAAATCGAGCGGCGCGTCGTTCTTACGGAACAGCATCATGAAACGGACGGCATCGCGGCCGACTTCGTCCACCACCTCACGCAAGGTGACGAAGTCCCCTGCCCGCTTCGACATTTTCACCGGTTCGCCGGCGCGCAGCAGGCGCACCAGCTGGATGAGCTTGACGTCGAGCGCGGCGGCGCGGCCGCTCAACGCCGCCACCGCGGCCTGCATGCGTTTGACATAGCCGCCGTGGTCGGCACCCCACACGTCGATCAGCGCGTCAAAGCCACGCTCGATCTTGGTGCGATGGTAGGCAATGTCCGAGGCGAAGTAGGTGTAGGAGCCGTCGGACTTTTTGAGTGCGCGGTCGACGTCATCGCCGAACGCGGTCGAGCGAAACAGGGTTTGCTCGCGGTCTTCCCAGTCCTCGACCGCTCCGCCCTTGGGCGGCGGCAAGCGGCCTTCATAGACCTCGCCGCGCGAGCGCAGCCATTCGATCGTCTCCGCCACGCGGTCGGTGCCGCCGTCGATCAGCGAGCGCTCTGAATAGAAAACGTCGGGCCTGACGTTGAGCGCGGCAAGATCGTCGCGGATCATTGCCATCATCATCTCGAGCGCCGTGGCGCGCACGACCGGCAGCCATTGCGCTTCCGGCTGCTCCCTCAGCGCATCGCCATGGCGCGCAGCGAGCGCCGCCCCGACCGGCTTGAGATAGTCGCCCGGGTAAAGCCCTTCGGGAATCTGTCCGATGTCTTCGCCGAGCGCTTCGCGGTAGCGCAGGAACGCCGAGCGCGCGAGCACGTCGACCTGCGCGCCGGCGTCGTTGATGTAGTACTCGCGGGTGACCGCAAAGCCGGTGAAGGCGAGCAGGTTGGCGAGCGCGTCGCCGAACACCGCGCCGCGGCAATGGCCGACATGCATCGGGCCGGTCGGATTGGCGGAAACGTACTCGACATTGACCGGCGCGGCGCGGCCGATATCGCTTGCGCCATGCTGCGCACCGGATTGCACAGCGGTGCGCAGTGCATCGAGCCAGGCCGCGGGCTTGAGCGTGAGATTGATGAAGCCCGGACCCGCTATTGCGACCTTGTCGATGAGCGCATCGGCGCACAGTTGCGCCGCGATCGCGTCCGCCAGCTCGCGCGGCTTCTTGCCGGCGTCTTTGGCCAGCACCATCGCCGCGTTGGTCGCCATGTCGCCGTGCGCCGCCTCGCGCGGCGGCTCGACCGTCACGCGCGATTGATCGAGGCCAGCCGGCAGCGTGCCGGCAGCGATCAGCACTTCGACAGCGTTGTGGACGCGCCCAAGGATGTCGGCGAAAATGTTCTCTACGGCCATGTTTCAGCGTTTGCGCCGCTGCAGGCGGCGCCGCGCGCCTAACGCAGTTCGGGGGTCGAGTCAAAGAGCCGGGCATGCTCGGCGAGCGCATAGCGGTCGGTCATGCCGGCGATGAAGTCGGCGATGCGGCGAGCGCGGGCCGGCTCCCCAGCATCCGCCAAACCTTCGCGCCATTCGGCGGGCAGCGCTTCGCGATCGGCCCTGTAGCGCACGAACAAGTCTTTCACCACGCCGGCGGCCTGGTCCATCACCTGCATGACGCGGGCATGGCGGTACATGCGCGGCTTGAGAAAAGCTTTGATGGCGCGGTCGGCCTCGCCGATGCCGGGGGAGAACCCGGCGACGGCTGCGGACGCCTGCCGCACGTCATCGGCAGAGTGCGGCGCCAGCGCCGCCAGCCGCCGCCGCGTTTCGGCAATCACATCCTCGATGAGCAGGCCGATGAGCCGGCGGATGAATTCGTGCACCACGCGGCTGGCGTCGAGTTGCGGAAAAACGCCGCGGACATTGCCGATGATTTTTCCGGGCAGCGCGACGGCGGCGATGTCGTCGAGCGAAAACAGCTCGGCGCGCAGCCCATCGTCGATGTCATGAGCATCATAGGCGATGTCGTCAGCCACCGCAGCGACCTGCGCCTCCACGCTGGGGAAGGTCCAGAGCTCCAGGTCATGCTCGCGCGCATAGGCGAGGATCGTGTCCGGGAGCTGGCGCTGGCGGTAGCGGCCGAGTGGATGGCCCTGCCGGTCAGTGAGCGGCCCGTTGTGCTTGACCAGGCCCTCCAGGGTTTCCCAGCTGAGATTGAGGCCGTCGAAGCTCGGGTAGCGACGCTCCAGCGCCGTGACCACGCGCAACGTTTGCGCATTGTGGTCGAAGCCGCCGAACGCGTTCAGGCATTCGTCGAGCGCCCGCTCGCCGGCGTGGCCGAACGGCGGGTGGCCGAGGTCGTGGGCCAGCGCCAGCGCCTCGGCGAGGTCTTCGTCGAGATCGAGGGCCCGGGCCAGAGCGCGCGCCACCTGGGCGACTTCGAGCGTGTGGGTGAGCCGGGTGCGGTAATGGTCGCCCTCGTCGAACACGAAGACCTGGGTCTTGTGCTTGAGCCGGCGGAACGCGGTGGAATGGATAATGCGGTCGCAGTCGCGGCGGAAGGCGCTGCGGCTCTTGCTCGCCGGCTCCGGGTGCAGCCGGCCGCGGCTTTGCGCCGGATCGCAGGCGTAGGGCGCGCGCGGCGAGGAGCCATCAACCGCCATGAACAGCCGGCCTTTCCGCAATTGACCTCTGCCGCCCCCGCACTTAACTATCGCCTAGATGGTGTGGCAATCGGCGGATTCGCCGGTTGTGGCAAGCTTTTGCCGGAGCCAATATGGACGCCCATTCCGACATCAACGTCATCGTCACCCAGCGCGCCGCCGCCCGGATCGGCGAGATTTTGCGCCAGGAGCCGCCCGGCACCATGCTGCGCGTCAGCGTCGAAGGCGGCGGCTGCTCCGGCTTTCAGTACAAATTCGACACCGAGCGCGACCGCGCCGCCGACGACATCGCGATCGAGCGCGACGGCACCACTGTGCTGATCGACCCGGTATCGCTCAACTACATGGCCGGCAGCGAGATCGATTTCGTCGACGACCTGATCGGCTCGTCGTTCAAGGTCAACAATCCCAAGGCCACCGCGTCCTGCGGCTGCGGCACCAGCTTCGCCCTCTAGAGGTCCTGCTCTCACCCGGGGCACCGGCCGTGCGCATCGCCACCTGGAACGTCAATTCGATCAAGCAGCGCATCGATTCCACGCGCACCTGGCTTGCCGCGCGCCAGCCCGACATCGTCTGTTTGCAGGAAACCAAATGTCCCGACGAGGCGTTTCCGCGCCTCGAATTCGAGGGGCTCGGCTACAACGTCGCCATCCACGGGCAGAAGACGTTCAACGGCGTCGCCATCCTATCGAAATTCAAGTTCGACGAGGTGACGAGCGGCCTGCCGGGCGACGACAGCGATGATCATGCCCGCTTCATCGAAGCGGTAATTTCGACCGCCGAGGGCGCGGTGCGCGTTGCCAGCATCTATCTGCCGAACGGCAACCCGCCGCAGACCGACAAGTACACCTACAAGATCGGCTGGATGAAGCGGCTATCGGCTTATGCGCGTGAGCGGCTGGCCCACGAAGAACCGCTCGTCATGGCCGGCGACTACAATGTCATTCCGACCGGCAATGATGCGAAAAACCCGCAAGCCTGGGTCGGCGACGCGCTGTTCCTGCCGCGCACCCACGAGGAATTCCGCACGCTGATCAATCTCGGGCTGACTGATGCTCTGCGCGCCACCAGCGACGATGCCGGCCTTTATACGTTCTGGGATTATCAGGCTGGCGCCTGGCAGAAGAACAATGGCATCCGCATCGATCACATGCTGCTGTCGCCGCAGGCCGCCGATCGGCTCGCCGCGGTCGGCATCGACAAGCACGTGCGCTCCTGGGAAAAGCCATCAGACCACGTGCCGGTGTGGCTGGATCTAAATCTCGAGGCGAAATAGCGGCAAGCCCGAGTGGCGAAATAGCGAATGGCGAATAGGGATTCTTGTTGTCCGCTATTCGCTAATTGCGCCGGCCGTTAATCCACTCTTTCAGATACACCAGCGCCATGGCGCGCTCGTCGTCGCTGGCGCGGTGGAAGGCGTTGTCGTAGAGCGGCTTGACCCAGGCCTCGTCGTTGCCGGCGCAATCGCGGCCGAGCGTCAGCCACATCAGGCCGCGCGCCGCTTGGCGCGGCACCGCCTGACCGCGGAACAGGATGTCGCCGAGCGCCACCTGCGCGCGGCATTGGCCTTTGGTCGCCGCCAGCTGGAACCAGCGCGCCGCCTCGTGCACGTCGCTCGGCGTGGCATTCAGGTACATGCGGCCGAGCTCGTATTGTGCGTCGGCGTTGCCGAAATAGGAGGCGGCGTAGCCGAACATCTGCCGGGCGCGGGCCGGGTCGGGCTTGATGGTCGAATTGGGAATGCCGCTGAGATAATAGCGGCCGAGCGCCACGAACGCATTGGCGACGATGCGCGCTTGCGCGGTGCCCGGCGGCTCGTCGGCATGCGAGTTGGCGATCTGGCTGAAATAGTCGAAGGCACGCAAATCGCTCTGCGCGACGCCGTCGCCGTCGGCATACATGCGGCCGAGCTTCCACTGCGCGGCGGTGTGACCCTGATCGGCGGCGTATTGGAGCGTCGTGAATTCCTTGTTCTTCTCGTTGCTTTCAAGGGAGGCGCCGGGGCCGCGCAGGCCGTCTTGCGGGTTGAGCTCTGCGGTCGCCGGCGTGGCGCTACCGTCGAACGCCAAAGCCGGCTGGACCAGCAAACCATGCCCGCTGCCGAGGCCGCCGATGCCCCATGCAACGCCGAGGCCGACCAGCGCGGCCAACACTCCGCCGCTTGCAGCCGCCCGCTTACGTATCCGCATAACACGCCTTCTCAACCGATGCGCCCGGATGGGTGACGGCGCCATAGCGCGCCGAGCCGACCTGCTGCGCGTACTTCCACAAGTAACCGGAGGCGAATTCCTCGCCGCGCGGCTTCCAATCTTTGCGGCGCGCTTCAAGCTCGGCGTCCGTCAGCTTGACGTCCAGCGTGCCCTTCTCGCCATCGAGGGTGATGATGTCGCCGTCGCGCAGGAGCCCGATCGGCCCGCCGATCGCCGCTTCCGGCCCGATGTGCCCGACGCAGAAGCCGCGCGTCGCGCCGGAAAACCGTCCATCGGTGATCAGCGCCACCTTGTTGCCCATGCCCTGGCCGTAGAGGGCGGCGGTGGTCGCCAGCATTTCGCGCATGCCGGGGCCGCCTCTGGGCCCCTCATAGCGAATGACCAGCACGTCGCCTTCCCTGTACTTCTTGTTCTTCACGGCTTCAAAGCAGGCTTCTTCGCCGTCGAAACAGCGCGCCGGTCCGGAGAAATGCAAGCGCTCCATTCCGGCAACCTTAACGATGGCGCCTTCCGGCGCGAGATTGCCCTTCAGGCCAATGACCCCGCCGGTCGCCAGGAGCGGCTTGTCGGCCGGACGGATCACGTCCTGATCGGCATTCCACTGAACCGACTTGAGATTCTCGGCGATGGTGCGGCCGGTGACGGTGAGGCAGTCGCCGTGCAAATAGCCATGGTCGAGCAATGTCTTCATCAGCAGCGGCACGCCGCCAGCTTCAAACACGTCTTTGGCGACATAGCGGCCGGACGGTTTCAAATCCGCGATATACGGTGTCCTTTTCAGGACTTCGGCGACGTCGAACAGATCAAATTTGATGCCGCACTCGTTGGCGATCGCCGGCAGGTGCAGCGCCGCATTGGTCGAGCCGCCGGTCGCCGCCACGACGGCGGCGGCATTCTCCAAGGCCTTGCGGGTGACGATGTCGCGCGGGCGGAGCTTGTTGACGATCAAATCCATGATCATCTCGCCCGCCAGCATGCAGAACTTGTCGCGGATCTCGTAGGGCGCCGGGGCGCCGGCCGAATACGGCAGTGCGAGCCCGATCGCCTCCGAAATCGTCGCCATGGTGTTGGCGGTGAACTGGGCGCCGCAGGCACCGGCCGACGGGCAGGCGTTCTGCTCCAGGATTTCCAGGTCGGCGTCCGACATGGCGCCGATCGAGTGCTTGCCGACCGCCTCGTAGACGTCCTGGATGGTGACCGGCTTGCCCTTGAAGGTGCCGGGCAGGATCGAGCCGCCGTAGATGTAGATCGCCGGCACGTTGAGCCGGCACATGGCCATCATCATGCCGGGCTGCGACTTGTCGCATCCGGCGACCCCGATCAGCGCGTCATAGGCGTGGCCGCGGACCGTTAGCTCCACAGAATCGGCGATCACCTCGCGCGACGGCAGCGAGGCCTTCATGCCGCCGTGGCCCATGGCGATGCCGTCGGTCACCGTGATGGTGCAGAATTCGCGCGCGGTTGCGCCGCCCGCGGCAACGCCCTGCTTGACCACCTGGGCTTGGCGCATCAGCGCGATATTGCAGGGTGCGGCTTCGTTCCAGCAGGTGGCGACGCCGACGAACGGCTGATGGATCTGCTCCGCGGTCAGACCCATGGCGTAGTAAAACGCACGGTGCGGCGCCCGCTCCGCGCCTTCTGTGGCATGGCGGCTCGGCAGGCGAGCTTTCAATTGTGTCTTGGCGTCCATTCTCACTCACAAGGGCCATTGGTCATGGCCCCCCGCCCCCATCCCCCGGACCGATCTCGGAGCTTGCCCTGGCTCCCAAATCGGAAAGCACCCCAACTTGGCGCCGCCAAGAATTTGTGTCGCCTTGGCGCGCTCGCCATCGATCTCAAGGAATCCTATGGCCAAAAAGCGGCGCCCGGTGCGGCTGCGGTGGTCAAACAATCGAATGTTCCCGGCGTGTTGCTCCGGAGACACAGATTCACGACCAGCCGTGGCTTGCTGTTAACTCGCGATTTACCGTCTGGCATCGGACTGCGACATTTGTGCATGGGCAAGCGGCTCACCCACAGCTTTTTCAAGCGCAGCGTTCACGAGGTGGCGCCGGACCTGATCGGGGCGGTGCTGCTGGTCAATGGCGTCGGCGGCCGGCTGGTCGAGGTCGAGGCCTATCACCACACCGATCCCGCCGCGCACAGCTATCGGGGCCCGACCGAGCGCAACGCCGTGATGTTTGGCCCGCCCGGCTACGCCTACGTGTACCGCTCCTACGGCATCCACTGGTGCTTGAATTTCGTCTGCGAGCCGGCGGGCTCGGCCAGCGCCGTGCTGATCCGGGCCATCGAGCCGATCGACGGGCTTACGGTGATGCGGCGCCGCCGCGGGCTGGCTGACGCGCGGCTGTTGTGCTCCGGGCCAGGCCGGGTCTGCGAAGCGCTCGGCGTGACCCGCGCCCATAACGGGCTCGCCCTGACCGCGCCGCCGTTCGCGATCTTCGCCCGCCGCGGCGATGAGGAGGTCGTTGCCGGCCCCCGCATCGGCATCACCAAGGCGGTGGCGAAGCCGTGGCGCTACGGCCTCAAGGGCTCGCGGTTTTGGAGTAAGCCGTTTGTACCAACGGCGGTGATTTCGGGCAAAATACCGTCCTAAACACTCCTCGGGGAGCCCTTCCTCGGGGCTTGTTGGAACTCCATTTTGTAGTTACATATTCCATGCGGTTCGAATGGGACCACGCCAAAGCTCGCGCCAACGTCCGCAAGCACGCGGTGAGCTTCGAGGAAGCGTCCTCGATCTTCCGCGGCTTCTACATCGAACGGCGCGATGTCCGACGCGATTATGGTGAAACGCGTTTCGTTGCGCTGGGAGTCGATAGCAACGGCGTCGTACTCAATGTGGTTTACACGCTACGCGGCGAGATCGTGCGGATCATTTCAGCTTGGAGGGCATCAAGACATGAGCGCGAAGCGTACGCGAAAGCACAGCCGGATCGTGCGTTATGAGAGCCTGGACGATATACCGGTGAAGCCGCTCAATCGCAAACTGATCGAGATGAGCGACGAGGAAGCTGAGCGTCGGGCGGCGGCCGACCCGGACGCCGGCGTCATTCCGCCCGGCTTCTGGGATAACGCCGAGGTACGGATGCCCCCGCCCAAGCAGCAGATCACACTGCGGCTCGATCCCGACGTGATCGGCTGGTTCAAGCGCTCCGGCAAGGGCTACCAATCGCGCATGGGCGCGGTGCTGCGCAGCTACGTGGAAGCTAAGCGCAAACGCAGCGCGTAGCTACGACGCGAGCCGGAACGCGGGGTCGAAGCCCAGCTCCTTGCGCGCCTTGTCGATGGAGACCGTGCCGTCGTCGTCGGCGATGTTGTAGATGCCGGAGCCGCGCGTCACGGTGAGGAAGGCGGCCTGCGCGGCGGCATCGACGTGAACCGGCGGGTTGCGCGCCGGCTCCTCGGTCCAGGTGCCGGGCCCATAAAGCAGGCCGTAGCGCAGCACCACAGGCTCCATGCCCGAGGCGAGCACCTGCTGCTCCATGTCGGCGGCGGCCCGCACCGTGACGACGCGCGGCCCGTCGGCGACGTTCAGCGGATCGGTCTCGACATACGGCTCGCGGCCGGGCGCGTAGGCGAAGGCGACGCTCTGCACGATGAAGCGCCGCGCACCGGCCGCCTTCGCTGCAGCTACCAGGTTGCGGGTGCCCTCGGTGCGGATGCGGGCGTTGCGCGGATAGGCGGCGGCCAACTCCTTTTCGTCGCCCAAGACGCGCGGCAGGTCGGTCAGTTGGTGGATGACGACCTCAGGCTGCGCCGCCACGACCGCGCGCGTGAGCGTGTCGGCATCGAACACATCGGCGACCACGCCGTGCACGCCGGCGCTCTCCAACTCGCGGGCGACTTTTTCCGTGCGCGTCGAGCCGGTCACTTCATGCCCGGCGGCAATTAGCAGCGGCGTCAGCCGCCGCCCGATCGCTCCGCTCGCGCCGGCGAGGAAAATTCGCATGCCTGCCACCTCATTCGGAGTCCTTGAGCCGCGCCAGCGCCTCGATAATTTTCGCCTTGCGGGCCAGCGCCTCTTCGCGCTTTTCGCGTTCGCCATCGACCACTTCCTCCGGCGCGCGCTTGATAAAATCGGCGTTGTTGAGTTTTTGCTCGACGCGGGCGATGTCGGCGTCGCACTTGGCCAATTCTTTGGCGAGCCGCGTGCGCTCAGCCGCGAGATCGATGATGCCGGCGAGCGGTAGCGCCGCCACGTCGCCGCGCACGACGAGCTGCAACGCGCCTTTCGGCACCGCGTCGGCGAACGAAATGCCCGACAGCCGCGCCAGCCGTTGCACGAATTCCGACCAGTGCCGCGCCCGCACCGCGGTTTGCGGCGAGGCGCCGATCAAGACCAGCGGCAATGGCGTGGCCGCCGGGATATTCATCTCCACGCGCAGCGAGCGGATCGCGCTGACCAGATCGACCACCCAGCCGATTTCGCCCTCGGCCACCTCGTCGTCGAGCCCGTCATGCGACGGCCAAGCGTCGAGCGCCAACAGGTGATGCCGCTTCGGCCCATGCTCGGCGGTGACGCGCCACAGCTCTTCGGTGACGAACGGCATGAATGGATGCAGGAGCCGCAGGATTTCGTCGAGCACCCAGGCGGCTGCGGCGCGCGTCTCCTTCTTGGCGGCGCTGTCGGGACCGGTCAGCACCGGCTTGATCAGCTCCAGATACCAGTCGCAATACACATTCCAGACGAAACGATAGATGGCGCCGGCCGCGTCGTTGAACTTGTAGGCCTCGATCGCCGCGCTGACTTCCCTGCCAGCCTTCGCGGTCTCGTGGATGATCCAGCGGTTCAGCGTGTCTTTGGCTTGGTGCGCGGCAAAATCCGGATCGTGGGCGCAGCCGTTGATCTCGGCAAAGCGCGCGGCGTTCCACAGCTTGGTCGCGAAATTGCGATAGCCTTCGACGCGCTGCGCCGACAGCTTGATGTCGCGGCCCTGCGCCGCCATGGCGGCGAGCGTAAAGCGCAGCGCGTCGGCGCCGTATTCGTCGATCATCTCCAAGGGATCGATGACGTTGCCCTTGGATTTCGACATTTTGGCGCCGGTGGCATCGCGCACCAGCGCATGGATGTAGACGGTGTGAAACGGCACCTCGCGCTTGAAGTGCAGCCCCATCATCATCATGCGCGCGACCCAAAAGAAGATGATGTCGAATCCGGTCACCAGCGCGCTGGTCGGGTAGTAGCGCTTAAGCTCCGGCGTCTGGTCGGGCCAGCCGAGGGTGGAGAACGGCCACAGCGCCGAGGAAAACCAGGTGTCGAGCACGTCGTCGTCGCGGTGCAGGTAGTCGCAGGCGAAGCGGGCGCGGCGCTCCGGATCGGCCGCGATATCGTGGCCGTCCGAAACGGTGATCTCCTCGATGTCGGTGTAATGGGCGAGCGCGTCGGCCACCGCATCGTCCTCGGTCTCGGCGACGAAAATCTTGCCGTCCGGACCGTACCAGGCCGGGATCTGGTGGCCCCACCAGATCTGCCGCGAAATGCACCACGGCTGGATGTTTTCCATCCAGTTGAAGAAGGTCGCTTCCCACTGCGCCGGCACGAAGGCGGTCTTGCGCTCGCGCACCGCTTCGATGGCCGGCTGCGCCAACGTCTTGGCGTCGACGTACCATTGGTCGGTGAGGAACGGCTCGAGCACCGCGCCGGAACGGTCGCCATGCGGCACGACGTGCGACGTCGGCTCGATCTTGTCGAGCAAACCCGCCGCCTCGAGCCGCTCGACAATTTTCTTGCGCGCTGCGAAGCGGTCGACACCGTGCAGCGCCAGCGTCTCCTCAAGCTCCGCTGATGCAAGCACACCTTCCAGAAAACCGGCATTGTCTTTCAGGTCGAGCCCGGCTTCGTCATCGAAAATATTGACAAGCCGCAGGCCGTGCCGCCGTCCGACCTCGAAATCGTTGAAATCGTGCGCCGGCGTGATCTTGACCGCGCCGGTGCCTTTTTCCGGATCGGCATAGGTATCGCCGATGATGGGAATGCGGCGGCCGACCAGCGGCAGGATCGCGTGCTTGCCGATGAGGTGCTTGAGCTTCTCGTTGTCCGGATGCACGGCGACTGCGACGTCGCCCAGCATGGTCTCCGGGCGTGTCGTGGCCACGACGATGAACTCGTCGCTGCCTTCGACTGGATATTTGATGTGCCAGAGCTGACCTCGGGTCTCGACCTGCAGCACTTCGAGGTCGGAGATCGCGGTCTTCAGCTTCGGGTCCCAGTTGACCAGCCGCTTGTCTCTGTAGATGAGCCCGGCGCGGTACAGCGCGACGAACACTTTCACGACCGCGCGCGACAGGCCCTCGTCCATGGTGAAGCGCTCGCGCGACCAGTCGCACGACGCGCCGAGCCGCTTGAGCTGGCCGATGATGGTGCCGCCCGATTGCGCCTTCCATTCCCAGACGCGCTTGATGAAGGCTTCGCGGCCGATGGCGCGGCTCGTTTCCTGGCGCTCCATCAGTTGCCGCTCGACCACCGCCTGGGTGGCGATGCCGGCGTGGTCGGTGCCCGGCTGCCACAGCACGTCCTTGCCGCGCATGCGCTCGAACCGGCAGAGGATGTCCTGCAGCGTATTGTTGAGCGCATGGCCCATATGCAGCGAGCCGGTCACATTGGGCGGCGGAATGACGATGCAATAGGGCTCCGCGGTCGCGCGCTCCGGCCGGCCGGCGCGGAACGCGCCGGCGTCCTCCCAGGCTTTGTAAATACGGCTTTCGACCTCAGCCGGGTGGTAGCGGTTTTCGATCATTGTGGTTTCGCTCTGGCGCGGGCTAAAAAGCCCGCGCCGTGCCGAGTGTCAACGCCGGCCCCTGCCCTCCGCATCACGGTTCCGAACGATCGTGTCCGCCTCCGAACAGACGCATGTGCCGCCGCGCCAAGATCCGGTGCGCCAAGACCCGGTGCGCCAGGAGCCGACGCGTAAAGTGCCGACGCGCGCCATCGTGTTGCTCGCCGTCGCCGGCTTCGCCAGCCAGGCGCAGGTGCGGGTGACGGATTCGCTGCTGCCGCAGATCGCGGCCGATTTTCACACCAGCGTCGGCGCCGCCGCCATCGTGGTGACGGCCTATGCGGTCACCCACGGCACGATCCAGCTCGTCATCGGGCCGATCGGCGATCGGTTCGGCAAGTACCGCACCGTGGCGCTGATGTGCACGCTCGCGGCGCTCCTTGTGGCGATCTGCGGCACGGCGGCGTCGCTGCCGCAGCTCGCGGTGGCGCGGCTTGCCACCGGCGCGGTCGGCGGCTGGATCATTCCGGTATCGATGGCGTATGTGGGCGACGTCACGCCGCGCGACCGGCTGCAGCCGATCCTCGGCCGCTACCTGTCCGGCCAGATCATCGGGCAATTGTTCGGCCAAGCCGCCGGCGGCATTTTGGGCGACCTGCTCGGCTGGCGCCGCGTATTCTTCGTGCTCGCCTGCCTGTTCGCCGTGGCGGCGGCCGGATTGATTTTCCAGCTGATCGCCGATCCGCAGACGCGCGTGCGCCGCGTTGCTCCGAGCGCCGCTTCAGGCGCCGGCGGTTGGAACGGCTTTATCGCCGACTACGCCGCCGTGCTGTCCAATGCATTCGCCCGCATCGTCATCATCGTGGCGTTCATCGAGGGCGGGCTGATGTGGGGCGCGTTCGCCTATATTGGCGCCTACCTGCACCAAGAGTTCGGCGTCAGCTTCACCTTGGTCGGCGTCACCGTCGCCTGCTTCGGCGTCGGCGGGCTGATCTATGCCGGCTTGGTCAAATTGCTGGTGCACCGGCTCGGCCAGATCGGCTTGGCGGTCGGCGGCGGCATCATTCTGGCGGCCGCTTATGCCGGGCTCGCGGTCGCGCCGGTATGGTGGCTCGCGCCGATGGCGACGGTGGCGATCGGGCTCGGCTTCTACATGCTGCACAACACGCTGCAGACCAACGCCACATTGATGACGCCGCATGCGCGCGGCACCGCGGTCGGCCTGTTCTCGTCGGCGCTCTATATCGGCCAGACCGCAGGCGTCGCCATCGGCGCGCTGGCCTATGACCGCTTCGGCGCGGTGCCGCTGTTTCTCGGCACCGCCGCGGCGCTGCCGCTGCTGGCGATCTGGTTTGCGGCCGTGCTGCGGCGGCAGGGCAAGCTCAGCTGACGCGCCGGCGCTGCGGTCTCGTTCAGACTTTGACCAGCGGCACCTTCGGCACCGAGCCGCGGCCGGGACCGGGTGGCGGGTTGTTGCCGCCACCGGAAGAACCCGGCGGCTTGCGCCGTGGCGAGGCGCGGCGCTTCTTGGCGGCGCGCGGCTCGGGCAGCTTTTCCGGGCGCGGTTTGACCGGTCCGTCCGGATACTCGAAGCCGAGGTTGGCGTTGCCGGCCTCATCGGTTTGCACGACCACGCGCACGTGCCCGCCGGACTTCAAGCGGCCGAACAGCACCTCGTCGGCGAGCGGCTTCTTGATGTGCTCCTGGATCACCCGCGCCATCGGCCGGGCGCCCATCAGCTCGTCGTAGCCGTTGGCGATCAGCCAGTTGGTCGCTTCGTCGCTCAGCTCGATGGTAACGTCGCGGTCGTCGAGCTGCGCCTCGAGCTGCAGCACGAATTTCTCGACCACCATGGCGATGACTTCGCGCGACAGGTGGGCGAACGTGATGATCGAGTCGAGCCGGTTGCGGAATTCCGGCGCGAACATCCGGGTGATCGCCTCCATGTCGTCGCCTTCCCGCTTGGTGCGGGTGAAGCCGAAGGCGGAACGCGCCATGTCGGCGGCGCCCGCATTGGTGGTCATGATCAGGATGACGTTGCGGAAGTCGACCTGCTTGCCGTTGTGGTCAGTCAGCTTGCCGTGATCCATGATCTGCAGGAGCACGTTGAACAGGTCGGGATGCGCCTTCTCGATCTCGTCGAGCAGCAGCACGCAATGCGGATGCTGGTCGACCCCGTCGGTGAGCAGGCCGCCCTGATCGAAGCCCACATAGCCGGGCGGCGCGCCGATGAGCCGCGACACGGTGTGGCGCTCCATGTACTCCGACATATCGAAGCGGATGATCTCGACGCCGAGCGAGGCGGCGAGCTGGCGCGCCACTTCGGTCTTGCCGACGCCGGTCGGGCCGGAGAACAGGTAACAGCCGATCGGTTTCTCCGGCTCGCGCAGGCCGGCGCGGGCGAGCTTGATCGAAGCGGACAGCGCCTCGATGGCCTTGTCCTGGCCGTAGACCACACGCTTGAGCGTCGCTTCGAGATGCTGCAGCACCTCGGCGTCGTCCTTCGACACCGCCTTGGGCGGAATCCGCGCCATGGTGGCGATCGTGGTCTCGATCTCCTTGATGCCGATGGTGCGCTTGCGCCGGCTCTCCGGCAGCAGCATCTGCGCCGCGCCGGATTCGTCGATCACGTCGATCGCCTTGTCGGGCAGCTTGCGGTCGTGGATGTAGCGCGACGACAGCTCGACCGCCGCCTTGATGGCCTCGCTGGTGTAGCGGAGCTTGTGATAATCCTCGAAGTACGGCTTGAGGCCTTTCAGAATCTCGATGGCGTCCGGCACGCTTGGCTCATTGACGTCGATCTTCTGGAAGCGGCGCACCAGCGCGCGGTCCTTCTCGAAGTACTGGCGGTATTCCTTGTAGGTGGTCGAGCCGATGCAGCGCACCGTGCCCGAGGCAAGCGCCGGCTTGAGCAGGTTCGAGGCGTCCATGGCGCCGCCCGAGGTGGCGCCGGCACCGATCACGGTGTGGATTTCGTCGATGAACAGGATGGCGCCCGGATAGCCTTCGAGCTCCTTGATGACCTGCTTGAGCCGCTCCTCGAAGTCGCCGCGATAGCGGGTGCCGGCAAGGAGCGTGCCCATGTCGAGGGCGAACACGGTGGCGTTGCGCAGCACGTCCGGCACCTCGCCGTGCACGATGCGGCGCGCCAAGCCTTCGGCGATCGCGGTCTTGCCGACGCCGGCTTCGCCGACGAACAGCGGATTGTTCTTCTGGCGCCGGCACAGCACCTGGATGGTGCGGCTTATCTCGGTGTCGCGGCCGATCAGCGGATCGATCTTGCCGTCGCGCGCCTTCTTGTTGAGGTTGACGCAATAGGCGTCGAGCGCGTCCACCTTCTTCTTCTGCTCGTCACCGGACTTGGTGTCGTTTTCCTCTTCGGAGCCGCGCACCGGGCGCGCTTCCGACATGCCGGGCCGCTTGGCGATGCCGTGACTGATGTAGTTGACCGCGTCGTAGCGCGTCATGTCCTGCTCTTGGAGGAAATACGCGGCATGGCTCTCGCGCTCGGCGAAGATCGCGACCAGCACATTGGCGCCGGTGACTTCCTCGCGGCCCGACGATTGCACGTGGATCACGGCGCGCTGGATGACGCGCTGGAAGCCGGCGGTCGGCTTGGAATCCTCAGCGCCGTCGGTAACGAGATTATCCAGTTCGGATTCGAGATACGCGACGAGACTCCGCCGCAGCTTCTCCAGATCGACGTTGCATGCCCGCATCACGGCGGCCGCGTCCTGGTCTTCGATCAGCGCCAGGAGCAGGTGCTCGAGCGTGGCATACTCGTGATGCCGCTCGTTGGCGAGCGCAAGCGCCCGGTGGAGCGACTGTTCGAGGCTGCGTGAGAAGGTTGGCATTTCAGAGTCTCTTCGTTTGTTCGATCTGTATCAGGCGCCCCTGCCAGGGAATCACTTCTTCTCCATGATGCACTGCAAAGGATGCTGGTGTTTGCGGGCAAAGTCCATGACCTGCGTCACTTTTGTCTCGGCCACCTCGTAGGTGAAGACACCGCACTCGCCGATCCCATGCTGGTGCACGTGCATCATGATGCGCTGCGCTGCCTCGTGGTCCTTGTTGAAGAAACGCTCGAGCACATGAACGACGAATTCCATGGGTGTGTAGTCGTCGTTGAGCAAGAGGACACGGTAGAGATTGGGCCGCTTGGTCTGCGGCCGCATCTTGGTAATGACGGACGTGCCGGGACCGCTCTGGTCGCCTTTGCGCTTGCGGTCATCGTCTGCCATTGCGAGCGGACGAGGCGTGGTCTGGTCGTTCGGCTGCATGTGACGTTTATCGTGCGGACTTGCCGAATTTGCGGGACCCCCATCGATCCCTGAGTGGGTCGCCGGACGGCTACCGCCTTCCGCGCTCCCGATACACTATCATAGTGATCAAGCCGCTTTCGTTCCAGATCGAATAAGCCACACCAATCGTGCAACCGCTTGGAATCGTGCGACCGCTTGGTATCGCTCCACCACACTTTTCGCGCTCCCGTTACCGGCGGGCGGCGCCGGCGCAATAGCAACTCCGGTATTATGGCAATCGATCCGACATAGCGGGCCATTTTTCGCCGCCCTCACGCGCACGCGGCGAGCCTGATAACGGCGCAAGCCGCGATTGGTTGCGCGTCGCAGCGCGGACATAACGGCGCCGGCGGGCCGCGCTCCCTCGGAGCACCACATCGAAATGCCGCGCGAACGCTTCGTACCCGGCAGCATGCAAACGATTGTGGCGAGCCGAAGAGCCGGACGGAAAAAGCTTCTGTGCGCTGTCGCACCCGAGCCGAAACTCAGGTCCGCGTTGACGGCTCCTCAAAAGCGCTCCGGAGCGGCGCGTAGGCTTCCCGGGCAAACTCGACATAGAGCTCACCGAGCTTGGCGGTCTCGGCGACGAAGTCCTCATAGGCCGACCGGGCGTACTGGCTCTGTACCGCGAAGGCGCCTTCCAGGCTTTTGGCGCCGGCCAGCTTTTCCCATGCCTGCGCGGAGGATTCGGCAGATTTCTTGGCGTACGCGATGACCTCGACGGCAATCGCCTGGGCGCCCTTGCTCCAGACGCCCAGCGCATTCCAGGTCTTGTCCATGGCAGCTTGGCCGGCTTTTTGGCTGTCTTCGTTGGTCATGCTCAACCCTTTCGGCGGACCCTCGCCGGCTGGTTGATAAGGTTGGCCTTTTTCGGGCCGATTGCCTTGAAAAGGCCGTTTCCGGCGTCAACCATAGTTATAGTGCGGCGCACAAAATGCAATGGCGTCAAGGCGCTGCACAGGGGTGGCCAGCTGGCGACTTAGCCGCTTTGCGACTTAACCGTTTCGCAAGCACGTCGCCTTAGCGTGGTTGGCCGGCCTCCCCCTCACGACCGCACCGCGGCAGCGAGGGGGTGACCGGTTCGATCGGGGGGCAATGCTTCTCTCCGGTATGGGCGAAAACCGGGCGCGTTCGGTTTTGCCGTACCGACTTAAAGAAGCACCGTCCCGAAGAAGCATGGGCTCGCAAAGCGGGCCCTGAGCGCGGTCAGGGACGGGGTGCCAATGGATTGGGCCAGTACCGGAGCCCGGCACGGGCTTCGCAGTTGCGTTGCGATCGTCGCCGCCGTCGGCGCGGCTCTCACCTACACCACCGGCGCGGCGGACGCCCGGCATCACGGCCATCACGGCACCCGCGTCCATCTCGCGCGCCATGGCCACCACGCCCATTATTCCGATCATGTCGGCGGCTATTCACCGCCAACCGCCTCGATCGTGATCGACGGCAACAGCGGCTCAGTGCTCGAGGAGTCCAATCCCGACGCGCTGCGCCATCCCGCCTCGCTCACCAAGGTGATGACACTCTACCTCCTGTTCGAGCGGCTCGAGGCCGGCAAGATCCGGCTCGACACGCCGCTCAAGGTCTCGGAGCACGCCTCCGAGCAGGCGCCGACCAAGCTCGGGCTCAAGCCCGGACAGACCATCGCGGTCGAGGACGCCATCAAGGCCGTGGTGACCAAGTCCGCCAACGACGCGGCGGTGGTGATCGCGGAAAATCTCGGCGGCAGCGAAGAGGCTTTCTGCGCGCAGATGACGCAAAAGGCCCATGCGCTCGGCATGAGCCGCACCACTTACGTCAACGCCTCGGGCCTGCCCGACGACGAGCAAATCACGACCGCGCGCGACCAGGCGTTGCTCGGCCGGGCGATCCAGGACCGTTTCCCGCGCCTGTATCGCTTCTTCTCCACCACCGCGTTCTCGTTCCACGGCCGCACCATTCGCGGACACAACCACCTGCTCGGCTCGGTCGCCGGCGTGGACGGCATCAAGACCGGTTACACCCGCGCGTCCGGCTTCAATCTGATCACGTCGGTCCATCGCGACGGCCGTTTTATGGTCGGCGTGGTGCTTGGCGGGCGCTCGGCATTCGAACGCGACGCCCACATGCGGGCTCTGATCGATGCCAATATCCGCTTGGCGTCGGCGCGGCGGACCGCACCGGTGCTCGCCGAGCACAGCGACGCCAAATATGCGCTGGCCTCGGTGCAGCCGCTCGCCAAGATCGTCCGCAAGCAGGCCGTGCCGCCGCCCGCCGATCCGGCTCCGGCCGCAACTGCTACGGCGCACGCCACGGTCGGCTCGAGCGAGCCGATCCGGCCGGTCGCGGTCAAGACCATCGCGTATCACACGGTGACGGTGCGATCGGCCTCGATGCAGCCCATGCCGGTGCTGGTGCCGGTGGTCGGCGACAGCGGCCACGCCGCGCCACAGCCGGCGCAACCCGTCGCGCAGCCGGTCCAGCACACCGCCGAGCCGGTTCCGAATAGACCCGAGCCGCAGGCGGCGGAAGCCGAGGTACAAGGCGCCCCGGTCGAACCAGCGCACACCATCGTCGCGTTGCGCGAGCCGGTACCGCCGGCGCCGGCGCCGGCCAAGCCGGAGCACGCGCCGGCCGAGGCCGCCAAACCCGCGCCGGTCAAGCAGGCAGCGCTTCCAGCGGCGCCACCGCCGCATGCCCATGGCGGCTGGGTCATCCAGATCGGCGCCTACGACGCCGAGCAGGAGGCCCGGCAGCATCTGAGCGAAGCCCGCAGCAAAGTGCACGGCCCGCTCGCCGCCGCCGATCCGTTCACCGAACGCGTGCAGAAGGGCGACAAGGCGCTGTACCGCGCCCGCTTCGCCGGCTTCGACAAGGCGACCGCCGAGGCTGCCTGCAAACAGCTCAAGCACAACGACTTCGCCTGCCTGGCGATCAGAGACTGACCAACGACAAGACGCCGCTGCCGCAGCCGCGGAACACGGCGACCGCCTGGGACGTCAATAGGGGAACGGACAAGACGCCGTGTGTGAGTTGCGTATGAGGATGTTTAGCGATGGCGGCGAAGAAGCACGTCCTTGGCTTCATTGACCCGGGCAGCAAGATAGTTCGACCCCCCTTGGTCGGGATGCAGTTTCTTTATGAGGGAGCGATGAGCGCGGGCGATGTCCTGCGCGCCGGCCCCCGGCTGCAGGCCAAGGATCTGATAAGCCTCCTCTTCGGTCATTTTGCCGCTGCGCGCCGAGGCCCGTCCGCGCCCCGCTCCCGCATCAGCTTGCGCGTATTCACGCCAGCCGGGCTGCCGGCGATCAAGATACGCTGCGAGTAGATCGCGGCTGCCGGCGTCGATCGCGCCGAGGAGGCCGATCAGCGTCGTCACGTCGAGCGCGTCGAGCGAGGCGCCCTGGTGCGGGCCGGCCAGGATGCGGCCGCGCATCTGGCCGGTGGTTTGATCGAGCTCCATCTCCAGAAACGCGGTGCGCACGCGCGAGCCCTGGCCGGCTGCGGTCTGCAGCCGCGGTCCGAACAGGTTGATCGGCCAGAACGCAACCCAGCCTAACAGGCCAAGCCCGAGCACGCCGACCGTGACGGCAGCACCGAGCTCGCCGCGAAACAACAGGAACGCGGCGAATAGCAGCGCGGCGGCGCCGCCGAGGCTGCGCGTGAGCTTCGCGGCTTGCTTCGGGTCGGCTTTGGCAAAGGATTTGGCGGCCCACACCAGGAGCAGAAGGACGGCGACGCCGACGAGGAGGGCCATGAGGGGGCTACTGAATCCGTTGGCTGAACGGCGCGCCAGCGCTGCGCTGTTCAATCGCCACGCTTATGCCGCGTGCAAGGCAACGTATCTATGGATAATTCTCGGCGGTATGAAGGGTGCGGCGCTCCCGGGCTTGAGTTTCCCGAACGCGCAAACCCGGGGAAGCGCCGCTATTCCGCGAGCAGGTCGTGGGTTTCCAGCGGCTTGTCGGCCGCGGCGAGCCATTCGGCGCGGGCCGCGGCGCGGCGCCGGCCGCGCGCATCGACCGGCAGCTTCAACATGTCGATCAAGGTCTTGACCTCGTCGCGCGCCGTGACGTGCGACAGGCTCGGCCGCTGGCCAAGCGTGTCCTCGGTGAGTGCATCGAGCGCGGTCAGCCCGCGCGGAAAGAACTCGCGGTAGACCACACGCTCGGCAAGACCATCGGCCGGCCGGAACCCAAGCCGCTCCGCAAGCTGATCGACGCCCTCCCCGACCAGCCGCTTGTTGCGCGAGCCGAGCGTCGACAGCCGGTTGCGCACCACGACCCAATCGATCAGCCCGCCGTCGACCAGGCGGCGCTGCCGGCGCGCTTCGCGCACCATCTCGGCATAATGGCTGACGCCGGTGACCTCGAAGGTGGTCTGGTCCACGACGCCGAGCACGTCGAAGTCGAGGAAGCTGTCGTTGAGCGGGGTGATCAGGGTATCGGCCATCGAATGGGCGAGCCGCATCAGATAGGAATCGTTGCCCGGCGTATCGACGACGACGAAATCGTGGGTGTTCTCCACCGCGCTGACCGCCTCGGCAAAGACCGCGAACTCCTGCGCCTCGATCTCGTCGACGCGGACGCCGGCGCCGCGGGCGACGCAGTAATGGGTCGGCACGTCGAGCTTGATGCGGGCGCGCTCGGCCCAATAGCGGCGGTTCTCGACGTAATGGGTAAAGCTCTTCTGGCGCGAATCGAGATCGACGGTGGCAACGCGCTGCCCGGCTTGCAGCAGCGCCACCGCGATATGCATCGCCGTGGTCGACTTGCCGGAGCCGCCCTTTTCGTTGCCCAGGACGATGACATGCGCCGAACCGGGCCTGCCAACATCCGACTGCATCAACATGGCAACGGACCTCTGCGTTGCCGTCCGTTCTCAGACATGCAACGCGTATGGTCAAGATACAGCATCGCGCGCGACAAGTTAATCATTAACCACGCGCCGCGAACAAAAAAACGCTACTGTGCTCGCGCCGCAACGCCGCACGTTCAACACGATGGCAAAAAAGTTAATTCACGCGCGCCGCAATAGGCTAATCGTCCGCACGCTGCCGGCGCTGCGGCGCGCAATCGAAACGCTGCGTGCGCGACACGCCCGCATCGCGCTGGTACCAACCATGGGCGCGCTGCACGAAGGCCACCTGTCGCTGGTGCGCTTGGCAAAGCGCCGCGCCGGTCACGTCGTGGTTTCGATTTTCGTTAATCCCACGCAATTTGCCCCCAACGAGGATTTTCGCAGCTATCCGCGGACCTTTGCGGCCGACCTGAAAGCGCTCGCTGCGGAAAACGTCGATCTGGTCTGGGCGCCGTCGGCGGAAACCATGTACCCGGAAGGTTTTGCCACCAGGATCGTGCCGCAGGGCGCGGCGGCCGCCGGCCTTGAAGACGCGTTCCGGCCGCATTTCTTTACCGGCGTCGCCACCGTGGTGGCAAAGCTCCTGATCCAATGCGCGCCCGACATCGCGATTTTCGGCGAAAAGGACTACCAGCAGCTCAAGGTCATCACGGCATTCGCCCGCGATCTGAATCTCAACGCCCGCATCGTCGGCGCTCCGATCGTGCGTGAGCCCGACGGCTTGGCGCGCTCCTCGCGCAACGTCTATCTGGCGCCCGACGAGCGCAAAGCGGCGCCGGCGCTCTACCGGGTGCTTAAGGATTGCGCGGCACAGATCGCCGACGGCCGTCCGCTCTTGGCCGTGCTCGCCGAAGGCCGCACCGCCATCACGGATGCCGGGTTCGCTCTCGACTACCTCGAGGCCCGCCATGCCGAAACGCTGGCGCCCGCCAAATCCGCGAAGGACGGCCCGATCCGCCTGCTTGTTGCGGCACGCATCGGCAAAACCCGGTTGATCGACAACGTGGGCGTTTAACGCCTCCGGCGCAGCCGACCTATTTGGCCGCCACTTTCATCGGGTCCTTGACGTTCGGGAACGTCTCGAACTCGGTATTCCAGAGCTGACCGTCGATCTTTTCGACCTTGCGGATGTAGATGTTCGAGACGATGTCGCGGGTTTCCGGGTCGATCGAGATCGGGCCGCGCGGGCTTTCCCAGGCCATGCCTTTCATGGCGCCGATGAGCGCGTCCCCGTCGGTCTTGCCGCCGGTCTTCTTCAAGGCCTCGTAGATCAGGTGCATGCCGTCATAGCCGCCGACCGCGACGAAGTCGGGGCGGAAGTTGTTGGCTTTGAGGATCGATGACACGTAGGTCTTGTTGAGCTCGGACTTGTGCGCCGCCGAATACGGCCCGGCGGTGATCATGCCGAGCATCTGGTCGCCCATGTTGTTGAGATCGTCGTCGGTGGTGAGATCCCCCGGGCCGATGATCTTGATGCCGGATTTGCCCAAGCCGCGCTCGGCGAACTGCTTGGCGAAGATCGGCGCCTGGGTGCCGGGGAAATAGATGAAGGCGGTGTCGGGCTTGAGGTCGGCGACACGCTGCAGGAACGGCGCGAAGTCGGGATTGGCGAGCGGAATGCGGATGGTTTCGACGATCTCGCCGCCGACCTGCTTGAAGCGCGTGGTGAATGCGGTCTCCGCCTCGACGCCCGGCGCCCATTCGTTGACCAGGGTGACGACGCGCTTCGAGCCGTTCTTGGCCGCCCATTCGGCCATGATCCAGGATTGCGGGCTCAAGATGAAGCCGGCGCGCACGAAGTACGGCGACTTGGTCGTGGTGATCGAGGCGCCGGAGCTCATCACCAGGGTCATTTTCTTGGCCTGCGTGACCAGCGGCGCGACCGCCAGGGCGGTCGGCGTGATGCCGATGCCGACGATGTCGACCTTGTCGTTGACGATCATCTCCTGCACGAGCCGCCGCGCCGTGTCGGCGACGCCGCCGTCATCGTGCACGATCAGCTCGATCTTGCGGCCGGCGACCGTGTCGCCGTGCTGCTGCATGTAGAGCTTGATGGAGGCGGTGAGCTGGCGGCCGACGGCGGCAAAGCCTGCGCCGGTCATCGGCATGCTGATGCCCATCTTCAGCGGCGTCTCGGCCGCGGCGCGGCGGACGAACGGGCCGACCGCGGCCATGGCGGCGGCGCCCTTGAGCAGTTTGCGGCGGTGCATTGTGTATCCCCCTTTTGTTTATCCTCCCCGCTTCGCGGCCGAGGATAAAACCATTACGCCGGCTCGAGATGCGGAATCTGCGGCCGCTGGCCTTGCGCCTTGCCGCTGATCGGCGGCTTGGGCAGGCCCGCATCGCCACGTTCCATGACGAAGGTGTGCGCGAGCGAATACCACGGCGCGGCGACGTCGGGCGCCGGCGCGTCCTTGGCCGCGTCGTGGCGCACGTATTTGCCGATCAGATGGCGGGTGACCCCGAACTGCGCGTCGGTCTCGAGGTTCGGGTCCTCGGGATCGTAAAGTTGCGAGATCAGCGTCTTGAAGCCCGGTTTATAGACCAGGAAATGCACGTGCGACGGCCGCATGTTGTGCCGGCCGGCCGCGCGCAACAGCTCGCCCACCGGACCGTCGATCGGGACCGGATAACCGGCCGGCTTGACGCTGCGGAAGCTGATGCGCCCTTTCGCGTCGGTCGTGAACTTGCCGCGCAGGTTCATGTCGGCCTGGCTCGGGTCCTGGTTCTCGTAAAATCCCTCCGGCGAGGACTGCCAAATGTCGACCTCGGCGCCTTCGATCGGCTTGCCGGCGGTGTCGACAAAGGTGGCATCGACAAACAGAACGGGACCGGGCGTCGGCGAGCGCACGATGGAGCCGCCGTTCGGCGTCGCCGGCGAGTGCATGCGCCAGAACGGACCAAGTGTGTTGGCGTCGGTCTCGGTCATGCCGTTGTCGCCATTGTTGAGAAGACAGACCAGCGGCGACAGGCCGAGCGAGCCCGCCATCAGCACTGCTTCATTGTGGGTCTCGTTGGAGCGCTGGCCGATCGCCACGATGTAGGCCATGGCGGTATGAAATTCCTGCTCGGTCAGCTTCACTTCCCGAGCGAAATCATGCAGGTGGCGAATAAAAGCCGCCAGGATCTCGCGCAGCCGCGGATTCTTGGTGCGCGCATACTCGCCGAGCACCGCTTTGGTGACGTCTTTTTCGTTCTCGATGATCATGCATTGACTCCGCAACACCGCCTGGGCGCCGGACGCGGAGTTTACGGCATCGGCCGCGGCGGCGCCATGCGCCAGCTCACATCAACCCGAGCTCGCGCAGCTCACGACGGAGCTTTTCCGGCATGGCGGCGGCACCCGGCGCGGCCCGCTCGAGATCGGCCGGCGCGTCGGCCACCGCAAGGTAGCGCCAGCCCTGGAACGCCCGGTACGGACGCGGCGCGACCAGCACGACTTTTGGCTCGAGCACCAGGCCGCAGCGGCCGATGCCGTCCTTGTCGCGGAACGGCCGCACCGCGCGGATGCGCTGGCGGCACATGACCTCGCCGCGGATCACCCAGAACAGCGAGCCGCCGTCGGTCAGTTCGTCGGCGCGCTTGGGCACCATGCGGGTGCGATGAATGTGCTCGGCTTTTTCGCCGCGGCGCCGCTTGTCCTTGAGCTTCTGCTTGATCCAGTCCTGGAGGTCGCGCACCGAGTCGCAACCGACGCATAGCTTGATGAGATGCAGTGCCATGGCCTCACATTATCGCGTTTCGTCGCGTTCGATCAGCATGATCTCGCCGCCCTCCACAAGCTGAGCGCCCGGCTCGGCGGCGATTGTCCGCACGGTTCCGGCAAACGGCGCCTGCAGGGTGTGCTCCATCTTCATCGCCTCGATTATGGCAAGGCGCTGACCGGCGGCGACCTCGTCGCCGACGCGCACAAAAATCTGCAGCAGGCGTCCATGCATCGGCGCCCGGACGGTACCGTCGCCGGCCTCGGCCGCTGCGCTTGCGGCAAAATCCTCGAGCCGCACGCGGGTCTGGCGGCCGTGCCGCAGAACATAGACCTCTTCGCCGGCCGCAAAGGTCTGGGCGTCTTCGGCGGGCGGCACACCGTTGACGTCGACGCGAATTCCCTCGGCCCCATAGCTCACGGCGGCGGCGATCCGCACGCCGTCGACCATGACCGGAATGCTCACGCTGCGTCTGCCGCCGAGCTGAAAGCCGTCGCGGGCGGCCCAGGGCGAAGTCTCCTCATCGGATTGGGCGTCAGCCGCGACCTCCTCCGACGACGAAGCGAACGATTGCGCCAGCAGCCGCGCGACTCCCAGCGCCGCGGCGGCGTAGTCGGGCTCATGCGGAACGGCACCGAGCGCCGCGAGATTGCGGTCGATAAAGCCGGTGTCGATGCGGCCGGTGCGGAACTCGGGCGCCCGGCACAAAGCCGCGACAAACGCGAGATTGCTGCGCGGCCCGGCAATCACTGTGCGCGCGATGGCGTGACCGAGCCGGTCAAGCGCCGCATCGCGCGTCGGCGCGTGCGCGATCAGCTTGGCGATCATCGGATCGTAAAACGGCGTGATGGTCGCGCCGGCTTCAACCCCGGCATCGACCCGGATCTCGGCGGGCCATTGCAGCGCGACGATGCGGCCCGGCGACGGCAAAAAGCCGTTCTCGACGTCTTCGGCGTAGACGCGCGCCTCGACGGCGTGGCCGCGCAGTTGAACTTGCTCTTGGCTCAATGGCAGCCGCTCGCCGGCGGCGACGCGGAATTGCCATTCGACGAGATCGAGCCCGGTTACGGCTTCGGTCACCGGATGCTCGACCTGCAGCCGCGTGTTCATCTCGATGAACCAGAACGCTCCCGTGCGCAGTCCGGCCGAACCGTCGGCGACGAACTCGACGGTGCCGGCGCCGCTATACCCGACGGCGCGCGCCGCCTCGACGGCAGCGGCGCCTATTTGCGCCCGCAGTTCGGCGGTCATGCCGGGCGCCGGCGCTTCCTCGACGATTTTCTGATGCCGGCGCTGCAGCGAGCAATCGCGCTCGCCGAGATGGATGACGTTGCCGTGCCGGTCGGCAAAAATCTGAATCTCGATGTGCCGCGGCGCGGCGACGTATTTCTCGATCAGCACGCGGCTCGAGCCGAATGCGCTCTCGCATTCGCGGATCGCGCCTTCAAGCGCTGCATCGAACTCGGCATGGCGCTCGACCTTGCGCAAGCCGCGGCCACCGCCGCCGGCGGCCGGCTTGATCAGCACCGGATAGCCGATCTCGTAGGCTTTCTCCTTGAGGAATTTCGGCTCCTGCCGCTCGCCGTGATAGCCGGGCACCACCGGCACGCCGGCCGCTTCCATCAGTGCCTTGGCGCGATCCTTGAGGCCCATGGCGCGGATCGCGGCGGGTGGCGGGCCGACGAAAACGATGCCCGCGGCCGCACAAGCCTCCGCAAACGCGGCGTTCTCGGACAAAAAGCCGTAGCCGGGATGGATGCACTCGGCGTGGGCGGCCTTTGCGACCTCGATCAGCCGTTCGATCGATAGATAGCTGTCACGCGCAGGCGCGGGCCCGATCGGAAAGGCTTCATCGCAGACCCGGACATGCAGCGCTTCGGCATCGGCCGCGGAATAGACCGCAATCGTGCGCAAGCCCAAGCGTTTTGCCGTGCGAGCGATACGGCAGGCGATTTCGCCGCGGTTGGCGATGAGGACCGAACCGAACATGGCCCATCAGTAACGGGCTCGCGCAACGGCGCAATGGGACGCGAGCGCGGGGCGCATCAACGGCTCTGCGCCGGGGCGGGCGTCCAGACCGGGTCGGTATTGCCTTGCTCGGGCGCGGCCGCGCCGGGTTGGCGCGCCTCGCGGGCGGCGGCCGGCTTTTCGGCGCGCTTGTGCGGCTCGGCATTGGCGCCGGCGCGCGGCTCGGCCGGGCCGTTCGGCTCGGGATTCATGATGCTGATCGCCGGGATCGAGGCGGCGTTCGGGAAGTCGATGTTGACCATCACCTTGCGCTTGCCGTTCGGCCCGATGGCGCCGGTCGGCTCGGCGCCGCCCGACAATTCGGCGACCGGCACGTCCGGCGATCTCGCCCAGGCCTCGCGGAATTGATCGACATAGCGGTCGAGCGTGTGCGCGATCAGATTGGTGCGCACATGGCCGGCATCGTGCAGCAGCCGCAGTGCCGGGCAGTTCTGGGCGGTGCAGCCGTCACGCGTCGCCAGCACGTGGGCTAGGATGCCGAACGGATCGGCTTCAAGCGCGTGACGCAGCGGCGCGAGCGTGTTGCCGATGTCGCTGCCGCCGCGGTCGCTGTAGGCGCTGATGTCGGACAGCAGCGCGAACTGCGCGCCGACGTAGGAGATCGCGGCGGCAACGCCGGCCGGCGAGGCAAACAGCGCCTTGGTGCACGCGGTCTCGACGGCTTCGCCGGTGACGGTGTCGAGGCATGCGAGCGGCGATCCGGGACTCAGCACCTGCGCGCTCAACTGCGCGGCGCGGGCCTCGAGCGCAAGCCGCTCGGCGGCGCGATCGCGCGCGGCGCCGTTTTGCAAGAGCGCCCAGGCCAGCACGCCGCAAAGGCCGGCGCTGAGCGCAGCAAGAAACACGCGGCCGCCGGCGGCCAGCGCGCCCTGGCGCGCACGGCCGAACGCCAGCGCGCAAACCACAAGCGCGAGCGCGGCCGCGCAGGCGGCCGCGATCCAGAGCGGCGTCACCCAAGGCAAGATTGCGGGATCGATGCGAGCCATCAACGCACCATCGCTGACAAGCGCTACGCAACGTCACACAAGCGAAAGCAAGCCAAAGTATGGCTCAGCCGCTACGCCAACGCCAGCGCGGCGCACGAGTCCGCCACGCGCCGAATGACGCGGAAAGATCCGCTCGCCGCCACAATGCGCTGACACGAGTGCGCTTTCCCTCGCGGGAAGCACATGCGCGATCACATTTCGAGCTCGAGCTGGCTTTCTTTGGCCACGCGTTCGAACGCTTCGCCCGAATTCTTGATCCGATACTGGTAATCGTCACCATCGGACGGCAGCAGCCGAACCACCTTGTAGCTGCCGCTCGCACCAGGACGGCTGATCGGGCTCGACGTATAGGACACGGTCTGGCCGACGCTGAACTTGTGGGTCCGGAGCGTCGCGAGCGGACTCGGCGGCGGAGCGCTGACCTGCTTCGAGAGGAGTTGCGCAATGCCGATTGCGGCGATTGGGCGGCCGTTCGGTGGCGCCGGCTTGCGCGCTGCCGCGCGACGGGCCGGTTTACGTGCAGACGCCTTGCGTACTCCCCTGTTGCGGCTGATCTTTGCCGGCCGCTTTTTAGTCGCTGAATGTTTGTTCATGACGAAACTATAGCACCCAAACTGATACACGAGCAAATTATAGTGCGGCCGAAACGCCTTTGCGAGCAAGTCTTTAGCCCGATATTTAAGATCGGTTATTTTAATGTCATATCAATGACTTAAAGACGCCTTCTATTGCATAACCTCAATGCAAATCTGTTATGCTTGACGCTGCCAGCGGCCGTTTTCGTCGGCCTGCCAATAAGTAACCTCAAATCCGTCTTTTTTGGCGGCGGCCCAGCGTTCGCGCGCCGCGGCCACGGCATCCGGATCATCGCCGTCGAACAGCAGGACCAGGCGCTGGTAGCCCGACGCGTCGCCAGGCAGTTCGGCCCCTTCGACCAGGAAGCGGACAGTCGCCTGGTTTGGGTTTTCGCCGTCGAGCGTCAGGAGAACCGGCTGCTCGCCGGCGTCCGGCTCGCGCCAGGTGCCGTGCGGCAGAAAGGCATCGTCGCGCCACGTCCACAAATGGGCGTCGAGCGCCTCGATCCGTTCTTCGGACGAGGCCTGCACCACAACGCGCCAGCCGCGCTCCAGCGACTTTTGCAGAAGCGGCGGCAGCACCTGTTCGAGCCGCTGTCCCTTGAGATGATAGAACAGAATCTCGGTCATCGCATTGGCCGCGCTAGCGTTCGTAATAATCCTCGACCAGGCGGTCGAGCAGCCGCACGCCCCAACCGGAACTCCAACTCTTGTTGATATCGGTCTGCGGCGAGCCGAGCGCCGTGCCGGCAATGTCGAGATGCGCCCACGGCGTCTTGCCGACGAAACGCTGCAGCAACTGCGCCGCCGTGATCGATCCGGCCCAGCGGCCGCCGGTATTTTTCATGTCGGCAAACTTCGAGTCGATCATCTTGTCGTATTCGGGACCGAGCGGCATACGCCAGACGCGCTCGCCGGTTTCCTCGCCGGCCTTGCTCAGGCGCTCGACGAGCTTGTCGTCGTTGGCAAACAGGCCGGCATATTCCTGCCCGAGCGCCACGATGATGGCGCCCGTCAGCGTCGCCAGATTGATCATGAATTTCGGCTTGAAGCGCTGGCGGACGTAATGCAGCACGTCGGCGAGCACGAGACGGCCTTCGGCATCGGTATTGATGATTTCGATGGTCTGACCCGACATGGTCTTGAGGATGTCGCCGGGCCGATAGGCTTTGCCGTCGGGCATGTTCTCGACCAGTCCGATCGCGCCGACGGCGTTGACCTTGGCTTTGCGCGCGGCGAGCGCGTGCATCAGACCGACGACGCAAGCAGCACCCGCCATGTCGCCTTTCAT
>DASRET010000024.1:0-26020 GCA_035651875.1 Xanthobacteraceae bacterium
CCACCAGATCCTTGCGCACGATGAGCGTCGAATACTCGAGCTTGTCGGTGACCGAGCCCTTGTCGGCGACGATGCGTAGCGCAATGCCGCGCTCGACCGCGTTGTAAAGGCCGGCCGACACCGTCCCGGCACCGACGTCAAGCTCGCCGCTACCCAGCGGCGCAATCATCTTGGCGGCCGACGGGAACGCGGTCATGTCGACGGCGATGCCGGCGTCGCGAAAGTAGCCCTTCTTGTCCGCGATATAGAAACCGGCATCGGTCGCGGCGTTGCTGATCCCGACCATGACCTTCTCGGTTTGCGCTTGCGCATGCGCCACATAGGCCAAGCTGACGGCCAGCGCGAAGCCTAATCCCACGAGCGATCCTGCCGTATTTCGCAATGCCATATTGTCCCCTTGTCAGCGCAGCGCGGAGCCGACGGTGGCTGCCGGTCGGAATGGAAATACGCGCGGTGTTGGCTGTCAACGTGTCGTCGAGGCGCACGCAGCGGTCTGTCGTGGCCGTTGCGGTGGCGCCCCCACCCGGCCCGGCCGAACCGATTGCGGCCTGTTCGGCAAAGTTTTGGAACCCGGCAAGCGGCTCCGCCATTGATGGTCGAACCGCAGCCTTCGACACCGCCGCCATGATCAACGATCTCTGGTACAAAAACGCGATTATCTACTGCGTGGCTATCGGAACCTACATGGATGCCAACGGCGACGGCGTTGGCGATTTCCAAGGTCTGATGCGTCGGCTCGACTATTTGCAGGGCCTGGGCGTCACCGCGGTCTGGTTGATGCCGTTTCAGGTCTCGCCGCATCGAGACGACGGTTACGACGTGGCGGACTATTACGCGGTCGACCCGCGCTACGGCACGCTCGGCGATTTCGTCGAATTCACCCAGAGCGCCAAACAGCGCGGCATCCGGGTGCTGATCGATCTCGTCGTCAATCATACGTCCAATGAACATCATTGGTTCAAGGAAGCGCGCCGCGATCCCAATTCCAAATATCGAAACTGGTACGTCTGGTCGAAGAAAAAGCCGGCGCGCGCCGACCGCGGCGTCGTATTTCCGGGGGTGCAGAAGTCCACCTGGAGCTACGACGAAGCCGCCAAGGCGTGGTACTTCCATCGTTTCTTTGATTTTCAGCCCGATCTGAACACCGCCAACCCGCAGGTGCAGGCCGAAATTCTCAAGATCATGGGATTTTGGATTCAGCTCGGCGTCTCGGGCTTTCGCATGGATGCCGTCCCCTTCGTGATCGCCACGAAGGGCCCGGACGTCAAAAGGCCGGCGGAGCAATACACCATGCTGCGCACCTTTCGCGAGTTCATGCAGTGGCGCCAGGGCGACTGCATTATTCTCGCCGAGGCCAATGTGCTGCCGCGAACCGACATGGAATATTTCGGCGACGACGGCGACCGCATGCACATGATGTTCAATTTTCAGGCCAACCAGCATTTGTTCTACGCGCTGGCGGCGGCCGACACCCGGCCGCTGGCGGCCGCGTTGAAATCGACCAAGACGCGTCCGGTCACCGCGCAATGGGGCATGTTTCTGCGCAATCATGACGAACTCGACCTTGGCCGATTGACCAAAGCGCAGCGGCAAACCGTCTTCGAAGCGTTCGGTCCCAAAAAGGAGATGCAGCTCTACGACCGCGGCATCCGGCGTCGACTCGCCAGCATGCTGGATGGCGACCGCCGGCGGCTGGAGTTGGCCTATAGCTTGTTGTTTACGCTGCCGGGAACGCCGGTCATCCGCTACGGTGACGAAATCGGCATGGGCGATGATCTGTCTCTTGCCGAGCGCGACGCTGCACGCACGCCGATGCAATGGTCCAATGAACCGAACGGCGGTTTTACCAAGAGCGCCAAGCCGGTTTTGCCTGTCATCAGCGGCGGCCCGTATGGGTTCGAGAACATCAATGCCGCCATCCAGCGACGCCACCCCGAGTCGCTCTTGAATTGGACCGAACGCATCATCCGGATGCGCAAGGAAGTCCCGGAGATCGGCTGGGGTGATTTCACGTTCATCGACAGCCGCGACCCGGCCGTGCTGATCATCCGCTATGACTGGCGCAACAATTCGGTGCTGTTCATCCATAACCTGGACGCCAAGCCGCGCGAGGTCAGGTTTTCGAGCGGTTTGAGCCGTCGGGATGCGGTGGACGGGCGGCTCTTGGTCAGTCTCTTGTCGGACGATCATAGCCGCAGCGATAAGCAAGGACGCCATCGCGTGGTGCTCGAGGGCTACGGTTACCGATGGTTCCGCGTCGGCGGCCTGGACTATCTGCTGCGTCGCGCAGAGATCGGTTGAATCGGACCAGCTGAAATCGTGCTGCGTAACCGCCTGCCGATTGGTCTGCGCGCTCGCGGCGCACGACCCGTGCCACTATATGCATTTGGCGCCCGTGAGGCGGCGCGGCCGCGTCTTTCTCGACGATCCACGCCCGACGCATTCATGACGGAGAAACGACGCGGTGGCGGTACTGGCAAAGCAACGAGACCTCTTTGAAGCGGGTGATGCGCTGCCGGAAGGCATGCGCTACGCGCCCGAGGTGATCACGCGCGCGGAGGAGCAGGCGCTCCGCGGCGAGCTGTCCGTTCAACCGTTCAAAGAATTCGAATTTCACGGCTTTCTCGGCAAGCGCCGCACGGTCTCCTATGGCTGGCATTACGATTTCAACGGAGGCGGACTGAAAAATGCCAGCGCGATCCCGGCATTCCTTTACCCCCTGCGCGGGCGCGCGGCGGCGTTCGCCGGGCTTTCGCCCGCTGCACTGGAACATGCGCTGTTGATCGAATACGCGCCCAGCGCCGGCATCGGGTGGCATCGCGACCGGCCGCAGTTCGGCGATGTGATCGGCGTTTCGCTGCTGGCGCCCTGCACCTTCCGCTTGCGGCGCAAGCACGGTGCGACGTGGCAGCGCCGCTCGATCGTCGCGGCGCCGCGCTCGGCTTATCTGCTGCGCGGCGCCTCACGCACCCAATGGGAGCACAGTATCCCGCCGCTTGCGACGCTGCGCTATTCCATCACCTTCCGCACGCTGCGGGATCGTGTGCCGGAGCGTTAGTCCCGACGTCAGTTTGCGACTTTTCTGCGAGGCTAAAGCGGCAGCCGGAAATTGAGGCCGGCGCGGACGATGTTGTCTTGGACCCGGCCGGTGATGCCGAGGGCGCCGATCGTCGCAAGCGGAATATTTCCGGTGTCGAGGTACAGATATTCGATCCGGCCACTGAGATTGTTGGTGATGCCGACTTCGACGCCGCCGCCTACGGTCCAGGCGCCGTGCGATTGCGAAGCGCTCGCGGAGCCGAAACCGGTCGCGGTGACGGTGCTTTTGAATTCTCCGTAGCCGAAACCGCCCGTCGTGTAGATCAGCACGCGGTCGAACGCTGCGCCGACGCGACCGCGTACCGTCGCCAGCCAAGGGATCTGGTCGGTTGCCGTCAGTACTCCGGACGTTGTCGAGGTGCTCTGGGTAGACGCATCGAAGTCGGCCTCGATGCCGATGACGGCCACGCCGAATTGATAGTTGAAGCCGATCTGCCCGCCGCCGACGAAACCACTGAGGTCTTCGCTGGCGGTTGCGCTCAAGGCGCCGAGGGTCGCTGTTGCGCTTGCGGTCGCAAATCCCCATCCGGCGTTGCCGCCGATATAGAGGCTGGTCCAGTTATAATGGGCCGGCATGGCCGCCGGAGCATAAACCTGCGGCGGCGCGGGCGCCGGCCCCGGCGGCAAGTCCGCTGCCCATGTCTGAGAAGTTGCGGCCAAAAACAGACCGGCCGCCGCAATGAAAGCACGCATGTTACACCCCTCTGACCCTGACTGCCCCCGCCTGGCCATGCCGGCGAGGGTCCTAAGCGTCTTTAGAACAAAACAGGAACATCGTCAACAGCCGTATTCGCCCGCGCGATCGCGCAGGGCGCGACCCTGGCTACAGGCTAGGGATTGAGCGCCAGGAGCGCTCCGCCTGGATCACTCCGGCTTGACGTTGGCTTCGCGCATGACCTTGGCCCATTTCTGGGCGTCGTCGACGAAGCGCTTTCGGAAATCGGCGCTGCCGCCAGTGAGCGGGAGGCCGCCAAGCTCGCCGATCCGCGCGTGTATCGTCGGATCGTTGAGCCCGGCATTGATCTCCTTGTTGAGTTTTTCGACGATCTCTCCCGGTGTCTTCCCGGGCGCGCCGATGCCGAACCAGACGGTGGCTTCGTAGCCGGGCAGAAACTCCGCCACGGTCGGGAGTTCGGGAAACACCGGCGAGCGCGCCTTCGTTCCGACCGCCAAGGCCCGCAGCTTGCCCGATTTGATGTAGCCGACCAGCGTCGGCATCGCCTCGAACATCACCTCGGCGCGCCCGGCCAACAGGTCGGTCAGCGCCGGCGCCGCACCCTGATAAGGGACGTGGAGCAAATTAACTCCCGCCATCAGCTTGAACAGCTCGCCGGCCAATTGCGGCGTGGTGCCGTTGCCGACCGAGGCCATCACGATCTTTCCCGGATTGGCTTTGGCATGGGCGATGAAGTCGGGCACCGACTCGGCCGGAACGGCGGGATTGACCACCATGACCAGCGGCTCCAGCGCAATGCCGCAGACCGGCGCGACGTCGCGGATGATCTGGAAACTGAGATTCTTGTAATACGAGGCGCTGATCACAGCCGACGTGCTGACCAGAAGGAGCGTGTAGCCGTCGGCCGGCGCGCCGACCACCGAGGCGATGGCGATCGTGCTGCCGGCGCCGGGACGGTTCTCGACGACGAACGGCTGCCCCAGGCGCTGCGACAGCCACTGGCCCATCAGGCGCGCGAAAATGTCGGTCGGGCCGCCGGCCGGAAAACCGACGATGATGCGCACCGGCCGGGTCGGATAATCGAGCGCCCATGCGTTGCGTGCCGCAACCGGGAGCGCGCCAGCGCCCGCTGCCAGATGCAGAAAAGTTCGACGCGGAAGTTTCATCGCAATGCCTCCACGAGCGTTCGTCGCCTCGCCCGCCGAAGGCACAATCGCTGCCTTTGCGATCGCAGGAAGCCGGCATATCCCGCTGACAGCTCTGCACGATTGACGAAGCGTAACCCGGATTACGGGAAGCGCAAACCGGGGACTATCGCGGTGAAGAATGTCAGAACAGCGGTGGGATTTCGCCGATGCGGATGATGCCGAGATAGACGGCGCCGTCGGCGAGGCGCAGCGGCAGCGCCACCGCGGGCTTATCGTCGATCTGCGTGGGCTTGCCCATCTTTTTTATGTTGTCCACCACGGTGGCGGTGGTGCCCTGGCGCACGATGCCGCCGAGCCCCGGGACGATGCGATTGAGCGCCTCCAGTCCTTGCTCGGCCTGGCCGGCGCCGGCCAAGCGGTCGATTTGCTGTTGGATGGCGCGGTCGATGCCGAGCTGCGGGATGAGAGCATCGAGCCCGTAGACCGCGACCTGCAGCGTGCCGTCGAGCCGGCCGCGGGCGTTCACCGTCACGGTGCCGGAGCCGACCAGAATGGCGTCGGCGCGCGTCAAGCGCAGCGATTTCAGCTCGATAGCGCCGTTGTTGTCGTGCAGCTCGCGGAAGCGCTGCGCCAGCGGCTTCTGCTCGAGGTCCTTGAAGCCGCGCAGCACGACTTCAAGGTCGCCGCGCAACGGCGCGGCCAACAACCGATGCACCGTCGGCGCCGTTACGGCGGTGAAATGCAAAGTGACGTCGACGACGGGCTGATTTTGAATCGAGCCGCTGACGATGCGGGCGTTGAGCTGCGCGTTGTCGGCGGTGAACAAGGCGCCCCCACCGCCGCGATCGAGATGCGGACGTTCGACATCGATCGACAGCGCTTGGGGATTGGGCGGCAGGCCGTTCACCAGCATGCGCGCGCTCGCCCAGTCGGCGACGAAGCTCGGCGAGCGGCCCGGCTCGGCCACCGTGACCGGGCCGACGACGTCGCCGACCAGCACCGACGGACGCCAGATCTGCGCCGTGAAGGTGATGTCCTTGGCGGCGAGATCGAACGGCGGCTGGGTGCTCTTGAACGCCGCTGCCGCCTGGACGCAGCGGACCTGAATGCTGAGCGGAAAGCCGGCGATGCCTTCCTGTCCGCAGGTATAGACGCGGCCGGCGGCGGCTTCGGTCGCCATCCAGCCGGTGAGCGTGCGATTGGCGACGCCGGCGGCGTAATACCAGACGCCGCACCAGATCACGGCGAGCCCGACCAAAACGGCGAGCGGAACGACGATCCGCAGATAGGTGCGGCGCGGCGGCGGAACGGGCGGCCGGCCGCCGCGGCGCGCCATGCGTTCGCCGTCTCCTTGCATAATGCTGATGGGAGATTCGCGGGTCATCGCGCCTTATCGCCCCTTGAGTGCGGCCTTTCCAAGACCCTTGCCAAGACCCTTGCCAAGACCCTTTTGCGGACCTTTTTCAAGACCCTTGGCCGGGCGTGCTCGCCATTGTGCCGCCCCGGTCACCCTGCTAGGCGAGCGCAGCCCGCCGCCTGAGTCAATGCGAGCAATGAGCGCCATCGAACACGAAACCAGCGATCTGTGGGTGTTCGGTTATGGCTCGCTGATGTGGCGGCCGGGCTTTGCCGCGCTCGAACGGGTGCCGGCGCGGCTCGTCGGCCTGCATCGTTCGCTCTGCGTGTTTTCGTTCGTGCATCGCGGCACGCCGGAGCGGCCGGGCCTGGTGCTCGGCCTCGACCGCGGCGGCATGTGCCGCGGCATCGCCTTCCGGGTCAGCGCCGCGGCGCGGGCCAAAACCATCGCCTATCTGCGCGGCCGCGAGCAGGTCACCTCGGTGTATCGCGAGATCACGCGGCGCATCGAGCTGGAGGAGGCGGCGCAGCGGCAGGTCAGCGCGGTCTGCTACATCGCCGACCGCGGTCACGCGCAATATGCCGGCCGGCTCAAGCTCGCCGAGCAGCTGCATTACGTGCGGCAGGGTCACGGCCAATCCGGCGCCAACCGCGACTATGTGCTGGAAGCCGTGCGGGCGCTCGAAGCGCTCGGCTATCGCGAGACCGAATTGCATTTGCTCGCCGAGCGGCTCGCCAGCCAGCAGGAGACCGGCGTCAAGTTTCAGGAAGAAGTTCTGGGCGTGCAGTTTCCGGAGAGTTGAGCAGTACCAGCGCAGATTCTTCGATCCGGTTTATTACCGATCAGAGACGGCGGACTGCGACAGGTGAGAATCACTAATCCTTCCCCTCCGCCTCCGCCAGCAACCGCGCGCTCGCCTCTTCGAGGCGGCTTTGTAAGAGCGCCAGAAAGGCGCGCCGCTCGAGGCCAGACGCGATGGGCTCCAGCGCTTCGATCACGACGGTGCCCGGATAACGCATGAACGAGCGGCGCGGCCAATACAGTCCGGAATTGAGCGCCAGCGGCACGCAGGCGGCGCCGGTCTTGTCGTAAAGGTAGGCGACGCCGCTCTTGTAGGTCGGCTCTGCGCCCGGCGGCCGGCGCGTGCCTTCCGGGTAGATGACGACCTGGCGCGCGTGCCCCAGCACTTTGCGCGCCCGCGCCGTCATGCGGGAGAGCGCGGCCACGCCGGCGCCGCGGTCGATCGGGATGACTTCGGCCTTGGCCATGTGCCAGCCGAACACCGGGATCCACATCAGCGAGCGTTTGAGCACGAACGACGGGTCGTCGAGGATCTTGTAGACCGCGAAGGTCTCCAGGAACGACTGGTGCTTGCAGGCGACGATGCAGGCGCCGGGCGGAATATTTTGCACGCCGCGCCATTCTATCCTGGTGCCGCAAATTACGCGCAACAGCCACAGCGAGCTGAACGCCCAGCTGCGGATGAAGATGAGCTGGATACGATGCGACATCGCCAGGGTCGGTAGCGACAAGATCATCAGAACGCTGATGTTCGCATAGAACGAAACAGTGAAAAGGATCGACCGCAGCACGACCGCAAATCCGGCGCGGCGCGACGCCGTGGCGCGTTCGGGACTTTTTGGTTGGCGTTCAGGCACGGCAGTGGTGCGCATCGGGATCAGGATGGATTGGCCTCGGACAAGCGATTGCCGGTGTCACTCGGCGCGGGCTCGAACCGCATACGCACCTTGGCAAACAAAAACTTCAGATATTCGGACATGACCAGCTTGGTGGTATCGCCGTTCGACCACCACGGCTCGATGCGCAGCCGGTCGGACAGAACCGGAAATGGGATCAGCGCGGCATGCGGCAGCTGATGCTCGAGCTCGGCCAGTGCGCGCGGCATGTGATAGGCCGAGGTGACCACGATCAGCGAGCGAAAGCCGTGGTCGGTGGCCCACAGCCGCGCCTGGGTGGCGTTGCCGAGCGTGTTGAGCGCCGAATAGTCGAGATCGACGCAGCAGGTCAGCAGGCTTTTGTAGTTCGGAATTTCGCGGGCGATGTCGGCGGTGGTGGTGCCGGTATTGACCCCGGTGATCAGGAGGCGCTTGCCGCGATGGGCGGCGAGGAGTTCGAGGGCGTCATTGACGCGCGACGTGCCGCCGGTCAGCACCACGATGCCGTCGGCGTCGCGGTCGAGCACGATCTGACGGCTGGGCAGGTACCAGACGAACACGCCGAAGCCGACGATGAGCACGGCGGCGCCGAACGCGAGCAGCCGGAGCAAGGCCGATCGCAATCGCCGCGTTCGTACTGCGGTGCTCAAGCTGGTCATCGCCGCACGTCTCTCGCGCCTTTCGGCTTCCGATCGTCCTTCGGGCTTCCCGGCTGTGCCATAATAAAAGTCATTCCGGGCGCAAATTGTAGGGCTTTTGCGCCAAGCGGCGCCGTGCCTCAATCGACGGTCTGCAGGGTGCGGTTGACGGTGCGCCGCGAGGCGAGCGCGGTCACCACGGCCATCAGCACGATCTGGCCGAGAATGGCGAGATAGCCGGTGGCGCCGAGCGAGAAGCTGCCGAACAGCGCCTCGGCTTCGTCGCCGCCCGGCGTGCCGGCGACCCACGAATTCATGCCCTGCATCAGGCCGAACAGCAGGATGGCGGCGCCGCCGCCGATCGCGCCGCCTTTGAAGCCGAGGATCAGGAAATGGCGCTGGAATTGCCGGGACACGAAGCTGTCGGTCGCGCCGACGTAATGCAGCACCTCGATGATCGGCCGGTTGGCCGCCATGGCGCCGCGCGTGGCGAAGGTGACCGAGAGCACCGTCACCACGAGCACCAGCAGCAGGATGGCGAGGCCGGCCGCGGCCGCGGTGCCCGCCATGGCGCGCATGCGGTCGATCCAGCGGCGATGGTCGTCGAGCGTGGCGCTCGGCACCTGCGCGGTCAGCGCCTGGCGCAAGGCGGCGAAATTCGGCGCCGCGCCGGAGCGCAGCCGGACCACGATCATGCGCGGGATCGGCAGCTCGTCCAGCGCCAGGCCATTGCCGAGCCACGGCTCGACGAGGCGCGCCGATTCGTCCTTGGTAAAGATGCGCACGTCGGCAATGCCGGCGGCGGCGCGCGCCAGTTCGGCGGCCTTGCGCACGTCGGCTTCCATGTCGCGTCCGCTCGTCGGCCGCACCTGAATGGTGACTTCACGGCCAACGTCGGAGCGCCAATCGCTGGCGGCGCCCACGATCATGGTGACGGCGCCGCAGGTGAGCCCAGCCAGAAACGTCATGATGGCGACGACCGCGATCAGCGAGCTGCCGGCAATCGAGCTTTTCGGCACGATGGCGGTGGCGACGCGCGGGCCCTGGCCGCGCAGCGGCGACGCTTCCAGATCGTCCCACGGCTCCGCCAAGGTCGCGATGCCGCGGTCGAGCGGCTCAATCGTAGACATGCAACCGTCCCTCGTGCAGGACCAACCGGCGCGCGTCGTATTCGTCCATCAGGGCAATATCGTGGGTGGCGATGACGATGGAGGTGCCGGATTTGTTGAGCTCGATGAACAGGCGAAGAAGGCGCTGGCCGAGATTGGGATCGACGTTGCCGGTCGGCTCGTCGGCCAACAGAAGCTGCGGCCGCGCGATGACGGCGCGCGCGATGGCGGCGCGCTGCTTCTCGCCGCCCGACAGGATCGGCGGGAAGGCGTCGATGCGCTCGCCGAGCCCGACCCATTGCAGAAGTTCGACCACCTCGGCCCGATAGGTGGATTCCTCGCGGCCGAGCACGCGCAGCGGCAGCGACACGTTCTCGTAGGTCGTCATGTGATCGAGCAGGCGAAAGTCCTGGAATACGATGCCGATGCGGCGGCGCAAGGTGGCGCGGCCGTCCTTGCTCAAGGTCGCGGCGTCCTGGTCGAACATGGTGATCAGGCCGCGGGTCGGGCGCAGCGACAGGAACAGGAGGCGCAGCAGCGACGTCTTGCCGGCGCCCGATGGGCCGGTGAGGAACTGGAACGACCGGCCGTCGAGCCGGAAGGTCAGGTCGCGCAACACCTCCGGGCCGAGCCCGTAGCGCAGGCCGACATTCTCGAACAGGATCACCTCGTCCCTCCAGGGCCGCGGCGGCGCCGCAAGGCGGCAGCGGCAGGACCCGATTCGCCCGTCGGGCGAACTTTAACATTGCTGCGGCCGCACGGGCGGGCCGCCGATCGTGGTTTCCAATCCGTTAACGGATGGAATGCTAAGGATCGGTGAAGACCCGCAGGGCCTGATTCGCCGATGCTGATCGTCTGCCCATCCTGCGCCGCATCGTACGATGTCGAGCCGACAAGGCTGGAGCCCAACGGCCGTCAAGTGCGCTGCGTGCGCTGCCGCACCGTCTGGCACGCGGCACCGAACCGCGCCGCCCAACTGCTCGCCGCCGCCGCGGCGCTCGGGCCGGGGGGGCCGGGCGAAGCCGTGGAAGCCCCGGCCTACCGCGACACTGCGCCGGCCATGGTTTCGGCGATGGCTTCGGCCGACCCCGTAGACGAAACCGAGTGGTTTGATCAAGCCGCCGAGGCGGAAGGCGGGACCGCAGGGGAGGGCGAGGCCGTGGAACCGGCCGTCGCAGCCGATGCCGCGGCTGACCTCGCCGGTACGCCGAACGTCGAGGCGCCGCCGATCGCGCCGGTCGACCTCGATGCCGGCCGGCCGCCGATCGACGTCGAGGCGGCCGACCCCGCCGAGGCCGCCCGTCCGCCGGCCAAAGACGTCGAAAGCTACGCCGCGCGCTTTGCGCGGCGCGCCGGCAAAAAGCGCCGGCCGATCTGGTCGCTGACGCGCCTGCAGACCGCGATCCTGGCGCTGATCGTCATCAATGCCGCGATCGTCGGCTGGCGCCGCGAGGTCGTGCGGATATTGCCGCAGACCGCATCGTTCTATGCGCTGCTCGGCCTGCCGGTGAATCTGCGCGGGCTGGTGTTCGACGACGTGACCACCAGCACCGAGGAGCACGAGGGCGTGCCGATCCTCGTGGTGCAGGGCACTATCATCAACCGCACCAGCGCGGTCACCGACGTGCCGTCGCTGAAGATCGGCGTGCGCAACGCCGCCAAGCAGGAAATTTATGCGTGGACCGCGGCGCCGCCGCGCCCGCGTCTCTCGGCCTACCAGGCCGTGCCGTTCCGCACCCGGCTCGCCTCGCCGCCGCCCGAGGCCGCCGACGTGCTGGTGCGCTTCGTCACGCGCCGCGACCTCGTCGCCGCGCCGCGCTGAACGCCATGGTCTGAATCTCATAGTCTGAACATCATGGCCCGCATCCTGATCGCCGAAGACGAAGAAGCGCTCTGCGCCATGTGCGCGCGGGCGCTGAAGCTGGACGGCCATGAGGTCACGGCGGCGCACGACGGCGCCGAAGCGCTCGACATGCTCACCCGCGAGCAGGGCCGCTTCGATCTGTTGCTCACCGACGTGCGCATGCCGGTCATGGACGGCATCGCTCTGGCGCTCGCCGCGGCGCGCGATTTCCCCGACCTGACGATTTTGCTGATGACCGGCTATGCCGACCAGCGTGAGCGCGCTCAGGGCCTCGATGCGCTGATCCACGACGTGCTTGCGAAGCCCTTCACGCTCGCCATGCTGCGCGGCGCCGTGGGCGAGGCGCTGGCGGTGAAGACGCGCGGGTGAACTAATCTTCGCCCGACGCCGCGTACGGCCGCGGCAGCGATTCGACCGGAAGTCCGGAGTGCGGCCGGCCGAAATCCGGCGCCGGCGAATCCTGGCCGATGTCGACAATGCCGCGGCGGATGGCGCGGGTGCGGGTGAAATGCTCGAACAGCGCCTCGCCGTCGCCGCGGCGGATGGCGCGGGTCAATTTCGCCAGATCCTCATTGAAGGTGCCGAGCATTTCCAGGACCGCGTCCTTGTTGGCGAGGAAGACGTCGCGCCACATGGTCGGATCGGAGGCGGCGATGCGGGTGAAATCGCGAAATCCGCCCGCTGAAAATTTCAGCACTTCGGAGCGCGTCACTTCGGCAAGCTCGTCGGCGGTGCCGACGATCGTGTAGGCGATGAGGTGCGGCAGATGGCTGGTGATCGCCAGCACCAGGTCGTGGTGGTCAGGTGCCATGCGCTCGACATTGGCGCCGAGCGCGCTCCAGAACGCATCGAGCCGATCGACCGCGGCCGGATCGGCGCCATCCGGCGGCGTCAAAATGCACCAGCGGCCGACGAATAATTCGGCAAAGCCGGCATCCGGACCGGAATGCTCGGTACCGGCGACAGGATGCGCCGGGACGAAATGCACCTCCGGCGGCAGATGCGGGCCCATGTCGCGCACGATGGCGCCCTTGACCGAGCCGACGTCGGAGACGACCGCGCCGGCTTTCAGGTAGGGCGCGATCTCCTTGGCCACCTCGCCGCAGGCGCCGACCGGCACGCAGACGATGACGAGATCGGCGCCGGCGACCGCGGCACTGTTGCTTTCGACCACCGTGTCGGCGATGCCGAGCTCGGCGACGCGCCGCCGCGTCGCTGCGGAGCGCGCAGTCGCCACGATCTCGCGCACTGCGCCTTGGGTGCGCGCGGCGCGCGCGATCGACGAGCCGATCAGGCCAACGCCGATCAGCGCCAGGCGGTTGAACAGCGGTTGCGGTCGCGGTGTCATGACTTGGCCAAAAACTCTTTGAGCGCCGCGGCGACGAGCCGGTTGGCCTCTTCGCTGCCGACGGTCATGCGCAAGGCGTGCGGCAGCTTGTAGGCGCCGACCTGGCGGAGAATGAGCCCGCGCGCGGTGAGAAACGCGTCGGCATCCTTGGCGGTGCGGCCTTTGGTTTCGGGAAAATGGATTAGCAGAAAATTGGCGACGCTCGGCGTCACTTTCAGGCCGAGCTTGCCGATCTCCTGATAAAGCCATGCGAGCCAGCGCGTATTGTGCTCGCGGGACTTCTCCTGATGCGCGACGTCCTCGATCGCCGCGATGCCGGCGGCGATCGCCGCGGAATTAACGTTGAACGGGCCGCGGATGCGATTGACGGCATCGACCACATGCGCCGGGCCGAACATCCAGCCGAGCCGCAGCGCGGCGAGCCCGTGAATTTTCGAGAACGTGCGCGTCATCACCACGTTGTCGTTGGTGGCGACGAGTTCGATGCCGGCTTCATAGTCGTTGCGCCGGACATATTCGGAATACGCAGCGTCGATGACGAACAACACATGCGGCGGCAATCCGCGATGCAGCCGCTTGACCTCGTCGAACGACAGGCAGGTCCCGGTCGGATTGTTCGGATTGGCCAGGAACACGATCTTGGTCTTGTTGGTCACCGCGCGCAGGATGGCGTCGACGTCGGCCGTGTAGTCGGTTTCCGGCACCTCCACCGGACGGGCGCCGGCACCCAGCGTCGCGATCGGGTAGACCAGAAAGCCATGCTTGGTGTGGATCGCCTCGTCGCCGTCGGCGAGATACGCGCGCGCCAACAGATTCAAAAGGTCGTCGGAGCCGGCGCCGCAGACGATGCGGTCTGGATCGAGCCCGAAGGCGCGGCCGATCGCCTCGCGCAAGTCGCTGGCCGAGCCGTCCGGATAATCCTCCAGATGCGCGCCCACCGCCTGGTAGGCCGCGATGGCGCGCGGGCTCGGGCCGAGCGGCGTCTCGTTCGACGACAGCTTGAACACCCTGGCGGCGCCGGGCGCGCTGCTCTTGCCGGGCACATAAGCCTGGATGTCGAGCACGCCGGGCCGCGGCGTCGGACGCGTGGCGGACATTTCTCTTTCCTCTAGTCCCGCCCCGGATAAGCGCGGCGGCGGACCCTTACGGGCGCACCGTATAGCGGGTCGCGTGACTGCCGACGAGGGCCGCCGAGCGGATCGAGGCGCCGATGCCGACCAGCGCCTTGCGCACCGTCTCGATGTCGCCGCGCTTGACCGAAGCCAGGAGCGCGGCGCCGTCGAACGCCTGGTCGGGCATTGCAATGACGTCGGCGGTGGCCGCGAGGGCGCCGGCCGAGGCGGCGCGCCAGCCGGACACCCGCATGCTCCACACCTCGGTCTCGGTCACCATGGCGTCGGCCGCGGCGCGCGACACCACATAGACCGGCAGCGCAGCCGGATGATCGGCGCGCTCGACGAACGGCAGCCGCGCGATGATTTTTGGCGCGGTGTCGAATTCGAGCGCCGCCCACCACGGTCCGGCGCCGGCGACCGCGAAAGCCGGCACCAGGCCGAGGTCGCCCTTGGATTCGGTGACGGCGGCGACCACGCTGGCGGCGCCCATATGCGGCACGAACGGCACCGTGAAGCCGAAATGAAAGCGCGCGGAATCGCGCATCGCCGCATCGCCGGCGGAAAGGTCGGCGTGCACCGAAAACGGCGCCTGCACGTAGGTGAAGGTCGAGATGATGACGCGCCAGATGCTCTCGGCGGTGTCGAGCGGCAGGTTGCCGCGATGCCGCTCGACCAGGCGGCGCATCATGTCGGCTTCGCGCGCCGGCCGGAACGCCGAGCCGCTCTCCTGGGTCTTTTTCACCGCGATCAGGCGGTCGACGATCTCACCGCGCTCCATCAAGAGCGTGTGCATGGCGGAGTCGATGCGGTCGATGTCTTTCCGCAAATCGGCGAGCGAGACTTGATCCTGGCGCGGTGTTTTGGACATGATTTTGGAAGCCGCTATCCGGCAATGCCGGCCCTTGATAGGTGCGTGCGCCTGCGAAAGCAAAGAAAACGTTGACTCCGGGGCGTGCGGGCCTATTTACGCCCCTTTAGCTGGCCTTGCGACGCGTCAATGCGGGCTGCAGCGCTGGCTGACGGAATGTGCAGCGATGGCCGACGCCACCACCACGCTCGATCTTGCCGACCGCACGCGCGAAGCTGACACGCCGCATTCGCCGGCGGTGCGCTTCGGCACTGACAAGCCGTTGCGGCTCGATGCGGGCGTCGATTTTGCGCCGCTGCAGATCGCCTATCAGACCTACGGCACGCTCGACGCCGCGCGAACCAACGCGGTGCTGCTTTGTCACGCGCTGACCGGCGATCAGCACGCCGTCAACACCCATCCGGTCACCGGCAAGCCGGGTTGGTGGGAGACCATGGTGGGTCCCGGCCGGCCGATCGACACCGAGCGCTACTTCGTCATCTGCCCCAACGTGGTCGGCGGCTGCATGGGCTCGTCTGGCCCCGCCTCGACCAATGCGGCGACCGGCTTGCCGTGGGGACTGGATTTTCCCGTCATCACCGTGCGCGACATGGTGCGTGCCCAGGCCATGCTGCTCGATCATCTCGGCATCGACTCGCTGTTTGCGGTGGCCGGCGGCTCGATGGGCGGCATGCAGGTGCTGCAATGGGCGGCGAGCTATCCGGAGCGCGTGTTCGCGGCGCTGCCGATCGCCGCCGGGACGCGGCACTCGGCGCAGAACATCGCCTTCCACGAGGTCGGCCGCCAAGCGGTGATGGCCGATCCGGACTGGCGCAACGGCCGCTATTTCGCGCACGGCACCAACCCGCGCCGCGGCCTCGCCGTGGCGCGCATGGGCGCACACATTACTTATCTGTCGGATGCGGCGCTGCACCGGAAATTCGGCCGCCGTTTTCAGGATCGCGACAATCCGACGTTCTCGTTCGACGCCGACTTTCAGGTCGAGTCCTATCTACGCCATCAGGGCATCACCTTCGTCGAGCGGTTCGACGCCAATTCGTATCTCTATCTGACCCGCGCCATGGACTATTTCGATCTCGCGGCCGACTACGACGGCGTGGTGGCCAACGGCTTTCGCGGCACGCCGACGCGGTTCTGCGTGATCTCGTTCACCAGCGACTGGCTGTTTCCGACGTCGGAATCGCGCGCCGTCGTGCGGGCGCTCAACGCCTCCGGCGCACGCGTGTCGTTCGCCGAAATCACCACCGACAAGGGCCACGACGCCTTTCTGCTCGACGAGCCGGAATTGTTCGCGACCGTGCGCGGCTTCCTGGAAGGCGCGGCGCGGGCGCGCGGCCTGCCGCCGGCGCCGAACGTGTAGCGGCCGACGATGCTGTCGCGGATCAAACACGATCTCACCATGGCGGAAGCGGCCCGCACCCCGGCCGGCGCGCGCATCGACCTGTTGGTCGTGGCCGGCATGGTGGAGGCCGGCGCGCGCGTGCTCGACGTCGGTTGCGGCGACGGCGAGTTGCTGCGGCTCCTCGAAACGCGCGGCGTCGACGGCCGCGGCATCGAACTGTCGCGCGAAGGCGTCAACGAATGCGTCGCCAAGGGCTTGGCGGTGGTGCAGGGCGACGCCGACACCGATCTGGCCGAGTATCCCAACGACGGCTTCGACTACGTGATCCTGTCGCAGACCTTGCAGGCGACGCGGCAGCCGCGCGTCGTGCTCGAGCACATGCTGCGCATCGGCCGCCGCGCCATCATATCGTTTCCGAATTTCGGCCACTGGAATATCCGGCTGCAGATCCTGCTCGGCGGCCAGATGCCGCGCACCCGCAATCTGCCGTACGCATGGTACGAGACGCCGAATATTCATTTCTGCAGCATCAAGGATTTTCGCGAGCTGTGCTTTGCGGTCGGCGCCAGGATGGACCAGGCCGTGGCGCTCAACGCCTGGGGCCGGCAGATGCGGCTGAAAATGCCGTGGTGGTTCTGGAATATGTTCGGCGAGCAGGCGGTGTTTTTGCTGAGCCGGAAAGGCTGACGCGCGGCGGCATCTGCGGCAGCTCGAACGGACGGTTTGGTAGCTGCTGACGTGGAACTTTCCGGCGTGCTGGGCGCTTTTCTACCGACCAGTTCGGTGTTCGCCAAAGCGCATGGATGCAGTTACGTCGGAGCTATTGCCACAAGCGGGTGTGAAGGTCCTCGGCGCCGGCCTGGCACCGTCCGCACATTGTTTCGACGCAACGGATACCGCGCTTCTCTGCCTGGGCCGAGTCTTGCAGGAACTCGGCTACCGCTTCAGCACGATCACGCCGGCGAGCCACGCGCGGATTTTGGCGCGGCCGATGCAGCAGCCCGCGTCGCTCGCCGACGTGTTCGGCTGGAACCGTGCGTTTCGTCTGCACGACATCGACCCGTGGATCGCTCGCCATGCCGGCGCCGCAGGTATCTTCGAAACGCAAGGCGCGTGGACGCGAAGCTGTGTACGATTCTCGACCTTGGCCGATCAACTCTATGTGCATTCGGCCTACCCGACGCAGCGAGCCGATGCGGTCTTCTTCGGCCCTGACTCGTACCGTTTCTGCAGGGTGATCGAGGCTGCCATAGCGGAGATGCGACGCAGTTGCGATCTCGATCGGCCGTTCAGAATCCTCGACGTCGGGGCGGGCAGCGGCGTCGGCGGACTGCACGCGGCCGCGCGCGCGGCGCAGCTGCGTCCGATCCTCACTCTCACCGATATCAACCACCTGGCGCTGCGCTACTGCCGCGTCAATGCCGCGCTCAACGGCATCGAGGATGTGCGCACCGTTGCCAGCGATCTCTTTCAAGATGTACAGGATTGCTACGATCTGATTATCGCCAACCCACCGTATCTCGTCGACGCGCTGGCCCGCACCTATCGGCATGGCGGCGGAAGCCTCGGTTCGGCGCTTTCATTGCGCATTGTCAAGGAGGGCGTGCCCCACTTGGCGCCCGGCGGCCGGCTCGTTCTCTACACCGGCTCTGCCATCGTGAAGGGGCGGGATTATTTCCACGAAGCCGTTTCATCGTGGGCGTGCGCATCCACGCTGCCCGTGACCTATGAGGAATTGGACCCGGATGTTTTCGGCGACGAGTTGGACCAGCCGCCGTACGACTGTGCCGATCGTATCGCCGTTGTGAGTGTCACCATCGACGTGCCAAGGAGATAATCGTGCGCCAGCGAGTAACCGATTGGACAAAATGGGCGCGGGAATTGACCGGATCGCGGTTCGCGCAATTTCAAACCGAGCTGACCAAATATAATGCCGAGCGCTTCGGGCCTGCATTGCCCGAAGATGTGCCCGCCCATCACGTCGCGCGCCAATCGCGCGTCGCCGCTGCCGAAATCGCGTTTATCGAGGCGTTGCGCGACGCCATGGCGCCGCTGACTCGATCCATTCCCGCCGATGTCGACGGCTTCATCGCCTGGTTCGAAGAGCTCAAGCACAGCGGCCCCGGCCAAGGCGATCCGCTGTTCCCGTGGCTGGCGCACCACGCTTCGCGCGAACAGATGAAATGGTTTTTGCTGCAGGAGGTCGCCGGCGAGGCCGGGTTCGAAGATCTGCTGGCGATGACCCAGATCAAGGTGCCGGTGCAAGCCAAGCTGGAGATGGCGCGCAATTTCTGGGACGAAATGGGACGCGGCGTCGGCAAGGGCATGCATGGCCCGATGCTGGCGCGGCTCGCCGATTACTTCGAGATTGCACCGACGCCGGAGACGGTCATTGCGGAGTCGCTGGCGCTCGGCAACACCATGATCGCCCTTGCGGTCCATCGCCGTTACGCCTTCCATTCCATCGGCGCCCTTGGCGTCATCGAGATGACCGCGCCGACCAGAGCGGGTTTTGTCGACGAAGGGCTGCGCCGCCTCGGCGTTCCGGCCAAGAAGCGGCACTATTTCGCCGTCCATGCCGTGCTCGACGTCAAGCATTCCGCAGCCTGGAATCGCGAAGTCCTGCGCCCGCTGGTCGGCGCAGACCCGCGGCGGGCGAGGGCCATCGGCGAAGGCGCGGTGATGCGGCTCTGGCACGGCGCGCGCACGTTCGAGCGTTACCGAGCCACTTTCGGCTTCGGCACAGAGCGCGCGTTGGCCGCCTAGAGTCTTGCGCCCATGCGTTTTTTGGGCATCGGCGATTTCTGCGACTTGGCCTCACTCTATTTGCGGCTTCAGGAGGAAGGTCACGAGGTCAAGGTGCACATCGCCAACGCTCTATGCCGGCAAACGCTGCTCGGTCTCGTGCCGCATGTGGACGACTGGCGTACCGAGATTCCCTGGATTCGGCAGGCGGGCCCAAACGGAATCGTATTGTTCGAGAACGCCGCCGAGCAGCGCGGCGCTCTTCAAGACACGATGCGCCGCGACGGCCTGCATGTCATCGGCGGCAGCGCCTACGGCGACCGGCTGGAGAACGACCGCGCTTACGCCCAAGAGGTGCTGCGCGGTCTCGGACTTCCGATCTGCCCGGTTGTGGAATTCTCCGCCCCAGCCGCCGCGCTTGCATTTCTCGACCGCGGGCCGGGGCGCTATGTCGTCAAGTTCAATGGGCCGTTGGAAAGTTTCGTCGGCACATTGCCGGACGGCCGCGACGTCCGGGCGTTCGTGAACGGACTGCGCGAGGACACGCCCAGTTTCATTCTCATGCGCCACGTGGAAGGCGTCGAAATGGGCGTCGGCGCCTACTTCAACGGCGAGCGGTTCTTGAGCCCGTCCTGTCTGGATTGGGAGCACAAGCGCTTCTTTCCCGGCGATCTGGGCGAAATGACTGCCGAGATGGGCACCATCGTCACGTATGAAAACACCGCGCGCTTCCACGAACGCACGCTTGCCGCCATGGCTCCCTTGCTTCAGGCCGGCGGATATTGCGGCTACATCAACCTCAACACCATCGTCAACGAACAAGGCATCTGGCCGCTCGAATTCACCTGCCGCTTCGGTTATCCCGGTTATGCGATCCTCGACCCGCTGCAGGAAACGCCGTGGGGCGAGTTGTTCCATGCCATGGTGACCCGCAGCGGCGAGGCGTTGCGAACACGACCGGGTTTTGCGGCCGGCATCGTCATGACGACGCCGCCGTTTCCCTATTCACGCAGCGTGGTTGCCGAGCCGATCGGCATGCCGATCGTGTTCGACGGCATCGACGACGATGAGCATCGCCATCTCCACTACGGCGAGGTCGGCCTCGAGGACGGCCAATTGGTGACAAGCGGCGGCTACGGCTGGACGATGGTGGTGACCGGAGTAGGAGACACGGTGCGCGCCGCGCGCGATCGCGCCAATCGGCTTGCCGAGCGCGTCATCATCCCGAATGCCCGCTACCGGCGCGACATCGGCGAGCGGCTCATGGCGGGGGACCTCGATCGGTTGAAACGGCTCGGCATGTTTTAACGGCCTGATCGAGCGAAATGCGTTCCGGGGCGCACGCACCCTGTGATATCACAGCGGCGCCCGGCACCCCGACGTGCTCAAACGGGCCCGTAGCTCAATGGTCAGAGCTAGCGGCTCATAACCGCTTGGTTGGAGGTTCGAGTCCTCCCGGGCCCACCATCTTTTCTTAGGCTTTTTGCAATTTCCTGCGGGTCCCTCTCTGGGTCGACCAATGACCGGGACACCACTGCATAAGCCAGCTTGCTACGGTGTGGCGGAGGCGTGGGGGACGGGTCCCGGCAAGCCAGCCAGCTATCACCGTGTCGGCTTTCTCGATCCCTATCGGGGCTTGCGTGACGTCGTGCCGGAAATCACAAAGTCGATGCGGTTGACCGAAGCGGTCATTTGGCCAATCGCGCCGGCACGTTCTTCAAGCAACGGAGTAGGCGCTGTTTCGCGTCGAAATCGATCTGCCACGCGGGGCCGGTGTTTTTAGCCTTTTAGCGCGCGGCTCCGACCGGATGTGTGTCACGGTGGCTTATCGAACTGTGAAATTTCGCGGCGATAAGCTTGGCCGCAGCCCGATTACCGAGAGCATTCCAATGATTATCGCATGGTAGAAAAAGCGAGGCGTAGTCGTCGGGCATGTGATCGGCCATATCGATCACTTCAATATCCGTGTTTGTCGCCATCGAACTCAGTTTGTTGAACCAATACTGATCTTTGTAGGATTTTCCGCTACGGATCCTATTCATGTCTTCACGGTTTGGAATGACCAAGATCATCACGCGCCGTGGCGTCGCCTCCCGTACAAGCTTCTCGACGAAATAAAGCGCCGCCTCTTGCTGTTCCGCCGTCGCATCGAAATAGCCGCTGTATCCGAGTTTTTCGAGCGGGCTGCGCGCTAAAAGATATTTTATGGTCCGCACTGTGTCGGCCGTGAACGTATATCGCATGAGATTTCGCAACATAAACCGCTTGATCGTGTTCCCCTCTACCTTGTCTTCATATTGATCGTTTGGCATGGCCTGTTCGGGATAAAAGATGTCATAGCCGCCGTTATTCGTTTTCTTATAATAAGGCCTATACCAGGACGGATGAAAGCCCTTCCAAAATGTGTAGTCATTGTCGGTGAAATCATTCGCCGGCAGAAAAAATAAGATCACTCCATCGTGCTCGAATTGCTTCGCCAAATCTTTGTAGATCAGGTAGTATTGAACAGGGCCAAAATAGCCGTCAGAGCCGAAGTTGTAGATGTCAATACCAACAAGCTTTTCAAGCTGGGTTTGGGCGGCGTCTTTGAAGTCAACGCCGTATCCCTCCGCGAAGGAATCTCCGATCAGCACATAGCGCATTTGTCCATCAGGTTTGGAGTGCTCGAACGCAGTATCCCGCGCTCCAATGGCGTTCGACGCATAACGAACATCAAAACAGGACGATTGATGTCGATCCGTTGCATCGAGCTTGTGCCAAGAGCCCCAGGGATCTTTCTGCGTCCGCCATGAATTGCCGGAAAATCGCGGCCGATAGATTTCCGGATAGTCATTAAACAATAGCAAATTCGCTCGTGCCGCCACAAATGAGAACAGTTCCAGTGAAACTAATGAAACCAGCAGCGCCAAAAGAGCATTTTTCATCACAGTAATCCCCAAAACGACCCTCGTGCAGGGTCTGCACACGTGCTGATCAATCAACGTGAGTCACGGCCGGTATTTCCGAAGGCGCGATGTCGTTTGTCGGTGTCGAATAGCGTGTCCTCTTCGCATGTCATGGCGCGGCGCCCTTGTCTCGTCGCGCATCTGCAACGATCAGCATGTAACAGGCGGGGGCGTCAGGCGGACGTGGCGGGCTAGCGCCGAAAAGAGCGTTCATGGCCCGCAAGACATCGCGAACTTGGCTTTGCCGTGATGCCAAACGTTGTCGGCTCGAGGGGGGCTTCTAGGCCTTTCCATGACAAACTGATCCGGATCAATTCGTGCGAACAATCTCTTGTTTGACCAGTCCTTTTGTCCGCATAAAGTCAAGCAGTCTCTCGGCAAAGAACTTTGTGCCCTCATTCGTGAAATGCACATCATCAAAAATATATTGACGATCGCCGTGCATCAGCTTCTCCAGATCAAATAGCAGACAATTTTTACATTCGGTGTTGTTCCTGATGTAATTGTTGTATGCGGCGGCGACCCGTATCAATGATCCTTCCGTCAATGCCCAGTACTGGAAAGGCGGCGTCATCCACAGTCGTTCTCTATATTGCGGATCGGCAAAGTTCTCAGCCGTGTAGCCGGTGGGCTGGGTTGTGATGATACAGGTCGCGGGCGCGATTGTTTCACAGGTTTGCAACAGTTTTGCGAAGTCGCGCCCGAAACCTTGCAGAGCCGCGGCAATTTTGCTTTCCGGCAGTTCGACTTTCTTTTTTTCCTCGTAATGCCCCATAAGCGCCGGCAGATCGAACGACGACCACCAGGCGCCGTGCGATCTCAGCAGATTTGTCACTGAAAATGCGGCCTTGCTGATCGGCCAATTGCGGGGATCCATTGGCGACGATATGCACTTGTCGGCCAATGCACAGTCCCAATCGTTGATTCCAAGTTGAACGATCACCAGGGACGGTTTGAATTTGCTGATAAAATCGATCGTCGCGATATGATTTATAGTCCGTAGGCCGGAAAGCCCGGTGTTGATGACCGAATAGTCCGGATTTCCGATGCCGCGCTCGAGCAGCGCCGCCGTTGTTTTGCTGTTGTCTTGAGCAATTTGCTCGGTTGTTGACCCGCCGACCATGAAAACCTTGTATTTCGCTCTGTAGGCGCCGGGTGTGTTGCTGCGGAAACCATAAGAGTCAGTGGCGACGGTGAACACCGCGTCGAGTCCCGGAAGTAGGTCGACATTATTCTTTTTGATCGTTGAGAGATGCGGCGGCAGGGTGTGAAAATCAAGAACCAGGAAATGCGCAATGATGGGTTGACTTACGAAGATCGCGTATATCGTAAACAGAATTATTCGCCCGTATTCGCTGAAGAACAAAAGCGCCGCGGCCAGGCTGAGTACCGCCGCATATGCCAGGCTTGATCGGAGTGTCGGCGTATACACTTCGTATAATGTCAAAAAGATCGGCCATGGAGCGGCCACCAGGAGGGCGTAGGCAGCGAGGGTTTTCCTGGTCATTTTTGGATGCATGTCTGTTGGTCCCGTCATGCGAGGCGTGCCAGTGTGCGCCGCAAGGCCTATGCGAAACGAACTCAGTCCAGCTCGAATTTGCCGCTGTAGTTCTGCTTGAGGCTAGGGTCCTGCTCGGCTTTCGCCAGAACGCAGTTGCCCGCAACCAACAGGTCGAGTTCGGTACCCATGAAGCAATGGAAGGCATCTTCCGGTGAGCAGACTATTGGCTCGCCGCGAACGTTAAAGCTGGTGTTGACCAGAACTGGACAGCCAGTCAGTGCCTTAAACCGCTCTAGCAAACGGTAATATCGAGGATTCGTGTCTTCGTGGACGGTCTGCACGCGGGCTGAATAATCGACATGCGTAACGGCAGGTATTTCCGAGCGTACGACGTTGAGCTTGTCGATGCCGAAGAGTGCCTGCTCGTCCACTGTCATGGCGCGTCGCTTGGACTCCCGCACCCCTGCGACCAACAGCATGTATGGACTGTCGAGGTCGAGCTCAAACCACTCGGCGACGTCTTCGCGCAGGACCGAGGGCGCGAACGGTCGAAAGCTCTCGCGATATTTGACTTTCAGATTGAGGTTCTTCTGCGAGCGGGGGTCCGCCAGAATTGAACGGGCGCCGAGCGCGCGCGGGCCAAATTCCATCCGACCCTGAAACCATCCCACCGCCTGCTGGTCTGCAAGGGCTTGAGCGGTTTTTTCAATGATTTCGTTCTCGGTCAAAACGGCAAAGCGCGCTCCCGCCACTGCAAGCCTCCGTTCGATGTCGATTTGAGAAAAGCCGGGGCCAAGGAATGCCCCGGACATGCCGTCACTGCCGTTTGTCCGGCGCGGCCGATCCTGGAAGACATGCACGGCCGCGAGCGCCGCCCCCAAGGCTCCGCCCGCATCACCGCCGGCCGGTTGAATCCAGATGTTTTCGAATTTGCCGTCGCGCAGAACCTTGCCGTTGGCGACACAATTGAGCGCCACCCCTCCGGCGAGGCAGAGATTCCGCGAACCGGTGCGCGATGCGAGGCTGCGGGTAATTCGCAGCACGATCTCATCGAGAACGCTCTGGATAGAGGCGGCAAGGTCCATGTGAAACGAAGTCAGCAGCTTTTCCGGCGTGCGAACAGGAGCGCCGAACAGCTTGGCGAAACGGCTGTTCGTCATGGTGAGCCCGGTGCAGTAATCGAAGTAGGACATGTCAAGCCGGAACGAGCCGTCGGTCTTGACGTCGATCAGATTGTCCAGAATGACATTTCTGTATTTCGGCTGGCCATATGGCGCCAGTCCCATCACCTTGTATTCGCCGGAGTTGACCTTGAAGCCGAGGTAGTAGGTAAATGCTGAATAGAGCAGGCCGAGCGAATGAGGGAAGTGAATCTCCTGGAAAATCTCCAGGCGGTGACCGTTCCCCAAGGCGGCCGTGGTCGTAGCCCATTCGCCGACACCGTCCATGGTGAGGACGACGGCGTTATCGAACGGTGAAGGATAGAAGGCGGATGCGGCGTGGCTGAGATGATGCTCGCAAAACAACAGTCGCTTCGCGTCGTCGAAGCTTTTGCAAAACTTACGAAGCTCTCGCCGCAGCAAATTCCTCTGAAACAATTTTTCGCCGAGCCACACCGGAATCGCCATCCGGAACGATCCAAAGCCGCGCGGTGCCGACGCGATGTACGTCTCCATAAGCCGTTCAAACTTGAGAAAGGGCTTGTCATAGAACACCACATAATCAAGCTCGTCGAGCCTGACTTTTGCCTCCTCGAAACAATAGGCGATGGCATTTTTTGGAAAGGACAGGTCGTGCTTCCTGCGGGTGAAGCGCTCCTCGTGCGCGGCGGCGATGATCCGGCCGTCCTCCACCACCGCCGCGGCGCTGTCGTGATAAAAAGCGGAAATGCCCAGAACGCGCATCTCAACGAAGGCCACGCCTAGAAGAGCGCATATATGAAGGGGGCGACCGCCGAGCCTTTGACGAGTACAGCGACGCTGCCGAACGTCAGCATCATGACCAGGATCGGCAGGAGCCAAAACTTCTTGCGTACGCGCATGAAGCGCCAGAGTTCAGCCAAGAAATCCATGTGCATGCCCTCAGAATTGATCTTTCATTGTGATAGGTGCCGGCCCCGGCGGCCGCCTGGGGATCCAATAACTGTCCGCATCCGGTTCCAGCTCGAGCCGCAACAAATCCCTGCCCATGGCCCGCATCACAAGTCCGGTCGGCAGCACGGCTCCATAGAAAACGAGGCCCATGACGACAGGATTGATGATCTTATGGAGCAGGAGTCCAAGTTTGAGCCATGCGCGGTTGAGTGAATGGAGAGCAGCCGGGATGAATAGCGCCGCCAGAAGGAAAAGCAGCGCGATCGCCGCAAACACCGGCCACGCGTGCCCCTCACGCCACGCGCTGAGGGATGCGAGAACGGCGCAGCCCGCGGCCATCACCAGCCCAAACGACCGGTCGGACCCGACCGATATCGCTTCATCGCGCGAGAAGTTTTCGTGAGCTGAATACTTCATGGAGCCATCAACCTCTTTCCCGCATTGCAGTTGGAAAATCCGCTTCACGGGGATTTACCGGCCCTGACGCAGTGCCGCG